>NZ_QPKI01000026.1 GCF_003339685.1 Halomonas sp. DQ26W | reverse complement strand
GCTACGATTTCACCCATAGCGAATGGCCTCTTGGAATCGTGTTCTTGCCGGAACTGACTGATTCTATTGAGTTTACCATTCGCTATCTTCGTTTTCAGCACTCCCTCATGAATATCCAGGGTTGACTCCACTGCTATATTGAGCGGGATGAGTGCCGCCAGCGCCGGTCAGACGGCGTTGGCTGCCCAGGCTTTTATTCAATATCGCCGTGCTCAGGCGGCGCTGAGGACCGGGCAGCTTGTTCAAGCCGCAGGTACGGCTTCGCGAGCGGGCAAGCCGGGTCTAATGCTGGGGCTTACACTCTTGATTGTTGCCGGAGCGGTGAGCCTCTACTACACCCGTGAGAATCCGCTGGAGCAGTGGCTGCGTAATACCCGCTTCGGTACCCGGCCTGCCGCCTGGGCCGGCGACCTGGAGCAGGAGCTGGATGAGCTATACTGCCTGCTCTATCAACCGCGGATGAGGTTGGAACGCAAGGACACATGGAACCACCGCCTCAATACACGCTATACCGCTGTTTGGCTCTACGTGGAATTTCCTGCTGCCGAGCGATTCCCTGGCATGTTTACCCTGGATGCGACCGAAGTGTGGCGGGCAGGGTTATGGGGCAATGTACGGCAGCAGAACGTCTGGACCGAAAAGGATTTTGAATTGGATATCGGTGGCCGCCACCGACATGATCGCCCTGTATATCGTCGGGTCTTCCACACCAGTCACGAAGGGGAGAACCTGCGTTCGATCTCTGGCACACTTCACTATCGCCCGTTTCCGGACCTGACCCTGTCGCCCATCGAAATCGAGATCAGGTAGACCATGCAGAGCATCCAGACCTACTTCGCCGATCTATCCCAGCGGCTCGGCTTGGCCGACGAGCTGATCGTGCTATCGCCCAAGCGCCGGGCCGCCAAGCAGCCCATGCAGTTAGGCGAGGTGCAGGACCAGGCCGAGCACTATTTGGATCTTTCCAGTGGCGCCGAAGAAGGCAAGGGAATCTTTACTGGTATATGGGGGCTTCTTACGATTTACAGTGCCATATTGATGGCGCCAGCATTGCGCCTGGAAGGCGAGTTGATCAATTACTTATCAGTTATTGGTGGTGCCCTTGGTATTACGTTAACGGTTTTCTTGCTGGAAGTTTTTTGGCCATCCTCTTCCCCTGTTCGCTTTAACCGCCGTACCCGAGAGGTCTATTTTCAGGACAAGGACAAGCTCTACCACGTACCTTGGGACGAGGCGGTGGCCTGGATGCAAGAGAGCCGTACGGTAACCCAGTACACCGGCACCATGACGGAAACTCCGTTACAGCTGTTGCTACAGCGCTATGAAAACCCTAAAGAGATAATCGCACTGCAGCTGAACATGCCTATAGGGCGTACCGCTGAAACACAGGGTATGCTGTGGGAGTATCTGCGCTGCTATTATGGAGAAAGGGCCCTGGTTCGATGAAGATGGTCAACCACTAGCTGGCTCCAACCGAGAGGAAGTGCTGGAGGGCTATCGGAGGCGGCAAAAGAAGGCCACATTGGATCTTGAGCACTACCGTAAGCTAGTTCAGGGCGGTATCTTTACTCCGTCACGTGCAAGGGTGCGCATGCTTGGCGCTGCTTTTTTTTGGTTCTTCACACTTTGGCGTGAACCTGCTCTGCACAGACTGCATTGTGGAAGGACGCCTCGGCGATAGCGACGCAGGCGCTCCTTGTTGGAGCGCTCGGTTCGGCGCCCCGACTCTGCATCGCGACTGGCGCCGAGAGGCGCCTTGGCGGAGGCCACGGCGTTGGCGATGGTCGCTGGCACTGGCAACCCCGCCGGGAGGCCTGCGGCCCCTTCACGCCAGTCTGCGTAGAACCTTTTTACCCGTGCTTGTTTATTCGTGACATCACAGTCAAATATGCCCGCCAGCGCGCGGCCAGCAACCAGTGGCATTCTCTGATCAAGGAGCGCTGCCGCCCCGACGGCCCCACTACACGGCTCTATGACCTGGAAGTGGCGGAGGGGCTGCACAAGGATGCGGAGGTGAGTGTTGCTGCCCCTTCTCCTACCACACACTAGCCCATGCAGAGCATCAAGACCTACTTCGCCGATCTATCCCAGCGGCTTGGCTTGGCCGACGAGCTGATCGTGCTATCGCCCAAGCGCCGGGCTACCAAGCAGCCCATGCAGTTAGGCGAGGTGCAGGACCAGACCGGGCACTACACCACTCTCCAACTTCCCACCGCGCTTTGGCTACTGATCCATCATGCTGGCGCCTATGCAGCGCTTGCTGCCTGATTCTCGCCCGGCTTTTCAGCCGGGCTTTTTTCCTCAAGGCAGCGGGGCCTGTCAGGCATTGGCGGCGACGGCCACCGGGGCGGCGCCGTGCTTGATTGCGGCATAGCCCAGTCCGGTGACCAGTGAGCCGACGACGATGGCCGCGATATAGAGCAGCACCGGGGTGATGGCGTTGGGGATCATCAGTACGAAAATGCCGCCATGGGGTGCCATCAGCTGTGCACCGACCAGCATGGAGAGGGCGCCGGTGAGCGCGCCGCCGGCGATACAGGCGAGAATCACCGCCACCGGCTCGCCGATGACGTAGATCATGGTCAGACCAGTGACCAGGCTCGCCACCAGGGGGATGATCAGGATCGGCTTGAGCGATTCGACGCTGGACGGCAGCTTGACGTGTCGTGCCACCGGCAACGCCACATAGCCGGCCAGGAAGCCGGCCAGGATCCCGCCGATGAAGCCGGCCTCGATATTGGCCGCCAGCATGCCGCCGATCATGCCCGGGGCGATGCCGGAGCGGTCGGCGATGGAGTAGGCGATATAGCCGGCCAGTACCGGGATCATCAGGGCAAAGGCGGTACCGCCGCCGATCTGCATCAGCGCCGCAGCCAGCGTTCCCTCCTCCTGAAAGGCCTCGATGCCGAATACGAAGGAGAGCGCGATCAGTAGGCCGCCGGCCACCACCATGGGCAGCATGAAGGAGACGCCGGTCAGCAAGTGCTTGTAGACAGCTACCTCCGTGAGGCTTTTCTTGGTATCGGATCCGCCGGCACGAGTGCTACCGGCTTCCTCCACCGCGGCATCCGTCAGTGCCATCTCGATGGTTGGCCGCGACTTCTTCAGGGCGTTGCCGGTGGAGGTGCGATAGATGCGCTTGCCGGCGAAGCGGGTGGGGTCCACCTCGATGTCGCAGGCCAGGATCAACAGGTCGGCCTCGGCGATCTCCTCGTCGGTGAGCTTGCTCTGGGCGCCGACGGACCCTTGGGTCTCGACGCGGATCGCGTGGCCCAGGGACTTGCCGGCCTCGCTCAAGGCTTCTGCGGCCATGAATGTATGCGCCACGCCGGTGGGGCAGGCGGTTACGGCGACGATCCGCCGGCCGCCGGCGCCGGGTTCGTTGCCGCGGCTTCGTTGGGGGGCACGTACTCGCCTGCCTCACGGTTGGCGCGTTCGAGAAAGGCTTGCGGGTCTGGCAGCGCCTCATTGATAGGTGCTTGAAACAGGCGCTTGCCGCCGAAGCGCTGCGGTGCGGGGACAGGGTCGGCGGCAACCACGATCAGGTCGGCCTCGGTGATGGCCTGTGCCGACACGGGCTCGAGGGCCTCGAGTTCACTGTGCATCTCGACGTTCGCTTGCCAACCGAGGCGTTGGGCGGCCTGTTCGAGGCGGCGGGCAGCAAGGAATGAGATGGCCATGCCGCTGGGGCAGGCGGTGATGATAATGACGTTCATGCGAGGGCTCCCCCAGCGTCTACGTCGTTGAGGCGACGCACGCGGGTTTGTTGTTGAAGCTGCGGTAGGTCGCCGGCGTGCGGATCGCCCACGCCGACATGGCGAACGGATTCGGCGGAGAGTGCCGTGGCCAGGCGCAGTGTCTGCTCCGGCGAGTGACCGGAAATCACCCAGTGCAGCAGGGCGGCGAGCAGGGTGTCGCCGGCACCCACGGTGCTGGCGACGGTCAGGTGGGGCGGGGTGGCCTGCCAGGCGCCCCGCTGGCTGATCCACAGCACGCCGGCGGCACCGGAGGACACCACCGCTTCCTCGATCCCGCTGGCATAGAGCCGTAGCGCCCCGCGCAACCGTGACTCGGCGGTGTCCAGGGCGCCCCCGGCCCAGGCGGCCAGCTCCTGTTCGTTGGGTTTCACCGCCGTGGGACGGGCGGCGATGGCATCGATCAATGCCTCGCCGCTGGTGTCGGCCCATACTGGCAGGCCGGCCCGGCGGAGCCGGATGATCAGCTCGGCGAGGTCGGCGGGCGCGACCCCGGGTGGCAGGCTGCCGGCAATCACAGCCGCGGCAGGGCGGCGCGACGGATCGGTGATGAGTTCGTCGAGCCACGCAAGCAGATGCTGCCAGGCGTCGGCGTCGATGGTGGCGCCCGGACCGTTGATGTCGGTGACCCGACCATCGGCCTCGGCGAGCTTGGCGTTGATGCGTGTTTCGCCGGGCACGCGTAGGAAGGCGTCAATCACTCCCATCGCCTCGAAGGCGCGCAGGAAGGGGCCATCGTTGTCGCGGCCCAGGAAGCCGGAAACCGTCACGTCGTGGCCGAGGCCAACGAGGACCCTGGCGACGTTGACCCCCTTCCCGGCTGCCGTCAGGTGCGTCTCGCGAGTGCGATTGACCTCGCCGGGTACCAGCCGATCCATGCCGATGGACAGATCCAGGGCCGGGTTCAGCGTCAGCGTGAGGATGCGAGCCATCAGCGAACCTCCAGGGCATCGCGGACAGCCGCACTATTGGCCTGGGCCTGGGCCTGGGCCAGGGCGAGGCCGGCCTGGGCGCGGGCCTCTTCGAGGTCGAATTCACGTAGCCGCGCCTTGACCAGTGGCACTTGGCGAGCACTCACCGAGAGCTCGTCGACGCCCAGGCCCACCAGTACCGGTACCGCCATGGGGTCGCTGGCCAGTTCGCCGCACACCCCGACCCACTTGCCGTGAGCGTGGGCTGCGGTGACGGTCATCTCGATCAGGCGCAATACCGCCGGATGCAGGCCGTCGGCCTGGGCGGAGAGTTCCGGGTGGTCGCGGTCGATGGCCAGGGTGTACTGGGTCAGGTTGTTGGTGCCCACCGAGAAGAAGTCGACCTCGGCGGCCAGTGCCGGCGCGAGCAGGGCGGCCGAGGGGACTTCGATCATGATCCCGAGTTGCACGTCGCTGGCACGCTCGCCGTCGAAAATCAGCTCGGTACCGTCATCGAGGGTAAGCACCCGCGCGCCTGCTGCACCAGCGTCTCAAGCTGGACGGCGCCCTGGCGGATCGCCCGTTCCAGTCGCTGTGTCTGTGCCCCCGGGTCAGCGGCGCGCTCGGGATAGTCGAAGCGAGGCGTCTGCAGCACGAAGACCGGGGCGATGGCCAGCCCCGGAGAGGCCGCCACGCCAGGATGAGGCGTGTCGTCGGGCAGCGGTTCGGCGGGCGCGGCATCGGCCTGCGGCGTGATGCGCTCGCGACTCTCGTCGAACGGCAGAACCTGTTCACCGAGGCCGTCCGCCACGGCCTGGCACACGGCGTCGAGTGCCGCCACGGCCCCGTCTCCCTCGGCGGAAAAGGCCAGCTGCTGGCCGCGGCGGGCACCGAGGTTGATCACCTTGGTCAGGCTGCTTGCAGATACCGCATCGAAGCCGCCCTCGGCCAGTCGCACGCGGATGGGAACAGCCTGGGAGCGGGCGACCTGGATCAACTGCTTGGCGGGGCGGGCGTGCAGCCCATGGGCATTGAGTACCCGCGCGAGCCGAGTGTGGGCGGTGGCGGACTCCCCGGCCAGCCGGGCCAGTATGGTGGCCGCATCGGCGCCCTGCAGCTCGCCCGCACTACCGCGCTCGAGCAGCCTCAGGATGCACTCCAGCAGGCTGCGGTGGGCCTCGCCATGAGCGGCCAGGCAGAACAGGCCGTTGACCGTCTCGCCGGCCTCCTTCAGTGGATGCTCGGGTGTGGCCAGGGCCAGTGCGGGAACCTCGACGCTGCTTCCGCTCGAAGCCAGCCATAGACCCTGTCCCAGGTGCAGTGGAACGTGCTCGGCGATGGCGGCGATGAAGCCGTCGCCCACGCAGCCGAGCTGGCGCAGGCGGGCGGCACCGGCCAGGGCCAGCTCACGGGCATCGCGGGCGGGAAAGCCGAGGCACAGGGTGTCGCTGTCGAGGCGCGCATCCACGACCGCCTTCGACAGCAGGGCGGCGATCTCGTTACCCGAGCCTGCCGCGGCGAGTCGCTCGGCTACGCTGTCATCGTCGAGGACATGGGTGAGCTGGCGCAGGATGTCCAGGTGCTCGTCGCTGCTTGCGGCGATTGCCACCAGCACGTGGACGCGCTGGCCGTCGTGCCAGTCGACCCCGGCCGGGAATTGCAGTACCCGGACGCCGGTGGCCTGCACGTGTTCGCGGCTTTGTGGCGTACCGTGGGGGATGGCGATGGCATTGTCCAGATAGGTAGAGGACTGGGCCTCGCGGGCGAACAATCCCTCACGGTAGCCGGGCGAGGTGAGCCCCGCTCGATGCAGCGCCTCGGCGGCCTGCTCCAGTGCGCCACGCCAGTTTTCGGCATGGCAGGCGAGCAGTACATCGTCCTGATGGAGGGTCAACATGGATGGCCTCCCGTTAGATTTCGCGGCGACGCGACTGCCACCGAATGGGTGGTTTCAGGCTCGGCTGAATCGTGTCACCTGGTGATTTTCATGCTGGAACGATTCATACTGTTTGGCAAGGTTCTATTTCTACGACTTTGGCAGGGGTAGGGTTCCTTCGGCACTCACAGTGAGGATGTTCATGACTCTCGTCGAAATCGCCCGGCTGGCCGGTGTTTCGCGCACCACGGCCAGCTACGTGATCAACGGCAAGGCCGCGGAGCGGCGCATCAGCCAGGACACCGTCGACCGGGTCATGGTCGTGGTGCGGGAGCATCGCTATCAGGTCGATGCCCAGGCGGCGGCACTACGCCGTGGCTCGAGTCGCACGCTTGGCTTGATCATTCCCGACCTGGAGAATGTCAGCTACGCGCGACTCGCCAAGCGACTGGAGCGCGGCGCGCGAGAGCAGGGCTACCAGTTGCTGATTGCAGGCTCCGAAGACCAGCCGGAGAGCGAACGCGACCTGGCACTGGCATTGCGTGCCCAGCGCTGCGAGGTGCTGATCACCGCCAGTTGCCTGCCCATGAACGACCCCTTCTACGCCGAGCTGATGGATGAAGGCCTGCCGGTGATCGCCGTGGACCGCGGCTTCGATCCCCAGCGCTTCGCCTGCGTGGTGAGCAATGACCGGGACGCCGCCGAGCGGCTGACGCGCTCGGTGCTGGGCGGTGACGTGGCCAGCGTGGCCTGGTTGGACGCGGTACCGGGACTGTCGATTACGCACGAGCGCCGCGCCGGTTTCCAGCAGGCGCTATCGGGCAGCGACGCTGCCGTGTTTGCCTGTTGCGCCGAGCGCTACGAGCGCGACGAGGGAGCCCGGCTGATGCGCGAGCTGCTCGCCGAGCGTGGCCTCCCCGACGCCCTGGTCACCGCCTCCTATACGCTGCTGGACGGCGTCTTCGATGTGCTGCTGGAAGAGGGCGGGTTGCCGCCGTCGCTGCGCATGGCGACCTTCGGCGACAACCGGCTACTCGACTTCCTGCCGCTGCCGGTCAACTCGGCGGTGCAGGACCACGACCGCATCGCTGCCGCCACACTGACCGCCGCCCTGGCCGCCGCCAGGGGCGACTATCGCCCAGGCGAGAAGATGGTATCGCGCACCCTGCGTTGGCGCCTGCCGGAGCGGCTGCCGCTTGGCTGAACGGTCAGCGGCGACATGAGTCGGTGCGGCTTTCTTCAGCGACGAATTTACTGCCGCAGATGTGCCAGATCTCCTCGGTCAGGCAGCGCGGCATAGGCACCGGGGCGTGTCACGGCGTGGGCGCCGCAGCGACAGGCGAACTCGACGGTGCGCCTGAGAAAGGCGTCGTCCTGGTGCCAGTCGCCTTCGATACCCCGCTCGGCCAGTTCCGCCAGCAGGCCGCCGATGAAGGCGTCGCCCCCGGCGGTGGTATCCACGGGCTGCACCCTGGGCGGGTCGATCCGGAAATCCCTGCCGACCCCCAATGTGCGTACCGGCCCCGCTCCATCGGTGATCACGATCAGCTTCACGCCGGCGGCGAGCCGCTCGGCCAGCCAGGCTTCCACCGGGTGGTCGCCACGCAGATAGTCGAGTTCATCGGTTGAGAGCTTGACCAGCCCGGCCTGGTCGAGCAGGCGGGTGGTCAGGGTGATGTCGGCGACACCGCTCTCCCAGAGGTTGTGCCGGAGGTTGGCGTCCACGCTGACCAGGCAGCCGGCACGATTGGCCATGTCGGCCATGGCCAGGGTGGTCTCGGCGATTCCCGGTTCGGTCAGGCTATTGGTACAGAAGTGTACGATGGCGGGGTGGGCGAAGATCCCTGCCGGCAGGTGTTCGAGCCGATACAGCAGATCGGCGGCCGGCGGCCGGTAGAAGTCGAAGGTGCGCTCGCCCGCCGCGTCGCGGGAGACGAAGGCCAGTGCCGTGCGCGCCTCGCGGGTACGTGCCGTGCCCGAGAGGTCGACACCGTGGGCCGCAAGCTCCGCGGCGATGAAGTCGCCAAAGTAGTCATCACCCAGCATGCCGAGAAAACGGCTCGGAACCCCCAGTCGGGCGCAGGCCACGGCTACGTTGGCCGGGGCGCCGCCGGCATAGGGTGTGAAGGTCTCGGGGCCCTCGGTGGCGTCGCCGAGGCGGCTGGAGAGCATGTCGACGAGGGCCTCGCCGAAGGCGATCACTGGGGTCATGCTGGTGTCCTCGATAGTGGTTTGTGGCGTCACTGTCTGGTGGTGTCGTGCTTTTGATGAGACATGGATTTGATACGGCATGGTTTGGATGCGTCGTGGTTCAAGCGGTGCTGCCGAGTCAGGCGACGTCGTGGCCCCGGGCGGCCTCGAGCAGGGCATGCCAGGCCGGGCGCTCGGCCTTGAGGCTGCCGACCACCGGCACAGGGCGGCCGGGCAGGGCGCGCAGCCAGGCCAGGGCCAGGCCGGCGGGGGTCACGCCCTGCTCACCGGCCTATCTGGCGCGTGCCAGCGAGCCGTCGATGGCACGCGCCAGATAGGCCGGTGAGCTGTCGTAGTGCTTGACCCGGTGGGCAGACGCGTCGCGCTCCGGCGTGACGATGCTCGCCTTGGTGACGACGCGCACCCGGTCGGCGAGCCCGGGGCGGGCACCCAGGGCGGCGCCGAACAGCGCCTCGCCCTGGCGGTCGCCATAGATGTCGGCGTGGTCGAACCAGTCGTGCCCCTCGTCGAGGCGGGCCTCGATCCAGTCGGCCAGCCGCGCCGGGGCATGCAGCGCCGGTTCCTCGTGCAGCCGCATCATGCCCAGCAGGAAGGGCACCTCGAAGGTGGCGGCGGTGCTCATGCGTCGGACTCGCGGGCGCCCTCATCCAGAGAGAGCGTGGTCCCCAGCAGGTGCTGGGCACCCGGCACCAGCCACACCGGGTCCAGGCGGGTATTGGCCGACTCCACGCAGAGAAAGCGGCGCGCGGCCCCGGGCGGCGTATCGTCGGGGCGCGCTTCGCCAGGGTGCCAGACCACGGCGGAATCGCTGCCCTGGCGGGCGACGCGCAGGCGGCGGTTGCCGTCGTCGAGAGTCAGCTCGGCATTGGTGTGGTAGATGCGGTCGAGGCCGCCACGCACGGCCAGTTCGCCCTGCTGGTCGCGCTCGGCGAAGCCGGCCAGCTTGTCCAGATAGCGGGCCCCGGCCAGCCCCCCCAGGCGACAGGCGAAGCTGTCGGTCACGGCGAGGTAGGTATGCAGGGCGGCGCTCAGCTTGACCGGGGTCTCGCCGACATGCTCGGTGATCAGCTCCACGTGCAGGCGGTGGGCATTGGCCTGTATCACCGCACGGGGGGCCAGCTGGGTGTGCAGGGGCTCGGCGGGAGAGAGGTGCAGCTCGATGCCATCTTCGTGTTCATCCACGGCGTCCAGCCGCCAATCGGCCTTGCGCGCCGGGCCGTGGAAGGGCCCCGACCGGTCCGGCGACTCGTCCGCGCCCCTGTCGTCGGCAAACCAGGGCCAGCACAGCGGGATGCCGCCGCGAATGGCGCCGGGCAGCGGTTGCGGCGTCGGCGTCACCCATAGCCAGCCGCCGGGCACCAGCACCTCTGCTTGCTCGACCGGGCCGGCAGCGTCGGAGCCGGCGCGCGTGTCGTCGGACGCACTGGACCTGCGCGTGGCGTCGGACGCGCAATAGCGCGGCGCGTTAGAAAGAGCGCCTGCGGCTCGCGCGGGGCCGGGCGCGTTAGAAGAACGAGAGCCCTCAGCTTCCGCGGCTGCGGGCGCGGATAAAGAGCCCTCAGCTCGCGCGGGGTCGGGCGCCGGTAAAAAATGCAGCACCTGGGCGCCCTGCAGGCAGACGGCAAGTTCGCCCCAGCTTTCGCGCGCCAGCCACACGGGGCGGCCGGCCCATTCGCACTGACGCTGGCCATCGGTCTCGTCGAGCAGGGCTCGCAGGCATGGCGGGATCATTAACGCTCCTTTTTCAGCTCATTCCACTTTTTTCAGCTCATTCTACTTCTTCGTTGCGCAGAGCCTCTGCGGCGCCCAGCAGCCCCGGCCAGGGTGCGGTGACCACGTGAACCGGGATGGCGCGGGTGTAGTCGCTCATGCGCCCTTGGCGGTGAAGGCTTCCACGAAACGGCTCTGGGGAAACCAGTCGAGCAGCCTCGGCAGGATGCCGCCGCAGAGATAGACCCCGCCGCGAGCGCCCATGACCAGGGCCGCATCGCCACTGACGTCGCCGAGGATCTTCAGGAAACGCAGTAGCGTATCACGCGCGATGCCGTCCCTGTGTGAAGCGCGCGTTGGTGCCACCGATGTCTCCGATCAGCGCCGGTCGTGTCATTGATCCTCCTGCTCGATCGTCTCGAGTTGCCGTGACAGCACCTCCGCCTCGAAGCTGCCGAACACCCCGGCTCCCTCTTCGGCCTTCGCGGCCAGGTGGCGAAAGCCGCCGAACAGCTCGCGACCCAGGCCGAAATGGCTCTGTTCGAGATTGATATCGGCGCAGGGGCGGCCGTTGAACTCGGTGGCATCGACGAGCACGCGCAGTTCGCCGCTATCGGCGTCAAGGCGTACCACGTCGCCGTCGCGCAGCTTCGCCAGCGGGCCACGATCGACGGCTTCGGGGGTTACGTGAATGGCGGCCGGTACCTTGCCGGACGCGCCTGACATGCGGCCGTCGGTAACCAGTGCGACCCGGTAGCCGCGATCCTGAAGCACGCCCAGAAAGGGGGTGAGCTTGTGCAGCTCGGGCATGCCGTTGGCCTTGGGGCCCTGGAAGCGCACCACCACCACCACGTCTCGGTCGAGTTCCCCCGACTCGAATGCTGCCTTCACCTGATTCTGGTCGTCGAATAGCTTGACCGGCGCCTCGATGACGCGATGCTCCTGCTTGACCGCGGAGATCTTGATCACGCCGCGGCCGAGGTTGCCGTCGAGTACGGTGAGGCCGCCGGTGGGTGAGAAGGGGTTGGCCACCGGGCGCAGCACATCGCGGTCATGGCTCTCCGTGGGGCCTTCGCGCCACACCAGCTTGCCCTCCTCGAGAAAGGGTTCCTGGGTATAGGCGTGCAGGTCGGTGCCGAACACCGTGGGAATGTCGCCGTGGATGAGGCCGGCATCGAGCAGCTCACGAATCAGCAGGCTCATGCCGCCGGCGGCCTGGAAGTGATTCACGTCGGCCTGGCCGTTGGGATAGATGCGGGTCATGCTGGGCACTACCGCCGAGAGCTCGGTGAAGTCGTCCCAGTCGATGGTGATGCCCGCCGCACCGGCCATGGCCACCAGGTGCAGGGTATGGTTGGTGGAGCCCCCCGAGGCGAGCAGGCCGACAATGGCATTGACGATGGCACGCTCGTCGATCTGGCGGTAGAACGGCCGATAGTCGCCGCTCTGCTCGGTATTGCGAATCGCCTGCTCGGTGGCGTAGCGGGTCAGCGCATCACGCAGCGGCGTGCCGGGGTTGACGAAGGAGGCGCCGGGCAGGTGCAGGCCCATCATCTCCATCATCAGCTGGTTGGAGTTGGCGGTACCATAGAAGGTACAGGTTCCGGGGCTGTGGTAGGACTGGGACTCGGCCTCCAGGAGTTCATCGCGGCCCACCTTGCCCTCGGCATAGAGCTGTCTGATACGTGCCTTCTCGTTATTGGGCAGGCCGCTGGTCATCGGGCCACCAGGCACGAACATGGCCGGCAGGTGACCGAAGCGGGCCGCGCCGATGAACAGGCCGGGTACGATCTTATCGCAGATACCCAGGTAGAGTGCGGCATCGAACATGTTGTGGGAGAGTGCCACGGCGGTGGCCATGGCGATCACGTCGCGGGAAAAAAGCGACAGCTCCATGCCCGGCTGGCCCTGGGTAACGCCATCGCACATCGCCGGTACACCGCCGGCAAACTGTGCCGTGGAACCCATCCCGCGTGCCGCTTCCTTGATGGCAGCGGGGTAGTCCTCGAAGGGGCGGTGGGCGGATAGCATGTCGTTATAGGACGAAATGATAGCCAGGTTGGCGCTGTTGGTCAGCTTGAGCCGGTCCTTGTCGGTGGCGACATCGCAGCCGGCGAAACCATGCGCCAGGTTGCCGCAGGAAAGCTCGCCACGATGCACGCCCTGGCTGTGCTGGGCCGCCATGTGGGCCTCGTAGAGCTTGCGCCGCTGGTGGGAGCGTGCGCGGATGCGCTCGGTAACCTGTTGGACGGTTGAATGAAGAGCTGCGGATGGGCGAGCCATGGGGTACCTCGCGTCGTTGAGTGGTGTTTGCGGTAAGTTTACAAAATTATCGCGCAATTTTCCCGGTCATGATACGTGTCTTTTGGCTGTTATGTAGTTTTATTACGTATTTTTTCTCACAACCCCATCAGCCTGTACAGCCAGCTCCGATAGGGTGGGTTGAGTAGCCCCACGCTGCTGCGCTTCGCCTGAAGGAAGACGCTGCGCTGATGGCTGAAGCGCAGGAAGCCGGCTTCCCCCTGGTAACCGCCCATGCCGCTTGCGCCTACACCGCCGAACGGCAGGGCGGGCACGGCGTTATGCCAGAGCGTATCGTTGAAGACCACGCCGCCGGAGTGGGAATCCTCGAGGATGCGCCTGCGCTGCTCGCGGTCGTTGGTGAAGGCGTAGAGCGCCAGAGGGCGAGGCCGCTCCTGAACGAAGGCCAGGGCGTGCGACAGGTCGCCGACCCCGATGATCGGCAGCCAGGGACCAAAGATCTCTTCACGCATGATGGTCAGCCCGCCATGAGGGTCGATCACCAGTGTCGGCGGTAGCTTGGCGCCCCGACTGAGCTCCACCGTCTCGCCCAGCGGGATCACCCTGCAGCCGTGGTCTCGTGCTTCCTCCAGCATGGCGTCGAGACGCTCGCGGTGCGACTCGCCGACGATGGCGCTGTAGTCGTCACCGGCAGCTCCCTTGGGATGAAAGCGTTTCACCACTCGGGTCAGAGCGGCGACGAAGGCAGTCAGCTGCGGCTCATGCACCAGCACATAGTCCGGGGCGAGGCGGGTCTGACCCGCATTCAACCATTTACCGAAGGCGATGCGCTCGGCTGCCCGCTCCAGGTCGACATCGGCGCCGATGATTGCCGGGGTCTTGCCGCCCAGTTCCAGTGTGACCGGAGTGAGGTTGGCGGCCGCGGCCAGGGCGACTTCCCGTCCGGCTTGGGCATCGCCGGTGAACAGCAGGTGGTCGAAGGGCAAGGTGGCGAAGGCCCGTCCCGTGTCGGCATCGCCGGTGATTACGCTGAGCTCATTCGCGGAGAAGTAATATTCGGCCAGTCGCGCCATAAGGGCACTGGTCGTCGGCGCTCTTTCACTGGGCTTGATCATCACCCGGTTGCCGGCCGCCAGGGCATCCACGGCGGGCAGCAGGGCAAGGCTCCAGGGCGAGTGCCTGGGGGCGATGATGCCCACCGTACCCAGGGGTTGTCGATGCACCCGCGCACGAGCCGGCCACAGTCGAAAGGGCACGGGTGCCCGAGTGGGGCGCATCCAGCGCTTGAGGTGTCGGCGGGCATGGCGCACCGCTTGAAGCACTCTGGCAATGTCCGTCAGGCGGGTTTCGGCTTCTGGGCGGTAGCCGAAGTCCTGGCGAATCGCCTTGATGATGTCCTGACGATGCTGCCGAGTCATCTCGCCCAGTCGCTTCAGGCGGTCGCGGCGCACGGCGAGGGTCGGGTAGCGTTCGGCGTCGAAGGCCTGGCGCTGCGCGTCGAGGTGCGCCGACAGGTGGCTGTCGTCGGCCATTCGCGTCTCCCTGTATAGAGGGTGATGGAAGGAGCGGGTGGGTCTGGGCACAATGTAGGCGGTTTGCCGGTCGCTTGTCAGCCGGCGTTATCGGTCATCACCGAAAAAGCAGGAGTCGCATGTCCGAGCTCGTCCTGAAAAGGCTTCCCGCCATCGAGTCAGTGTCAGCCGGGCAGTGGAACGCACTGGTCGGCCACGATCATCCCTTCCTGCGTCACGAATTCCTCCATGCCCTGGAGGCCAGCGGCTCGGTGGGAGCGGCCACGGGCTGGGTGCCCTGTCATCTGACGCTGTGGCAGACTGAGGCGTTGGTCGGGGTCATGCCGTACTATCTCAAGCATCACTCCTACGGCGAGTATGTCTTCGACTGGAGATGGGCCGACGCCTGGGAGCGCGCCGGAGGGCGCTACTACCCCAAGGGGCTGACGGCGATCCCCTTCACGCCGGCGCCGGGCCCGCGGCTGGCGCTGGCGGAGGATATCGACCCGCTGGCGGCTCGTGACGTGCTCGCCACTGCCTGGGAGAGCGGCTCGCTGTCGAGCTGGCACCTGCTGTTTGCCGAGCGGGAGGAGGTGGACGGCTGGCTTGCGGCCAGGCCGACGCTGGTGGTCCGTCATGGGGTTCAGTTCCAGTGGCAGGACCGGGGCTACGGTGATTTTGCCGGCTTTCTGGCGGCTATGACCTCCAAGCGGCGCAAGGCGATTCGACGTGAGCGACGCTTGGTCGCCGAGCAGGGATTGACGCTGCACCGCCTGGAGGGCAAGGCGATCGGCGCGGACGATCTCGCGCACTTCTCCCGCTGCTACGAGATCACCTATCTGGAGCGCGGCCGTCATGGGTATCTTAATCTCGATTTCTTTCAGCGGCTGCATCGTACGTTGCCCGAGGCGCTGGTGCTGGTTCAGGTGCGTCTGGAAGGCAAGCCGGTGGCTGCAGCGCTCTGCCTGCAGGGGAGTCGCACGCTCTACGGACGCTACTGGGGCAGTGAAGTATTGGCCGATTCGCTGCACTTCGAGGCCTGCTACTACCAGGGTATCGAGCACTGTCTGGCCCGAGGTCTGACTTGCTTCGACCCCGGCACCCAGGGCGAGCACAAGCTGAGCCGCGGCTTTGCGCCGCACCGGTTGCGCTCGCTGCACTACCTGGCCGACCCGGGTCTGCGTGCCGCCGTGGCGCGCTTCTGTACCGAGGAGCGGCGCCATGTGGCAGCCTATAGCCGGATCGCGGGGCAGGCTCTGCCGTTCAGGGCGTGAGCCTGCGGGACGAAGGTGGCATAATGGCGACCGTTTCGAATCTGTGAGGAAGGACCCGATGCTCAGGTGGCTCGCCATCGCCCTGCTAGTGATGCTGGCGCTGCTGCAATACCGGCTGTGGTTTGGCGACAGCGGGGTGCAGGAGTTGCGCGAGATACGCGATCGGGTCGTCGCGTTTGATGCCGACAACAAGCCGCTGCGTGATCGCAATGCGCGCCTCGGCGCCGAAGTGGTCGACCTCAAGACCGGGCTGGACGCCATCGAGGAGCGCGCGCGCAGCGATATCGGCATGGTGCGTACCGACGAGCACTTCTACTGGGTTCCGGGCGTGGTGATCGAGGACAGCCTGTTGGAAGCGAACGCCGGTCTGGTGCGCCAGCCGTCGTCCTCTGCCGGAGCCGCTGGCGATGAGTGAAACACTCTGGCTGGTGGTGCCTGCCGCGGGACAGGGGCGGCGCATGGGCGCGCAGCGACCCAAGCAGTACTTGCCCCTGGCTGACCAGCCGGTCATGGCACATACCCTGTCGCGCCTGCATCAGGCCTTTCCCACGGCGCGGCTGTGTCTTTGCCTCGACCCGGACGACGCCCTGTTTGACCCGGCCTGGGTACCCTTCGCCCATTGGCAGCGGGTCGCCGGCGGTGCCGAGCGGGCCGACTCCGTGGGTCACGCCCTGGCTGCGCTGGCTGGCCAGGCCGGCGACGAGGAGTTGGTGCTGGTGCACGATGTGGCCAGGCCCTGTGTCACCGTGGACGACCTGACACGGCTGCTCGAGGCGCTGCGCCATGATGCAGTAGGCGGCCTGCTTGCCGCCCCGGTGGCCGATACCATGAAGCGCGACGATGGTGCGGGACGAGTGGCGGCGACCGAGTCACGTCAAGGGCTATGGCATGCCATGACCCCCCAGGGTTTTCGCTATGGCCTGCTGCGCCGGGCTTTGGCGACTGCCCAGCGGCAGGGGCGGGCCGTGACCGACGAGGCTTCCGCCGTGGAAGCGCTGGGCCTGTCGCCCCGCCTGGTGGCCGGTCGGCGGGACAATATCAAGATCACCCACCCGGAAGACCTGGCGCTGGCGGCGCGAATTCTCGCGGCCCAGCACGCCGAGAGTTCGGGCAGCGCTGCCGCGTCTTGCAAGGAGAAGCGCTAGATGTTCAGAATCGGCCATGGTTTCGATGTGCACCGCTTCGGCGAAGGCGATCATTTGATGATCGGTGGCGTCGCCATCCCGTTCGACTATGGCTTCGTGGCCCACTCCGACGGCGATGTGCTGCTGCATGCCGTCTGCGACGCCCTGCTGGGCGCTTGCGCCCTGGGTGATATCGGGCGTCACTTCCCCGATACCGAGGCGACCTGGGCGGGCGCCGACAGCCGTGCCTTGCTTCGCCACGTTCTGGCACTGGTGACGGATGCCGGCTACCGGGTGGGCAACGTGGATGCCACGGTGATCGCCCAGGCGCCCAGGCTGGCGCCGCACATCGCCACCATGGTGGCGTGTATTGCCGCCGACCTCGACCTCGATCCTGGTTTGGTCAACGTCAAGGCCACCACCACGGAGCGACTGGGTTTCACGGGACGTGGCGAGGGCATTGCCGCCGAGGCGGTGGCGCTGCTATTGGCCCGTGAGGAAGCGGCCGCCACTGCAGGGGTCTCCCGATGACCCCTACTCCGACCGAAAAGGCCGAGCCCTGGCCCCGGGTACTGGATGCCGATTTCGGTCCGCCCCCTGCCGGCGACTATCGCGCCACCCCGGAAGACTTCGTGGTCGAGGAGAGCCTCGACTTCGCTCCGGAGGGGCAGGGGGAGCATCTTTGGCTGTGGATCGAGAAGCGGGGACTTACCACCCTGGAGGTGGTGCGCCACCTGGCTCGCGCCTGTGAGGTGACACAGCGGGCCGTGGGTTACTCCGGTATGAAGGATCGCATCGCCGTGACCCGGCAGTGGCTGTCGGTACACCTGCCGGGCCGTGAAGCCCCCGAAGACCTGGATGAGCGCCTGGGAACCCACGGCGTGCAGGTGCTCGAACAGGTGCGCCATCCCCGAAAGCTCAAGCGTGGTGTCCACCGCGGCAACCGCTTCTCGCTGGTCATTACCGGGGAGGCGGTGCAGGCGCCCGGTCTGGAAGCACGCTGGGAGTGGCTATGCCGACATGGTGCACCCAATGGCTTCGGCCCGCAGCGCTTCGGCCCCGAGGGCCGTAACCTGGCCCGGGCCCGGGCGGTGCTGGCCCGTGGGTGGCGCAAGCGGGACGATCGGGAAGGCATGATGCTCTCCACTGCGCGCAGCTTTCTGTTCAACGAGCTGTTGGCCATGCGGCAGCGGGATCGCAATTGGGATCGATTGCTGCAAGGGGAGGTGGCGATGCTGGATGGTACCGCCAGTCAGTTCGCTGTCGAAACCGTCGATGCGGAGCTGGCCGAGCGGGCCGCACGACTTGATCTGCATCCTAGCGGGGTGCTGTGGGGCATCGGCTCGTCGGTTACTGCCGGGGTTGCTGCGCAGTACGAGCATGCCCTGCGCGAGCGACACGCTGCGCTCTGCGATGACCTGGAACGGGCCGGTGTGAAGCTGGCCCGACGGCCCCTGCGAATGCGCCTGGGCGAGCCCCGCCTTTCTCGCGAGCCGGCCAGCCTGCGGCTGGATTTCACCTTGCCGCGCGGCAGCTTTGCCACGGCGGTACTGCGCGAGCTGATCGAACACCCGACGCTGAGCGCGCCATTGGCGCTTGCTTGAACTGAACCTGAAGCCCCTCTTGAGGGTGATGAGACATTATCGATGCGCAGACTCTTGCTATCCAATGACGACGGCGTACACGCTCCGGGACTGCGCGCCCTGTACGATGCACTGGACGCACACGCCCGCCTGCGCGTGGTGGCACCCGACCGCGACCGCAGCGGTGCCAGCAACTCCCTGACCCTGAACCGGCCGCTGTCGCTGACGGCGCTGGATAACGGCTTTCATTGCGTGGACGGCACGCCGGCTGACTGCGTCTACCTGGGCGTCAATGCGTTGTGGGACGAGAAGCCCGACCTGGTAATCTCGGGGATCAACCATGGCGGTAACCTGGGTGATGACGTGCTCTATTCAGGCACCGTGGCGGCGGCCATGGAGGGGCGCAACCTGGGTATGCCGGCCATCGCCATGTCATTGGTGGGCTCACGGTACTTCGAGACCGCCGGCAGGGTGGCAGCGAGCCTGGTCGGTGCCGCGGACCAGCTGTCGCTGCCGCCACGCAGCCTGCTCAACGTCAACGTGCCGGATCTCCCCTGGGACGAAATCCAGGGCTTTCGTGTGACCCGAATGGGCTATCGCGGGCCCGCCGAACGACCCATGGAAGTACGCGACCCACGCGGCCGGCTGCGGTACTGGATTGCAGCCGTCGGCCGGAATGCCGATGATGGGCCGGATACCGACTTTGCCGCCGTCGAGGCGGGCTATGTGTCGATCACGCCGCTGCAGACCGATCTGACGCGTCATGCGGCCATCGAAGACGTGCAAGGCTGGCTGGATGCATTTACCTGAACAACTGCCCGAGCTGCTGCGCGGGGTCGGCATGACATCGCAGCGGACCCGTGACCGCATGGCTGCACGCCTGGCCGATCAGGGTATCAAGGACGAGCGGGTACTCAAGGCCATGGCCAGTGAGCCACGCCACCTGTTTCTCGACGAGGCGCTGTCGCATCGGGCCTACGAGGACACCTCGCTGCCTATCGGCCTGGGCCAGACGCTGTCCCAGCCCTGGATGGTGGCGCGGATGACCGAGCTGGTACTGAATGAGTCGCCCCGGCGCGTGCTGGAGATCGGCACTGGCTCCGGCTACCAAACGTTGATTCTCGCGCGGTTGGTGCCGGAACTCTGGTCAGTCGAACGAATCAATGCCTTGCATCATCGTGCCGCTGAGCGGCTGCGTCTGCTCAAGGCATACAATGTTCGACTGAAGCTGGCGGACGGGGGGCACGGCTGGTCCGAGGCAGCACCCTTCGACGTCATCCTGCTCACCGCCTGTGCCCAGGAGCTGCCGCACGTGCTGGTATCCCAACTCGCCGATGACGGCGTCATGATCCTGCCGCTGGCCGATGCCGGGGGAGAGCAATGGCTGACCCGGGTGCATCGCGTCGACAACCGACATGAAGTCCAGCGACTCGAAAAGGTTCGTTTCGTGCCGCTGCTGCAAGGAGTGATTCGTTGAAGCGCCAACTCAGTGTGTTCCTCAAGGGTGCCGGCATGGGGGCCGCGGATGCGGTTCCCGGGGTGTCCGGTGGCACAATTGCCTTCGTTACCGGCATCTACGAGGAACTGATCCATACCATCAAGCAGTTTGGCCCCAGTGCCTTCGTTGCCTGGCGTCGTGGGGGTCTTGCCTTGCTGGCCACCCACCTCAACCTCACATTTGCAATTCCGCTGCTGCTGGGTATCGCCGCCAGCCTGGTCTCCGTTGCCCACTTGGTGGTGTGGCTGATGGAAGAGCACCCGTTGCTGCTGAATGGGTTTTTCTTCGGGCTGGTGGCCGCCTCGGCCATTGTGGTCAGCCGTCACCCCGCCGACTGGAAGCTGTGGCATCTGATACCCCTCGTCGCTGGGCTACTGCTGGCCCATGGCCTGCCCTCGCTGATGCCCGTCATCACGCTGCTCGGCAGCGAGGCATTGATGCTGGTCGTCGGGGGCGCCATCGCCATCAGTGCATTGCTGCTGCCCGGGGTCTCCGGCAGTTTCCTGCTCCTGACCATGGGGCTCTACGGTACCGTGATGGAAGGTATTCGCGGCTTCGACCTGGAGCTGCTTTCGATCTTTGCAGTGGGCTGTCTGATCGGCCTGTTTGGCTTCTCACGCCTTCTATCGTGGCTTCTGCGTGATCATCGCACTGCCACCATGCAACTGTTGATCGGTTTCATCGTGGGTTCGTTGCCGGTGCTCTGGCCCTGGCGGGAGCTGGTACGCTATCAGCTTGGCCCGCAAGGGCAGATGATTCCCCTCGACTATCGTTACCTGACCCCCGGAGACTACGCGAATCTGACCGGGGATGCGGGGTTGATGCTGCCGGTACTGGCCACGATGCTGGTTGGTGCCGTGCTAGTGCTGGGCCTGGCTGGCTATCATCGTGTTAGTTCTTCCGGCAAGGTGGCGGCCGGCTCTAAAACTGCGCTTGACAAGGAGGATGGCTCCAATGCGTAAGGTATTACTGGTATCCGCCGTCGCCCTTGCGATGACCGGCTGTGCCGTTCAGCAGGAGCACTCCGCTCCTCAGGTTCGCGACCTCTCCGTGAGTCGCGAACGTGTGGCTGCGAGCCAATATACCGTGGAGGCCGGTGACACGCTCTATGGTATCGCCTGGCGTCATGAGATGGATTACCGCGATCTGGCGCGCCTCAACCAGATCAGCCCGCCCTACCGGATAGAGCCCGGACAGCAGCTGCAGTTAGATGGGAGCGGTGTCGTAGGCCTCCGTGCCGATGACACGCGTGGTCAGCGTGATGTGGATGTCGCCACGGCCACCGCCTTGGGCGGTGCCGCCGCAACTGGCGATACCGACTGGCTATTGCCCGATGACGAGGCCATCGAGCGTACCCGTCGCTTGACCGTCGAGCCACTGGAGGAAGATGTAACGAGCCCTCGCCAGGCGGCGGTGGAGAGTGCCGGCCAGATCGCCGCCGCTACCCAGGCCCCTGCAGAGCGCCAGCCAGAGCAGGAGCGCGAGCCCGAACCAATGCTTGAAGCAGTCGCGGAGCCGGAAGTGGCCGAGTCGCCGGCGCCAGCGCCAGCCGTGCAGGCCGCCGCCGAACCGGATGCCGGCACCCAAGTGGCGGGTGCGCCGGAACAACAACCTGAACGTGCAGGTCGAAGTTACACCCCGGTGGAAGAGGTCGATTGGCGGTGGCCGGCCGATGGCACCCTGATCGGTCATTTCGGTGAAGGGGGAAGTATCACCGCCGGCATTGATATCGACGGGCAAAAGGGGCAACCTGTCAGAGCAGCCGGTCCGGGTATCGTGGTCTATGCGGGCAGCGGAGTGAGAGGCTACGGCAACCTCATCCTGCTCAAGCATAACGATCAATACCTAAGTGCCTACGCCCACAACGACACTCTCAGGGTAAGTGAGAACGATGTGGTCGAGGCCGGTGAAGTCATCGCCACTATGGGCGACAGCGACGCCGAAAGTGTCAGGCTGCATTTCGAGGTGCGTAAGGATGGCCAGCCTCAGGATCCCCTGAACTATCTGCCGGAGCGATAAACTTTCGTTTCGGGCCATCTACTGGGCGGCACGGCGGCGTCATCGTCGCCGTGAACCACATAACAATAGAACCTGCGTACCGAAAGATGGTGTCAGGTGCAAGCCGGCACCTCAGGACGAAACAACGGGGTAGCAACCGATGAGCATGCTTGAAAGGGACCTTCAGGACGTGAATCTAGAGGATGTCACCGAGGCCGAGCAGGAGCTCGGAGCCGATGATGAAAGTGTTGCCAGGGATGAGGAGGCGTTCGAGAAGGCTCTGAATCGCGAGGACAAGCACTATCATCATAGCCTCGATGCCACCCAGATATATCTCAACGAAATAGGCTTCTCTCCCTTGCTGACGCCGGAGGAAGAGGTCTACTTCGGCCGCCTTGCCCAGAAGGGCGATCCTGCCGGCCGATCGCGGATGATCGAATCCAACCTGCGCCTGGTGGTCAAGATCGCCCGACGCTATCTCAACCGTGGCTTGACTCTGCTCGACTTGATCGAGGAGGGCAATCTCGGCCTGATTCGTGCCGTCGAAAAATTCGATCCCGAACGTGGCTTCCGTTTCTCCACCTATGCCACCTGGTGGATTCGCCAGACCATCGAGCGGGCACTGATGAACCAGACGCGCACTATTCGCCTGCCGATCCACGTAGTCAAGGAACTCAATATCTATCTGCGGGCGGCCCGCGAGCTGACTCAGAAGCTCGACCACGAGGCCACCGCCGAGGAAATTGCCGAGCACCTCGACAAGCCGGTGGAAGCGGTCAAGAAGATGATGGGGCTCAATGAGCGCGTTTCGTCGGTGGACTATCCGATGGGCGGTGAGAGTGACAAACCCTTGATCGAGACTCTCGCCGACGACAATGACCAGGGCCCCGAGTCGAGCCTGGTCGTCGGCGACGTCAAACAGCATGTCGATGACTGGCTGGCGGAATTGACTGAAAAGCAGACTGAAGTGGTGATACGCCGCTTCGGCCTACGCGGTCACGAGGCCGCGACGCTGGAGGAGGTCGGCGATGAAATCGGCCTGACCCGTGAACGGGTACGGCAGATACAGGTGGAGGCGCTCAAGAAGCTGCGCCGGGTGCTGGAAAAACAGAACCTGTCGATGGATTCCATCTTCGAATAGTTCTTGCTCTAGGGCTTGGCAGGGCTGTCCGGCGGCCCATCCAAGCCAGTACAGTTAATAGATGCACCACAGCGGATCATCGTCGCGCCTTGTGGTATTAGGGGCGCGTCTTGTCGTCAAGGGAACCGTCGAACATGTCTCGCCCAGCCTCATCACGTTGCTTCCACAAGCGCTGGATAGCGGCGTTAGTCACTCTGTCTATGGCCGGCAGCGCACAAGGCGCCGACCTCTGGACCATTGCCCAGGATGCCCTTGAGAACGATGCCGAACTGGCCTCCGCACGCTCCGGTTATCTGGCCACCGAGGCCGCCCGGGACGTGCAGCGCGGCACTCTGTTACCGCAGATACTAGTTCGTGGAAGCGCAGTACATGAACGTGATTATAGTCCCGCTCCACCGACTCAAACCCAGCCGTTAGGCGTAATTCAACAAGACGATACCATCAATAGTGCTGCATTCACTTTTGAAGCTGAGCAGGCATTGTACAACCCGGCGAGCCATGCCCAGTTAGAGCGGGCCGAGCGTGAGATCGACCGCAATGCTTTGTCGTTGGATGTGGCCAGGCAGCAACTGCTCTTCACTGTAGCCGACGCCTATTTCGAGATTCTTCGGGCCCACGATATCCTCAGCGCCCGACGGGCACAGGAAACTGCCATCAGTCGCCAGATGGAGCAGACCCGCGAACGTTTCGAGGTAGGGCTCATCGCGATTACCGACGTACACGAGGCCCAGGCCTCCTTCGATCTGGCGCGGGCTCAGCGTATCGCGGCAGAAAGCGCCATGCAGGTCAGCTTCGAGGCGTTGGAGCGGCTGACCGGTCATCGCTATGACAGCATTGATACTCTGGATGAGGATATTCCCATCGTGCCGCCCGAGCCGGGCGATCGCGAGGACTGGGTGACGCTCGCCATGGATAACAGTCCAATGGTGCTGATGGCCCAGGCCGGTATCGAGGTGGCCAGGAGCCAGGTGGACATTTCCCGGGCCGGCCAGCGCCCGATGGTCTCGGCCTTCGCAACGTATGGCTGGTCCGACAGCGACCGCACAGGGACGAACTACAATTCCGAAAGCCAGGTGGGACTACGTGCCAGCGTTCCGCTCTATACGGGCGGATCGACCGAGGCGCAGATCCGCCAGAGCGGGTTCCTGCTCGAGGCTACCCAGTACGACTTCGAGGCGCAGCGGCGCGATACCATCCAGCAGGTACGCTCACTGTTTACCCGTGTCAACAACGATGTAGAGACCGTCGAGGCTCGCCGCCAGGCGATCATTTCCAACCAGAGCGCCCTGGAAGCGACGCGTTCGGGTTACGAGGTGGGGACACGAAATATCGTCGACGTGCTCAATGCCGAGCAGAGTCTGTTCAACGCCATCGCCGAGCATGCCGAAGCCCGCTATGACTATGTGTTGGGTTTGCTGCAGCTACAGCTGCAGGCGGGGCTGCTGGGGGCGGACTCCATCCAGGCCGTCAATGCCTGGCTCTCCGATGAGGAGAGCGTCTCTCTCGAGCTGCCGGATGAGGCCAATGACAGTCCGGTCATGAACATTGGCGAGCGCCCCCGGGCACCTTCATGAAGACCGCTAGCATGAAGTTTGACTAGAATGTTGTTGAGTCTTGGAATTATTTTCGAAGAGCCACCGGGAAATCGGTGGTTCTTTTCGTGATTATGGCAATGATATAGAAGATAATTCCGCGTTACTGCTGTTTATGCGGAGGTTCCCATGGCAAGGCCACTGGTCGCTGACATCGATCTTGACGCCCTGCGTTACAACTACTGTCTAGCTCGTGAGCTGGCGCCTCACAGCCTTGCGCTGGCGGTGATCAAGGCCGACGCCTACGGTCATGGCAGCGTGGCCTGTGCGGCGGCGCTTGAATCCTTGCCGGCCGATGTCAGGCCTCCTGCCTTTGCAGTTGCCTGCATCGAGGAGGCTGAGACACTGCGCCAGGGTCAAATCGAGACCCCCATCGTGCTGCTCGAGGGAATTTTCGAGGCGGCTGAACTGGCCCGCGTCGAAGCGCTGGACCTGTGGTTGGCGGTGCATAGCGAGTGGCAGGTCAGCGCCTTGCTGGCGCACCGCCCTGCCAGGCCGATCCCGGTTTGGCTTAAGGTCGACTCCGGCATGCATCGCCTGGGGTTCACCCCCGAGGAGGCTGTCGGTGTCTGGCAGTGCCTCGCGGGGAGCCCCGGGTGTGTCACAGCGGTGCAGCTGATGAGTCACTTCGCCACCGCCGATGCTGTCGATGCCGGTTATTTTCGTCAACAGCTCGCCTGCATGCAGCAACTGGCCAAGCGTCTCGATGCGCCCCTGTGCCTGGCCAATTCGCCGGCGACCCTGGCCTGGCCAGAAGCACATCAGGCCTGGGTGCGCCCCGGGGTCATGCTCTACGGCAGCGATCCCCTGGAAGTTCCCAGCGACGTGACTCGACGCCTGAAACCGGTGATGACGCTGCGCTCTGAGATCATTGCCATGCGCGACTTGAAGTCCGGCGAGGCGGTCGGCTATGCCGGGCGCTGGCGAGCACCGCGGCCGTCGCGTATCGCGGTGGTGGCCTGCGGTTATGGCGACGGCTACGACCGCCACGCCGTAGATGGCACGCCTGTGTTGGTGGCCGGTCAGCGAGCCACTATCGCCGGCAAGGTGTCCATGGACATGCTCACCGTGGATGTCACCGACATTCCCGAGGCCGATATCGGTAGCGAAGTGGTGCTGTGGGGGCGGGCATGCAATGGCGGGGTGCTGTCGGTGGATACGGTGGCACGCCACTGCGACACCATAAGCTATACCCTGCTTACCGGCGTGCTTCCCAGGGTGCCACGCCGTTATCGTGGCCTGGGCGGCGAGACATGCCTATGACAACAATGGCAACGTCTTACAGTCTCGACTTCAGCGGCAGAAGGGGGCGCGGTATGATGCGCCTTTTGTTCGAGTGGAGCTGGCATGTCCAAGCGTAACTGGCCTTCCTCATTTGCTCACCCGCGCTTCTGGCCGACCTGGCTGGCCATCGGCTGCATGCGAGTCGGAGCCTGGCTTCCCTGGCGGCTAAAGCTGGCTATCGGCCGCGGGCTTGGCCTGTTGGCTTGGAAGGTAGTGCCGCGCCGTCGGCATATCGTCGGCACCAACCTGCGACTCTGTTATCCCGAACTAAGCGACGCTCAGCGCGACAAGCTGGCGCTCGATACCTTCAAGGCCAACGGCATCGGCCTTCTCGAGACTGCTACCGGCTGGTGTCGCGACCCCAGGCATCTACGCCATCGGGTGACTTTCAAGGGCCAGGAGCACAGAGCCCGCCTTGAGGCCGAGGGTAAGGGCGCGCTGATCCTCGGCATACATTTCTCCACGCTTGATCTGGGTGCGGCGCTGCACTCGCTGTTCTTTCGGGCGGATGCGGTCTACCGGCCTCATGATAATCCGCTCTTCGACCGTTTCATGGGTCAGGCACGAAAGAAATATTTCGATGCGACACTGGATCGGCGTGATTTGAGAGGGGTTGTGAAACGAATCAAGTCAGGCCATGCCGTATGGTACTCTCCAGATCAAGACTTTGGTTCCAAGGCCAGCGTCTTTGCTCCCTTCTTCGGTATTGATGCCGCCACGGTCAAGCTGACAGCCAAGATTGCCCGTATGACGGGCGCGCCAGTGATACCGCTGATTTTCCATCGCAATCCTGACAATACTACTTATACTCTGGAATATTTGCCGCCGCTGGAGAACTTCCCCAGCGGCGACGAAGTGCAGGATGCAACCCAGGTGAACGCCTGCATCGAAGGCGCCATTCGCAAGCATCCCGAGCAGTACATGTGGCTGCACCGTCGTTTCAAAACCCGTCCCGCCGGGGAGCCGGGATTCTATTGAAGGAGGGTCGATGCAAGGGGATGGTCGACCGAGGATAGCTGTCGGATACACTGGATGACGTGCGGCGGTAACTAGACCATCCCAATAGTTGAGGCAAAATCACCGCCGTCATCGCGGGGGTGCTCGGTTTCACCGGCATTGCAGGTGCTGCCACCAGCATCGCCAAAATTCTGTTTTTTTCTGTCTATCTTGCTACTCATCGTGCTTTTGATTCGCGAGCGGGGTTGATTATTCCGAGTTATGCACAGATGCGGCGACTAGCGAATCTGGCAGTATCAATCGGTGCTCGCCGCTATTAAGCTTCTTATTGATAAAATCACGATCGAGATGATGCTGGGCCGCCCGGTTCAGCATCTCGATCACTCTATCAGCCTGCTGCTGTAAACTTTCTCTCTGTGCATTTTCGGCAAAGAGAGACAGCGTCTTCAGTGCCTCGAGCAGGCTCAGGCCAATCGACAAGTCCTTGTGACCGTAGCATACAATCGGCGTGATTATGCGATATAGCAGGCTATCGAAGTCTTCCGTAGGCCATGTGACGCGAAGCTTATCCTGCTCATCCACCAGTGCATTGCAGGGGGTGAAGTTGAGCCTTTGCCGCAATAAGTCTGTCAAATGGTTGATACATAACAGGGCAGTGCCGGGATCGTTCACGCCGGGTGACAGCGCCTTGATGGCGATCTCCATCAGCTGGGTCAACCCATGCACATGCGAATCTTCGATCGATTCGGCCTGCCCATGCACGATCTGCGCCAGCACTTCTCGGATCCATTCTTCGTCCGGGGGAGCCGCCGCTTCGACGCGCAGCAAGGGATAACCCTTCAGAACGAAATCGCCCAATGAAACGTTAAAATACAAGATGGCTTGTTTATGAGTGGCCAACTCGACAAGTTTCTCGAAATCCGCCCGCTGGATCGTGCCGGTCTTGTCTGAAGCGATGACAAAGTGCGTGGTAGTGGCCGGTTTGACCTGGGACAAATGCTCGAATCGTGCCGCTTGCTGGCGTGCTTTCATGCGGCTCAGTGAATGGGTTGTGGCTTGATGAAGGCTGGCGGTAACCGAATTGACTTGCACTGACTGTGAAGCCTTGTGAATAAAATAGACGAATAGCGCGAGGCAGTGAATCACCATCACTGCACCCAAGTAGGCGTGCAACGAACCCCATAAGCCTGGCGAATCGTCGCTTCCCGGCATCATCAGCAGCATCAGAACATAAAGAATGGTACCCAGGTAGTGCCCAAGTACCCATTGATGATGCCGTTTGGTTACCAGGCCGAAAACCATCTTGTGAGAAAAATTGCCGCCAGCCTGGGAGAGCACCGACATGACCATCGAGAAGCTGAAGACCATCAGCGAGACCATACCGGTGAGCAAGGTTGCTAGCAGCGTGCGGCGCGTTTCGGTGTCGGTAAAGTGCAAGAATTCGAACGTAACAGGTAATGGAATCAGCCCTTCTTCTGGCACTACCGCTGCCAATCCCAGCAAGAAATACCCCAGCGCCAGCAAGCTGGGTATGTAAGCGATGCTTTGGCGGTACGCCTTGACTATCTTTATGGGGTAGTAAAGTGCTGTGATCATCGGAAATCCTTTTCGGCGATGGGTTACGAGTCGATCTGACATTCCTCCTGGGTCAGGTCCGCTTTCAATGTACCAAAAAGCCCCGCCTTGTGTAGGGCGGGGCTTGATGGCAAGCGTATCGTGAGAGGCTTTAGGCGTCGATGCGCTTGTACTTCATGCGATGCGGTGTGTCGTTGCCGATCCGCTTGCGGTGATCCAAGTCGTAGTCGGTGTAGTTGCCCTCGAAGAAGACCACCTGGGAGTCGCCCTCGAAGGCGAGCACGTGGGTGGCGATTCGATCGAGGAACCAGCGATCGTGGGAGATCACCATGGCACAACCCGGGAAGGCGAGCAGGGCTTCCTCAAGCGCGCGCAGGGTTTCGATATCCAGGTCATTGGAGGGCTCGTCGAGCAGCAGCACGTTGGCACCCTGCTTGAGGGTCTGAGCCAGCTGCAGGCGGCCACGTTCCCCGCCGGAGAGGTCCTTGAGAAACTTCTGCTGATCGTTACCCTTGAAGTTGAAGCGACCGACGTAGGCCCGTGAGGAGACCTCGTAGCCGTTGATGTTGAGTATGTCCTGGCCGTCGGAAACCGCTTCCCATACTGTCTGCTTGTCGTCCAGTGCATCGCGCAGCTGTTCGACATAGGCGATCTCGACGGTATCGCCGACGACCACCTCGCCGCTGTCGGGCTGTTCCTTGCCTTCAATCAGCTTGAACAGAGTCGACTTGCCGGCACCGTTGCCACCGACAATGCCCACGATGGCGCCCTGGGGGACGGTAAAGGTCAGGTCCTCGTAGAGCAGCTTGTCGTCGAAGCGCTTCGAGACGCCATGAAACTCGATGACCTTGTCGCCCAGGCGTGGGCCGGGCGGAATATAGATTTCGTTGGTCTCGTTACGCTTCTGGAAATCACCCGACTGCATCTCCTCGAATCGGTTGAGGCGTGCCTTGCTCTTGGCCTGCCTGCCCTTGGCGTTGCTGCGTACCCACTCCAGTTCGTGCTTGATCGCCTTCTGGCGAGAGGCCTCCTGCTTGGCTTCCTGCTCCAGGCGCTTCTCTTTCGATTCCAGCCACTGGGAGTAGTTGCCCTCGAAGGGGATGCCCTGGCCACGGTCGAGCTCGAGAATCCAGCCGGCTACGTTGTCGAGGAAGTAACGATCGTGGGTGATGGCCACCACGGTGCCCGAATAGTCGTGCAGGAAGCGCTCCAGCCAGGCCACGGATTCCGCATCCAGGTGGTTGGTGGGCTCATCGAGCAGCAGCATGTCAGGGCTGGCCAGCAGCAGCCTGCACAGCGCTACGCGGCGGCGCTCACCACCGGAAAGGTTGCCGACACGGGCATCCCAGGGCGGCAGGCGCAGCGCTTCGGCGGCCACTTCCAGCTTGCGCTCAAGGTTGTGCGCATCGGCGGCCTCGATGATGTTCTCGAGCCGCGCCTGCTCACTGGCCAAGGCGTCGAAGTCGGCATTCGGTTCGGCATAGGCGGCGTAAACGGCATCGAGCTTGGCCTGGGCCTCCTGGATTTCCCCCAGGGCTTCCTCTACGGTCTCGCGCACGCTTTTCTCGTCGTCGAGTTCCGGTTCCTGGGGCAGATAGCCGATATTGATGCCGGGCATGGGGCGCGCTTCGCCTTCATGCTCCTTGTCGACGCCAGCCATGATGCGCAGTAGGGTCGATTTTCCCGACCCATTGAGGCCTAGCACACCGATCTTGGCGCCCGGGAAGAAGGAGAGCGAGATATCCTTGAGAATCTGTTTCTTGGGGGGTACGACCTTGCCCACCCGATTCATGGTGTAGACATATTGCGCCATGGAGTTCCACTGGGTTGAGGGTTTCAGTGGCCATGATGATAGTGGCCGGGCAGGGCAAAGGCCAGCATTGCGCCGGCCTTTGCCCTTGGGGTGTGGTCAGTTGCGAACTATTCGTCCTCTTCGTCGTGCAGCATCCAGTCGTCTTCGATGGCGCGCTTCAGCCGTCGCTCTTCCAGCAGCGCCTCGACACGGCGACGGGCGCGCAGGGTCTCATGTCGGCTGGAAGCCCGGGGGCGGGTATAATCGTCATCGTTGACGGCTTCGAGGAAATCCTGCTCATCCTCGTGAGAATCGTTGATCAGGGACTCTTGGCTCATGTGACATCCTCCATGGCCCGATGACGACCGGCTCTGCGGTCGACACATCTCAAGCATTCGCTTCGCGTCCGAAGCGACGGACCAGAAGCGTCATGGGTGCCGATACGTCGGTACCTGACGGCTATATATATCCGCCGGGCTCCAAGAGCAAGCTCTGTTCGACGTTTTTTTGGCTTGAAGGGGCTGCCTCAGGAGAGGCCGTATTCAGCCTTCAGTCGCTCGAGTTCTCGTTGGGACTCGACACGCTCGGTGACGTCCTTCTGTACGCCGATGTAGTAGGTGAGCTTGTCCTCTTCGTCATAAAGGGGCGTGATCGACAGCTCATTCCAGAATAGGGTGCCGTCCTTGCGATAGTTTCTCAGCACCTCACGGCAGGGGCGTCCCTCCTCGAGGGCCTTGCGAATGTTGACAAGGGCTGGTTGGTCTCGATCCTCGTTCTGTAGGAAGCGGCAGTCGCGATAGAGGATCTCGTCGGCACTGTAGCCAGTGAGTCGTTCGAAGCCCTTGTTGACGTAGATCAGGATGTTCTCGTCGCCCTCCTGCTCGGCGACGACGACGCCGTCCACCGAGGCATCTACGATGCGCTCGAGCAGTTCCGGGCTGATCAGTGAGGATCGTTTCATACAAGGCGTTCCTGTCTCGGGTCCTGGCTATCGGTTAGCCGATACGGCTCGTTTCGATGATATATCATGGCCAGCCAGCGGCACGTTGACAATCATTACCCGCGGTTGTCACGACACATCCGGCTGTCCCTGTTACCGGTCGACCATTCGTAGAGGCGGGACTGACTGACCTCGCGTTCAGCCATGCAGGCTCCTTGGCTGTTATTATCGGAACCATCATTGTTGCGACAGGGAGGCCGACATGTCTTGTATCCGCATCCACTACTGCACCCAGTGTCAGTGGTTGCTGCGCAGCGCCTGGCTGGCCCAGGAGCTTCTCTCCACCTTCGGCGAGGACCTCGAGGAGGTGGCGCTGGTGCCGTCCCATGGCGGTTGTTTCGAGGTGTTCTTCAACGACGAGTCGCTCTGGGAGCGCAAGCGGGACGGCGGCTTCCCCGATAGCAAAGAGCTCAAGCAGCGGGTCCGGGACCGGCTCGATCCGGGGCGCGATCTCGGGCATATCGACCGGTGAGGCCTGCCCACCCTGACCGCGATCGCCAGGCGATACTGTTCGGCCTTGGCGCCGTGGCGTTATGGTCCACGGTGGCTACGGCGTTCAAGATCGCGCTTGCCTACATGTCGCCACTGGAGCTGATCTGGCTCGCCTCACTGGTCTCCTGGGCGCTGATCGGCATTCTGATGGTACGCCAGGGCCGGCTGGGCCAGGCGCTGTCGCAGGGGTGGCGAACGGCCGCCTGGGCCGGGTTGATGAACCCGGTTGCCTATTATCTCCTGTTGTTCGGTGCCTACGACCGGCTGCCGGGCCAGGAGGCGATGGCGCTCAACTATACCTGGGCGCTGGCCATGGCCTTCCTGGCGGTGCCGATTCTCGGCCAGCGCCTGACCCGGGTCGATATCCTTGCCGGTCTGATCGCCTACGCCGGGGTCTGGGTCATCGCGACACGGGGAGCGGTCTTCGACGTCGCCTTCGCCGACCCCCTCGGCGTGGGCATGGCGCTGGCCTCGACGCTGCTGTGGGCGCTGTACTGGTTGCTGAATGCCCGCGATCATCGCCCGCCATTGGTTGCCCAATGGCAGAACTTCACGGTCGCGCTGCCGGTGCTTACCCTGCTGATGCTGCTCGGCCCCGGTTTCTCCTGGCTGGGTTGGAAGGGGTTGGCAGCGGGGGTCTATGTGGGGCTGTTCGAGATGGGCATCGCCTTCGTGCTGTGGCAACTGGCGGTACATCGGGTATCGCGTACCGCCAGGGTGTCCAACCTGATTTTCCTGTCGCCGCCGGTATCGCTGCTGCTGCTGTTCCTGGTGGTCGGTGAGCCGATCCTGCCCTCCACCCTGGTGGGGCTGACGCTGATTCTCGGTGGGCTGGGGCTCCAGCAGTGGCAGAAAAGCCCGGTGCCGGCGACGTCGTGAGAGGCTGCTTGTGCACAGGGCCTGGTCAGCCGTCGGACAAGGAACCAGCTACGCCGTTGCGCTCCAGCAGCGGCAGGAGCTCGGGCCATAAATTGTCGAGGATGATCGGTTGGGCAAGGGGCGTCGGGTGAATGCCGTCGGACTGCATCATCCCCTTCTCCAGCGCCACCCCTTCGAGCAGGAAAGGCAGCAGGGCCAGCTCGAAGGAATCGGCGAGCCGGAAGAAGACGCCGGTAAAGGCATCGCGGTAGGCCTGGCCATAGTTCGGGGGGATGTCGATGCCGAGCAGCAGCACGTCGGCACCGGCTAGGCTACTGGCCTCGATCATGGCGCCGAGATTGGCCTCCAACTGGCTCGGTGGCAGGCCTCGCAGACCGTCGTTGCCGCCCAGTGCGAGCAGAACGATGTCGGGCTCATGCTGTCCGAGTAGGTCGGGAAGTCGGCTTGCGCCGCCACTGCTCGTCTCACCGCTGATGCTGGCATTGACCACTTCCGCCTTTCCGTCGAGACGCGCTTCCAGCAGACTGACCCAACCTTCATCCTGCTCGATGCCGTACGCGGCGCTGAGGCTGTCGCCCATGACCAGCAGCGTTGGGGTATCGTCGGCAAGTGCCACCGGCGAGACAGCGAGTGCCATCAGGCCCAGCACACTGGCGCCAAGGCAGTGGCCCAACCGTCGGCCCAGGTGATTGAACAAAGACAGCAGCACAGGGATACCTCTAGTCATGTCAGACTCCTCGAGAATCAGCTCATCCACGATTCTACACGCCCGCGGCCTGGGCAAGCAGGTAACCAGCGGCGAACGACCGCTGACCATTCTGAGTGCCCTTGACCTCGAAGTGTTCCCTGGAGAAACGCTGGCGATCCTCGGAGCCAGCGGCGCCGGCAAGTCGACCCTTCTCGGGCTGTTGGCCGGGCTCGACCAGCCGACCAGTGGCGAATTGACCCTGTTCGGTGTGTCGCTGGCGAGCCTTGATGAGGATGGCCGTGCCGGCCTGCGTGCTGGCAAGGTGGGTTTCGTGTTCCAGAACTTCCAGTTGCTGCCGACCCTTACTGCGCTGGAGAACGTGCTACTGCCGCTGGAGCTGGCGCCGCTTGCCGACAGCGAGCAGCGCGGCCGCGACTGGTTGGCTAGGGTCGGCCTCGGCGAGCGGCTCAGCCACTTGCCCAAGCAGCTCTCCGGCGGCGAGCAGCAGCGCGTCGCGCTGGCCAGGGCCTTTGTCACCGAACCTCAGCTGGTCTTTGCCGACGAGCCCACCGGCAACCTCGATCATGCTACGGGCGGTCGCATCATCGACCTGCTGTTTGCCCTGAACCGCGAGGCGGGCACCACCCTAGTGCTGGTGACCCACGACTACGCTCTGGCGCGGCGCTGTGATCGCTGCATGCAACTGGAAGAGGGGCGCCTCGCGCCACTGGATCTGGACGAGGTGCAGGCATGATCGACGCCGTGGGTACTGCATCTGGGCCTGCCAAGGCGCGGCGTGGAATGGGTGCCCTGGCACTGTCATTGCGCGGTACGCGCCGCGACCTGCGTGCCGCCGACGTGCGCGCACTGTTCATCGCGCTGGCCCTGGCGGTGGCCGCCTCGACCATGATCGGTTTCTTTCTCGATCGTATGGAACGTGGCCTTGAGCGGCAGGCCGGGCAACTGCTGGGCGGTGATCTGGTACTCGAGCAGGCACGGCCGTTCGAGGATGCACTGCGCCAGATACTGCAGGAGGCCGGGCTGACCCTGAGTGAGCAGGTCGGCATGGTCTCCATGGCCAGTCATGAAGAGGCCTTCCAGCCGGCCAGCCTCAAGGTTGTCGACGACAATTATCCCCTCTACGGCGAGGTCCATGTCGACCGCGGAGCGGGTGTCGAGCGGCTTGCGCGCGGTCCGGCTCCCGGTGAGGCTTGGCTGGCGCCGCGCCTGGCACAACTGCTGGAAGTCGAGCTCGGCGATCGCGTGCAGGTAGGCCGAACTCACCTCCAGGTCACCGCCCTGGTCGAACGCGAACCGGACCAGTCTGGCGGCTTCGCCAATTTCAATCCGCGACTGATGATGCACCAAGCCGATATCGAGGCGAGCGGCCTGGTGCAGCCCGGCTCCCGCGTCGAGTTCTCGCTGCTCGCTCAGGGGGTGCCGAGTGCGGTCGATGCGGTGCTGCCGAGGTTACGCGGGCTGACTGCCGATGGCGTGGAAGTGCGTGACGTTCGGCGCGATCGACCACAGCTGGGCAATGCACTGTCGCGGGCCGAGCAGTACCTGAGCCTGGCCGGGCTCGCCGCGGTGCTGCTGGCCGGTGTGGCGGTGGCCATGGCCACGCGACGCTACGTCGAGCGGCATCTCGATACCGCGGCGCTGCTGCGCTGCTTTGGCGCCACGCAGCGTCAGCTGACCCAGCTGTTTGCCCTGCAGCTGCTGTGGCTCGGCCTGGCCGCCTCCGTGGTGGGAGCGCTGCTGGGTTTGGTCGGCCAGGCCGGGTTGCTGTGGCTGCTGACCGCCTTCCTGCCCATGGAGTTGCCACCCCCGGGGCCACTGCCGCTGCTGCTGGGCGTGTTGACGGCGCTGGCGGTGCTGGTCGGGTTCGCAGGACCCACATTGATGCGCCTCAAGCGCGTCAGCGCGCTCAAGGTGTTGCGTCGCGAGCTCGATCCGCTGCCCGCATCGGCGTGGTTGGTGGTGGGCGTGGCCAGCCTGGTTTTCGGTGGCTTGCTGTGGCTCTACTCCGGCGACCCACAGTTGGCCTTCGGCCTGCTGGTGGGCGGCCTGGTGATGCTGGTGCTGCTATGGGGGCTTGGGTGGCTGCTGCTGTCACTGGTGCTACGCCTGGTGGCACAGATGCCGTCTGCCGGTGGTGGCAAGCGTCAGGCGCTGCGCCTGGGGGCGCGCCAGCTGGCGCGGCGTCGCAGCGCCAGCCTCGGTCAACTGCTGGCCTTCTCGGTGACCTTTGCCGCCATGGCGATGATTGCCCTGGTGCGCGGCGACCTGTTGAGTACCTGGCAGGACCAGTTGCCCGAGGACACGCCGAACTACTTCGCCATCAATATCCAGCCCGGTGAGCGCGACGCCTTCATCGATACCCTGGACGATGCCGTGGACGAGCGCACCACCCTCTATCCGATGGTGCGCGGACGCATCACGGCGATCAACGACCAGGCCCCGCGTGATGCGGTGCCGGCCGATGCCCGCGGCGATGGTTCGCTGCGCCGTGAACTCAACCTCACCTGGCGCGAGACGCTGCCGGTGGGCAACCGCCTGGTGGCCGGCCAATGGTTCGACCGGTCACCCACGCTTGCCGAAGGCCGGGTGCCGATCTCGATAGAGGATGGCCTGGCCGAGCGGCTGGGGCTGGGGCTGGGCGATAGCATGTCTTTCACCATCGGTGGCGAGGTGATCGTCGGCGAAATCACCAGCCTGCGCGACCTGGACTGGGACAGCTTTCGCCCCAATTTCTTCGTGATCTTCCCGCCCGATGTGCTGGAGAGTTTCAGTCACAGCTACATCACCGCCTTCCACCTCGACCGTGAGCGTGACGATATCAGCAGGGCGCTGGTTAGCGAGTTTCCGGGCGTCTCGCTGCTCAATGTCGAAGCGATCCTCGGCCAGGTGCGCGACCTGTTGACTCAGGTGACCCGGGCAGTGGAGTTCGTGCTCGGCTTCGTGCTACTGGCCGGCGTCAGCGTGCTGTATGCGGCCCTTACCGCCAGCCGCCCGACCCGTGCTCATGAGAGCGGCCTGCTTCGCGTATTCGGCGCCGGTGACCGCCTGATTTCGCGGGTGCAGGGGGCCGAGTTCGCAATACTCGGTTTCGCCAGTGGCTTGATGGGGGCGCTGCTTGCCGAGCTGGCCGCAGCAGGGATCTATCTCGCCTGGTTCGACCTGGCGCCACGCATTCACTGGGGCCTTTGGCTGGCCTTGCCGCTGGGCGGCGCGCTGGTCATCGGTGTAATCGGCCATGCGCTGTCGCGCAGTGTGCGTCGCCAGACGCCGATGGAGAGCCTGGGCCTGCTCGGCGAAGCTTGAACGAAGGCGGCTTGCAGGCTGGCGGATTGCCGTCACGCGTTGGCCGAGCATTGATAGGCATCGCCGGTGAAGGAAGTCGGAGGCGGATTTTCTGGTTACACTATGTAAAGGCGCCGGCTGTTAGGCTCGCTGTTTTACCATCACATAGGAGGTGACGTTGATGAATGCACCAAGTCCAGGTGCTTTGCGCCTTGGTTCCGCCATGGTTTTTGCCACGCTGATGGGGGCTTCTGGGGCGGTGTTCGCCGATGCCGAGCGTCTCGAAACCGAACTTCGTACCCTATTCGGCGGCCATGGCAGCGTCGAGGTTGGCGACGTCTCCAGTGCCATGCTGCGCTCCCGCGTCACGGCCCAAGACGTCGTCTTCGAGTCCGAGGAGGGTGAGCGTCTGCTAATCGACAGCTATGAGGTCAGCGGGAACTACGACAGCCCCGACGAGGTCACCCTGAAAGGCGTGCGCATCGAGGATAGTCTCACCGAGCTGATGCTGATGAGTGCCGAGCGTATCGTGCTCGGCAAGCCTTCGCGAGCGGTCTTTGCCCTGGACGACAGCCTGGCGGCGGAAGAAGTTCGCATCGGCAGCCTGGCCATTGATGACATCGTCATCGACCTGGCCTCGGAAATTGCCGAGGATCTCTTTTACGGTACGCCTTTCAAGGCTAGCCAAGGCCGCATGACCATCGACAGGGTGCGTGGCCAGTCGCTGTCGAACGACGCCATTGGCATGCTGGAAATTATCGGCGTGGCGGGTTCGGGGGAAGACCTCGACGAGTTCGGCTCCGGCTCATTCACACTGGCCTCCCTTCGCTTCGAAGGCCTGAGCGGGTTGGATATCGACGGTGAGGAGCAGTTGGACTCGCTGGTGCTGCGCGACTTCACGGTCGAGTCCGACCAGTTGGTCGGCAGCCTATCGCTGCTGGATGTCGATGGCGACTTCTCCGACGGTGAGGGAGGGGTGCGCCTCGAAGGCTTCCATATCAACCTGGCGCGCATGATCGAAATGGCGCCGGAAGACGAGCGGACCGAGCTGCGGATGGCCAGTAACGTCCTGACCGACGGTACCGGTGAGCTGCGTGTCGACGCTGCCTTCCTGGGAAGCTGGGAGGAGGGCGCCGAACATAATGTTCTGATCAGCGACAGCCGTATCGAGCTGCATGATGCGCTGAGTTTGATGCTAGACATCAACCTGCCGGTGGTGCTGCCGCAGGGTGTGGAGCCTGCTGATGTCTTTGCCGATATCGACTGGCTGGAAGCCGCGACCCTGCTGGGGGGCGACATTCGCCTGTCGCTTGCGAATCAGGGGCTCTTCGGTCGCCTGGCCACCCTTGGGGCGGCCATGGAAGGGGTGACCGAGTCGCAGTACATAGAGCAGGCGCGCACCCAGGCCCGAGGGCTCGGCATGATGTTCGGCCCTCAGGTCCAGTCGGTCCTGATGGGGTTGGTGGAGCTGCTGGAAGGCGCGGCCGATGAGCTTGAAATCAGCGTCACCCTGCCTTCTGAAAGCACCATGGCCACCTACATGGTCGACCCGCTGGGGCTGCCGGACAAGCTTTCCATGAAGGTGGAAACTCGTTGATGCAGCAGCAGGGCTAAGAGGGTGTTTACAAAAGTCACGAGCGAAGGCCAGGCAAGGCGAAATCAGCTGAAAAAGCGGAGTTTACGAAGTGTAAATGAGTATTTTGAAGGTGATTTCAACGCAGCATGACCGAGCGCAGTAATTTGTAGACACCCTCTAAAGCCTGCATGAGAAATGGTGCTGCTGCCCATGACGGCCTTTCAAGTGAAAGCCGCCATGGGCTGGGGTATCATGGCGCATCCTGATTCCCCCCGTGATGCGAGGTTCCCCGCCGATGTTCAGCCGTGACATGACGATTGCCGGTTTCGATGATGTCTTGTTCGATGCGATGCAAAAAGAGGTCGCTCGCCAGGAAGCACATATCGAGCTGATTGCTTCCGAGAACTATGCCAGTCCCCGCGTTCTCGAAGCCCAGGGCAGCCAGCTGACCAACAAGTACGCGGAAGGCTACCCCGGCAAGCGCTATTATGGCGGCTGCGAGTACGTCGACATCGTCGAGCAGCTGGCCATCGACTACGCCAAACAGCTGTTCGGTGCCTCCTACGCCAACGTCCAGCCCCACTCCGGTTCCCAGGCCAACAGTGCGGTGTTCCAGGCGCTGGTCAAACCGGGCGATACTGTACTGGGCATGAGCCTCGACGCCGGCGGCCACCTGACCCACGGTGCCAAGCCCAACTTCTCCGGCAAGCACTACAACGCCGTCCAGTACGGCATCGACGACAGCGGTCGCATCGATTACGCGGAAGTGGCGAAACTGGCCCGTGAGCACAAGCCGAAGATGATCATCGCCGGCTTCTCCGCCTACTCCCAGATCATCGACTGGGCCAAGTTCCGCGAGATCGCCGACGAGGTGGGTGCCTATCTTCTGGTCGACATGGCCCATGTGGCCGGCCTGGTGGCCGCTGGCGTCTACCCGACCCCGCTGCCCCACGCCCATGTGGTCACCACTACCACCCACAAGACCCTGCGCGGCCCCCGCGGCGGCCTGATTCTCTCCAGCGAAGGCGACGCCGAGATCGAGAAGAAACTGCAGTCCGCGGTCTTCCCCGGTGGTCAAGGCGGCCCGCTGGAGCACGTCATCGCCGCCAAGGCGATCTGCTTCAAGGAAGCCATGGAGCCGGAGTTCAAAACCTACCAGCAGCAGGTGGTCAAGAATGCCCAGGCCATGGCCGGTGTGTTCATCGAGCGCGGCTACGACATCGTTTCCGGCGGCACCGAAGACCACCTCTTCCTGCTCTCGCTGATCAAGCAGGGTCTGACCGGCAAGGATGCGGACGCCGCCTTGGGGCGCGCCCACATCACCGTCAACAAGAACGCCGTGCCCGGCGACCCCCAGAGCCCCTTCGTGACCTCCGGTCTGCGCATCGGCACTCCGGCGGTCACCACCCGTGGTTTCGGTGAAGCCGAGTGCAGCGAACTGGCCGGTTGGATCTGCGACATCCTCGATGCCATGGCCAGGGGGGACGATACCGCCGCTCTGGAAGCAAAGGTGAAGGGCAAGGTCGAGGGCGTCTGCGCGAGCTTCCCCGTCTATCGCTGAGGCGAGTTGTCAGGCTCCTGGCATGGATGGACCTGTCAAGGACTCGGTTCATTGGAAATTGGCGTGAACCGGTTCTACAGGAAATGCACTGTGGGAGCCTGATCTTGCCTGCGGCCCGACGCATCGACGAATAGCGACCCAATCGCTCCAAGGCGGCAGTCGATAACACAAGCTGTACCGCCACGGTGCCGGATGGCACCCGCCGTTCGTCGAAACGCCGGACAGTTATGTCCCGGGAATCCGTTTCACAACCCCGGCGGTGGTCGTGATAGAGCGCGGATTACATCGCGTAAGGCGATTACCTCATCGTGGAGCACGTCCAGTTGCTCGGCCCTTGCCAGTTCAGCGTCGATACTATCGGCGTCGCGGCCGACGAAGAAGGTGGCGAGTTCGCGTGCTGGGCCGGTGCATTCCGAAACAACCCCCGCTTCTACCTGGTCCACGGTGAATCCGGGACTCAGGAAGCCTTCAAGTCCGCCCTGGCGGAGAGTGGTATCGAGGCGAAAGTGCCGGCCTACGGCGACCGAATCGAGCGCTAGAGCAACACGATGCCTCTCTCCCGGGCCGCGCTCAAGCGGCCCTGTTTTGCGGCAGTTCATGAACATCAAGCTGCTCATGTCTCTCTGGTTTCGCCACCGGCATTCTCTTGTGATGAAGGATTGAAGCGGCGCTCTGGTGCGTGCGGTTCTGCCAAGCTTCAAGCTGGAAAAAATTGATTAATGTCAACATGTGGCCCGATGTCGCCTGGCAGCTCTAGTGATTTAAGCTAACCTCTCTTTCTCGGGGTATGGTTATTTATATATTTCTTATAGCTATATAATTGGCGAGGAACTTGGCCTCAGAACAACATTCTGGACCGATGCCAACGCAATGAATCACATCAGAGAGGTGAGTAAATGAGCATCAAGACAACCCTTACCCTGGCCGCCGTTGCTACCGGCATGGGTCTTTCCGGTGCGGCACTCGCTGCCAGCCACGGCGACGGTCACGGCCATGAAGGCAGCGTAGAGCGTGCTCTGGTGATCCTAACCAGCGGTTCACTGCAGACCCAGGGCATGGCGATGATCCTCGCCAACGCCATGCAGCAGCAGGGCACCGAGCTGCAGATTCTGCTCTGCGACGCCGCCGGCGACTTGGCGTTGGAGGGCTATAGCAGCGAGGGAATCAACACTCCGCCGGGCCATCCCATGGAGCAGGTCACCCCGGAAGGTATCATGCAGATGATGATGGGTGAGGGCGCCAGCGTGGACGTCTGCGCCATCTACCTGCCCAACAGCGATCATGGCGAAGACGACTTCCGCGATGGCGTTGGCGTCGCCGCCCCCGGCCCCATGGCCGAGATGATGCGCGACCCGAAGATCCCCGTTTACAGTTTCTGAAGCCCTGCGCCAGCGCTGCCGAGCCGCTGATGGCCTGGAAGGCGGCGCAAGGCCATGAAGGAGAGTCATCATGGACATGAAAAGCAACGTCGGAAGTGCCGACAAGGTCGCCCGCATCGTCATCGGTGCGCTGCTGATCGGCCTGGCACTCACCGGCGTCATCGGTGCCTGGGGCTGGATCGGTATCCTGCCCCTGGCCACCGGTTTGCTCAATTTCTGCCCAGCCTATCGCCTGCTGGGCATCAATACCTGCAAGCTGAAAAAGTAATTACAGGCGCTTCTGAGAGCCATAGAGGCCCATCCACGGCGATGGGCCTCGTTTGTCGTGGTGGTTCGGCTATCGTTATTGGTGACAAAGTTGCAAGTCGCAAATGCCCAGACGTTATAACGTTATAACGTTATATGCGCTACACTGGACCTCAATCTGGAAGGCAACCACACTCATAGGAGGTAGTAGCCCATGTCCACGCCGAGCGTGACCCACTTCTTAGACGAACCCACCAACACCTTCAGCTATGTGGTGAGGGACCCTGAGAGCAGCGCCTGTGCGATTCTCGACTCGGTGCTTGATTTCGATTACGCCGCGGGGCGCACCGATGTTCGCTCCGCCGACGAAATCATCGCCTTCGTGCGCGACAATGACCTGCAGGTGGAGTGGATTCTCGAGACCCACGTGCATGCCGACCATCTCTCTGCCGCGCCCTATCTGCACGAGACGCTGGGTGGCAAGACCGGCATCGGTGCCAATATCACCGTGGTGCAGGATGTCTTCGGCAAGGCCTTCAATGCCGGCCCCGAGTTCGCCCGGGACGGCAGCCAATTCGACCGCCTCTTCGAGGAGGGCGACACCTTTGCCATCGGCAGCCTGGAAGGGCGTGTGCTGCACACACCGGGCCACACCCCTGCCTGCCTGACCTATGTGATCGGCGATACCGCCTTCGTCGGTGATACCCTGTTCATGCCCGACTACGGTACTGCCCGCTGCGACTTCCCCGGTGGCGATGCCCGCACCTTGTACCGTTCCATCCAGAAGGTGCTGGCTTTGCCGGGCGAGACCCGAATCTTCCTGTGTCACGACTACAAGGCACCGGAACGCGAGGAGTATCAGCATCAAACCAGCGTGACCGAGCAGCGCGTACAGAACGTGCATGTGCACGAAGGGATCAGCGAGGAGGAGTTCGTCCGGATGCGTACCGAACGTGACGCCACCCTCGACATGCCGAAGCTGATTATCCCCTCGGTTCAGGTCAACATGCGCGCCGGCCATATGCCGCCGCCCGAGGACAACGGCCAGGTATACCTCAAGGTGCCGATCAACAAATTCTGAGTGGTCAAGGAGACGCAGCGTATGCATATTCAAAAGTTGGAGACCGGTTTTTCCATCGCCGATGCCGTGGCCCCTCAGGACCTCGAGGAGGTCGCCCGGCGGGGATTCAAGGCGGTGATCTGCAATCGCCGTCCCGGCGAGGCCGAGGATCATCCCGACGACCGTGCCCTGAGTGAGAAGGCCGCTGAACTGGGTCTGGAGTGGCGCTGTATCCCGGTCAAACCGGGCGAATACAGCGATGCTGATATCGCGGCATTCGGCCAAGCCCTCGATGCGCTACCCTCGCCGATTCTGGCCTTTTGCAGGACCGGCAAGCGAGCTGTGCACCTCTGGGCGCATGCCCGCTGCAAGGACGCCACCTGTGATATTCCCGCCCTGATGGCGGTGGCCCGTGCAGCCGGCCATGACCTGGAAGAGCGGCGTGCGTTGCTGGAAGCTGGTGCCGGGCAAGACTGATCAATGAACCCTCGGCGCTACCTTCCGATCCTGCAGTGGCTGCCTGGCTATGGCTGAGCCACCCTGGGGAGCGATCTGCTGGCGGCGGTGATTGTCACCGTCATGCTGATGCCGCAGTCGCTGGCCTATGCCATGCTGGCCGGGTTGCCGCCGGAGGTGGGGCGATACGCCAGCATCGCGCCGCGGGTGATCTATGCCGTCTTCGGCACCGGTCTGAGTAGCGGCGGCACCAGTATTCATGGGGTGTGCGGCCGGGCTCGGGCCTTACCCGCACGCTGAACGTCTCGTCGTCATCGCGCCCACCTCGCGTCCGCACGGTGGGTGCGACATTCTGTCACATGGTGGAGTAGGGGCTAACAATATATATAATAGTATAATGATAATATAGCATGAGCGGGTGAGGCAGACTCTTCCGTCAACCCAGTGCAAGAGAGTGTGACCATGCCGGATACCTCACGGCTTGATATCAATGAAATGCGCGGCGCCGCCGCATCCGCCACTGGCCTGCTGCGGGCGCNGGCGCCGCCGCATCCGCCACTGGCCTGCTGCGGGCGCTGGCCCATGAGGATCGCCTGCTGCTGCTATGTCAGCTGAGCCAGGAAGAGCTCTGCGTCAGCGACCTGGAGGCGCGGCTGAAGATTTACCAGCCGAGCCTCTCGCAGCAGCTCGGTGTGTTGCGCAAGCAGGGCCTGGTCACCACCCGGCGCGAGGGCAAGCACATCTTCTACCGTATCGCCGACGCCAGGGCGTTGGCACTGTTGCAGGTGCTCTATCAGCAGTTCTGCATCCAGCCCGAAGGGGATACACCGCTTGCCCAGTCGCCGGAATACATCGACTGATTCCACCGCTTCATCGGAGACCCCGCTCATGGGAAAAACCATCGCACGGTTCAGCATGCGCCACTACCGCAGGGTGTTTCTCGCCTTGCTGGTATTGGTGGTGGCGCTGGGCGCACTGATTCCGCGCATCGTCATTGATACCGACCCCGAGAACATGCTGGCGACGGACCAGCCGGCGCGGGTGTTCGATGCGCGCGTGGCCGAGCGTTTCGACCTCTACGACACCATCGTGGTGGGGCTGGTCAGCGAGCGGCCGGAGACGGGCATCTACCATCCCGAGTCGCTTGCCGGGCTGCATGCCCTGACACGGGCCATCCAGGCCATGGACGGGGTGGTGGCCGACGAGGTGATGTCGCTGGCCACCGTCGATAACGTCGAGCAGATCTCACCCGGCACCATCAGCTTCGACTGGCTGATGGGCACCCCGCCCGAGACGCCGGAAGCCGCCGCCGAATTGCGCGAGGCGGTGGAGCGGCTGCCTATGTTCCTGGGCTCGTTGGTCTCGGAGGACGGCCGGGCCGCCGGCATCTTCGTACCCCTCGAGGACAAGAACGACAGCCACCGCATCGCCACCCAGATCGAGGCCGTGGTCGGCGAGCTCGGTATCGAGGAGGTGGTGCACATCACCGGCCAGCCCGTGGCCCAGGACACCTTCGGCGTGCAGATGTTCGAACAGATGGCGATCTCCGCGCCGCTTGCCGGCCTACTGATCTTCGTGGTGATGGTCTACTTCTTCCGCAGCGTGCCGCTGGTGGTGGCGCCCATGCTGCTGGCAATGGCCACTGTGATCGCCACCATGGGCCTGCTGATCGGCCTGGGCTACACCGTGCACATCATGAGCTCGATGATCCCGATCTTCCTGATGCCCATCGCCGTGGTGGACTCGGTGCACGTGATGTCGGACTTCTCCGACCGCTGCCGGGCCGGCAGTGATCCGCGCGAGGTGATGGCCGAGGTGATCCAGGAACTCTACAAGCCGATTGTCTTCACCTCGCTGACCACCAGCGTCGGCTTCGCCTCGCTGATGCTCTCGCCGATCCCGCCGGTGCAGGTGTTCGGCGCCTTCGTGGCCTTCGGCGTGCTGCTGGCCATGGTGCTCTCCCTGACCTTCCTGCCGGCCTACGTCGCCGCGCTGCCGGCCAGCACCATCGAGGCGATGGTAGCGCGGGTACACCGCCACGAGCGAGAGGGCACGGGAGCCGACTGCCGGTTGTGCCGTTTCGTCACCGCCGTCGGTCGCCTGGCGACACGTCGCGGCCGGGTGCTGCTGGTGCTCTTTCTGGGGCTACTGGGCGTTGCCGTCTACGGCATCACCCAGATCCAGATCAACGACAACCCTACCCGCTGGTTCAAGTCGAGCCACGACATCCGCATTGCCGACCGCGTGCTCAACCAGCACTTTGCCGGCACCTACGAGGCCTACCTGGTGCTCGAGGATCGCGCCACTGGGGACCTGGTGAGCCTGCTGTCCGAACGGGCCGAGCCGGTGCTGGCCGAGGCCGGCGTGAGTCTCGAAACGGAATGGGCGAGCCTGCTGGCCGAGAGCCGCGGCGCTGATGCCCAGGCGACCCTGGACAACCTGATGTTCGCCATCGACGATCGTCTCTTCGCAGTGGACGCCGACGCGGCCCGCTGGTGGGAGCGGTTGCTGGAGGTCACCGAGGCGCTGAGAAGCGAGGCGCTGACCTTCCAGGATCCCGAAATCCTGCGTTACCTGGCCGACCTGCAGGCGCATCTGGAAACAGAAGGGGTCGTGGGCAAGGCCAATTCGCTGGCCGACCTGGTGCGCACCGTGAACCGCGAGCTGGTCAGCGGCGAGGCGGTGGATTTCCGCATTCCGGACAGCGCCGCCGGCGTGGCCCAGGCGATCCTCAGCTACCAGTCGTCACACCGCCCGGGTGACCTGTGGCATTTCGTGGCCAGCGACTACCGCTCGGCCAATGTCTGGCTGCAGCTGCCCAGTGGCGATAACCAGGACATGCAGCGCTTGCTCGCCGCCGTCGATGCCTATGTCGACGCCTATCCGCTGCCCGAGGGCCTGGCCCTGGAGTGGGCGGGCAGCACCTACATCAACCTGGTGTGGCAGGGTGAGATGGTCAAGGGGATGCTGCTGGCGCTGCTCTCCGCCTTCGCCGTGGTGCTGGTGATGATGGTGGGGCTGTTTCGCTCGCTGTGGTACGGCGTGCTCGCCATGCTGCCGCTGACACTGACCGTGTCGCTGCTCTATGGCGTGATGGGGCTGATTGGCAAGGACTTCGACATGCCGGTAGCGGTGCTCTCGGCGCTCAGCCTGGGGCTCTCGGTCGACTTCGCTATCCACTTCATCCAGCGCCTGCGCGAGGCGGTAGCCGAGGCCGGCGGCGACTGGCGCGAGGGGCTGGCGCGGGTATTCGAGGAGCCGGCACGCGCCATTACCCGCAATGCCATCGTCATCGCGCTGGGTTTCACGCCACTGCTGGTGGCGCCACTGATGCCCTACGTCACGGTGGGCATTTTCCTGGCTAGCATCATGGCAGTGTCGGCGATGGTGACTCTACTGATGCTGCCCGCCGTGGTCAGTACCTGGCCCCGGCGCTTCTTTGGCACAACCGCCGCTGTGGGAGCCGAATCGGGTTCCGCCACCGGCAAGGAGGTATGAGATGAATGTTGTCCGCCTGTTTCGACATCCCCGAGCCGCCCGCCACGCCCTGCTAGCCGGGCTGGGTGCCCTGGCCCTGGTTGCCGTCAGCGCTCAGGCGCAGGCGCCCGACGCGAGTGACATCGTCGAGCGTGCCAATCAGGCCGCATTCTATGCCGGCGACGATGGCCGCAGCGAAGCGCGAATGCACATCCTCGACGGCAGCGGGCGCGAGCAGGTGCGCCAGTTCACCCTGCTGCGCCGCGACGGCGAGGATGGCCGTCAGCGCTACCTGGTGACCTTCAGCCGTCCGGCCGACGTTCGCGGCACGGTATTCCTGGTGCACAAGAACCCCGGTGCCGACGACGACCGCTGGCTCTACCTGCCTGGGCTCGACCTGGTGCGACGCATTGCCCCCGGCGACAAGCGCACTAGCTTCGTCGGCTCCCACGTGTTCTACGAGGACGTCTCGGGCCGCCACCTGGAAGACGACACCCATGAGCTCATTGAGACCACCGACGAGCACTACGTAGTGAAAAGCACGCCCAAGGCCCCCGGTAGCGTCGAGTTCGCCCACTTCACCACCTGGATCGACCGCGACACCTGGCTGCCCATGCGCAGTGAGTACACACGAGCCGACGGGCATGTCTATCGCCGCATGCAAATTCAGGAAGTGCAAGAGATCGACGGCTACCCCACCGGCACGCGCATGCGCATGGAAGACCTCAATTCCGGTGGCCACACCCTGGTGGAGTTCCGCTTCAGCGCCTACGACCTGGGCATTCCCGAGTCGGTGTTCACCGAACGCTCGTTGCGCAACCCGCCGCGGCAATGGCTGGAGCGGCAGTGATGAAGGCCTGGTCCAAGACAAAAGAGCGAGCTTACGTGACGACGGTGCTGATCCTGCTGCTCTCCGCCGCGCCCTTGGCCGCCCAGGACGACTGGGGCGACGACCCCTGGAGCGAGGAGGCCTCGGCCTTCTCCTGGTACGGCTTCGTCGAGGGCGCCAGCGCCTGGCGTACGCAGGGCAACCCCGCCATCGATGACGACATGACCTTGCAGGAAGTGCGCCTGCAGCTCGAGGGCGAGTACCTGGCTGACTGGGGTACCCTCAGCCTCAAGGCAGATGGCGTGGCTGACGGCATCGAGGACGAGCTCACCGGCGAAGTGCGCGAGGCGCTGGTCAGTTTCTCGCCCGCCGAGCGGCTCGACGTGCGTCTGGGGCGTCAGGTGCTGACCTGGGGCACCGGTGACCTGCTGTTTGTCAACGACCTCTTCCCCAAGGACTGGCAGTCGTTCCTGGCTGGTCGCGACGACGAGTACCTCAAGGCGCCGAGCGACGCCGCGCGCTTCAGCTGGTACGGCGGGGTGGTCAACCTCGATGCCGTGGTGACACCGCGCTTCGAGCCCGACCGCTACGTGGATGGTTCGCGACTCTCCTACTACGACACGTCACGCGGCGCGATCGTTGGCGCCCCGCCGACACTGACGGCCGATCAACCCTCACGCACGGCCGACAACGCGGAACTGGCGCTGCGTCTCCACGGCCTGGCCGGTGCCCAGGAGTGGGCGCTCTACGGCTATCGCGGCTTCTTCGGCCAGCCCACGGCCTTCGACCCCGAGCGCGGAGTGGCCACCTTCGCGCGGCTCAACAGCCTGGGCGCGAGCCTGCGCGGGCCGCTCAAGGGCGGCATCTACCACCTGGAGACCGCCTGGTACGACTCCGTCGACGACCGCGGCGGCAGCGACCCCAATGTACCCAACAGCGAGCTGCGCCTGCTGGGTGGTTACGAGCGCGAGATGGCCACGAACTTCACGGTAGGAACCCAGTACTACCTGGATTGGCTCCAGGACCATGACGCTTACGAAGAGAGCTTTCCGTTCGCGGCCGAGGATCAGCGCGACGAGCTTCGCCACTTGGTTACCCTGCGCCTGACCTACCGCATGCTGCGCGACAACCTGATCCTCGGCGTCATGAATTTCTATTCGCCCAGCGACGAAGATGCCTTCATTCGGCCCACCGTCACCTGGCGCTACAGCGACAACCTGCAGTTCAACGCCGGTGCCAACCTGTTCAGTGGACAACAGGACGGCACCTTCTACGGACAGTTCGAGGAGAACTCGAGTGTCTTCCTGCGTGCTCGCCATAGCTTTTGACCCCGCACCACCACCCAAGGAGAAAGACCATGACCCTCAATGAAGCCCTCCGCCTGATCGCTGGCACCTTCGTGCTGCTCACCGTGCTGCTCGGCTATTTCGTGCACCCTGGCTGGTTCCTGTTCACTGGTTTTGTGGCACTGAACCTGATCCAGTCCGCCTTCACCCGTTGGTGCCCGATGATTACCCTGCTGCGCAAGCTGGGCTTGCCCGAGTCGCGTTGAGGCGCCTGGGGGTTGACCAAGCCACCTCGTCCGAGCCGCCATCGCCCGGGTGTGGCGTTTCTCGTCAGGGGTGCGCACCGCCCATCATTTCGCGCAGCTTCGCCGCCTCCGGCATGCCGTCCACCCGCTGCAGGCGGCCTTCATGCCGATACACCGTGGTGGGAGTGGCATAGAGGCCCAATTCGTCGAAGAGCTGGTTGTTGCGATACACCCTGTCCTCGATGTGGCGGGGCTGAGCCGAGGGAGTCACGCTTTCACCGCCGCTGTGGTCGTGCAGAGCAGTCACGGGATCTTCGGCGCCCAGCAGGGCAGAGGCCTTGGCCGGGCTGTCTGGTTGCAAGACGCCCACCATGATATGACGCAACTGAACATCACCGGCCTCGACCCAAGGGCGTGACTGCTGCCAGAACTGCCGGCAATAGGGGCAGTTGGGGTCGGTGAAAGTGTATACCACGTGGGGGGCGTCCGTTGGGCCATCCTGAATCCAGTGGCTCTTTTCCAATTGGTGCCACAGTTCGCCTTCCTGGGGCGCTCTCACCAGTTCGTCGAGCGGGGCCTCTGAGAGGTCGTTGCCTTCGGCATCAATCATGGTGCCGACGATGGCATGTTGACCGTTGGCCGTGACGAACACAGTCATCTCGCGGCCCTGATGGCTGGCGGCGTAGCCGACAAGTCCATCCGGGGCCTCGAATTCACCGTGAATCTCGAGTCCCTCCTCGATCAAAGCTTGAACCGGGCTCGGCCAGTCGTCGGCATGCACCGTCGAACCTACAGCGAGGAGGGGCAAGGTGGCCATGAGCAGCATGAAGCGAAGAACCATGTCGGGTTTCCTTGAGTGAAATTGCTTTCCGGTATGATGCAAGCCGCCTATTGATTGACTACCGGCTTTCTTAGCAGGTTCACCAGGCAGTCGGGAAACCGTGCGTGTCGAGTTGATGTACCCCGTCTCCTGAGGCACGACATCGTAGTAAGCTGCTCGCCTGGTTCCCTGGCGTAGCCAACGATACAGCAAGGAGTTTCATCATGGTGAAGGTTCATTCACTGCTGTTCACCGTCAGCCTTTCGTTGGTGTCGCTGACGGCGTTTGCCGATCCGCTCAATATCGTAGGCACTCAGGTGCGTGACGTTCCACCGGGCTCGCAGGTCTCTGCTGCCTTCATGTCGCTCAAGAATCCGGGGGAGCGGGATGTCGTATTAGTGAATGCTCACTCACCTGCCGCCGATGTGATGGAGTTGCATGATCATGAAGATGTCGATGGCGTGATGCAGATGCGCAAGGTGCCCAATCTTGTCGTGCCTGCTGGCGGAGCAGTCGAGCTGGCGCCCGGTGGGCTGCACCTGATGTTGATCGGGTTGTCCGCACCCTTGGAGGAGGGCGAACTCGTCGAGATCGAGCTCAGGTTCGAGTCGGGTGTATCACAGCGGTTAGAGGCGCCGGTTCGGCAAATCGTCGTGGACGGTGGGTGGCCGCAGCGTGATACGCATGATCAGGGCCACAGCCACGGAGATGATCACTGATCCTGGGCACCATGTTGTCGGTTCCCGGCATTTGGTGTCGGTGCTGGGCGACTAGCGGGCCAGAGGTTACAATACTGCACTATTGAACCACGAGCGGCCAGCAGTCGGCCGCCCCGCTTCGAATTCGGATCGATACCATGCATTGCCCCTTCTGTGGCGCCCATGATACCCGCGTGACCGATTCCCGCCTGGTGGCCGAGGGCGACCAGGTGCGCCGCCGCCGCCAGTGCACCGATTGCGGCGAGCGTTTTACCACCTACGAGACCGCTGAACTGGTCATGCCCAGGGTGGTCAAGGCCGACGGTTCCCGGGAAACCTTCGACGAGAAGAAGCTGCGTGCCGGCATGCTGCGTGCGCTGGAGAAGCGCCCGGTCAGTGCCGAGTCAATCGAGGCCGCCGTGGAGCGGATTCGCCAACGGCTGCGCGGCAGTGGCGAACGCGAGATCCAGGCACGGGATATCGGCGAGGCGGTGATGCAGGCGCTCAAGCGTCTCGATCAGGTAGCCTTCATTCGCTTTGCTTCCGTCTATCGTCGCTTTCAGGATGTCGACGAGTTTCGCGCCGAGATCGACCGCCTGTCGCGTGAGCCCGGGTTCCCGCCGGGAACCGCCGACGACAGCGAGCGCTGAGTTCCGTTTTTCTGTTTTTGCCAGGGAGTGACATGGCCAAGCCCACCGCTGCCGCCTGGATGGCTCGGGCGCTTCAATTGGCCCGCCGCGGCCTCTATACCACCGACCCCAACCCCCGCGTGGGCTGTGTCCTGGTCAAGGGCGGTCGCCTGGTGGGGGAGGGCTGGCACGAGCGTGCCGGTGAGCCCCACGCGGAAGTCCATGCACTGGACATGGCCGGGGATTCTGCGCGAGGAGCGACTGCCTACGTGACCCTGGAGCCCTGCTCCCACCAGGGTCGTACCGGTCCCTGTGCCGTGGCATTGATCGACGCCGGGGTGAAGCGGGTGGTGCTTGCCATGGGCGACCCCAATCCGGAGGTGGCCGGCCGCGGCATCGCCATGCTGCGCGAGGCGGGAGTCGAGGTAGAGGTCGGGCTGCTGGAGGAGGAGGCCAGGGCGCTCAATCCCGGTTTCCTGTCGCGCATGACACGAAACCGGCCCTTCGTGCGACTGAAGATGGCCATGAGCCTGGATGGGCGCACGGCGATGGAATCGGGTGAATCGCAGTGGATTACCGGCCCCCACGCCCGTACTGAAGTCCAGCGCCTTCGCGCTCGCTCCAGCGCGGTGCTGACCGGCGTCGACTCGGTCATCTTCGACAATTCACGGCTGACCGTGCGAGCGAGCCAGTTGGGCCTGGACGATGCCGATGCCATCGCTCGGCGCCAGCCGCTGCGGGTCGTGGTCGACACCCAGTTGCGCCTGCCCCAGGCCGCGGCCTGCCTGCGCGAGCCCGGGCGCACGCTGGTGGCGACGGTGATGGGCCACGATGCCGAGCGCCGTGCCCGACTGGAAGCCGCCGGCGCCGAGATACTGGTGCTCCCGGCGGATCAGAATGGCCGGGTCGATCTTGTCGCCCTGTTGCGTTACCTGGCCGAGCAGGAACTGGTCAACGAGGCGTTGCTGGAAACCGGCGCCACCCTGGCCGGCGCGATGCTCGATGCCGGCCTGGTCGACGAAATGCAGCTGTTCGTGGCACCGACCTTGCTGGGTGGCGAGGCGCGGCCGCTGTTCGCCTTGCCGGGACTGACCCGCATGGCCCAGCAGCGCCCGCTGGATATTCTCGATATCCGCGCCATCGGTCGCGACTGGCGTATCACTGCGCGGCCCGGGCGGCTTCAGGACTGAGTTCATCAGGGCGCCGGGAACCACTCGGGGAGGAGGTCTTTTTCCAGGGATGGGAAAAGGAGCGTCCAGGGAAGGATTCACAGCGCCTCCTCACCGAGTTTTGTTCCCGGGACAGCCCGCTCGCTACAGAAATTAGCGCCGAACCAAGGGTGCTCACTACTGGCGCCCGACGCCGAGCCAAGGTACCCTGACGCCCATTCGAGGCGGGGCATAGAACTTTAGTAACGCGCATTAGTCACGTACTTTGGCAACGTCCCAGGTGCAGTACTGCAACGCCTTTTAGCTGAATCAATCGGAGATTCCATGGTGCAATCTTCCCGCGGGGGCCTCGCTTCCATAGAAGACCTGATCGAGGACATTCGTCAGGGCAAGATGGTGATCCTCATGGATGATGAGGATCGTGAGAACGAGGGCGATATCATCATGGCCGCCGAGAAGGTCGGGGCCGAGCATATCAACTTCATGGCACGCCATGCCCGGGGCCTGATCTGCATGCCGATGACGCGCGAGCGTTGCGAGCGGCTCAAGTTGCCGCTGATGGTGAGCGACAACGGTTCGGGCTTCGGCACCAAGTTTACCCTCTCCATCGAGGCGGCCGAGGGAGTGACCACGGGCATTTCTGCCGCCGATCGGGCACGCACCGTGCAGGCGGCAGCGGCGCGCAATGCCCGGGCCGAGGATATCGTGCAGCCCGGTCACATCTTTCCGCTGATGGCCGAGCCCGGCGGCGTGCTGCGTCGTGCCGGACATACCGAGGCGGCCTGCGATCTGGCGGCGCTGGCCGGTTGCGACCCCAGCGGTGTGATCTGCGAAGTCATGAACGATGATGGCAGTATGGCCCGTCGCCCGGAGCTCGAGCGGTTCGCCGCCGAGCACGGTTTGAAGATGGGCACCATCGCCGATCTGATTCACTATCGCATTCATAATGAGCAGACGGTGGAGCCGGTGGAGTCGACGCCGGTCAACACGGCCGTGGGCGAGCTGACGCTGCATGTCTTTCGCGATCGTATTCAGGGCGCGCATCATGTGGCGCTGGTCAAGGGCACCCCCACCCCCGAGACCCTGACCACGGTGCGGGTACACCTGGCCGATACCATGCGGGATCTGCTGGGTCTGCAGAAGGGCGAAGGCAAGAACTGGACCACGCACAGTGCGCTAGAGGAAGTGGCCCGCGTCGACCAGGGTGTCTTCGTTCTTCTGGACGATGGCCGCCCGCACCAGGACTTCCGTGACCAGTTCGAGGTGTTCATGGAGCGTCGCCGCCTGCCTCGCACCAGCGACTCGGACGGCGCCGGCAACTACCTTACCATTGGCACGGGCTCTCAGATCCTGCGTCATCTCGGGGTGGGGCGGATGCGGCTACTCAGTTCGCCGTGGAAGTTCTCTGCCCTGTCCGGTTTCGATCTCGAAGTGATCGAACTGATTGCACCGGGCGACAGTGAGGCTGGCGACGAGATCTGAGTCGGTCGCAGTCTGACACTAAGATAAAACTCGGCCCACCCTCGGGGTGCGCTCTGTCGATTCAGCAGGATCCAAACCGATTTCAGCAGGACTATTTTCAGGAATTAGCGATGCATACCTTGTCTCAGTTGGAAGGCAACTTCGTCGATGTCGACGGCCGCTACGTGATCGTGGTGGGGCGTTTCAATCATCATGTGGTCGACAGCCTGGTGGAAGGTGCCGTGGATATCCTGATGCGCCACGGGGTGGATGCCGACCACATCGATATCGTCCATGTGCCGGGTGCCTGGGAGCTGCCGTTGGCCGTTAAGCGGGCCCTGCAGGTGGCCAAACCCGACGCGGTAATCGCACTGGGTGCGGTGATTCGTGGCGGTACGCCACACTTTGAATATGTTGCGGGCGGTTGCAATTCGGCGCTCGGCAGCCTGCAACTGGAGTTCGATACCCCTATTTCCAACGGGGTGCTGACCGTCAATTCCATCGAGCAGGCCATCGAGCGTTCCGGCACCAAGGCGGGCAACAAGGGAGCCGAGGCGGCCATGGCGGCCATGGAGATGGTGTCGCTGCTGCGCGGCTTCGGTGACGTCGGAGAAAGCCATGAGTGAGCCACGCCCCAAGCGCTCCCCATCGACGGGCCAGCAGAAGAGGCGTGCAGCCCGCGAGTTGGCCGTCCAGGGGCTTTATCAGTGGCATATGACCGGCAAGTCCATCTCGGCAGTGGAGTCGGAGTTCCGTAGCCAGTTGCCCGACGAGGACATGGAGGATCATGAAAACTGGGCCAAGGTCATGGAGATCGCCGACCTGGCTCTCTTTCACGACCTGCTGCATAACGTGGCACGCTATTGCGGCGACCTGGATGCCGCTATCGGTCCGCTGCTCGACCGGCGTATCGAGGAGTTGGATCCCATCGAGCTGACCATACTCCGGCTCGGTGCCTACGAATTGTCCCATCGCCTGGATGTCCCCTACCGGGCGGTGATCAACGAGGGCGTCGAACTGGCCAAGTCCTTTGGCGCCACCGACGGCCACAAGTACGTCAATGGCATCCTCGACAAGCTGGCATCACGACTGCGTTGTGCCGAGGTCAGCGCGCGTCGCCGCTGAAGGTATCAAGTGACCAGTGAATTCGAGCTGATCGCCCGTTACTTTACGCCTGCCGCTCCAGGCTCACGGGCTGGTGTCGCGCTTGGTGTAGGCGATGACTGCGCATTGCTGGTACCCCAGAGTGGGGCGCGGCTCGCTGTCAGCGTCGATACGTCGGTGGCTGAGGTTCACTTTCCTTCCGCTGCCCCGGCTGAGGCGATTGGCCACCGGGCGCTGGCGGTCAGTCTCAGTGACCTGGCGGCCATGGGCGCCGAGGCGCGCTGGTGTCTGATGGCGCTGGCCATGGCTGATGCCGACGAGGCTTGGCTGGCCGATTTTGCCCGCGGTTTTCATGGCCTTTGTGCGATAACCGGTACCACCCTGGTCGGTGGCGACGTGACCCGCGGTGAACTGGCGATCGGAGTAACGGTAATGGGAGAAGTGCCCGAAGGGCAGGCCCTCACCCGTGGTGGATCGAGCCCTGGTGACCTGCTAGCCGTGACCGGCGCACTGGGCGGTGGCGCAGGCGGACTGGCGCTATGGCAGCGGGGCGAGAGAGACCCGGGTCATCCACTGCTGGTACGCTACCTTTGTCCACAGCCGCGCCTGGATGCAGGTCAGGCGCTGCGTGGACTGGCCAATGCGGCCATCGATATTTCCGATGGATTGCTGGCCGACCTGGGCCATGTGCTGTCCGCTTCCGGGGTGGGCGCGAGGGTCGATGTCGAGGCGCTGCCAATGGCAGAAGGGCTGCTCCAGGCCCTCGGACCTGACCGGGCACGACAGGCGGCGTTGGGTGGCGGCGATGACTACGAACTGCTGGTCAGTCTGCCTGCCGATGCCATGGATGAGGCGACCCGTCGCCTGGCCGGGCTGGGGCTGGCGCTGACGCCGGTCGGAACGGTGACGGCCGAACCAGGCCTGGCCGGGGTGGGCGATACGGCCCTCGGTGGTTGGCAGCACTTCGGGGCGGCGGATGTGAAGAGAGGCGCATAATGAATCGCTTTCCCCAGAGCGTGTGGCGACGCCCCGTTCATTTCTTTGCCTTCGGTCTCGGTAGCGGGGCCGTACCCTGGGCCCCTGGTACCTTCGGTACCCTGGCGGCCATTCCATTCTATTGGCTGATGTCCGAGCTGCCGTTGAACTGGTACCTGATTCTGGTGGCAGTCTCCTTCGTGGTAGGCATCTGGTTATGCGACAAGACCTCGCGTGATCTCGGTGTCCACGATCACTCCGGCATCGTCTGGGACGAGTTCGTCGGCTACTGGATCACCATGGCTGCGGTACCCTTTTCATGGGAAGCAGCACTCTGGGGATTCATTCTGTTTCGCATCTTCGATGTCTTCAAACCATGGCCGATTCGCTGGGCGGACCGTCGTGTAGCAGGGGGGTTCGGCATCATGATCGATGATGTCCTGGCCGGGATCTACGCCTGGAGCACGATGCATTTGTGGCTTTGGTTACACTGAATTACTGAAGATGCGATAGTTGCCGCGGTAGTTGGTGTAATAGCTGGTGCAATCGTTGATGCGATAGTTGTTGCGATAGTTGTTGCGATAGTTGTTGCGATAGTTGATGCGATAGTTGTTGCGATAGTTGATGCGATAGTTGATGCGATAGTTGTTGCGATAGTTGATGCGATAGTCAAGGAAACGAAAAGGAGACGGAGCTGTGCGCAAGGAACGTCTCATTGTCCCGCTGCTGGTATTGTTGTTGGTGGCCTGGCTGGCAGGGCAGGCCATTTCCAGCCACTTCTTCGAACGCGAAATGGCACGAGCACTCAATGATCTCGAGGCAAGAGGTGAGGTGATCGTGGCGCGTTCAGAGGTAGAGCAGGGCTGGTGGTCCTCGACCGGACGCATTCACTTGGCACCGTTGCTGGGGGATGTTTGGCAGTTGGAGCTGACCTACAGGGCGCGGCACGGCGTGCTCAATACGCACTTGAACGGTGAAGCGATGCTGCGCCATGGCCCGGATGCCGTGCAGCTCTTCGGTGACCTGCTGGCATCGTCGCCCCCGCTCTGGCAGGCCAGCTATCACACCCTGACCGGCACCCTGGAAGGTGGGCTTCGTCTCTCACCCTTGCGAATCATTCAGCAGGATCGCGAACTGGTACTCGATGGTGGCCGGCTCCATTTCAGCGGCGAGCAGGGCGACTGGCGCCTCCGTGCACATCTCGATGCCTGGCGATTGACCGATGGTGTCACTAGCCTTGCAATCGGCCCCTCCACGCTCAACAGCCATTACGCCTATACCGAAGACGCCCATGCCTTCAACCAGGAGGATCGGCTGCAGATCGAGTCGATGGCCTGGCGCCAGCCTGAGCTGAGCCTGGATGCCAGCAACCTCCGCGTCACCAATCGCACGGCCTTGGATGAACAGGAGCTGAGAATGCAGCTCGATATCGACCTGGGCGAGGTGCAAACGGCAAACCAGGTACTGCTCACCGGAGAGCTGACACTGGAGCTGTCACGTCTGAATGGCGACGCCCTCCGGGCCAGCATGTTGCGGCTTCGTGAGCTGGCGGCCAGTGGTCATCATCAGCTCGATCGCCGTGAGTTTCTGGCACAGCTCGAGCCTCACATGCTTCAAGTCCTGCAGGATTCGCCACGCCTCGACCTGCTGAACCTCCAGTTGGATAGTCCCATGATGGGGCTGTCGGCACGAATCGATGGTTCGCTGTTCTTCGACGGGCGCCGACTCGACGAGTTGAGGCTGGTCGGTGTCGACGACCCGGCCATGCAGGCGCGTTGGCGCCGCCGCCTCGACGGCGATTTCACCTGGTATGACCTGCCGACCGTGGCAGCCCTGTGGCTTGGCTTGCCACTGGACACTCGCACCCTCGAAATCGACGTGGGGCGTGGGCAGGTGCGTGTCAACAGCCGGCCCTTACCCCAGCTATGGCGCTGAACCTGCTCGGTGCGCCCAAGCACTACCGTCCTGCTTGTCTGGCTACCTTTGTTCCCGGGTCGATTCTACGGCGCTCTGAACACACCAACCTGGATCTGCACAAAACACTGAAATAGTGGGCAGATGACTTGAAGTTGCCCGGGTGCGCCCGCATTCCTCAGGTCATACGCCGGTCCCCAGCTTCAGGAAGAGGTTTCGATGAGCGATTACGATCAGGATGAGCAGAATTGGCAAGAATCGATGCGTGATGGCACGGACGAGGCATGGTCGGGTTCTGATGGTGAAGCGCAAGAGTCTCTGAACAATGCCATGGTGCCAGCTAGCGAATACCTGCCCGAGCGTATTTACCTGCTGCCGATACACAACCGCCCCTTCTTTCCCGCCCAGGTACAGCCGCTGGTGATCAACCGCGAGCGCTGGGAAGACACTATGCGTCGGGTGGGCAAGACGCCCCACCACACCCTGGGTGTCGCCTTCGTCGGCGATTCAGGCATCGACGACCTGGGCCACGAATCGTTTCCCGAGTACGGCACGGCGGTCAAGGTTCACAAGCTGCAGGGAGAGGACCAGCAGCTGCAGTTTATTGCCCAGGGCCTCAGGCGCTTTCATATTCAGCGCTGGCTATCGAAGAAGCCGCCCTATCTGGTCGAGGTGAGTTACCCGCGGGAACCGGTCGACGCCGACGAGGACGAGACCCGTGCCTATGCCATGGCAATCATCAACGGCATCAAGGAACTGTTGCCGATCAATCCGCTCTACGGAGAAGAGCTCAAGCACTATCTCAACCGTTTCAGCCCCCATGAGCCGGGTCCGCTGACCGACTTCGCCGCGGCCATCACTTCGGCACGGGGAAGTGAGCTGCAAAAGGTACTGGAAACCCTGCCGGTGCAGGCGCGCATGGAGAAGGTGCTGCCCCTGCTGCGCAAGGAGATCGACGTTGCCCTGCTGCAGACGGAAATCAGTGAGCAGGTCAACGCCCAGATGCAGGAGCGGCAGCGGGAGTTCTTCCTGCGTGAACAGCTCAAGGTCATCCAACGTGAGCTGGGCATCTCCAAGGACGATCGCGAGAACGACGTCGATACCTTCCGTGACCGCCTTGAGAACCTGGTGGTACCGCCCAAGGTACTGACCCGCATCGAGGAGGAACTCGACAAGCTTTCGGTGCTGGAGACCGGCTCGCCGGAATATGGCACCACACGCAACTACCTTGACTGGCTGACATCGATGCCCTGGGGGGTGCGCAGCGCCGACCAGATGGACCTTGCCCATGCTCGCAAGATACTGGACCGCGATCACGATGGGCTCAAGGACGTGAAGGAGCGCATCGTCGAGTTTCTCGCCGAGGGCACCTTCAAGGGTGATGTGGGCGGCTCTATCCTGCTGCTCGTCGGCCCCCCTGGGGTGGGCAAGACCTCGGTCGGTCGTTCCATTGCCGAGGCCCTGGGGCGCCAGTTCTACCGCTTCTCGGTGGGCGGCATGCGCGATGAAGCTGAAATCAAGGGCCACCGACGCACCTACATCGGCGCCATGCCGGGCAAGCTGGTGCAGGCGCTCAAGGAGGTGGAAGTCGAAAACCCGGTGATCATGCTCGACGAGATCGACAAGATGGGGCAGTCCTTCCAGGGAGACCCGGCGTCGGCACTGCTCGAAGTGCTCGATCCTGAACAGAACATCGACTTCCTCGACCACTACCTCGACGTACGACTCGATCTTTCCAAGGTGCTCTTCGTGTGTACCGCCAATACCCTGGACTCGATTCCGGCGGCGCTGCTTGACCGCATGGAACAGATCCGCCTGTCGGGATACATCGCCGAGGAGAAGGTGGCCATCGCCAAAAACCACCTCTGGCCCAAGCTGCTCCAGCGCGACCGAATCCCCAAGAAGCGTATCAACTTGACGGATGCGGCACTGAAGCAGGTGATCGAGGGCTACGCCCGGGAGGCCGGAGTACGCCAGCTGGAGAAGCAACTTCACAGCATCGTGCGCAAGGCCGCGGTAAGGCTGCTGGAAGGCGACCAGCCGTCAGTGAAGGTGTCGGTCAAGAACCTGGAGGAGTACCTCGGTGCGCCGCTGTTCCGCCAGGAGCAGGTGCTCAAGGGGGAGGGGGTGGTTACCGGCCTGGCATGGACTTCCATGGGTGGGGCAACCCTGCCGATCGAAGCGGATAAAGTGCACTCCCTGACCCGGGGCTTCAAGCTCACCGGCAAGCTCGGTGAAGTGATGCAGGAGTCCGCCAATATCGCCTACAGCTATGCTTTGGGGCACCTGGCAGAGTATGGCGCCGACGCGGATTTCTTTGACTCCGCTTTCGTGCATCTTCACGTCCCCGAGGGGGCTACGCCCAAGGATGGCCCTTCGGCCGGGGTGACGATGACCACGGCACTGTTCTCGCTCGCCCTTCATCAGTTCATCGACCGGCCGCTGGCGATGACCGGCGAGATGACCCTGACCGGACAGGTGCTGCCGGTGGGTGGCATCCGCGAGAAGATCATCGCGGCGCGTCGCAGCAAGATCTTTGAAGTGATCCTGCCCGAGGCCAACCGGCGCGACTATGCCGAGCTGCCCGACTATCTCAAGGATGGGGTCACGGTACATTTCGCCAGGCGTTATCAGGACGTGGCCAAGGCCGCCTTCGGCTAGCCAAGCGCCAGCTCGGTAGCTGGTGGAGTCGGCACTGCCTTACAAATGGCAGTGCCGCTTCTACCGGCTGCGCCAATTACCGCCGTAAGACGCATCGTCTTTTTCTCGATGGCCAGATTCGGGTGTTCCTGTCGGAAAAAATCGGCATTATAGTTCTTTGCTGGCCTCTCCAAGGGAGACACATATGCGTCAATTCACTCCTTCTTTCACTCGCACCCTGTTGGCTTCTGCCACTGCCGTCCTGGTGGGCGCCACCGCCTTCTCCGCCCAGGCGGAAACCCGAGTGACCTACAAGTCCGCCTCTGCCGGCACCGCCTACTACCAGATGGGCGTGGAGCTCTCGGAGGCGATCCGCAAGGGTACCGACGGCGATATCCAGCTCACGCTGGAAGAGAGCCAGGGCTCGGTGCAGAACGTGATGGAAGTGATGGCCCGCCAGGGCAACTATGTCTTCACCACGCCCCCCGGTCTGGTGAAAAGTGCCATGGCTGGCGACGGACCCTTCGCCGAGCGACAGAGCCCCCGTTTCCAGGAAATTCGTGGCCTGTTCCCGATCCCGGCGATCACCATGCACTTCGTCGTGGCCGGTGGTGAGGGCGTCATCGGGATCGAGGACCTGGAAGACAAGCATATCCTGATTGGGCGTGGCACCTTCGGTGCTCGCGAAGCCGAGCGCTATCTCGAGCTGTTCGACATGATGGACCGGGTGCGGGTGGCCAGTGCCGAGATCGGCAGTGGCCCCGATGCGCTGAAGAACGGCCAGATCGATGCCTTCGTCACGGCGAGTTCCTTTCCCACACCCAACGTGATCGAGACCGCTGCGAGCATGTCGATCAGTCTGGTCAGCCTGACCGACGAGCAGATTGAGCAGACCGGTGCGGCACGCCAGACCATACCGGCTGGCACATACTCCGGCGTGGACCAGGACGTCGAGACCACCTCGCTGCCCGTCATTGCCTATACCACCACCGGCATGGACGACGACACCGCCTACACCCTGACCAAGACCTTCTGGGAGCGTCGGGATGCCATGGCGGAAGAGACGGCGTGGTGGGGAAGCATCACCCACGACATGGTCGGTAACATCGCGGGATCGCTGCACCCGGGCGCGGTGCGCTACTACGATGAAGCCGGTATCGAGATCCCCGACGAATTGCGTTAACCCCCTGTTGGGGTCGGGACTCGAGCATGCCGGGGACCGGCCCTGATCGAAAGGCTCTTTTTTCCATGTCGACATTTTCCTCTTCACCGGCGGCCGGCGAGGTCGTCGGGAGCACTCGGTCGCGGGTCCATCCGGCCTGGGTGCTGCTGGGCGGTCTCACTGTGGTCTTTCATCTGGGTCTGATTTTTTACGGTCTCACCCCGGCACTCGTCAGCCGCGGTAGTTGTCAAGGAATCTGTCGCCTCTGAGGTCATTCAGGCCGCCTGTTTTTCTGGTTCAGCGACGGTGATCTGGAGCTCCCGTTCCGGGTTGAGTGACACGGTGCCGATAGGCG
>NZ_QPKI01000025.1 GCF_003339685.1 Halomonas sp. DQ26W | reverse complement strand
GCCGCCGGGAGTCCTTCGGCCTCCAGTCGCGAGCTAAAGCTGCTCCTACAGTGCAGCGTCCTTAGACCTTGTTGGAGCGCTGCTCCGCATCGCGACTGGCGCCGCCAGGTGCCTCGGCGGAAGCCACCCTTACCTTGATTCGTTAAAGATCTCGCGGCCGATCAGCATGCGGCGGATCTCGCTGGTGCCGGCGCCGATTTCGTAGAGCTTGGCGTCACGCAGCAGGCGTCCGGTGGGGTACTCGTTGATGTACCCATTACCGCCGAGCAGCTGAATGGCGTCCAGTGCCACCTGGGTGGCCTTCTCGGCGCAGTAGAGGATCACGCCGGCGGCGTCCTTCCTGGATGTCTGGCCGCGGTCGCAGCCGGCGGCCACGGCGTAGAGATAGGCGCGGCAGGCGTTCAGCGTGGTGTACATGTCGGCGATCTTGCCTTGCACCAGCTGGAATTCGCCGATGGACTGGTCGAACTGCTTACGCTCGTGGATGTAGGGCACCACGATGTCCATGGCCGCCTGCATGATACCTATCGGGCCGGCGGCGAGTACGGTGCGCTCGTAGTCCAGGCCGCTCATCAGCACCTTGACGCCGCGGTTCAGCTCGCCAAGCACGTTCTCGACGGGCACTTCGCAGTCCTGGAACACCAGTTCGCAAGTGTTGGAGCCGCGCATGCCGAGCTTGTCGAGCTTCTGGGCGGTGGTAAAGCCGGGCATGCCTTTCTCGATGATGAAGGCGGTGATGCCCTTGGAGCCGGCGTCCGGGTCGGTCTTGGCGTAGACCACCAGCACATCGGCGTCGGGGCCGTTGGTGATCCACATCTTGTTGCCGTTGAGGACGAAGTGATCGCCCTCCTTGCGCGCGCGCAGCTTCATGGAGACCACATCGGAGCCGGCGCCCGGCTCGGACATGGCGAGTGCGCCGACATGCTCGCCGCTCATCAGCTTTGGCAGGTACTTGGCCTTCTGCTCGGCATTGGCGTTGATCTTGAGCTGGTTGACGCAGAGGTTGGAGTGCGCGCCGTAGGAGAGTCCCACCGAGGCGCTGGCCCGGGAGATCTCTTCCATGGCGATGCAGTGCGCCAGGTAACCCATGCCGGTGCCGCCATCCTCATCCGAGACGGTGATGCCCAGCAGCCCCATGTCGCCGAATTTCTGCCACAGGTCGTTGGGGAACTCGTTCTTCTCGTCGATCTCTGCTGCACGCGGAGCGATCTCGTCGCGGGCGAAGGCGTTTACCTGATCGCGCAGCATGTTCAGTTCATCATCGAGGCCGAAGTCGAGGGGTTTGTAGGGCGTGAGCATTGGCGGAACTCCCTTATTTTGTGTCGGGTATCACGGCTGTCTGGGCGTACGAGGCGAGCGAGCATAGACTCGCCTTGCAGCTTGGAATGGCTACAAGACTAGGACAGGTTGACGTTAACGTAAAGTGCAGGTTTGGCGGCTGCGACGAATGTCGAAGACGAACAGACGCGATCGGAAGGAGCGAGGTGCCAAGAAACGCGGTGGGAAGCATCGAGCTGGCTGGAAACTAGGCGAAAAGTGCAAGATTGGCAAAAACAGAGATTGGCGCCAGCGAATCCGGCCGGTGACGCCCAGGTTTAGCTCAGCCCAGCCACAGCGCCAACTGATGATAGATGGGGATGCCCACGATCACGTTGAGCGGGAAAGTGAAGCCGAGTGCCGCAAGCATGGCCAGCCCGATGTTGGCTTCGGGAATGGCCGTGCGCATGGCGGCCGGAGCGGCAATGTACGAGGCGCTGGCGGCAAGTGCCGTCAGGATCAGCAGGGAGCCGCTGGGAAGGCCCAGTGCCAGGCCGACCGCCAGGCCCGCCAGTGACAGGACGAACGGCGCCACCAGGGCGAAGGTGAGCAGGCGCCAGTGGAACCAGGGTATGGGGCGCAGTGTCTCGGCTGCGGTCAGGCCCATCTGCAGCAGGAACAGGGCGAGTACGGCATGGAAGGCACCCATGAACAGTTCGGTGACGTCCGAACCCTCCCCGGGGCCGTACATGGCGCCAATGACTGCTCCGCCGGCCAGCAGGATGACGCCGCGGTTGGTCAGCGTTTCGTGCCAGATGCCCTGCATGGCTTCGCCGGAGTTCTTGCCGGCATGGCGCCGGTAAAGTGCGATGGCCACCATGATCGCCGGCAGTTCCATCATCACCAGGTAAAGCGTGACCTCGGCGCCGATGGGCAACGCCCGGCTCTCAGCGAAGGAGAGCGCCACGGCAAAGGTGCCGGCACTCACCGAGCCGTAGTGTGCGGCGATACTGGTACTGTCGGCAGGAGACAGACGCACGACACGGCGCAGTACCGGCATCAGGGCCAGCGGGATCAGTGCCCCAAGGGCCGCCACGGCGAGCAGTTCCGGTAGCAGTGACCACCCCAGGTTGCCGTAAAGCGCCATGCCGCCCTTGAGGCCGATGGTCAGCATCAGCAGCAAGCTCAGGGTGTCGTAGGCGGCCTTGGGAATAGTCAGGTCGGATTTCAACACGCCGGCCACCAGGCCGAGCAGGAAGAACATCACCACGATATCGGGCATGTGGGACTCTCGTATCGATTAACGGGAAGCGCCGGGGATTGTCGTTAAAGTGTTCTATTGATACCAATAACAAACACATGACTTTTATATAGAGTATCATCTATATAGGGTGTCCTCCGTGTTAGACCCTCCCTGCAATTACTCAATTCGAGGACTGTCGGAGCCTGCCATGAACGTGCGTCATCTCACCTTTCGTCTGCTGCAGGTCTATGCCGCCGTAGTACGCAGCGGCTCGGTCAGCGATGCGGCCCGCCAGCTACATCTCACCCAGCCCACGGTTTCCCAGCAGCTCAAGCGGTTGAGCGAGGCGGTGGGTGAGCCGTTGCTGGAGAGCCGCCGTGGCCGCCTGGCGACTACCGAGGCCGGCACCGAACTCTATCGCGCCAGCCGAGAAGTACTCGACCGCTTCGACGACTTCGAAGACTACCTGGCAGCCCTCAGAGGTGGCGAGCGGGGGCGCTTCAGCATCGCCCTGGTCAACACCGCGCAGTACGTACTCCCCCGGTTGCTGGGGCCATACAGCCAGGCGTTTCCCGAGGTCGACGTGACGCTGCATATCGGCAACCGGCGCCAGATGCTGACGCGCTTCGAGCGCCAGGATGACGATCTCTATGTCTTCAGCCATCCGCCATCGCTGGCCCATGCCCTGGCCGGTCGATTCCTGCGCAACCCACTGGTCGTGATCGCCCCGCAGGGCCATGCCATGGCCAGCCGCGAGCGCGTCACCATGAGCGAGCTGCTGACGGAGCGCTTCCTGCTGCGCGAGCCCGGTTCTGCCACGCGCATGCTATTCGAGAGCTGGTTGCAGGAGCAGGGGCTGTCGCTGGGCCCAACCCTGCAGATGGCCAGCAACGAGGCGATTCGTGTGGGGGTGGCGTCGGGCATGGGGCTCGCGGTGCTCTCCGAGCATGTGCTGCCGCCGGAGCATCCCGATCTGGTGATCCTGCCGGTGGAAGGATGGCCCATCGAGAGTCACTGGCAGTTCATCGTGCGACGCGACCGGCGTCTTCCCCACGCCGCGCTGGGTTTTCTGACATTTGCCCAGGGCCACCTGGGCGATTGCGTCGAACCGCGATTCATCGCTAACGAACTGGGGACGATGCTGGCGAGCCTGGAGTGAGTGTCGTGTGGTGCGTCATTCGTCGTTGGGCGTTGCGTCGCCCTCTCGCCGGGCATTGGGCACGAACACGGCGACCCCGGCAATTTCGAAATCGGCGATCGCCCGCTGGCCGGCTTCGGAGAGCAGCCACCGGTGCCAGGTCTCCGCCAGGTCGTGGTTGAGATGGGGATGGCGCTCGGCGCTGAGTAGCAGACTGCCATACTGGTTGAACAACGCCTCGTCCCCCTCGAAGAGCAGCGCGAGATCCTGGCGATTCTTGAAGGCGACCCAGGTGGCGCGATCCGTGAAAGCGTAGGCATCCATGGCGGCGGCGGTATTGAGCGTTGCACCCATGCCGCTTCCCAGGGCCCGATACCACTCGCTCTGGGGGGGCAATCTCGACAGCTTGCCATCGCTTCAGCTCGGCGCGGTGGGTACCGCTGTCGTCGCCGCGGGAGGTGAAGGGCCAGCGGCTCGCGGCCAGGCGGCGAAAGGCGTCTTCGGCGCTTTCGGCCGCCCGGATCCCGGCGGGGTCGTGGCTGGGCCCCACGAGCACAAAATCATTGGCCATGATCTCCGCTCGCTCGCGGGCATGCCCCCCGGTGATGAGTTGCGCCTCGCCTGCGGGGTCGTGCACCAGCAGGGCATCGGCGTCGCCGCGCCGAGCGATGGCGAAGGCCTGCCCAGTGCCCACGGCGACGACGCGAACCGAAATGCCGGTGCTGGCCTCGAACAGTGGCAACAGGTGAGCGAAGAGCCCCGACTGCTCGGTCGAGGTGGTCGAGGCGAGCACGATGTAGCGTTCACCGGCCCCGGCGTGGGGCGCTGCCAAGAGGCAGGCGACGAACAGTACACGGGCGACGCCCATCAGCCGAGCAGTTCGCCGGAGAGGAAGTCGCGGGCGAGCTGGCTGCTCGGCTCGCGGAAGAACGTCTGCGCTGGCGTATGCTCGATGATACGACCCTCGTACAGGAAGATAATGTCGTCGGCCAGGCGGCGGGCCTGGTTCAGATCGTGGCTGGTCATCACGATGCGCGAGCCCTGGTCGTGGAAGGCGTGAACCGCATCCTCCACCGCCCGCATCGATGCCGGGTCCAGTGCCGAGGTGGGCTCATCGAGAAACAGCACGTCGGGCTCCAGGACCCAGGCCCTCGCCAGGGCCAGGCGCTGCTGCTCGCCGCCGGAGAGTACCCGGGCCGGGCGGTCGGCCAGATTGGTGAGCCCAAAACGCTCCAGCGCCGCCGTCGCCAGGCTACGACGCTGCCGCCAGGGTACGCCCCGGGCGGCCAGGGCATAGCTCAGATTAGCTAACGCGGAGCGGCGCAGCATCACCGGACGTTGGAAGACCATCGCCTGGCGCAGAGGGCGGCCGCTTTCATGGCAAGCCCAGCGTACCTGGCCACTGCTGGGGGTGAGCAGGCCGTGGGCCAGGCGCATCAACAGGCTCTTGCCGGCCCCATTGGGCCCGAGTATCACAGTGCGGCCACGGGGTTTCAGCGTCAGCTCGATACCCTGCAGCAGCGGTACTCCCTGATGGGAAAAGCCCAGTGCCTCAAGGCGCAGCAAAGGTTCATCTGTCTGCAAGGCAGGTGGCAGCCGCGTGCCGGGCTGGCAGAAGTGGTTCATCCCAGCTTTCTCCTGGCGCGTTCGCCGACCAGATAGGCCGTGCCGTTGACCAGGGCTACCAGCCCCAGCAGCACCAGGCCCAGGCCGAGTGCCAGCGACAGGTTGCCCTTGCTGGTCTCCAGGGCGATGGCCGTGGTCATTACCCGGGTCACACCCTCGATGTTGCCGCCGACGATCAGTACGGCGCCGACCTCGGCGCTGGCCCGGCCGAAGCCGGCGAGGATCACTGTCATCAGTGCGAAGCGGGCATCCCAGAGCAGGCTCGGCATGGCACGAAGGCGAGTCACGCCGAAGGAGCATAGCTGTTCGCGGTACTCATCCCACAGGGTCAGGACGTGGTCGCGGGTCAAGGCGGCGATGATGGGCAGTACCAGCAGCGATTGGGCGATGACCATGGCTGAGGGGGTGAACAGCAGGCCCAGCTCGCCCAGGGGGCCGGCCCGGGACAGCATGAGGTAGACCACCAGCCCGGCCACCACCGGCGGCAAGCCCATGAAGGCGTTGAGCAGTGTGACCACCAGGCCGCGTCCCGGAAACCGCCACAGCGCCAGTGCGGCACCCAGCGGCAGCCCGATCAACGCCCCGATGGCCACGGCGGCAAGCGATACCTGAAGCGATAGGGTCACGATACCGAGCAGCGTCGGGTCCAGGCCCAGAATCAGGTTGAGGGCGGCCTGGAAGGCGTTGTCGAGTTCCGGCATGTGCGTCTCCGGCCAGGGTGGCGAAGCCCCATGGTAAGCCAAGGAGGGCCTGACGGCACTCGCGGAACGACACACGCATGCCCGTCCAGGCCGAATCACCTGAACCATTCCCCCGGCCTTTTCCCGGTCGGGGCTTCCGGCACCTCGTGCGGGAAAGTGCCATCGAGAGTGCCATCGAGAGTGCCATCGAGAGTGCCATCGAGAGTGCCATCGAGAGTGCCATCGAGCAGGGCAGACTGGGTTTACTCGCCACCCTTGCCAGGCCCGGTGGGCGCTTCCTCCGGCCGGGCAAACGGGCGAAAGGAATCCTGGAATACCGCACTCAGGTCGAAGGTCGAGCACTCGCCGATGGAATCGAAGTGCTGTTCGAGCCACAGGTCGGCCCAGGCGCGGCCCTGGATGTGCAGCCGGGAAACGAAATCCCATTCGGCGTTGAGCTTGCTCGAGGCGCTGAGTTTCTCTACCTCCTGCTCGGCATGGATCAGGTGCAGACGCATCGAGCGGTACTGTTCCAGCTCCATTTCCTGCGAGTCGATCAGTTGCTGCAGCAGCTGGATGCTGCGCAGCTCCTTGATCAGGCTGGTGTTGAAGGTGATCTCGTTGATGCGGTTGATGATGTCTCGGGCGCTGTTGGGCAGCTGATGGCGAACCAGCGGGTTGACTTGAACCACCACCAGGTCGCGACAACCCTGGTCATCGACCAGCGGGTACAGAGCGGGGTTGCCGCTGTAGCCGCCGTCCCAGTACGCCTCGCCGTCGATCTCCACGGCGGGGAACATGAAGGGCAGGCAGGCCGAGGCCATGACGGTATCCACGCTCAGCTCGGGCTGGCGAAACACCGTTGCACGACCGGTGCGCACATTGGTAGCAGTGATGAACACTTTCGCCTTGCGGCAGGCGTTCACCCGTTCGAAGTCGACCAGCTCGCAGACCAGGTCACGCAGCGGATTGATGGCCATGGGGTTGAGTTTCGCGGGCGCGATCAGCTGGGTGAGGCTCTCGAAGAACAGGTAGCTCGGCGAGTTGTCGAGGCCGTCGTTGCCCATCAGCCGATCCCAGGGGCTGCGCTGAATGGGAGAGAAGCGTGCCGCATCGCTGACCCCCTTCCAGAACGTGTGCAGCGCTTCCCGGGCGCCCTCGCGCCCACCCTTGTGCAGCCCGTCGGCCAGCACCACCGCATTCATGGCGCCGGCGCTGGTGCCGCTGACACCGTCGATCTCCAGCCGATCCTCTTCCAACAGGCGGTCGAGCACGCCCCAGGTCAATGCACCGTGGGAGCCGCCGCCCTGCAATGCCAGATCGATTCGCTTCTTGTCATCCTTCGCCATGTTGTCTCCTTGTGTCCTGAATCCAGAAGCTTGAGTGCTGCGATGCAGTGTAGGCTTCCTGGTTGGGTCTGTCTGCACCGGGGGAGCCGGCCGGGTTAGTGGGGCCACTCAGCGAAGGCAGGTCGATAGCGCTTGACGAAGCGTAAACTTGAGCCACACTGATAATAGACCAGTCGGTCTAAAGAAAAATGATCCAGAGCGGTCCAGAGCGGGTTGATCCATAGAAGGTTGATCCATAGAAGGTTGATCCATAGAAGGTTGATCCATAGAAGGTTGATCCATAGAAAGTCGGTCTTAGAGGAAACTCGGTGTCTGAGGAAAGTGAATGCAACATGTAACGAAGGATCGGTTGCTCGAGGCGGGGCTCGCCATGTTGCTGAAACAGGGATACAGCGATCTAGGAATTCAGGCTTTACTGTCGGCAACGCACACGCCCAAGGGTTCCTTCTATCATCATTTCAGCAGCAAGGAGGACTTCGCTCTTCAGGTCGTTGATCGCTATATGGTGGAAGTGCATTACGGCCTGGACCTGAGCCTGGGCAATACCTCGCTGGCGCCCCTGGAGCGAGTTCGTCGGTTCTTCGAACTCTCCTGGGAAAAGTACCGCCAGGAAGGTTACCTCGGCTGCCTGCTAGGCGGCTTGGGTCAGGAGCTTTCCGGTATCAGTCCAGCGTTTCGCGACAAGATAGAGACCTGCTTTATTACCATCGCCGAGCGTATCGCCGGCTGCCTGGAAGAGGCCCAGCAACAGGGAGACTTGCCGCCTGACAGCGACCCCCGGGAAATGGCGGATCTGCTGGTGGACTGCTGGGAAGGTGCGGCACTGCGCAGCCGTTTGCGTCGCAATCCCGGCCCGCTCGAACGCATGCTCGACTTCTACTTTTCGGCCGCATCTCGATAGGTTTTCATTCGAGCCGCCGAGAGGTTCTTGTTTGAGCAAAAAATGTACCGACTGGTCTATTCCGGGCAGTCATTCCGCCTGCCCCAAACCAGCGGTAAGGGTTGGTGAATAGACCAACCAGGGAGGTACAAGATGACAAGTATTAGCCTCTATGAGCGCCTGGGCGGCGAGCGTGGCATTGCCGCACTGGTCGAGGATATCGTCGAGAGTCATATGCAGAACCCAAACATCCAGGCGCGATTCCTGCCCTATGCCGAAGACCCGCATCACCTGGAAGAAGTCAAGGGCCACCTGCGGAATTTTCTCTCGGCAGGTGGCGGTGGGCCCCATGAGTATCACGGCAGGAGCATGCCTGAAGCGCATCGCGGCATGAACATCAGTGAGGCGGAGTACATGGCCGCCATCGATGACATTCTCGCAGTGCTCGACAAGCATGAAATCGACCCCCAGACGCGGCAGGAGATGCTCGGCATCGCCTACTCGCTCAAGGACGAGATCATGCACGTCTGAAGGCCATGCATGTCTGAAGACATAACCTCGACGGGCAGGCCCGGCGCCTTATGGCGACGGGCCTCTTTCGTCATAGGGACATGCCATGAAGGCGCTCATACCCGTCCACCATCACGCCTCCAGCCGGGTATCCAGGCTGCCATCCAAGGCCTCTGCCACGGCCTCGATCGCCAGTTGTCAGGTTTTTTGGCATTATGATGATATTTGAGCATCAAAATGAAGTAGAGTGTCATAGGAGCATAAGCAGGCTGATACGAGGGGCTTACCATGGAAGTGCTGGAGAGAGACTGCGGCAGCGAAGAGGGGATTCAGGGGGTCAGGGTGCCGCCCGCAGTGTACCGCGACAAGGTCGCCTTCATTCAGATGGTGCGGGAGGGGATCTCGGGCAGCGTCGTGAAGCAGGCTATTCATGCCTTGGGCGATAACCGGGAGCTGTTCGTCAGGCTGCTGGAGACGACGCCGGGCAACCTGCACCGTTTCTACAAGCGCAAGGCGTTGAGTCGCACCGACAGTGAAGAAGTGTTGGATGTGCTTCGGGTTTTCTACCAGACCCGCAAGGTATTCGGTGACGGTGACAAGGCGTTGCGCTGGCTCAATACGCCCATTCCCGCACTCTCTGGCGAGAAGCCGCTCGACCTGTTCGACACCTTCGAGGGACGTAGTCTCGTTCGCGAAGTCCTGCGCAAGGTCGAGTACGGGGAGTTCAGTTGATGCGGCTGTTTCGAATCGGGCCTGATCAGCACATCGAGAACATGAGTGGCATGGGCGCCAGCTATCGAGATGGTGCCCGGTGGAATACGGCTGGTGTGGCCGTACTCTATTTCGGCACGACGCCGAGCGTAGCGATGCTGGAGCTCGGAAACTATGTCCCCTCACCGCGCGATCTTCCCGACAGCTATCGGCTCGCGGTTTTCGAAGCTCCGGATGATACGGTGGAAACCTGGTCGGTCGATCGGTTGCCTGCCGAATGGGCCGAATTTCCCTGCTCATTTTCCACCCAACTGCTTGGCACGCAGTGGCTGCAGCGGAGGGAAAAACTGATATTGCTGGTACCGAGTTGTGCCGTGGCGGGCGGTATGGAAAATATTGCGATCGTCAATCCTCTCCACCCCGACGCTTCGAAGATACGACTGCTCGAAAAGCACGCCACGATCTATAACGAGCGAATGTTCAAGGGAATCTGAACCGATGACACGACTGTTTCACAAGCACTACCACCCGGCTGGCACCGCGCCCGGGACGCTACGCGAGCTATCGCTGGAGCAGGCCGCTCTGCACGGGCCAGCTGAGTTCTCCCTGGCTTGCCGCGATGCCGGCCGCTGGGGTGAGATGGGCGAGATCCGGCCTGAGGCGATTCCCGAGTTCGGCACGGACGAGCCGCTTTGCTGGCTGCACGTGCAGGGCATGCCCACTGCCGAGGAGTTGGAACTCCTGGGCCAGCGGGTGGGGCTTCACCCGCTGGCCCAGGAGGACATTATCAACGGCGGCCAGCGCCCCAAGGTAGAGCGCTTCGATGCATCGCTGGTGATCATTCTCGGCATACCCGAGGTAGACGCCGAGGGCAGCCTGCATCTCTATCAGCTATCCCTGTTCATGGGCCACAACATTGTCGTCAGCGTTATCGCCGAGAGCCTGGACCCCTTTATTGAAGTGCGCCGCCGCCTCAAGGAGCGCGGCGGGCGTGCGCTGGCAGAGCCCGACGACCTGCTCTATGGCCTGCTCGATGCTGCAGTGGACCACGCCTTCCCGGTGCTTGATGGCGTGGGCGAGCGCATCGAGGAGCTCGAAGTGGAGATCCTCAACCATCCCGACAGCTCGACGCTTGGGAGGCTGCATGGGCTGAAGCGAGAATTGATCATGCTGCGCCGCTATTTATGGCCCACCCGCGAGGTCATCAACCAGCTGCTGCGCGATCACAAGGACTTGTTTATGCCCGATACGCGCATGTGGATGCGCGATGTGTACGACCATACCGTGCAGGTAATAGACCTGGTAGAAAGCTATCGCGACATGACAGCCAGCCTGCTCGACATCTATCTCTCGAGCATGAGTCACCGGCTCAACGAGAGCATGCGTACCCTCACTATCATTGCCACCATCTTCATGCCGCTGACCTTCATCGTCGGCGTTTACGGCATGAACTTCGCCCACCCCACCAGCCCCTTCGCCATGCCCGAGCTCGGCTGGTACTGGGGCTATCCTCTGGTATTGGGTGCGATGATCGCCGTCGCCATCGGCATGGTGGTGTGGTTCAAGCGCAAGCGCTGGTTTTGAATATCCACCGCCTGGTATTTAGAACGAACCCACCAGAGACCCCGCCACGATGAGTACGATCAAGGAGATGATCGGGCGAGATGCCGGCCGCCTGACCCATGGCCAGGTAGGTGTCGCCAAGGGTGGACAGGGCGATGCTCATGCCGCCGGAGGCAGAGTCGGTCATGCCGGCCAGCAGATTGACGGCAAGGGCCAGAGAGATCAGTGGCCTGTCGCCGCCAGCGGTGGTCACCCAGGCGTTGATGGCCTCGAACGCCACCAGCGAGGCGATCACCGAATCGAAGCCGACCAGGCTTGCGGTGTTGAAGATGGGCAGCAGCGAAGCATTGGCGCCGTAGACAGGATCCGACAGGTAGCCGGTGTCCATGGCCGGGATGATCACAGCGGTGAATAGTAGATTCAGCGCAATCACCAGCACGATCGGCAACAGTGCCAGGGGTAGCGAAGGCAGCCCACGGCGCGGTTGCGGGTCGACCTCGGCCAGGTCGAAGCCTTCGCCCGCAGCGCGCTCACGCAGGTAATCGTGCGGTGGGGGTTCGCTTTCATGCTCGCCGTAGCCTTCGCCGGCCGCCCGGGCCTGCCTGGCGCGGTAGGTCAGCCAGGCCTGCCCCAGGCCCAGCATGACCAGCCCGGTCATGATGCCGAGCCCCGGTGCGGCGAATGTTCGGAAGGCATGCCAGGGAGCTGGCGGCGGAATGCGCGGGCGGTGCCTTCGCAGCAGCGCTACAAGCCAGGGCAGGCAAGCACTGACAGTTCGCTCAGCACAGGCGTACACCGAGCAGCAGCAGCGAGGCGTCGGCCGTTTGCCAGCCCCACCACACCAAGGCCAGGGCGCCTCCCAGGGCCAGCATCGCGGCAATTTTCACCAAGTAGTGTCGGCTCATGCCTGGGCCTCCATTGGCTTGGGACGATTGACGGGTGCCTCGCTGATAAACCAGTGCAGCAGTGCCGCGACCACCGAGAGCAGAATGGCGAGCTTCCATACCACATCATAGTGGCCGGTGAGATCGTAGAGGTAACCCCCCATCCACACGCCCATGAATGAGCCGAGTTGGTGGAACAGGAAGACGATGCCGCCCAGCATCGAGAGATGGCGCACCCCAAAAACCGAGGCGACGATACCGTTGGTCAGCGGTACGGTAGAGAGCCACAGCAATCCCATGGCGATGCCGAACAGATAGGCGCTGGCGGGGCTCAAGGGCAGGAACACGAAGGCCGTGATCACCACGCCGCGGGTCAGATACAGCCAACTCAGCAGGCGTGGCTTGGAGTAGATGCCGCCCAGCCAGCCGGCAGTGTAGGTGCCGAAAATATTGAACAAACCCACCAGCGCCAGCACGGTGCTGCCCACCCGAACGGCCAGGCCATTGTCGAACAGGTAGCCGGGCAGGTGCACGCCGATGAACACTACCTGAAAGCCGCACACGAAGAAGCCCAGGCAGAGCAGCCAGAAGCCGCGATGCCCGGTGGCTTCGTCCAGCGCGGCGCGCAGCGAGAGATCGGTGGCCTGGCGCGCAGAGGGGCGGTCCTTCAACAGGCTGCCGAGCGGCACCATCATGGCTGCCAAGGCACCCATCGCCAGTAGCGCGGCCGACCAGCCCAGCCAGCCGAGCAGGCCGAGGGTGCCGGGCAGCATGGCGAACTGGCCGAACGAGCCCGCCGCGCTGACGATACCCATGGCCATGCTGCGCTTCTCCGCCGCCACAGCACGGCCCACCGCGCCGAGGATCACCGAGAAGGTGGTGCCGGAAAGCCCCAGGCCGATCAGCAGCCCGGCGGAAAGCGACATGCCCAGTGCCGACTCCGAGAGCCCCATGAACGCCAGCCCCAGCGCGTAGAGAAGGCCACCGATCACCACCACCCGGGCGGCGCCGAAGCGGTCTGCCAGCGCCCCGGTGAAGGGTTGTGCCACCCCCCAGATCAGGTTCTGGAGTGCCAGGGCGAAGGCGAATACCTCGCGTCCCCAGCCCAATTCGCGGCTCATTGGCTCAAGGAACAGACCGAATCCATGGCGCAGACCCATCGCCAGCGAGATGACAAGGCTGCCCAGGATAATGATCAGCAGTGAGTGACGACGAAGGGCATCCATGGACGGGGCCTGTTTGCAGACTAACGAACTTCCACTATCGCGCGATATGCGTGGATTGACAATATTGCCGCTTGGCGACTCTCCCGTCGCCGTTGTGTCGCATGCGTAACTGCCTGGTGATGCGTTATCATGAATGCGCTCCCTTCAAAGTGCAGATGCGTCATGTCACGGCGATTGTTGTTTCCGCTACTCACCGAGCTTGCCGGCCATTCTGGTGGCGGGGTGCAGCGACATCGAGCAACGGACTCGACGCACCCAGTGCGACGCAATTCGGACCTAAGTCCGTGTCCCCCCTTTCGAGCCCGCTGGTACCCTCTGCGCTGGGGGTTCGTATCGGTCTGTCCGTGTCCACGCGATGGTGTGGGCGGCGGAAGTGGAATACACCTGAACGCATAAAGAGAGGCTGAGAGACGGTTCCCTTCATGGGGCCCTCGACTGGCAAGGAGAGGTGGAGAGATGACGGCCGAGATCGGTCAGTTTGCCCTGGTTCTAGCGCTGCTGATGGCGCTTGCCCAAGGGGTGGTGCCCCTGATTGGGGTGCAGCGAGGGTGGTCGAGCTGGGTGGCCTCGGCGTACACGACGGTAGCGGGGCAGTTCCTGTTCCTCTTCGTGGCCTATGTCTGTCTCACCTACGCCTTTTTGACCCATGACTTTTCGGTGGCCTACGTGGCCAACCACTCCAACTCCAACCTGCCGTTGATGTATCGCATTGCTGCCGTCTGGGGCGGGCACGAGGGGTCGCTGCTGTTGTGGGCGCTGATGCTGGCGGGATGGTCCCTGGCCGTGTCGCGTTTCAGCGGCAGTCTGCCGCAGGTGATGGCGGGTCGCACCATAGCGGTGATGGGTCTGGTCAGCGTCGGCATTCTCTCCTTCACGCTGTTCACCTCCAACCCCTTCGAAGTTCTCGCAGTGGCTCCGCCCGACGGGCGTGATCTCAACCCGCTGCTGCAGGACCCGGGTCTTATCCTGCATCCACCGGCGCTCTACATGGGCTACGTGGGCCTGGCGGTACCCTTTGCCATCGCCATCGCCGCCCTGCTCGGCGGTCGTCTCGACGCCGCCTGGGCTCGCTGGTCGCGCCCCTGGGCCACGGCCGCCTGGGCCTGGCTGTTCCTCGGCATTGCCCTGGGCAGTTGGTGGGCCTACTACACCCTCGGTTGGGGTGGCTGGTGGTTCTGGGATCCGGTGGAGAACGCCTCCTTCATGCCCTGGCTCGCCGCCACAGCCCTGATTCACTCCCTGGCGGCGACCGACAAGCGCGGCGCCTTCCGCACCTGGACCGTGCTGCTGGCGATCGTGGCATTCTCGCTGAGCCTGCTCGGCGCCTTCCTGGTGCGCTCGGGCGTGCTCACCTCGGTACATGCCTTTGCCACCGACCCAACTCGCGGCACCTATATCCTGCTGCTACTATCCACCGTGGTGGGGGGGTCGCTGGCCCTCTATGCCTGGCGCGCACCCAGCGTGAAGGGCGGTGCTGAGTTCACGGCGGTGTCGCGGGAGGGCACGCTGTTGGCCAACAATGTCCTGCTGGTGGTGGCGCTGGCGGCCGTACTGCTCGGCACCCTCTATCCGCTGGTCATGGATGCACTGGGCCTGGGCAAGATCTCGGTGGGGCCTCCCTATTTCGATACCGTGTTCGTGCCCTTGATGCTGCCGTTGATCTTCCTCACCGGCCTCGGGCCATTGATGCGCTGGAAGCGAGTCGCTCCTGGTGAATTGACCGCACGCCTCTGGCACACACTGCTGGCGGCTCTGGTGTTCGCCGTGCTGCTGCCGCTGCTGCTTCAGGGTAGTACCACCGTCATGGCCACCCTGGGTCTGACCATGGCCTTCTGGCTGATCCTGGCCGCGCTGCGTGATATCTACGCCAAGGTGGCGCATCGCCAGCGCCGGTTGGCGGCGCTGCGAAAGCTGCCGGCATCTTACTGGGGCATGCATGTCAGCCACATGGGCCTGGCCGTGCTGGTGATCGGCATCACCGTGCTGAGTGTCTTCGAAAGCGAGCGCGATGTCCGCCTGGGGCCGGGAGAGCAGCATGAACTGGCCGGCTACACCTTCGTGCTGGAAAGCATCGAGCAGCGCCGCGGCCCCAACTACGACGCGCTCGAAGCGCGGGTGGTGGTCACCCGTGACGGCGAGCCGGTTACCGTATTGCTTCCCCAGCGGCGCACCTACTGGGTGCAGACCATGCCCATGAGCAACGCGGCCATCCATACCACGCTGCGCCGCGATCTCTTCGCCGCCCTCGGTGAGCCGCTGGGCGGGGGTGCCTGGTCGCTGCGCCTCTATCACAACCCGCTGCAGGTATGGCTCTGGATCGGTTCCGGGATGATCATACTGGGCGGCTTCATCGCCGTCGCCGACCGCCGCTACCGGTTGCTCTCCCGGCGCCGCGAACGCGCCGCCGATGCGGCATCGAGCGATACCACAGTGCCCGGCCGGCAGGAGGGCGTGGCATGAAACGTGCGTCGCTGCGCTACCTGCTGCCGCTGGCTGGCTTCATGGTGATCGTCGGCTTCCTGCTGGTCGGCCTGGGGCTCAACCCGCGGCTGATTCCCTCGCCGCTGATCGACAGGCCGGTGCCTGTCTTCACCCTGCCGATGCTCGAAGACACGACACGCGAAGTGAGTCAGGCCTCGCTCGAGGGCGAAGTTTCCCTGGTCAATGTTTGGGCGAGCTGGTGTGTCTCCTGTCGCCAGGAGCACCCGGTGCTGATGCAGCTCGCCCACGAGCACGGTATCCCCATTCACGGCATCAACTACAAGGATCGACGCAGTGACGCACTGGAGTACCTGCGTCACGGCGGCAACCCCTTCCGCTGGAACGGGCATGATCTGGATGGTCGGGTGGGTATCGACTGGGGCGTCTACGGCACGCCGGAGACCTTCGTGGTCGATCGCCAGGGGCGCATCCGCTACAAGCACACCGGCCCGATCAGCCCGCGCCAGGCGCGCGAAGAACTGCTGCCGGTGATCGAGCGGCTGAGGGGAGAAACGACATGAAACCGCTGCTGCTGATGGCGCTGCTCCTGCTGGGCGTGGTGGCCAGTGCCCAGGCCGCCTACGAGCCGCGTGAATTCCGCGAGCCGGCCATGGCCGAGCGCTACCAGTCACTGATGCATGAGTTGCGCTGTACGGTGTGCCAGAACCAGTCACTGGCTGACTCCAACGCCGGTCTTGCCCAGGATCTACGCCGCGAGGTCTACACCCTTGTCAACGACGGGGCCAGCGAAGCGGAGGTGATCGATTTCATGGTCTCGCGCTACGGCGAATTCGTGCTCTATCGACCGCCACTGCGCCCCGCCACCTATTTACTCTGGAGCGGACCCTTCTTGCTGCTGCTGATCGGCGTCGTGGTGCTTTATCTTACCGCACGCCGCAGCCAGGCGGGGCATGCGGATGCCTCGGACCCGGCGGCGCAAGAGCGTGCCCGCCATCTGCTGGAAGAGGAACCGGAAGCATGAACATGGCAACATGGATCACCGTAGGGCTGGCGTTGCTGGCCGCCCTGATGCTGGCCTGGCCGCTGCTGCGCCGGGTGCGCGCCGAGCGCTCGGCTCGTGCCGAGCGCAAGCTGAACCTGACCATCTACCGGCAGCGCGCCGCCGAGCTCGAGCAGGAGCGTGACGAGGGCCTGCTCAATGGCGACGAGTTCGCCCAGGCTCGCCGCGAAATGGAACACAACCTGCTGGTCGATGTCGACGAGGCACCGGATGAAGCGCCGATGCTAACCGCAGGGCAGGGGCGTATGGGCCTGCTGGCCGTGGCCGTGCTGGTGCCGTTGATGGCCCTGGGTCTGCAGTACTACCTGAAGGACCCGACAACAGCCGCCGTCGCCTCGGTTTCTCCGAACGCCGGTGCCGGAGGTGGTGAAGTTGCCGGCAGCGCAGAGGATGGCCACGAGGCGGGCGAGGTCGAACAGATGGTGGCCGGCTTGGCTGCGCGTCTCGCCGAGGACCCCGAGGATGGCGAAGGGTGGCTGATGCTGGCCCGCTCCTACACCTTCCTGGAACGCCACACCCAGGCGGCCGACGCCTACGCCCAGGCGCGCCAGCGGCTCGCCGACACACCGGAACTGCTGACGCGCCAGGCCGAGAGCCTGATCTTGGCCGCTGGCGGCCAAGTCACGCCGCCGGTCGTCACGTTGGTCGATGAGGCGCTGGCCCTGGCCCCCGAGTATGGCTCGGCGCAGTGGCTGGCCGGCATCGTCGCCTACCAGCAGGGCGACTATGCCCGCGCCGGTGAACTGTGGCAGCGCCTGCTGGCCCAGATGCCACCTGGCAGCGAATCGGCGCAGATGGTGCGAAATGCCCTGGACGACGTGGTGGCTCAAGGGGTCGAGCTTGAGGATGTGACAGGCTGATACGTTGTTCAGACCGGGGTTGCCTGTGATGAACAAATGTCTGTCGACATGGAAGCACGAACCACGAGAGGGTTCCGTGAGGCGAGCCATTGGGTGAGATCATGATGAGAAATCGGATTGCGGTTCTGCTGTCGATAGGCCTGGCGCTGGCGTTGCTCAGCGCTCCGGCCTTGGCGCAGCGCGCCTCCGACATCGCCAACACCCGGCATAACCTCTCGGTGAGCGGCCCCGGCGAGGTCACGGCAACCGGCGAGTCGCAGCTCTGTGTCTTCTGCCACACACCACACAGCAGCAACCGCGAGATTCCCTCGCCGTTGTGGAACCGCGACCTCTCAGACGCCACCTACACCCTCTACGACTCCGCCTCGCTGGATGCCACCGATCTCAGCGAGCCGGTGGGTGCGTCACGCCTCTGCCTGTCGTGTCACGACGGTACCCTGGCCATCGGCTCTGTGCGCAACGAACCCGGTCGCGGCGGGGGCAGCGGCTCCATCTCCATGCAAGGCACGGCGGATGACGGCACCATGCCACCCGGTGCCGGCACCACCACCGGCTATACCCGCGACCTGGGTGTCAACCTGACCAACGATCACCCCATCTCCTTCACTTACGATAGCGCCCTGGCCAGTGCCGACGGCGAACTGCGCGACCCCTCGCTCGAGGCTCACATCGGCATTCGCGCCGGTGACCGGCCCCTGCTGCCGCTCGAGGATGACGGCAGCGGCAACGGCCTGCTGCAGTGCACCACCTGTCACGACCCGCATATCAATGAACCGGGGGAATACAACAAGTTCCTGCGCGTCAACCGCTTTCAGGTGAATCCAGCCGGTGGGGGGGCCTTCTCCGAGGACAACGACCAGATATGCCTCGCCTGCCACGACAAGCTCGGTGAAGCCTGGGCGAGTTCGGCTCACGCCGACCCCAGCGTGGCCGACCAGGTCTACAAGGATGATCCCGCCGACATTCGCCAGTTTCCCCGCGGCCTCCAGGTGTGGCAGGTGGGCTGCCTCAACTGCCACAACCCGCATACCACCGAAGGAGCGCGCCGGCTGCTGCGCGAAGGCACCGACAGCACCGCCACCCCCAAGGCGGGCGGCAGCTCGGCCATCGAGGAGACCTGCTACCAGTGCCACACCACCTCGCTCGGCAGCATCGTCGAGGGCGGCACCGGCACGGTGCCGGACATCCGCAGCGACTTCCAGTTGGCCAGGCGCATGCCCATCACCACCGCCGACCAGCCGGCGAGCAGCGAAGTACACGACATCAGGGATGCCGATTTCACCGAGAGCCGCACCACCTTGGGCTATCTCAACCCGGACAATCGCCATGCCGAGTGTACCGACTGCCACAACCCCCACCGGGTCATGCGCGACTCACTGTTCACCGGTACGCGCAATGATGGCCGGCGCACCCATGTGGTTGGCGGCCCCGATGGCAATCTCGCCTCCGGGGTGCTGCGCGGCACCTTCGGGGTCGAGCCGGTCTACAGTAGCGAGAGCTTCTTCGACCTGCCCATGGGCTACACGGAGAAGCGCGGTGACGGCGGTATCGCCGCGAGCACTGACGTGGGCAGCAGTTGGGTCACCCGCGAGTACCAGATCTGCCTCAAGTGTCACTCCGATTTCGCCTACGAAGATGACAACGTCTACCCCAGCGGCAGCACCCGCCCGCCGCTGGGTGGCCCCGGCCTGACCAGCCCCTCGGACACCCAGCGCAGCAACTACACCCGCTACACCAATCAGGCCCGTGAATTCCAGGCACCTCTGGCGCACCAGGGCAATCCCGGCAACATGGGCAACGCCGCGGGGGCCAGCTACGACAGCAACAACCACCGCTCCTGGCATCCAGTGATGGAGCCCACCGGGCGCACCGCGTCGCTGCGCAATAGTATGAATTCCAGCGTCTTCCGTCCCCCGTGGAACCAGAACATCGGCAACCAGACCATGTACTGCAGCGACTGCCACGGCGCCAACACCCCGGCCGGGCAGCACGAGCCTTCCACCGGCCAGGCCTGGGGCCCCCACGGTTCGCAGAACAATTTCCTGCTCAAGGGGTTGTGGAACACCAGTTCGGGCTCCGGCCAGGGCAATGCACTGTGCTTCAAGTGCCATGACCAGAGCAGCTACGCCGGCTCCGGCAGTAGAACCGGTTTTCGCACCAGCCGTGGCGACGGCCACGAGGTACACAGCAGCGAGGACAAGATGAACCGGACCCGCTGCAACTGGTGTCATGTGGCCGTGCCCCACGGCTGGAAGAACAAGGCGCTGCTGGTCAACCTCAACGACGTCGGGCGCGAGGTGGGTCTCGACCCAGGCACGCGCATCCCCAACAATCAGTTGCCCTACAGCAACGGCCCCTACTACCGCAACGCCATGCTCAAGATTCGCAACTTTCGCCAGAACGCCAACTGGTCAGAGAGTGATTGCGGCCCCACTTCCGGGGACATCGGCGAGACATGGATGACCGAAGTCTGCATGAATCCCCCATGAGCCATTCTGCAAGATCGCTTGTGCGGCCGCTGGCCTGGCTGCTGGTGATGGGCTACCTGGCCTTCATCGCCCTGCAGTACCACCAGGGCTACGGTGGCGCCGCGGCGGGGGAGCGTCCCTTCTGGACGGATTACACGCCCACCTACGGGGCGGCGTTGCTGGCGCGTCATGAAGCGCCGGAAAACCTCTACTACCCGAAGCGCATGGCGGCGGCGGCGCGTGTCGCCGCCAATGCCGCCTACGACTACCGCTTGACGGATGAGCAGCTCGACAGGGTCGGCTTTCCGCCCTGGATGTATCCGCCGACCTTCATCGTGCTGGTGCTGCCGCTGGCCTATCTTGCCTATCTACCGTCGCTGGCCGCCTGGTTGATACTCACCGCCGTGCCCTACCTGGTGGCCATGCGCCGTATTCTTCCCGATGGGGGTCTGTTGCTGGCCCTGGCCGCTCCGCCGACTTTCTACAACCTGATGTACGGCCAGACCGGGTTCCTCATCGCCGGGCTGATCGCCCTGGGCCTGGTGCAATTGCGCCGCAGGCCCTGGCTGGCGGGGGTGTTGATCGGCCTGGCCAGCGTCAAGCCGCACTTCGGGGTCTTGATCCCGATCGCTCTGGCCGCGGGCGGGCACTGGCGTGTCTTCGTCTCGGCCTCCTTGACCGTGGTGGCCATGGTCGTCGGCAGTGTACTGCTGCTGGGCATGGATGCCTGGTACGGCTTCATCGGCACGCTGCTCTTCAGTCTGGAAGGCTTCGGCGCCGGCGCCTACGCCTGGCACGCCATGACCTCGGTGCTGAGCACCGTCAACCTGGCCGGCGCGTCCCTGGAATTCGCCTGGGCCGTGCAACTCCTGACGAGCGGTGCGATGGTGCTGCTGGTGGCCGCGGTCTGGTACCGCGGCCGGAGCGAGCCCGCGACCCACGGGCTGCAGTGCGCCGTGCTGTGCCTGGCGGCGACGCTGGCTGTACCGCTGGTCTACCTCTACGACCTGATCATGGTGGTACCGGCGGCGGCCTGGCTGCTCGCCGACCTGCGTGCCCGTGGCGGCCGCAGCGGCGAATACCTGTGCCTGGGCGGGGCACTGGCGCTGATTCTGCCGCTGTATCTGATCGCCTCGCGGCTCGGCTTTCAACTCGGCGCCCTGCCCAGTGCCGTGCTACTCGGCCTGGCGCTCAGCCGCCTGGGCCCGTGCGGTCGGTCGCTGCTGTCATGGCGAGCAGCCCCCGTGCCACCTCGTTCCGGGAGGGCGTGATGGGGCTCTTGTGGCAAGGAATCCATCGGTTGGCCTCGCTGCGTTTGACTCTGGTGCTGCTGCTGCTGCTGGCTCTCGGCGTGTGGCTGGCGCTGCGCAGCGAGTTGCGCACCACCTGGACGCTGGTGGTACCCTTGGCCCTGGTGGCCATCAACCTGGCTGCGTCCCTTCTGGTCAGCCCGGTGTTCCGCCGTCATCCCGGCCTGCTGGTGTTCCATCTGGCCCTGCTGACGATCCTGCTGCTGGTAACGGCGGGACGCCTCACCTATCTCAACGGGCATGTCGACGTGGCCACCGGCCAGGCCTTCGAGGGGCGCTTGACAGTGCAGGATGGAGGCTCCTGGCACGCCGGCGACCTCGCGTCGGTCTCGTTCGTCAACGAAGGCTTCATCATCGACTACTCCCCCGGGCAGCGCCGTGACCGCACTCACAACCGAGTGAGCTGGCACGACGCGAGCGGCGAACGTCACACCATGGTGATCGGCGACAACACACCGCTGGTGCGCGAGGGGTACCGCTTCTACACCACCCACAATAAAGGCTTCGCGCCGATTTTCATCTGGGAACCCGCCGACGGCTCGCGTCCGCAGCGTGGCAGCGTGCACTTGCCGAGCTACCCGCTGAATGATTATCGCCAGGCCGCAGAGTGGACCCCGCCCGGCGCCGAACAGGCGCTGTGGGTCATGCTCGAGATCGAGGAAGAGGTGCTGCCGGCTGACCAGGTTGCCCATTTCCGCGCGCCCGAAGCGCACCACCTGCTGCTGCGTTTCGACAACAATCGTCAGATACTGCGTCCTGGCGACGGCGTCGAAATGGCGGAGGGGTATCTCACCTACATGGGCCTGACCACCTGGATGGGCTATCGCGTCTATTACGATTGGACCATTCACTGGTTGTTCGCTGCCGCCGCCCTGGGAGTGGCCGGGCTGGGCTGGCACTATTGGGCCAAGTACAATCGGCGCCCCTGGCGGCCGCGCTATGTGGAGAGTGAGGCACTGCGCCACAGGGGCGCGCAGACCGACGCCAACGTGCCCGCCGGCGACGACACCAGGGCGTCCTTGCCGTCACGTCAAGGTTGAGGAGTACGCATGGAACTATGGGAAGTTGTGCTGTTGTGGGGCGCCGTGCTCGGCTACGTGCTGGGTGGCGCAACGGCCATCACCGGCGTGGTGCTCAAGCGTTTGCCGGAACGCAGTGTACTGGCATTGCTCGCCCTGGGGCTGGCCTTGCACACGGCATCATTGGCGGTGCGTTGGGTGCGCCTGGGTAATGGCCCCTACCTGACGATGTTCGAAATCCTGTCGAGCAATATCTGGAGCTTCATGCTGGTGTTCCTGATCGTCTACTGGCGCTACCCGGTGGTGCGGCCGGCCAGCGCCATCGTGATGCCGGTCATCTTCACCATGATGGGCTGGATGAAATTGAGTGACAATCATCCCGGACACCTCCCCAGTCAGTACGATACTACCTGGCTGTTCATCCACATCGGCTTCGCCAAACTGTTTTCCGGCATGCTGCTGGTGGCGGTGGGGCTTGCCGGGATCATCCTGTTGCGCCACCTGCAGCCGGCTCGCGAGCGCTTCGCCCGCCTGCCGGTCAGCGACAGCCTGGCCGAACTCGCCTACCGTTTCATGGCGGTGGCGCTGATCTTCCATAGCCTGATGCTGGTAGCGGGTGCCATCTGGGCCCAGGATGCCTGGGGGCGATACTGGGGCTGGGACCCGCTGGAGACCTGGTCGTTCATTACCTGGTTGCTGCTCGCCTTCGCCCTGCACCTGCGAGTCACCCTAAAGCCCTCGCCGCAGACCAGCGCCGTCCTGGTGGTGGGGGTCTTCGTGCTGGCCTTCCTGACCTTCTTCGGGGTGCCCTTCGTCTCTGTGTCGCCCCACAAGGGGATGATGTGACCCTCCATGAGGTGCGTTGATGCTCACGCCTGACCGCCTTCGCCGTCTCGACCGCTGGCTGGGCGCGCCGGTTGCCTGGCTGGCCTCCGCCTGGCTGGCCCTGCGGCGTCGCCAGGCACGGGCGGACGAAACAACGGGCCGCGTGCTGCTGCTGCAGCTCTCCGAGTCCGGCAGCATGGTACTTGCCGACCCGGCGATCCGTGCCCTGGCACGCCAGCAGGGTGAGCTGCCGCTGTGCGTCACCCTGGCGCGCAACGCCCCGGCACTGGCGATCACCGGCACCTTGCCACCGGAACGGGTCTTCGCCCTGCATGTCGAGCGGTTCTGGCAGCTACCCGGCGAAGCGTGGCGCCTGGCCCGCTGGGCGCGGCGCCACCAGGTGCGTACCGTGCTCGACCTGGAACTCTTTTCCCACGGTTCGGCGCTGCTTGGCGTGCTGGCCGGCGCACGGCGCCGCGTCGGCTTCACGGCCGAGGGGCTGCGCCACGGGGCGCTCTACACCCGGGCCGTGCGCTACGATCAAAACGTCCATATGGCGCGCAACTACCTACGCCTGGTCGCCACTGGGCTCGACCAGCCGGCGGCATGGGGCGAGGCGCTAGCGCTGACGGTGCCGCTGCGTGCCGGCGATCCCGCAGTGCGGGCGCGGCTGGGCGAGACCCTGGCCGCCCGCCTGCCCGAGGGTAGCCTCATTGGGCGGCGCCTGGTGCTGATCAATGCCAACGCCAGCGCCTGGCTGCCCCAGCGGCGCTGGCCGCTGCCTGCCTATGCGGCGCTGGTGCGGGCACTGCTGGCGCGTCATCCCGACCTCGTCGTGGCGCTGATCGGTGCCGCCGAGGAGCACGATACCACCACGGCGTTGGCCGCCGCGGTGGCTAACCCGCGTTGCCTGGACTTCGCCGGCAAGGTGACGCTGCCCGAGTTGCCGGCGCTGTTCTCGCTGGCCAGCCTGATGGTCAGCAACGACTCCGGCCCGGCCCACTTCGCCGCGGTGTCACCGCTGCCGGTGGTGGTGCTCTTCGGCCCCGAATCGCCGCTGCGCTACCGTCCGCTGGGCAATGCCCGTACGCTCAGTGTGGGGCTCGCCTGCTCGCCCTGCGTCAGCGCCACGAATCAGCGGCGCACCCGCTGTACCGACAACCAGTGCCTGCAGCAGATCGGCGTGGATGCGGTACTCGCGGCCGCGGAGGCGACACTGGGCCCGCCCAAGCCTTCAGCGCTGTACCAGGTAGCGCATCACGCTGGGCAGGCGGGCGAGCAGCCGGCCGCCACCATGGGGTGACAGATAGTAGCGCCAGAAACTCGCCAGGTGGCGCGCGACATAACCGGGGCGCAGGTAGAACTCCCGGTACATGCGGCCGTGCAAGGCGGCGATGCGTGCCGCTGAAATCGCGCTGCACTGGCTCGGCGCGACGATGTAGTGGTAGTCAGCCCCGCGGATGCGCTGCGCATCGGGCAGGTCGTCCCACAGGTCGACATCGGGGTAGGGGCGGTAGAGGTGCACCTGCAGATAGGCGCTGCGCAGCCGCCGAATCAGCGCCTGGGTGGCTTGGGCGTGCTCCTCGGTCTCGCCGGGCAAGCCCAGGGTAAACATCGCCACCGTGGCAATGCCGGCGCGGTGCAGCGCCGCGCTGCCCGACGCCGCGGCGGCCACCCAGGCCTCGCCGTCGGCGGCCTTGCCGATCGTCTCGATCATGTGCGGCGAGCCGCTGTCGATGCCCAGCTTGATCAGCGTTGCCCCCGATTCCCGTGCCGCGGCGATGCGTTCGTCGTCTAGCTCGTCGGGGCGGGCGTTGGCCATCCAGGGCAGTGTCAGGTTGCGCCGGCATAGCGCCTCGGCCAGTTCCAGGAACCGCGACCGATGCACCAGCAGCGAGTCATCCTCGAAGGCAATCGCCTCGGCGCCGACATCGCGCAGCGCCGCCACCTCATCGACGACCTGTTCGACGGGACGCGTGCGCAGTCGCCGTCCCGCGCTCTTGCGCACGATCAGCGTGCAGTGGCGGCAGGGGCGCGGACAGCCCCAGGCGGTGAGCAGGTACCCCCAGCGTCGTGCCGGGCGACCGGGCGTCGGGAAGGGGAAAGCGTAGTCGGCCAGTTCATCGACGCTGAAGCGCGGGCGCGGCAGCGCCTCGGGGTCCCACACCAGGGCGGTGCTGAAACCGGCCTGTTCCGCTTGCAGTCGCTCGAGTGGCTCGCCCGCCAGCAACCGGCCGAGCAGGCGCGGCACCTCCTCCTCGGGTTCGCCGCCCACCGCCAGGTCATAGGCCTCGTGCCAGCCGTCGTAACCCGCCTTGGTGACATGCTCGACCTGCTGGCCCACGGCGATGGTCACCACGCCGGCATGGCGCAGGGTGCGCCCCAGGCGAATCGACTCGTCGAGGTTCCAGGTCACCGCCCGGATCACCGCGTAACGCGAGCGCCGGGCAAGGATAGTGGCAGCCGTCTGTGCCACCGAGAAGGGTGTCAGCCAGCCATCGATCAGTGGTGGCGTCTCGCCCGTGGTCGTGGCCAGCGCCGCCTGGAGGTACTTGAGGTCCAGTGGCGGTGCGCAGTGGCGAGGATGGGCCGTGTGTCGCGCACTCTCGCGGTCGACCCGCACCAAAATCACGTCGCTCATGGCAGTTCCCGGGCCAGCTCGTGCAGGGTGTCTAGCAGGTAGTCGCGTCGGCGGGGCGTCAGGCCATCGTAGAGCGGCAGCATAACCGCCTCGGCGAACACCCGGGCGGCGCCGGGACAGTCGTCGCGACCTAGCCGGTGTGCGGTGTCGCTCATGATCTCCTCGCCGATGCCGAGGTCGACCCCCCGCGCCAGTGCCGCGCGGCGCAGTTGGCGAATATCGCCGTCGAAGCGGGCCACGCACTGGTAGAAGGCAGGGGTGCCGAAGGCATCCCGCCGCTGGGGACGAAATCGCGCCGGCAGTTCGGCGGCGAGCGCCGCACAGGCCGCCTCCAGGCGCTGGTTACGGGCATCCAGGCGCGCCAGTCGGGGCAGGGCGAGGTTGGCCTGGAAGGCGCTGAGGTGCTGCTGGGGGCCACGGCGACGGGCATTGGCGCGTCGATAGAAGGCCTCGAAGCGGTTGGCGCGCTTGTCGTCGAAGAGGTGACGCGCCAGCACGCCGTAAGCGGGGCTGCGCACCACCAGTTCCTCGGCCCCCTTGAACAGTGCTCTGCGCAGGGCGGGCCATGACGACGCCGACGGCCCGTTCAGGGCGGTATCGACGTAGGCCGCCAAGGCATCGTCCGCGGTGGCCAGCACCCCGCCGCCAAAGGCGGCTACCGGCTTGGTCGGCTCCAGGCTGAACAGCGCGGCGCGGCCGAAACTGCCCACCACCCGGCCAGCCACGCGGGCGCCGGTGGCATGGGCGCAATCCTCGATCAGCGGCACCCCGTGGGCCTGGGTGACGGCGAGGATGCCTTCGATGTCGCAGGGGGCGCCCAGCATGTGCACGGCCAGCACCGCCCGGCTGCGCGGCCCGAGGCAGGCTTGGACGCTCGTCGGTGTCATGTTGTAGGTGTCCGGGTCGATGTCGGCCGGCACCAGCACCAGGCCGCGCGACTCCAGCAGCGGCAGCAGCTCGCCCAGGGTGTAGGCGGGAATCACCAGCTCGTCGCCGGGCCTCAGGCCCAGGCCATCGACAATCAGGCCCAGCGCCAGACGGCCGCTGGCCGTGGCGCGGGCGTGGCCCACGCCGATACTCCGCGCGAAGGCGGCCTCGAAGGCGCGCACCTGGGCGTCGCGTCGTGAGGCGGCCTGCCAGGGCGCCAGCAGCCAGGCCAGGGCGTCCCGGCCCTCCAACGCAATACGGCGGCGCGGGATCATCATGGCCGTCCACGGCGGTGGCGCAAGCGGAGAGGGAGAGGGAGACGTGATGACATGCAAACCTCCGGTGTAGGGACGTGACGGCGAGTCTATCATGCTCTCTGTGACCTGCAGAGGCTGCGCTCGGCATCGGACCAAGGTCCGTGTCGAGCCCCTTGCCGGCGCAGGTACTATCCGCCAGATGCGTGACAATACCTCACATTCTTCGCCGGATATCGGTGCGCGTCATCCCGGAGCACTGGGCTGGTTGCTGCTTGCCGTGGCGGCGCTCGGTCTGTCCGCCGCCATGGCGCTGCTGCTGGTTGCGGCACGCACGCCGGGCGTCGCCACGCTGTTGGCGGGGCGTATCGCCTTCGCCGAGGCGCTGGTGCTGCATGTCAACCTCTCGGTGCTGGTCTGGTGCCTGGCCCTGGCCGGCCTGCTGTGGGTCTGGCGGCGTCCGGTCGTCGGCCGCCTTGGCGACGTACCGCTGGGCATGGCCGGCGGCGGAGCGCTGCTGATGCTGCTCTCCCCACTGGTGGGGGGCACGACGCCGGTGGTGCTCAGCAACTACGTGCCGGTGCTCGATCAATCGGCCTTCCTGGTCGGTCTGGCGCTGTTTGCTGCCGGCATGGCCGCTGCCGCGGCGCGATTCGTGGTGCTGGCCTGGCCGCGTCGTTGGCCGACTACGCTGGGCGCGGTGCTCGACCTGGGGCTGTGCGGCGTCGCCATCAGCGTGCTGATGGCCGGTGCCGTGCTGCTTTTGGCCCTGGCCGAATTGCCCCGGGGGCTGCCCGTGGCGGTCTACTACGAGCGCCTTTTCTGGGGCGCGGGCCATGTGCTGCAGTTGGCCTACGCCCAGTTGCTGGGGGTGGTCTGGTTATGGCTTGCTGCCCAGGGAGGGGGGCGCTGGGCGTTACCGTCCAGCCATGTCGCCGGCTGGCTGCTGGCCGGCTGGCTGCCGACCCTGGCGGCACTCGTCATCGCCGTGGCCCTCCCGGTGCTGGCGCCCCGTCAGGCCCAGGCCTTTACCCTGTTGATGGTAGTGGGGGGGTGGTGGCTGCTGCTGCCGGCACTGGCGATCGGCCTGCGCGGGCGGCGGGCCGTACCCCTCGCCGCGCGGCTGACCCTGGCGCTGTCGCTGGGGCTATATCTGCTTGGCGCCCTGCTCGGTAGCCTGATTCGCGGCGACACCCTGCTCGTGCCGGCTCACTATCATGCCGTCACCGGGGCGGTGACGTTGGCGCTGATGGGTGGCGTATACACCCTGCTGCCACACCTCGGTGGCCGGCGACTCGCCACACGCCTGAAGACCTGGCAACTCGGGCTCTACGCCAGCGGGGTGGCTCTCATGGCGCTGGGGCTGGCCTGGTCGGGCATCCACGGCGGCGTACGCAAGACACCGGGCGCGCCCGTCGACGAGATGGCCCTGGCGGGCATGGCCATGATGGGCGTGGGGGGCATGGCGGCCATTGTCGGCGTGTTCGGCTTCGTGGCACTGCTGTGGCTGGCTCTGGGCGCGCGCCGAGGCGTGCCTGCAGCGCTGCCCCAGTCCCCCGACGGAAAGCGAGGATGATCATGGACCGGAAAACCAGGGCGGCACTGCTCGCCTCCGTGGCGATCGTGGTGATCGGCTTCGGCCTGTCGCGGCTGCCCACGGCATCGCTGCTGGCCCCCGATCACCTGCCAGAACTGGATGACTGGGAGCCGGGGCACACCGGTACAGCCGAGTCCGTCGATGAACTTGCCCTGAGTCGCAGCGGCACCCTGGTATTGCCGCCCCCGCTGCTCGCCGATCCCGACAGCGCCCCCGAGGCGCACGTGCGCGAAGCCGGTGAAGCGGCGCTGCGCGAGCGCTTCAATCAGGCGGCGGTGATGCTTCACGCCGGTGAATACGACTACGCCATCAAGGCGCTGCATGGCGTGCTGGCCCTCGCCCCGCGCCTGCCCGAGGCCCACGTCAACATGGGCTTCGCCCTGCTCGGCAGTGAAACTCCCGGCCCCGCTGCCGACTTCTTCGCCACGGCCATCGAACTCAACCCCTATCAGGCCAACGCCTACTACGGCCTGGCCATGGCCAGCGAGGTCCTCGGCGAGCGGGAGGCGGCCCTGGGCGCCATGCGCAGCTTCATTCACCTGGCCGGCGACGCCGAGCAGCCCTACCTGCCCCGGGCCCGCGCCGCCCTGTGGGAGTGGCAGGCGGCGGTGGAAGCCGAGCGGGCCGTTGTCTCGGGAGAGGCATTTGCCGGGGCTGAAGCGGGTCATGTCGCGGAATACGACATCCTTGTCGTGATAGACGACGCCCTTGCCGCAAGAGAGGGTGCCTTCGCCGTGGGAGAGCCCCCATGAGGCGCCGCACCGCCTGGCTGATCGGCGCCGCCGCCCTGGCGCTGGCCGTGATGGCCCTGGCCGGGCGCGAGCCGCCCGCGCCGTTGGTCGGCCAGGCGGCCCCGGCGCTGGAGTTGCCGCGGCCCGACGGCACGACCTGGCGTCTCGCCGACCAGCGTGGCCGCGTCGTGGTGCTCAATCTATGGGCCACCTGGTGCCCCCCGTGCCGCAGGGAGATGCCCGCGCTGCAGCGTCTCAGCGAGGCCCTGCCCGAGGCGCAATTCACGGTGGTGGGCCTCTCGGTGGATGAGGACCGCTTCCTGGTCGAGGAGTTCCTGCGCCGCCTCGCCATCACCTTCCCGGTGGTTCTCGACCCTGACGCCCGTGTCACCGACGACGTGCTCGCGGTGCGTGCCTATCCCGAGACCCTGCTGATCGACGCCGACGGCGTGGTGCGCGAGCGCATCCTTGGCGAGCGCGCCTGGGACAGCGCCGAGTGGCAGGCGCGAATTCGCGCCTTGGCCGCGGAGGGCGCGCCATGAAGTGCAGGGCGTTCCTGCTGTTGCCGTTCCTGCTGTTGCTATTCCTGCTGCTCGTCGCTGGCGGCGCCCAGGCGCAGTCAGGCATGCAGCAGTCGCCGCACAATATGGCGGCCCAACAGGGCGGCGGCGAGGCGGTGCCAGCCGGCGACCGCGAGGTGTGCATGGCCTGCCACACGCCCAGTGGGCGGGCCGATGACGTCGAGCAGCCGCTATGGCAATCCGCAGGAGAGCTGCCCGAACGCGGGTATAAAACCGTCGATGTCCTGGCGCGCAGCCAGGGTGCCGAGGGCGGCGATGGCGGTAGCATCTCGCTGGCCTGCCTGGCCTGCCACGACGGCAGTCAGGCTCAGGCGGTGGGCGGCCTTCAGGGTGGTGGGGCGCGCAGCGTGCTTTCGGGCCTTGGCGGCACCGCCTTGCAAGCCACCGTCGCGGGGGGCGGGAGTGGGCATGGTCCTCATCCGGTAGGCATCGCCTACGCCCGTGGCCAGTTCAACGACTCCACCTCGCGCAGCGCGAACACGGAGGCGCTGTTCGCCTTCCCTTCGCAGCCCACCGCCGAGTACCACCCGCCGCAGCGCGACGTGATCGATGAGCAGGTGATCTGGTGGATGGGCGGTGGGGCGGTGCGTGGCAAGGAGGATATCCACCTGTATACGCGCCCGGGCGGCGACGGCGAAGCGATCCCCTACGTCGAGTGCGCCAGTTGCCACGACCCCCACAGCCTGCGCGAGAACCTGCTGCGCCGCGACAACAGTGGCAGTGGGGTGTGCCGTGCCTGTCACGCCCTTTAATGATGAAACCATGATCTGTGTCAAGACAGTGCCAGCCAGCCGGGAAAAATAGGACCTAGGTCTGATCTCGGCACTGTCGGGCGGCCTCATCATATCTGATATTCGGTTGTACCATGCGGTTATGCAAAGGGCTATGCGTAGCCACATGGATTATGCGTAGCCCAATGCATGGCGACGAGCTATGTCGCTGGACCCTATGGCATGTCACGCATGGCATATCACGCATGTCATATACCGTATTACATATATGGTGACTCGGTATGGCATATATGAGGTTGCGCTACATAATGGTTACGATATATCCATATATGGTCTCACCATGGCGTTGGCTGCGGCCGGCGCGAAATACACCCTATCACAGCCCGAGGTGACGTTACGCCATGAGGCTCATGCGTTCGCTGGCATCACTCCAAGGCCTGGCGCTGGCAGCACTGCTAAGCGCCTGTGCTGCCGGTCCGGTCGACGACACGGTGCGTGGAGATCTGGTCTTTCCCGAACCGCCGGACGAGGCGCGCTTCATCTTCGACACCACGTTGATCAGCACCGCCCAGGTGACCCGGGTCGAAGGCAGCAACCGCCTGCGCATGATGGTCACCGGCGAGAACCTCCGCGGCCAGACTCTACCCAAGCCCTTCGATGTCGCTGTCTGCCGCGGGCGTATCTACGTCAGTGATACCGTGGCCGGTCGGGTCTTCGTCTTCGACCCGGTCGAGGGTCGCAGCTTCGAGATCGGCGATCGCCGCCCCGGCGCCCTGGCCAAGCCCATGGGGCTGGCCACCGACCGCGACTGCAACCTCTATGTCGCCGACATCTCCCAGAGTCGCGTGGTGATCTACGACCGCGACGGCAACTACCTCACCGCCCTGGGCGGCTCGGAGGCCTTCGAGCGCCTCTCCTACGTGGCGGTGGATGCCGTCGGCGAGCGAGTCTATGCGGTGGACACCGGCGGGGTGAGCAGCCGCGACCACCGCGTGCGCGTCTTCGACCGCTTGAGCGGCGACCACCTCTTCGACATCGGCACCCGTGGCCGGGAGGCCGGCGAGTTCAACCTGCCGCGCGGCATCGCCGTGGCGCCGGACGGCACCGTCTACGTGGTCGACAGCGCCAACTTCCGCGTTCAAGCCTTTGACCGCGATGGCGAGTTCCTGCATAGCTTCGGCTCCCTGGGGCGCCAGATGGGTCAGTTCTCGCGACCCAAGGGCATCGCCGTGGACCCCGAAGGGCGGGTCTATGTCGCCGACACCTCCTTCGGCAACTTTCAGATCTTCGACGACGAAGGGCAACTGCTGCTCTTCATTGGTGATCGCGGCACCCAGGGCGGCCCTGCGCAGTACATGCTGCCCAACGGCATCGCCGTGGACGAAGACGGCCGCATCTACCTGGTCGACCAGTTCTTCTCCAAGGTGGATATCTATCGGCCCGCGGCGCTGGCACGCACCGACGGGCACCTGGGCGCCTGGTTCCGCTAGGCAGCAACGACAGGCGCGCCAAGAATCCGGCGCGGCGGCGACAAGGCGCCGTCGGCGGCGGGAAACGAGCAAGGAATGGCCTACAACATGACGAGAGGGGACACACCATGACACACACCAATCAACGGGGCGCCTGGCGCTCCCTGCGCCGCGGCCTCGCCACCCTGACGCTGGCCCTGGGCGGGCTGGCTCTGGCGGGCGGCGCCCAGGCACAGATGGCCGGCACCGGCCACGACCTCACCGACGGCACCGAGGGGCGAGAAGGCGCGCTCGGCGAGATCTGCGTCTACTGCCACACCCCCCACGGCGGGGATACCGACGCCGCAGCGCCGCTGTGGAACCGCACGATGACGGACAGCATCACTGAACGCTACTCGGCGCTGGGCACGGTGACCCTGCAGGGCGAGGAGGCGCCGGTGGGCTCGGTGTCGCTGGCCTGCCTCTCCTGCCACGACGGCACCCAGGCCATGGACACCGTGATCAACGCCCCGGGGCGTGGCCTGGGCGATACTGGGGACAGCACCTTCGTCATGGACAACAGTGCTGAGGGCGTGAGCAACGATATCGCCATGCGCGGCACCGACCTGCGTGACGACCACCCGATCAGCATCCAGTTCTGCGGCGGCGGCATCACCTCGACGGGTGGCGCTACGACGGGTACCTGTAACGACCCCGACTACAATACCCCCGAGTTCGATACCATCAACGGCAACGACGTCTGGTGGGTGGATGTCGACGCTACCGCTGGGCGTCAGCGCACCGATATCTTCCTCTATACCCGCACGGATTTCTCCGGTGGCGCCGCGCAGCCGGCGGTGGAGTGCGGTAGCTGCCACGACCCGCATGTGGCCTCAGCGAATACTGCGGCCGAGGTCCACTTCATGCGTACCAGCAATGCCAATAGCGCGGTATGCCTGGCCTGCCACAACAAGTGATGCGTTAATTTCGACCGGCCCGTCGCCCTGCGGCGGGCCGGTCGTTCGACTGGAGAGGCGATGATGAGAGTGCGCAACGGTTACGCCAACGCCCTGGGCGCCGCGACCCTGGCGCTGCTGCTGGTGGCGGCCCCCGCCGGGGCGGCCCGCGAGGCCCCCGACCCGGCGGCCACCTTCGCCACGGTGAATGGCACGGTGATCACGGTGGGCGAGTACGCCCAGGCGCTGCGCCACGAGGCGCGCGACAGCTTCTACCACGGCCAGCCGCCGGAGGGGGGGCTGGCGCGCTTTCAGCGCCGCGTGGCTGACGCCCTGGTGGAGCGGGAACTGCTCGCCACCGAGGCGCGTCGGCGCGGGCTTTCCCCCGACGCCGAGGCCGTCGAGGCGGGGTTGGCCCGCCTGGCCGAGCGCGGCGCCGACGAGGCAGCGCTTGCTGCCGAACGCGGGCGCCTCGAAGCCCGCAGCCTTATCGATCAGCTCGAGGCCGTGGTGCAGGCGCAGCCCGAGCCCGACCCCGCGGCGGTGCGTGCCTTCTACGACGCCAACCCGGCGCTTTTCACCGAGCCGGCCAAGCTCAAGCTTGCGGTGATTTTGCTGCGCGTCAACCCCGGCGAGGGTAGCACGGCCTGGCAGGCGGCCCACGAAGAGGCCGAGTCGATCCTGGCGCGGCTGCGCGATGGGGCCGACTTCGCCGAACTGGCCGAGATCCACTCTGCCGATGGCAGCGCCATGGATGGCGGCGACCTGGGCTATGTTCACGAGGGCATGCTGGCCCCGGAGATCGAGGCCGCGGCCCGCGAACTGACGCCTGGCGAACTGGCTGAACCGATCACCGTGCTCGAGGGGGTGGCCGTGGTGCGCCTGGAGGGGCGTCAGGCGGCGCAGCTTCGCGACTTCGCCGATGTTGCCGAGCGCGCGGCGGGCCTGCTCGCCCGCGAGCAGGGCGAACAGGCGCTGACGACACTGCGCGAGACGCTGCTGGCCGAGGCTGAGGTGACCCTGCGTGATGAACTGCTGGAGCCCGCCGGTGGCATCGGCGCCGATCCGGACGAGCGCTAGCCTTCTGCCAAGCCTGCGGCTCCCATCGAGCGGTGGTTGCGGCGCGAGTGGCTACATGAGAGCCCTGGCGGCGGGGCTCATAGTGGCGGGGCTGCTCTCGGTGGGGCTGCACTCGCCCGGTGTCCTGGCCGCACCGCTGACCGGTAACCTGGAACTGGGCGGGCGCTATACGCGCAGCGACGGTGCCGGCCGTAGCAGCGAGAGCCAGGGGCAGAATGCCACCCTGCGTCTGCGCAAGAGCACTTATGTGTGGCAGCCGTGGTTCGCCCAAGTCAACGCCGAGGTGGGACTGTCGCTGACCCGCGACAGTTCGCGCGTCGAGGGCGAGTCGACGCGGGCGACCAGCGGCGAGGTTGTCGACGGCAGGCTGGATCTGACGTTGCTGCCGCCCTCGCGTTTCCCGCTGCGGCTGTGGCTCGAACGCCGCGACAGCCGCTTCACCGACGACCGTCTGATCGGCTCGTCGCGGCTGGACCGCACGCTGACGCGCTACGGCCTTCGCCAGCAGTACCGCAGCCCGACCGCCGGCAACTACGTCTTTCGCCTGGAGGAGACGGTGGTCGAGCAAGTCGATGACGCCACCCAGCGTGACGAGCGGCTGAGCTGGTCGTTCACCGGCCAGCGCCGCTTCGAGCGCCACGACCTGGGCGTGCAACTGGATCAGGACCGCACCAGCAGCGAGCCCGAGTCGCGGCGCACCGAACGCAGCGACCTGTCCCTGCGCCATCGCTATACGCCGGACATGGAAGGGCCGGGCAGCATCACCTTCAATAACCTGGCCAACGCCAATCGCCGCCGCACCAGCACGCCGCAGCTACAGTCTCGCTTCGATCGCAACCAACTGAACAGTACGGCAATGTGGCGCAATCTGGGCGGCCGGCCCCTGGACTTCACCGCCAATGCGCGGCTGATGGAGACGCACAGCCGCGGCGGCGACACCGCCAGCGAGCAGCAGTTGCTGGCGCTCAATACCGGGGTGCGTTACCGACTCTCCGACCAGTGGCGTTTCAATGCCAACAGCGGGGCGACGCTGCAGCAGCGCGAGCACCGCGATGCCACGGGCCTCACCAGCGAGCAGAGCCAGGTGGCCCACCAGCATGGTGCCGCGGTTGACTTCAGCTCTCAGGTACGCACCCTGGCCGGCTTCCGCCACCGCTGGAACGCCGACCTGAGCAGCAACTACCGCGATGGCGGCGACGGCGAGGGGGCCGCCAGCGGCAGCCTGGGGGTGGGGCAGAGCCTGGACCGGGCACTGGCCAGCGGCGATTTCGGACGCCTGCACGGGCGCGCCAACCAGTCCGCCTCGCATCGGGTGTCGAGCGTCGACGAGTCGGGCTCGAGCCTGCAGCACGGCCTGGCGCTGCGCTGGAACCGCCCGCTCAGCGAGGGCTCGGCGTTCGGCGAGTTGCAGTTCAGTGACGCCCGCCAGTTCAACGCGGGGCGCCAGGCCAGGGTGTTTCAACTGGCCAACCTGCAACTGTCGTTGCAGCAGCAGGTGAGCCCTGCTCAGTCGCTGTCGGCCAACGCCACCCTGCAGGTGAGCCGCAGCGGAGACGAGGCGGGCTTCGACCACTGGCAGCCGAGCACCAGCCTGGGGCTGGTCTACCGCCAGCAGGGGCTGTTCGGGGTGCAGCGACTGCACTGGCGCTCTGACCTGCGTTATACTAGCGACAACCTGCTCTACCTGGTGCGCCGCGAGGACGCCTTCGAGGAGCGCGAGCAGGTGCGCTGGGAAAATCGACTCGATTACCGCATTGGCATGATGTCGGCGTCCGTCTCGGCCACGCTGACGGAGAACGACGGTGTGCTCGACCAAGCCTATCGATTGACGTTGAGCCGCCGATTCTAAACAACGAAATGCCCCGTCGGGCGCATTCGTGGAACTGGGAAAGCACGAGGAGTCCATTTATGTCTGTCGGAACAAGGGTGCGCCACCGGGCGTGGCAAGGGGGCATCATGGCCGCGGCGCTACTGGCGCTGGTCATGACGCTGTTGTTGGCGCCGTCCGAGGCGCGGGCCGAGTACGGTGATGTGGTGATGAACAACTACTCCGACGAGGCGGACATGCGCCCGGTGGTCTTTCCCCACTGGTTCCACCGCATTCGCTTTCGTTGCAAGGTATGCCACGGCGACCTGGGCTTCGAGTTCGAGGCCGGCGGCAACGAGATCAACATGCTCAAGATCATCGATGGCGAGTACTGCGGCGCTTGCCACAACGGCAACATTGCCTGGGGCGTGGAGAACTGCGAGCTGTGCCACACCGGCAAGCCGGGTACCGAGACGCAGGTTCACGGCAGCACGCTCAAGCGGCTGGTGACACCCGCCAGCCAGAGTCAATGAGGGGGAGTGACAGCATGTTCCGATTCGCCAGTCTCGTCGTTGCCGTACTCCTGCTCACGGTGCCGCTGGCCCAGGGCCAGGGCAACGATCCGCTCAGCTTCAACCGCCTGATGCCCTCGCCGGACACGCGCAATGCGCCGCCCGCCGAGGATGGCATTCATGACGCCGCGTCCGAAGGTACGCATATGCTGCAGACGCCGCGCGAGGCCTTCCAGCCGTTGCCCGAATCGAATGCCGGCAATTACGTCGATTGGGTCACGGCGCTGCAGGAGGAGCACATCACTCCGCGCTTCGACCTCAATGACCCGACCCGCAGGCCGACGGTAATGGACCTCAACATCGTTCGCGAAGTGAAGGGCTCGATGCCCGATGTGGTCTTTCCCCACAAGGAGCACACCGAGTGGCTGGACTGCTCGAACTGTCACCCGGCGATCTTCATTCCCCAGCGCGGGGCCAATCAGATGAGCATGGCCGAAATCATGCTGGGCGAGCAGTGCGGTGCCTGCCACGGCCGCGTCGCCTTCCCGGTGACCGACTGTCGCGCTTGCCATTCACGACCCAAGGATGGCGCCCAGGCGGCGGGGGGGCAGTGACCATGCGCCTCACGACCCTGACTTCGCTGCGGCCCGTCTCCGGCCGCAGCGTGCTGGCGGCGTTGTTCGCCGCCGGCCTGCTCGGCGGCTGTGCCGCTGGCTCGCCCCCGCCGGCGGAAACACCGGGCAGCCCGCCCGACGCGGGCGCCATGGCGGCCACCGAGGCCGAGCCCTCCGCGGCGGCCGACCTTGACGTTGAGGTCCGTCCTGAGACTGCCGCCGTGACCACCGCCGAGACCAACTCGCCGGAACCGGCGACGGCCGACGAGGCGCTGCCCCGTGGTGACTCGACACCCGTTCAAGCCCCGCCCAGCGGGGTGCCGGGCGGGGCTCACCTGGCTTTCGTGGCGCGCCTGATCGAGGAGTCGTCGGCGGCGGCCCAGGTCGAGAGTAGCGACAACCCGGCCGCGCATGCACGTCGTGACGTGGCCCGCGAGCAGTACCGCCAGGCCGTGGCGGCCGCCCAGGCGGGCGATGCCGAACAGGCCGACGAGCTCGGCAAGGAAGCGACCCGCCAGATGTTCGAGGCGGTGCGCCTGGCCGAGTCCGAAGAGGTGGTGGGCGAGAAGCGAGAGCGCGACTACGCGCGGCGCCTGGAGAGCGTGCGGGCGCTGCTCGAGGCGCACCAGCGGGTCGGTACCGAGGACCGCCTGGGCAGCGACTTCGCGCGCAGCCGCGAACAGGCGCGAGACAAGCTGTCTGAGGCCGAAGCACTGCATGGGCGGGGCGAGCTCGCCACGGCACGCGGGATTCTCGACGAGGCGTATGTGGCTCTCAAGCTGAGTATCCAGGCGGCGCGGGAAGGCGCCACACGGGTGCGTACCCTCGACTTTGCCACCAAGGCGGAGGAGTACCAGCACGAACTGGGGCGCAACGACACCCACCAGAGGCTGGTGGGCCTGTTCATGCAGGACGCCGGCACCTCCGAGGGAGCGCGGACGATGGTGGCGCGCTTCGTCGAGGAGGGCGAGTCGCTGCGCCGTCAGGCCGAGCAGCAGGCCTCACGGGGCGATCATGCCGCCGCAGTGGAGAGCCTGGAGGCCTCCACCGGCCAGTATATCCGCGCCTTGCGCACCGTGGGTATCTTCATTCCGGGGTGAGCTAATGCGACACACAGGCAAGCGCGAGCAACTCCGGCGGTGGCAGGTGGCAGGATTTTCCGCGGGCCTGCTTTTCTTGTCGCCCGGCGCGGTGGCGCAAAGCGAACCGTTGTTCGATGATGACCCGCTGGCCGCCGAGCAGCGCCAGGCCGAACGGGAGGCGCGCCAGGCGGTGGCCTTCCAGGAACGCCTGGTCAGCGCTCGCTCGCTTCTCGACGCCTATCAGCGTCTGGTCGAGGAACAGTCGCTCGATGGGGCTGCCGCCGATGGCCGGGCAGCCATCCGTGAGGCGCTGGCGCGGGCCGAGGCGCGGTTTGCGGCAGGTGAGCGCGAAGTCGCCAGGGCGCAGTTGGAAGACGCCTACGTGCGGGTCGAGGTCAGCCTGGGCGCGCTGCTCGATGGCACTACGCTGCGCCTACCACTCAACTTCGCCTCCGCCGAGGAGGAGTATCGCTACGAGCAGCGTCGCCATGCCACGCACCGTGAACTGGTCGCCCGTTTCATGGCCGAGCCCGAAGCCCGCGATGCGTCGCGCCAGCGCCTGCTGGCGGCGGTCGATGTCAGTGAGAAATTGCGCGATCAGGCCGCGGCGCAGGCCGGCCGCGAGGAGTACGAGACGGCCATTGCCACGTTGGAAAACGCCACGCGCGAGTTGATCCGGGCCTTGCGCTCGGTGGGCATCTTCATACCGGGGTGAGCATGATGAGAATAGCCAGATGGATAAGCGTGGTGCTGTTGGCCGGGCTGGCCATGACCAGCCCGGCAGTGGCGCAGGAGGCAGCGCCCAAGCACAAGCCGCTGGCCGAGGATGGCCTGCACGACCCTGATTTGCCGGGGGTCCACATGCTGCAGGAACCCGGCGATGTGCTGGGCCACCTGCCAGCCACCACGTCCGGTAACCTGGTGGACTGGAACAAGGCGGTACGTGATGGCTATATCGAGCCACGCGCTACACTGCTGGATAGAGGCGAAGTCAAGACTCTGGATCTGGACATCTACCTGCCCAACACCGGGGATGCCAAGGTGGTGCGCTTTCCCCACCTGGAGCACAGCGAATGGCTCGATTGCAACAACTGCCATCCCGTACCCTTCGCCGAGGAGGTCGGAGCTACGCCCATGAGCATGCTCGAGATCCTGATGGGAGAGTACTGCGGAATCTGCCATGGCGCCGTGGCTTTCCCGCTCACCGAGTGCAGCCGCTGTCACAGTGTCGACTATGACGACTACCTCAAGATCCGTGATCAGCAGCGGCGCTGAGCGCGCCGGTCGGCGGTGGTCGCGTCGGCTGGCTGTGCTGCTGTTGCCCCTGGCCGTGGCTCTGCCGCCGGGTACCGCCGATGCCGAATACGCCGACGTGGTGCTCAACCGCCTCTCCGAGGCGGCCGACATGGCGCCGGTGATCTTTCCCCACTGGTTCCACCGGGTACGTTTTCGCTGCAAGGTGTGTCACTCCGATTCCGAATTGGGCTTCAAGATGCGGGTGGGGGCCAACCCCATGGACATGCAGCGCCTCCAGGAGGGCGAGTACTGCGGGGCCTGCCACAACGGCCAGATCGCCTGGGGGCTGGAGAACTGCGAACTATGTCATTCCGGCAAGATGGGGCTGCCGACCCACATCAAGGGCGGCCACGAGACCTCTGGCCCTGGTCGATGGTGAGCCGGGGCACGGGGATGCGCACGGCTCTGCTGCTGGTTCTGCTGGGGCTGGGTGGTTGCGCTGCCTTGCCGCCGGGTCAGGCCGGCGAGGCGGCGCCCTGCGGCTGGACTGTGGAGGAGTGGCGCAGCATTGATGGTGGCTACCTCGATGAGCGCTTCGTGCGGCTGCGCCAGCCCGTGGCGCTGGATGCCGATATCGAAGGGCTGTGGTTCTACGATGCCGGCCATGACAGCATCTTCCTGCTCGAAGCGGTCAGCGATCGGCTACGCCGGGTGGCGACGCTCTCTGCCTCGCGAGAGGTACGATTGCGCCTGGATGGCGTCGGCCAGCTCTATCTGGCCGACCCGCGAGCCGGTAGCCTGTTGCGCCTCGATACGGTCACCGGAGAGGCGCAGTCCTTTGCCCGCGAGTCGCCCCTCGCGCCCACCGCCGTCGCCCTGGACCGCCTGGGGCGCGTTCTGGTGGGCGACGGCCAGGCCGGGCGGGTGGTGGCCTACAATGCCCATGGCGGCTTCGAGGCGCCCGTGGCGGACGATCTGCCACCGCTGGGCGGCGTAGCCGGGTTGCTCGCCCGCGACGAGCAGCTGTGGATTGTCGACCCGGTCGAGCGACGGGTGCATCTGGTCGAGGCGGGTCGCGCCCGGGTGGTCTTCACGCATTCCGCCTGGGTCTCCCCCGGGCCGTTGGCCGATGATGGCCGTGGCGGGGTGGTGATGGCGGATACCGCGACGCGTACCCTTTATCGCCTCACCGCCGAAGGGCCGGTGGAGGTGCTGACCCCGGTGCCGCTGGACGTGCAGCGCATCGACGACCTGGTCGGTGATGGGCGCGAGATCTATCTGGCCGACGGCGCGCGGGGGCAGATCCGGGTGCTGGATCTGGTGCCTCTGGGTTGCCCGGTGGCGCCCGGTGAAGATGCGACGGGAGACGACAATCCATGAAACGCTGGGCCGGAGTGGGGGTGGCGCTGCTGCTGGCGGGATGTGCGAGTGCACCCGAGTTGTTCCATTACCGCCCGCCGGCAGAGCCCGGCGAGCAGTCGACCCAGGTGTGGCCGGAGCCGCCGGAAACGGCTCGTTACGCCTACGTGGGCCAGTTGCTTGGCGAGCAGAACTTCCGCGCCGCGGCCGAGGCGCGCTCCACGGGGGAGCGCATGGTGCGTTGGCTGGTCGGGCTGGGAAGCGGCGATCGCGAGCCCACCGTATTGCGCCGCCCCAGTGCGGTGACGGTGGATGCCGACGGCCGTGTCTATGTCACCGATATGGCACACCCCTCGGTATATGTTTTCGACCCGGTGGCGCCGCGGCTCTCGGTGTGGGAGCGCGCCGACGTGGGGCAGCCCTTTGTTGCACCCAGTGGGGTGGCGATACTGCCGGATGGTGAGCTGCTGGTGGCCGATGCCGAACTCGGAGCGGTGTTCCGCCTGGATGGCGAGGGGCGACCGCTGGGGCGCTTCGGCGACACGCCTCTGCTGCGCCCCGGTGGCGTGGCCTGGGACCCTTACCGCGAGGAGGTGGTGGTGAGCGACATACGTGCCCACACCCTCGAGGTGTTTGATGCACGTGGCCACCACCGGCGCACCCTGGGTGGCCCTGGTCAGGCCCCGGGGCGTTTCAATGCCCCGACCCAGGTGGCCGTTGCCGCCAGTGGCTATTTCATCACCGATACCTTCAATGCCCGGGTTCAGCATCTGAGCCCCGAGGGTGATCCGCGCGACAGCATCGGCCAGCGGGGCTTGCTTGTCGGCGACCTGGTGCGCCCCAAGGGGGTGGCGGTGGACCGGCACAACAACCTCTATGTGGTCGAGTCCTATTATGGGTATCTGCTGGTCTACGACGATCAGGGGCGTTTTCTGATGCCACTGGCGACGGAGGGCACGGCGCTCGGGGGGCTCTACCTGCCGGCGGGAGTGGCCGTGGATAGCCGCCAGCGGGTCTACCTGGCCGACATGTTCAATGGCCGTGTGCTGGTGTTCAAGTACCTCGACCAGGGCATGGATCCTGACTTGATGGGACTGGTGCGGTACGACTGAGCCGCTCGACACGAAATGCGCTGTCCACACATGGCACAGGGCGTGACACGACGCCACATAACACGACGCCACATAACACGACGCCACATAACACGACGCCACATAACACGACGCCACATAACACGACGCCACATAACACGACGCCACATAACACGACGCCACATAACACGACGCCACATAACACGACGCCACATAACACGACGCCACATAACACGACGCCACATAACACGACGCCACATAACACGACGCCACATAACACAACGCCGCCCGGGGGCGGCGTTGTGCTTTGCAGTGCGGCGCTCAGAGCGCCATAACGTTTACTTGGCCTGGTCGATCATGTACTGCACGGAGGCTTTGACGGCGTCTTCGCCGACATGGCCTTGCGGCGGCATGCCACCCTTGCCATCGATCACGCTGGCCACCAGGGCGTCGGTGCCGGCTTCTAGACGCGAGGCCCAGGCAGCGGCGTCGCCCAGCACGGGGGCGTCGGCCAGGCCGCTGTCGTGGCACATGGCGCAGTTGGCGGCATAGGTTTCCTGGCCGAGATCGGCGCTGGCACTCATCGGCAGGACCAGCAGGGCGCCGGTCATCAGCGCGGAGGAGAAGAGAACGTTCTTGGTGACTTTCATGATTGTGACTCCCGATGGTTTCACGGTCTGGACTGGGTCGTCCATTTTTTTGCGAGCCGCCTCCTGCTAAGGGAGGCGAGCGTGCCAGATGATATTGGGGATAAGTTACTCCTATTACGGTATTTTGTTATCGGACCATGGTCCGATTTGCCCTGGGTCGGCGGTCACGCGACATGGGTCGACCGCCGGCCTGCCCAGATGAAATCCCTGGGCATAGTCGATACCCAGCGTGCGGATGGTCTCGAGCACCTCGGCATTCTCGACGAACTCTGCCACGGTCTTTACGCCGAGTTCGCGAGCCAGGGCGATGATGCTGATGACGAAGGCACGGTCGCGGTGGTTCTTGGGCAGATTGCGGATGAATTCCCCTTCGATCTTGAGGTAGTCCACCGGCAACCGACGCAGGTAGTGGAAGGAGGAGTAGCCGGAACCGAAGTCGTCGATGGCGAAGGCGAACCCTTGCGTCTTGAGGGTGCCGACCAGCTCTTCCAGCAGGTCGAGGTTGGTGACCGTGTCGCGTTCGGTGAGCTCCAGTACCACGCGGCCCGGCGGCAGGGCATGGCGCTCGCGCAGTTCCCCGAGGGTGGCGAGGAACCTCTCGGAGAGGATCGCGCGTGGCGACAGGTTGACGAACAACTGGCCGGGATAGCCGTCGGCACGAAAGCGGGCGAAGGCCTTGTCCATCAGGATCAGGTCCAGGTCGGGCATCACGCCCATGCGCTCGGCGACGGGGATGAACTCCGACGTGGGCAGCAGTCGTCCCTTGCTTTCGATGCGCATCAGTACCTCGTGGCAGGCGACCCCGCCGCTCTGCGTGGCCACAATGGGCTGGAAATAAGGCACCACACTGCGCTCGCGAAGGGCGCGTAGCACGCGTAGACCCTGCTCGCCCATCGAGCGGAAATTATCGACGAGTTCGTCCGCGCCAGGTAGTGCCACCCGGTGCTTGCCCAGGCTCTTGGCGCTGTAGACCATGTTGCTGGCAATGACGAAGAGGTCCCGGGCGCTGCCGGCGTGCTGCGGGTAGATGGCCACGCCGATCGAGGCGCTGAGGTGGATGGTCGTGCCGTCGGGGGCCTCGAGGGGCAGGTGATCGAGCTGCTTGATGAGCCGGTGCCCCTCCTTCTGACTGTCGGTTGCGTTGGCTCCGGGCAGCACCAGGGTAAACTCGTCGCCGCCGTAACGGGCGAGCACGGCGCCACGAGGCAGGTGTTGCTTCAGGGCGTCGGCGATTTCGCAGAGCATGCGGTCGCCAAACCCATGGCCATAACGGTCGTTGAGCTGCTTGAAGTTGTCGACATCGATCACCAGCAGGGCCACCGGCTTGCCCGACGGGCCGGCGCGGTCTATCTCGTGGGTGAACAGATCCCAGAACATGCGCTGGTTGTGGAGGGTGGTCAACGGGTCGCGGGTGGCCAGTGTCTCTACCTGCTGGGTGTACTGCTGTATGGCGCGGATCGAGCCGATGACGTTGAGCAGCGTCGGCAGGATGCCGCTCAGCACCGTGCGGCCCACGGCGTCATTGGCGATGTTCGTCTGCAGGGCCAGTGCGCTGATATTGCCGATACTCGGTGTGTCGAGTCGATGCACATAAAACTCGTCACGCAGGGTGGCGGCATTCAGGGCTGCTTGGGGACGTGTGACATCGCTGACGTGATGATGAATCTCGTTTACCGTTCGGGCGTGTGGGTGCGAGAGCAGTCGACGCGCCACGCGTTCGATCAGGCGGCGGTCGCGGGGCGAAGGTTGGCCGCGCCAGAACAGGTCGAGCTGGCAGGTGCCGGCATCGTCCTCCAAGACGGTGATGAGCAGTGGGGCGTCGATGACCTCATTGATTTCACGTCCCAGCAACTGGACATAGCGGCTCCAGTGCTGGATGACGTTTGAGTTGATCACGAACTTTTCCAGCAGACGCCGCTCGAGGGTGAGGACGTCGCGGTCGACCGCGACGTGGCGCAGGCGCTCGATCAGTAGCTCGACGTGGCGCATGATGTCGTCGAGCTCCTTGAAGCCCAGCGGCAGGTTGCGTGTCTCCAGTTGGTTCATGTCGCTTAGCGCCTGGACTTTCTGCACGCGGCCGCGGAAGATTCGCAGCGAGCGGTTGATGCGCCGCGTGGCGAGCAGTCCCGCCGCGGAGGCCAGCAGCAGCGTGAGTGGGCCGGTGGCGAGCAGCAGCGAAAGCAGCTCGCCGCGCGCGCGATCCATCGCCGTGCCCACGTGCTGATAGACTTCCACAGCGCCGAGCACGTCGCCGGTCTGGGCGTTGTCGTGACAGCCGAGGCACTCCTGTTGGGCCAGTACCGGCATGATGTGGCGGTGATCGATGCCGTCGGAGAGGGTCAATTTCTCCCCGTCGCGGTAGACCTGGCGCACGGCCGCGTCTGGTACGGCGCTGGGGGCTTCGCCGAAGCGCTGGTTCACCCGCTCGCCCCGGTAGAGCTCGACGCGGATGTTGCTGTTGTCGAAGGATTGCTCCAGCGAGTCGAGAAAATCCACGAGCTGTTTGCGGTTCCAGCCCAGGCGCATCACCTGGTACATGCTGGCAAAGGTTTGCCGCGAAAGCACTTCGGCGGTCTCCGCGGCGCGCTCTTCGAGGGTTCGCGAATAGATGGTGGAGGCGGCGGCGAAGACTACCAGGAACACGGTAAGGGCGATCAGGGCCACCGCCGAAATAATGTAGGAATTGAGGCCGGGGCTGCGAAAAGCGCCCGGCGCCGGCGTAGTATCGGGCGCTCGGTTGCCCGCAGTTGTCGGCATCTCGGGCCTCGCGTTAAGTGTCGGAACGGCCCAGGCACCATGGGTGGCAACCAACAGGCCTGGGAATGAGTAGTTGATATGCTATGTCGTCAAATGCCTATGTGCATTGGGCCAAGGTCCGGGGTGGTTTGCGCCCTTGGTCTTTTGGCGGTGATGTGGAAGGCCGGTGGTACCTCTCGCCTGGACCAAGGTCCGGCGCCAGGTGGGGCGGCATTTGTTACAATATGTGGCGAAAGGAACAGCGGGGAGTGTGATGGGCGGGATTGAACATGCGCTGAGCCGGATGCGCAACGTTGGCCTGACGGCGCGCTTCAGCCTGGTGAGTCTGCTGCTGCTGTCGTTCGCCTTGCTGGTGTTGGGCGCCTGGTTGACCCTGCGCATCGAGACGGCGGCAGTCACCCGCAGTACTGAGCTGAGCGGGACCTATATCCAGGTCTTGATGGGGCCCCATCTGCGCAAGCTCGAACGGCAGGGCTGGCAAGGTGCCGAGGCGATCGCCGCGCTGGATGCGCATTTCCACGACGAGGCGGTGCTCGACAGCGTGCCGGCGGTTAAGGTGTGGCTGGGCGACGGTACCATCGTCTACAGCAGTACGCCGCAGTTGATCGGGAGTCGCTTTCCGGTCGATGACACCTTGCGCCGCGCCTTTGCCGGGGATGTGCAGAGCAGCATCAGTGAGCTGGAGGCGGCGGAGAACCGCTTCGAACGTGACATCGCCGATCGCCTGATGGAGGTCTATGTGCCGATACGGCGGGAGCGAGGTGGCGAGGTCTACGCGGTGGGTGAGTTCTACCTCTCGTTGGCGCCCCTGGAGGCAACTGCCCAGACGGCGCGACTACAGACCTGGGGGGTGGTGATCGGCCTGGGGGGGCTCGTCTATCTGCTGCTGTTCGGCATGGTGCGTGAAACGAGCCGCACCATGCGCCGTCAACGCGACAAGCTGGCACGCTACTCCATGCGCCTGCGCGCCCTGCTTCGGCAGAATCGGCGCATGCATCGGCGGGTGGTACAGGCCGGAGCCAATGCCATGGCCATCAACGAGCACTATCTGCAGCGCCTGTCGGCCGACTTGCACGATGGTGCGGGGCAGGACCTGGCGCTGGTGCTGCTACGCCTGGATGAGATCCAGGAGCAATGCACATCTCGCCAGCGGGTGAGGGGAGGCTGCGGACTATTTCTGTCGGAGGAGCTCGCGGCGATGCGGGTGGCTGCGCAGTCTGCACTCCAGGACGTGCGCAGTCTGAGCAAGGAGTTGCGCCTCTCGGCCGTCGATACGGCCTCGGTGGTGCAGACGGTGCAGCGGGCCGTGCGTGACTACGCCCGCAAGACCGGGCGCAAGGTGTCGATCGTGCAGCACGGTGACGACGTCGACGCTCCCCAGTCGGTGAAAATCACGCTATACCGGGTCGCCCAGGAGGCGTTGATGAACGGTTTTCAGCATGCCCGGGAGGCGGAACAGGAGGTCGACATCTCGGTCGGCGACGATCAGGTCACCCTCAAGATCACGGACACCGGGCCAGGATTTCGCGTGGGTGAAGCACTCGTCTCGGGGCGCCTGGGCCTGGTGGGCATGCGTGACCGAGTGCAACTGCTTGGCGGCGCCTTCAGTTGTGTCAGTTGCGAGCGACAGGGCACCCGCGTGACGGCAACCCTGCCGAGGCTTTTGCCAGGAGGCAAGTGAGCATGGAAACACCGATTCGTGTGGTGATCGCCGATGATCATCCGCTGCTGCGTGAAAGCGTGGCGCGCACCCTGGGGGCCGAGCACGGTTTCACAGTGATGGCGCAGGCGGCGCGTGGCGATGAGGCGGTGGTCGCCGTGCGTCACCATCAGCCCGATGTGGTGTTGCTCGATATCAGCATGAGAGGCGGGGGCGGCGGAGGGCTCGATGCGATCGAGGCGATCAATGCGGCCAGCCCCGCCACCCGTGTGGTAATGCTGACCGCATCCGAAGATGAAGATGATCTGCTTGAGGCCTTCAGGCGTGGTGCGAGCAGCTACGTGCTAAAAGGCGTCTCGGCAGTAGAGTTGCGGCATATCGTTCGGCTTGCTGCCGCGGGTGAGGCGTATGTATCGCCCGACCTGGCTGCGCACATGTTGGTGGACCTCGCAGAACCCACGCCGGCGCAGGGCCTCGAGGCGCTGACACCCCGGGAGGCGGAGATCCTGGCGCTGCTCGGCGACGGCCTGACCAATCGCGAGATTGCCGAGCGGTTGATGATTGCCGAAAAGACAGTCAAGCACCACATGACCAGCATCCTGCACAAGCTCCAGGTACGCAATCGCCTGGAGGCCGCGTTGCTGGCGTCGCGACCTTCGCGGTTCAAGCCGGCGCCCTGAAAAGGGCAGCAGTTTTTCACCGATTCCGCTCCTGCGACAATTCGACACTTGTGCCGGTGCCTTTTTTTCTGTATCCGACTTCAGTCCTGTGGCATTTCGGTATTTGTGCCGATGCGGCCTCTTCACCAGCGGGTTAATGTGACTGGGGGGAGGTTGGCGCCCCGCTAAGGTTGGCGTCCCGCTATCAGGAGAGTGAGTCATGAGTACAGCAGCATCGGCCTGGGCTGGTTTGGCCAAAAAGCCCGTGCGTCAGCAACAGATGCCAGTGCATAGCCGCCCGGAGCGATACTCGCTGAGCCCGCTAGAAAGGCCTGCCGCCTCTTGTCGAACCTGTCACCTGGCCACCGTGTGCAGCGAGGGCGCGGCAGAGTCGGTCGTCTTGCATTGCCTGTCCATCAAGCAGGCGCTCGATGTCAGCGTCGTCGATGCCCCGGCCATTGGGGTGCTGGTGTCGGGGGTGGTCAAGGTGAGCCTGGGCTCGCCGGGCGAGGGGGGCAGTGTGCTGGCCTTCCACTACCCCGGCGAGATGATTGATCTGACCGCCTACCGTGAGGGTGGCGCGGGAATCCGACTGACAGCCGTGTTGCCGGTGCGGCTTTGTGTTCTTTCTGCGGGGCACTTCGCCTCCGGTGGCAGTCGCCTGATTGAGGGTTATCAGCGCCTGCTTACCCATTTCGCGGGGGGGCTCGTTCACCAGTTGGCTGAGGCGCGGATGCGTCAGGGGCAGAGTGCCGAGCAGCGCCTGGCGGCGGCATTGCTGGATATCACCCGGCGTCTGGCCGCGACAACCCAAGATGTCGACAGTGTCGTGTTGCCCATGTCGCGACGCGATCTTGCCGACTATCTGGGCATGGCCCAGGAGACCATCAGCCGGCAATTCCGGCGTCTTGAGTCGCTAGGCTGCATTGAGCCGCGTGGGCGGCGAATCATGCTATGCGACCGTTCGCGACTCGAGGCCCTGGCCCTGGCATACAAGCGATGCTGATTCGGCGAGTTCGGTTACGACCAAGGTCCGTGGTGACCTTTACTGGCCGTTGATAAGGTGGAGATGACTCCACCCTCGGTTGTGTCTTGCCATGAAAAGTGTTCTCCGCTCTGTTGCTTGTTCACTCTCGCTGCACCGTCTGACGAAGCCTGCCCGTTTGACATGCCGATTCGGCATGATAACCCTGCTGCTCAGTGCTGCCGGGCCGCTGGCGTTTGCCGAGGAGGGGCCTGACGGCCGCACCATCTACATGAAGAACTGCTCGGTTTGCCATGGCGAGTCGGGCGATGGGCGCAGTGGCGCCCGCTTCGGACTCAACCCACCTCCTTCCTCCTTCACCGAGAACTACCACGGCGATCGTGACCGTATGCTGGGCGCTGTCATCGCTGGGGTGCCCGGAACCGCGATGATCGGGTGGAGCGGGCGCCTTAGTCAGGTCGAGATCGAGGCGGCGGTGGATTACCTGATCGATGAGGTTGTGTCGACCGGGAGGGGAGCTCCCCAGTCGTCGGGAGCGCTGTCGATTCGTGACCTGATCGGTGAGGAAGTGGTTGCGCCGCATGGGGGTGTCGATCCGCATGGGGCCATGCCCCGGGAATCCAGTCGTGAGACGGTTCCTGCAGCGCGGCGCCCCCCGCCGGTGGATAGCGAGGCGGCACAGCTCTACGCACGCAATTGTTCAGTGTGCCATGGTGAGGACGGCACTGGCGCCTTGTGGGGGCGCCAGGGCTTCAACCAGCCGCCGGTGGACTTTACCGACAGCGTGGCCACCGAAGGCATGAATCGGGAAGCCATGATTGCCATTGCCACCCACGGCAAGCCAAGCACGGCGATGGTCGGTTTCGGGGGGCGGCTCTCCAGCGAGGCGATCGAGTCCATCGTCGACTATATCCGCGCGGCCTTCATGGGTGAGCCATCCGGCGGTGATGCGCTCGATCCCGCCCTGGGGCTGACCCCGCGCGACCGCAGTGGCTATGCCCCGGTGCCCATGGAGGTGCCGATGCCCGATGGGCTGACCGGCAATGTCGCCCGGGGTGCCGGCCTCTATGCGGCCAACTGCGTGATGTGCCACGGCGCCAGTGGGCAGGGGGATGGCCGTCGCGCCTATTTCATCATCCCCAGGCCGCGCGACTTTACTGCAGCCGATGTGCGGCCTGCTCTCAATCGCCCGGCGATCTTTGCAGCGGTCAAGCATGGTGTACGTGGCCGCGAAATGCCGGGCTGGCGGTTGGTGCTCAGTGACCAGGAGATGGCTGACGTGAGTGAGTATGTTTTCCGTACTTACGTGGCCTCGGAGTAACGCGGCCCGCCTGCTGGCCGTGCTGGCTATCGCCGTTCTGGTCACGGCGTGCCGCACGGCATTGACCTCGGCGGATTCGCCCGAGGAGCAGCGTGGTGCGCGTGTCGAGCTGCCACAATCGGTGGGCGAGGTGCGGCACGCCGGCGAGTTGGCTGACCATTACGACCATTCCATGACAGGGATCGAGGCGTTGCAGCACCCCGCCCAGGCGATGGCCGACTTCCCGCGTACCCGCCTCGGCGAAGTGGACTGGGTGGAGGCCATTCGCCAAGGGCGCATCACGCCACGAGCCGGGCTCGCCGACGACGCGGTGATGACGCGGCTCGATCTCGATATCATCATGCCGCGCACGCGCGCGATGGCCTACGTGCGCTTCTCGCACGCCGTACACACGGAGTGGCTGGGTTGCGACAGTTGTCATGATGCCCTCTTCGAACCGCGCCAGGGCGCCCATCGCGCCGATATGAATGATATTCTCGAGGGTCGCTCCTGCGGCACCTGCCATGATCGGGTGGCCTTCTCCTCTTACGCCTGCGAGCGGTGCCACAGCGTGCCACTCGATGATGATACGGTGAGGTGATTCCATGGATACACAGAGTCGCTGGTGTACTCTTCTGCGCCGCGCGAGCCGTGGCGGTGTGTTGGCCCTGGCGATGACTGGCGCCACCCTGGCTATGGCGGAGTCGCCGCGCGAGGCGGTCGAGCGGGCGCTACAGGTGTTCGCCGACGGCGATGTGGTGCAAGCCATGCAGATTCTGCAGCCGGTGGCGGAGGCGGGCGACCCATTGGCTCAGGTACGCCTGGCCTATATTTTCGATCAATCGCGCCTCTATGAGCCGGCCCTGCGCTGGTATCGCGAGGCGGCCGAGGCGGGCAACACCGAGGCGGCCGTCGGCCTGGCCACGCTAATCGTGGCGGGTGAGGGAACCGCAGCCGACCCTGTCGAAGCCGGCCGCTGGATGCGCCGTGCCGCCGAGGCCGACCATGCAAGGGCCAACCTGGCAATGGCGGCGGCCTACGAGCGTGGTGGTCTGGGGCTCGAGGTGGACCCGGCCGATGCGCTGGAGTGGTATCGGCGAGCCGCCGAACTGGGTAGCCGCGAGGCGCGACAGCGTCTCGCTCGGGCGTATGCCGATGGAGAACTGGGTCTCGCGCCCGACCCACAGGCCGCCGCCCGGTGGGCGGAGAGTGCCGGTGCCAACCAGTGAGGAGAAGGGCCATGTACATTTCTCAATGGCGCCGCCGCCGGCGGCTCTGGCGTGGTGCTCTGCTGGGGCTGTTACTTGCCACCGGCAGCGCTGAGGCCGCGGATATCAACGAGGGGCGCAGTCTCTACGAGGAGCAGTGCACCCAGTGCCATGGTCCGGATGGGCGCGGCGAGTTGCCGGGAATGCCGAACTTCCAGCAAGGCGATGCCCTGATGCAACCCGATGCGGCGCTCTTTGCGGTGATCAGCCAGGGGCAGGGCGGCATGCCTGCCTTCGAGGGCATGCTCAACGAGCGAGAGATCCTTGATGTGATTGCCTTTTTGCGGACCTTCATGGGCTTCTATTAGCAGCCTGCCCCAAAGTGGGCAGTAGCGGAGGATGTGATGTTGCAGCGAGTGTGCGGATGGCGCGGCCTCGGTGGCCTGGCGCTGATGCTGGGTGCGGGAGTGCAGGCTCAGGCTGCCCCTTACACGGTGGTCGAGAGCTTCAATGTGGGAGATGACGTTTATGTGCGCTCCCTGGCTGTCGAGGCGGATGCCGAAACGCTTTGGGTAGGCACCTCGTCGGGCCTGCTGGAGATCGGTCTGGCGGGCTATGAGGTACGCAATACCTTCACCCGTGCCGATGGCCTGGCCAACGAGTATATCTTCGCCATCGGCATCGACAGCCGCGGCTACAAATGGTTCGGCACCAACGCCGGGGGTGTCTCGCGCTACCGCGATGGGGAGTGGCAGACCTTCTTTCCCATGCACGGCCTGGCTGACTACTGGGTATATGTCTTTGACGAGCAGCCTAATGGCGACTTCTGGATCGGCACCTGGGAGGGCGCGAACCGGGTCGACCTCGATACCCTGACATTCCACACCTACCTGGATGAATTGATCAACGAATGGGTCTATGGCCTGGCGATCGATTCCGAGGAGCGGGTCTGGTTCGGCACCGAAGGCGGGGTCTCCATGTTCGATGGCGAGACGTGGGAGCACTGGACGCATGATGACGGCCTGGGATCGGACAACCACCGTCGTCTGTCGGTGAGCCCCAACACCGGGCTCGGTACTCGCGATCGTCACGACTTGACGGTGTTGGAGGGGGGCGAGGAAACCTTCAACCCCAACTATATCTTCGCCATGCACGCCGACCCCGAAGACCGTATCTGGGCCGGTACCTGGGGCGGTGGCGTTTCGGTCTACGAGAACGGGGCTTGGTACAATTACACCTCGGCGGACGGCCTGGCCGGGGATCTGGTCTACAGCATCCTCCAGGCCGAGGATGGCGCCTACTGGTTTGGTACCAACCGTGGCGTTAGCCGTTTCGACGGCGAGACCTGGCAGACCCTGGATACCGGGGACGGCCTGCTGGCCAGTCATGTCTACGCCTTGGCCCAGACCCCCGACGGCGATATCTGGGCCGCCTCGCGACGCGGGGTCACCCGCCTCGGGCAGGCCGAGTGATCCTCTCATTCTTTACAGCAGGAACCGCGAAATGAAGAGCAATCAGGTAGCGTGGGTCGGCGGTGTGGCAATGTTGGCCCTGGGGGCTGGCGTTCTGTCACCGGTGACTGTGCCCGCGGCACAGGCGCAGGAGAGCGAGGCGGCGCCGCTGCCCGCACAATTCACCCACTTTCGCGTGGGTCAGCGTAATGTCAAGGCGATCCACCAGGACGGCCACATCATGTGGGTGGGCACATCCGGCGGGGTGATTCGCTACGATAGCCACGCCGAGGATTATGAGCTGATCGACAATCGCAACGGCCTGCTCGCCAACGGCATCTTCTATGTCGGTGAGTTGGAGGGGCGGATCGCCGTCGGCACCTATGGTGGTGGTATTTCGCTGCTCGCCGAGGACGGCTCCTGGGACACCTACAACGTGCCCGACGGCCTGGGCGATGCTTTCGTCTATGATGCCGCCCTGGATAGCCAGGGTGATCTGTGGATTGCCACCTGGTCCGGGATCAATCGCGTGCGTGGTGGGGTCGAAAGCCTCGACCAGCCGGAGCAGTGGGACCTGTATACCGTTGCCAATAGTGATGGCGGTCTACCCAACGATTGGGTCTATGCCCTGGCGCCGGCCGAGGACGGTACCGTGTGGATGGCCACCGAAGGCGGACTGGCCGCCTGGCGTGACGGCGAGTGGGAGAGCTGGAAACACGAGGATGGACTGGGCGCCCCCTACGCACTGGTACGCGATGCCATCACCTTCATGGACGACCCGGCACAGGTCTCGGACCACCACTCTCGCCAGAAGGACGAGATGGGCTTTGCCGAAGTCGACGTCGCTTACAACGCCAACTACGTGGTAGCCCTCGAGCTCGACGCTGAGGGCGGGGTGTGGACCGGCACCTGGGGGGGCGGTCTCTCGCACTTCGACGGCGAGCAATGGACCACCCTGACCACCCATGATGGCTTGCCCTCCAACCATGTCTTTGCGCTGCACCGTGATTCCGAGGATCGGTTATGGATCGGTACCAGTGACGGCCTGGCGCGGCTCGATGGCAAGGACGCAGCGCTCAAGCTCTTCACCACCGAGCACGGGCTGTTTTCCGACCTGGTCTTCTCGATTACCACGGTGCCTGATCAGGATGCCCTGTGGGTCGGCAGCTATGGAGGCATCGCCAGACTGGTGGGCCTGCAGTGAGGTGAATATGCACTTTCGCAAGGGCGGCTTCGGCCGCCGTTCATTAGCTTGGGTCAGCACCGCTCTGACGCTGTTGCTGGCCCTCCCCGCGGCGGGTGAGGGCCTTGATGAGGGCCAGCGTCTCTACGATTTCTACTGCTATCAGTGCCACGCCTATTCTGGCACCGGCGAGACGGTGGCGGCGCGTACCCTCGATCCTCCGCCCCGCGATCTCACCGGTGAGTGGGTGAGTTCGCTTAGCCGCGAGCAACTTGTCACGGCGGTGCGCGATGGGCGGCCGGGCACCGGCATGGTGCCATTCGGCGAGGTGATGGGGGAGGCAGGCGTTGAGGCGGTGGTCGATTACGTGATCGCCACCTTCATGCAGGGCGAGGCTTCCGATGCCCGTTACCACACCGAGGCCAACGGCTGGCCTGACCACGAGGCGCGCTACGCCGTGGCTTTTCCCTTCGCCCGTGGCGAGTTGGCCCTGGATACCCCGGTGGAGGAGCTCAGCGAGCGTGAGTTGCGTGGCAAGCGCCTCTTCTTGTCCGGCTGCGTTACCTGCCATGAGAGCGGGGTCGTACGCGATCCGGGGCCGGTGTGGGAGACCCGCGCCGTGTCGTTTCCGCGCGGGCGCTATGACCATCGCAACCCGCCCACCGGGGCAGGGCCACTCGATGCCATCAGCGGTGCCTCCCCTTACCTGCGGCATGAACTGGCGCCGACGCTGCCAGAGGGGGCCAGCGAGCAGGTGGTGCGGGGTGAGACGCTCTACCAGGACAACTGCGCTTTCTGTCACGCTCCCGATGGCAGCGGTCGCAACTGGATCGGCAGTTTCCTCGAGCCGCGCCCGCGCGACCTGACAGCCCCGACGGTGATGCGCCACATGACGCCCTCACGGTTGGCCGCGGTGATTCGCCAGGGCTTGCCCGAGACCTCGATGCCGGCCTGGGAAGCGGTGCTCGACGAGGCAGAAATTGCTGCCATGGTCGCCTACATCGACGCACTCTTCCATCCGCTGGCGAAGGACAGTGAAGCGGCGATTTCCATCTCGCCCCCCAGCCCCCGATCGACGCCGGCGTGGCAGCGTCACGCCACCAGCCATTGAATGAATGGACCCGCCTGCTGGCGGGTCTTTGGTGTCAGGCAAACCGGATCTGTTGGATAGGCGTGTCGCGCAGCGTGGCAGGAGGGTGCTGGGCCAGCCGGCTGACCAGCACGCGGTGCTTCGCCGGGTCGATCAGTCGTCGTCGTAGTTCCCGCGAAAAGTGGTGGGAATCGGTCACTCCAGGGGAATTTCTCTTCGTTTGTTCACGCCGTGCTGCCCCTCGGTCCTGGTTGGTTGCGATTTGACAAGTCATTCGAAGTTGACTCGCATCAACTTTGTTGACGGTTAACTAATGCATACTTTCACTTACAGGATCTGTTCACAGAGAGGCGAATCCGATGAGTGTCATTATCGGCGCAACACAGCACATCGCACATCGCTTCGAGTGGGGAGAAACGAGGTGCGATGCCAGCGGGTCAGAAGACTCGCTCGATACGGACACGGCTCTGATTCGCATCGTGCTGGCCGACGACCATCCACTGATGCGCGAAGGCATTGCTCGTTCTCTGTCTGAGGCACATGGCTTCGAGGTGGTGGGAGAGGCCGAGGACGCGACAGGGGCCGTCGATCTCGTTGCTCGCCACGCCCCCGACCTGGCCGTGCTCGATATCAGTATGGGCGGCGGCGGCGGCCTGGCCGCGGCTGCCGACATCTTGGCACACTACCCCGCGACCCGTGTGGTGCTGCTGACCGTCTCCGAGGAGGAAAGTGACCTCAACCTGGCCCTGAAGCTCGGGGTCAAAGGGTATATCCTCAAGGGCGTCACCTCGCGCGAATTGCGCCGGGCTCTGGCCAGTGTCGCCCGTGGCGAAGCCTTCGTGTCGCCGACGCTGGCAGCGGAACTGCTGGCGGATGCCACGCGCTCGCGCCACCGCCGCGAGATCGACCTCGATGCACTGACCCAGCGGGAAGAGCAGATACTCAAGCTACTCGGTGATGGGCTGACCAATCGCGAGATTGCAGATCGACTGTGCCTGGCCGAAAAGACGGTCAAACACCACATGACTAATGTGTTGCAGAAGTTGCAGGTGCGTAACCGAGTCGAGGCGGCACTGGTCTCTCGGCAGCGCTACCCCTCCACCAGCACTCGGGATCACTGCGTGCTTCAGCGAGTCTAGGAGCCTGTCGGACTTAACGCTGATCTACTCTTGGCCATACGGCGTTGAAAATCGGCTCGCGAGCGAGTCCGATCAAAGTTGGCGCGATGGTTTCCCTGAAGCGCGTGGCAGAGTAGTGTAGGGGATACACCGACCGAGCGGACACCAAGAAACCGTCATGGCCTGCCTCGACCGCAATACCCGCAAGCTGGGTCAGCCATATCTATCCCATGCCCATCGCCTGCTGCTTCTGATGACTTGCGGCACTCTTGACCTTGGGTCGAGGGTGTCGGCGACCTCAATGTCGGTGGCCGTGGTAGCCGGGCTTCCGTGCCAGCCTGTTCGACTGAGGCGTGCACAAGGCAAGGAACCATCCCATGAAGTTTTTCTATCATCCCGACCAAGAACGTCATGCGCCGACGACTTTTCTGGTGCGTGGCCAGCCGACTCCGTCACCGGAGGGGCCGAAACGTGCCGAACTCCTGGCCGGTGGTCTGGCAACGATAGGGTTCTCCCTGACCGCCCCGGTCGAGATCGACAGCCCGACGCTGCGAAGCCGACTGGCCAAGATCCACACGCCACGTTACCTGACGTTTCTCGAAACCATTCATCGGCGCTGGCGTGAACTGCCCGGTGCCTCGGAACTGGTGTCGCCCAACGTTCATCCCTGCGGCGGAGGGCATCACTACCCGCGCCACCCGGTGGGACAAGCAGGCTGGCATCTGCATGACATGGCCTGTCCGATCGGTGGCGATAGTTTTGCCGGTCTCCTGGCCAGCGCTGCCACAGCCCAGGCCGCTGCGGATGCGTTATTGGGTGGTCATGGCACCACCTATGCGCTGTGCCGGCCACCTGGTCACCATGCCGGGCCGGATCGGGCCGGTGGCTTCAGCTTCCTCAACAATTCGGCACTCGCCGCAACCGTGCTGCGCGAGCACTTCTCGCGGGTGGCCATCCTGGATGTCGATCTCCATCATGGCAACGGCACCCAGGATATCTTCTACTACCGTGGCGATGTCTGGACCGGGTCGCTTCATGTCGATCCCACCGACTTTTACCCCTTCTTCTGGGGCGGGACCAACGAGGAGGGCATGGGCGAGGGGCTGGGCACCAACGTCAACCTGCCGCTGCCGTTGGGCAGCGATGGCCGGGTCTTTCTCGACACCCTGGATGAGCTGATCTGGCGGATGAACGAATTTCGACCCGAGGCGCTGGTGGTGGCGCTGGGGCTTGACGCCCACCGCGACGATCCACTGGCCGGCATGGCTCTGGAAACCGTGGATTTCACTGCCATCGGTCGGCGGCTCGCGGCACTGTCGCTGCCCACGGTGCTGGTACAAGAGGGGGGCTATCCCACCGAGCACCTGGGCGCTAATCTGGCCGCCTTCCTGTCCGGTTTCACTGGCGACTGAGACGACGCCCCCCTGCGATATCCCGCATTAGCATGACGAATCGAATAGACAAGAGAGAGAAGTGACATGAGCATCAGCTATCGCGACAGCAACACACGCATGAGCCAGGCCACCGTTCACAACGGTACCGTCTACCTGGCCGGCCAGGTTCCCCAGGACGCCAGTGTCGATATGCGAGGCCAGACGGAGCAGGTGCTGGCGCGCATCGACGAACTGCTTGCCCAGGTTGGTACCTCCAAGGAGCACTTGCTTTCGGCTCAGATCTGGGTGACCAGTATGGCCGAATTCGACCAGATGAACGCTGCCTGGGACGCCTGGGTGGTGCCGGGGCGGCCGCCGGTGCGCGCGGCCCTGGAGGCCAAGCTGGCCAAGCCCGAGTGGAAGGTCGAGATCATGGTGGTGGCAGCGCTGCCGGAGGCCTGAGATGCGCATCGTATCCGCTGAAGAAGTTGCTGCTGCGCTCCCCTGGCCGGCGCTGGTGGAGCGCCTGGCGACCACTTTTCGTGTTGGGGTGGAGTCGCCGCCCCGACACCATCACGCCATGCACCGGCCCGATGGTGAAGCCACCATGCTGCTGATGCCCGCCTGGGAGCGTGCTGGCTATATCGGCGTGAAGATGGTCAATGTCTTCCCCCAGAACGCCGACCATGGGCTGCCTGCCATCTCGGGGGTCTATTTCCTCAGCGAAGGCGACCACGGACGGCCGCTAGCCTGCCTGGACGGCAGTGAGCTGACGCGCCGCCGCACGGCTGCCGCCTCTGCCCTTGCCGCACGGGAACTGGCCCGGAAGGAGGCCTCATCCCTGCTGGTGGTGGGAACCGGCAAGCTGGCGCCCATGGTGATCGAGGCCCATGCCGCGGTGAGGCCGATCACGCGGGTACGTATCTGGGGTCGCAACCCCGAGAAGGCGCGGAAGCTGGCAGCGGTGTATAGCGGTCGTTTCGATACCGAAGCGGTAATAGACCTGGAAGCGGCGACGCGCGAAGCGGATATTATCAGCTGCGTGACGCTCTCCACGGAGCCGTTGATACGCGGCGAGTGGTTAGCCGCCGGCACGCATCTCGATCTGATCGGCGCCTTCCGATCGAGCATGCGGGAAACCGATGGTGAGTGCCTGCGCCGCGGCGAAGTCTTCGTCGACACCTTCGCCGGTGCCAGGGGCGAAGCCGGCGATATCCACCAGGCCATCGATGAAGGGGCCTTCTCCTTCGACGAGATTCGTGCCGACCTGGCCGAGCTGCTGCTGGGCAAACAGCCTGGGCGCTCCTCCGAGGAGGCAATCACGGTATTCAAGTCGGTGGGAGCTTCTCTCGAGGACCTGGCCGCTGCCATCGAGGTCTGGGAGCAACTGGAGGCGAAGGCATGAGGGCAGGCAGTAGTGCAGGAAAAGGAACGGGTTTTTTCTGGCATGAGCGCTGCTTCTGGCACGACCCGGGGCCCATCGGTGTCTTCTCGTCCCGGGGCGAGTATCTGCAGCCTCAGCCGGCATCGGAGAGCCCCGAGAGCAAACGCCGCCTGAAGAACCTGCTCGAGGTGTCGGGTCTGATCGATGAACTCGAGGTGCGCAAGCCGCCGGCGGCTTGCCGAGAGGACCTGACGCGGTTCCATACCGCACGTTACCTCGACGAGCTGGAGGCCGGTGACCAGGCCGAGGGCGGCGATGCCGGCGAAGCCGCCCCCTATATGCCGGGCAGCCTGGCGGCGGCGCGGCACTCGGCGGGCCTGGCCATCGCTGCGGTGGAAGCGGTGGCGACTGGTGAGCTGACCAATGCCTATGCACTGTGTCGACCCCCTGGGCATCACGCCGAGGCCGACCGTGGCCGTGGTTTCTGTCTACTGGGCAACATTCCGGTTGCGGTCATGCGTGCCCGCGCCCTGGGCCAGGTGCAGCGTGTGGCGATACTTGATTGGGACGTGCACCACGGCAACGGTCAACAGGCAGCCTTCTACGACGACCCGGACGTACTCACGATATCGATTCATCAGGCCGGCAACTATCCACTCGATACCGGCTTCTTCGAGGAGTTGGGGGAGGGCGCCGGGTACGGTGCAAACCTCAATCTGCCGATGCCGCCGGGTTCCGGTATCGGTGCCTACCGCTATGCCATGCAGGAGCTGGTGCTGCCGGCTATCGGTGGTTTCGCCCCGGACCTGATCGTGGTGGCTTGTGGCTATGACGCCTGCGGCAAAGACCCGCTGGGGAAAATGCTGCTCAACAGCGCTGCCTTCGCCGCCATGACGCAACAGATGTGTGCGCTTGCCTCGCGCATCAGCGGCAATCGACTGGTGATGATCCATGAAGGAGGCTACTCGGAAGGCTACGTGCCACTGTGCGGTCACGCCGTGGTCCAGATACTCTCTGGCAGCCGAATTTCGGTGCCCGACCCCCAGAACGACGAGATTGCTGCCTGGGGTTACCAATCCCTGCAGTCGCATCAGCGAGCGCTGATCGACAGTTGGCGTGAAGGCTGGATACAGGCGGCACCGCTATGACCCCCCTATACGACCGCGACGGCTGGCTCTGGCATGACGGCGAGTGGCTGCCCTGGCGCGATGCCCGCACCCATCTGCTGACCCATACCCTGCACTACGGCATGGGGTGCTTCGAAGGAGTGCGTGCCTATCAGGGCCCTGGCGGTACCAACCTGTTCCGCGTCGCCGAACACACCCGGCGACTGCTGGACAGCGCCCATGCTCTGGACATGGCAATGCCGTTCACCGATTACGACCTGATCGAGGCACAGCGGCAGTGCCTGTCCCGCAACGGCCTGGCCAATGCCTACCTCAAGCCAACGGTCTACTTCGGTGCCGAGGGGCTGGGGCTGCGGGCCAAGGGGCTGACGGTCCACGTGATGGTGGCGGCCTGGGACCTGGGTGACTACATCTCGCCGGAAGCCACCTCCATTGGCCTGCGCGCACTGACCTCCTCCTGGGCCCGGCATCACGTCAACATCAGCCTTTGCCGTGCCAAGACCAACGGCCACTACGTCAACTCGATGCTGGCACTCAATACGGCAGTGAAGGCCGGTTTCGACGAAACGATCATGCTCGACCCGGAAGGCTATGTCGCTGAGGCCTCGGCAGCCAATGTCTTCCTGCTACGAGACGGCGTGTTGCACACCCCCGAGATCACCTCCTGCCTCCAGGGCATCACCCGGGACAGCGTGATTCGGCTGGCCCGCGAGGTGCTGGGCATCGAGGTTCGCGAGCGCCGTATCACCCGCGACGAGCTCTATACCGCCGATGAGGCCTTCGTCACCGGTACCGCCGCCGAGATCCTGCCACTGCGCGAACTCGATGGACGCCATATCGGCGGCAGAATCGGCGCACCCAAGCCGCACAAGCCGATCGCCGACGACTCCCTCACCGCCCGTCTGCAGCGGTTATACCGACGCGTGACCCGCGGCGAGTTGGGTGATGACCTGCAGCCTTTGCGCTCCTGGTTGACCAGGGTGTAAGACCAGGGTGTAAGACCAGGGTGTAAACAGGACATCGGCACCCGCCTGAAACCAGTGGCAATTCCATTCAGTGTGTAACGTGCTAACGTGCGACTACCTGAACAAGATGGACCGAAATGGCACCGGCAATCGTATGGATCGCGCTCTTCACGCTGCTGACGCTGGGCATGCTCTGGGGTTTTGCAGCCCTTTGGTTTCGTCTCGCGCTGCCTTCGCCGTGGCGTCAGTTCACCTTGGGTCTGTGGGGCCTGCTGACCCTTGGCCTGGTCGTGCTGGGGCTGGAGGTGTCCGTGACGGCGGGCCGCGACTGGTCGGCACCGATCGGGCAGATGCTGTTGCTGGTGGTGCTGATGACATGGTGGTTCCGGCTGCGGCCATCGCATGATCGCCCCTGGGCCGACGATGTGGTGCATATGGCTACCGGTGAGGTCGAGGGCAATCGCCTGACCTTGCACCATGTTCGCAACTTCGACTGGCGAACCCGGGACGAGGCGAAGGTCTGCTGGGAACGTCGTCATTATGACCTCGACCGGCTGGACTCCGTCGACATGATCGTTTCCAGTTGGGGACGGCCAGGTATCGCCCACGTGATGGTCTCCTTCGGCTTCGGTGGGGATGAATTCGTGGTGTTCTCTGTTGAGGTGCGGCGCCAGCGGGGTGAGCGCTTCTCCGAAATCGGCGGTTTCTTCCGCCAGTACGAGCTGGCAATCGTGGCCAGTGACGAGCGCGATGCCGTGCGTCTGCGCAGTAACGTGCGTGGTGAACAGGTGCGGCTATTTCGTATCACCATGCCACGGCACGCCATGCGTTCACTGATTCTCGCCTACGTCGATGAGGCCAACCGTCTGCGCGAGAGTCCGCGTTTCTACAATACGATCTTTGCCAACTGCAGCACCCTGGTATTTGCCATGGCCCGTCGTATCGGTGCTGGGCTGCCACTGGACTACCGCATGCTGGTCACCGACAGGTTGCCCGATTACGCCTTTGCGATGGGTGGTCTATGGCGGGGCCACTCGTTGAATGAACTGGTAGATCGGGGAAATATTGTCGAACGGGCGCATCAGGCCCACGACGACCCGGCCTTTTCGCGGCGGATTCGCCACGCTGTTCCGGGCTGGGAAGCGCTGTCGTAGTGGCTGGAAGCGAGTCGTGCCTGAATCGGAGCAATAGAACCTGGCAATATGAATTGCGCACAAGAAGTCGGTTGGCAAGATGATGGTGTGACAATATAAAGAACGCCACGGGAAAGCCCGTGGCGCATGTCCTCCCTGGGCATCCTCGGGATGCCGAACCTATCCCTGGCAGGCGTCCGTGCCCGCTCGCATCCGTGTCGCATCACTCGGCAGTATCCATTGCCCGCCCCCTTTGGGGAACACAGCCTTTATCACTCACCTGGATGACAACGCAACAACAAGGAGATGACAGGTGTGTGATGCCAGCCCTATCCAGTCTAGGAGGCAAGTGGCATTCGCGCGATATAACAATTATGCCGCTTCACTTATTTCTGTGATCAGCCATGCCACTACGCAGGAATGATACCTTCCCCCAACGGCGCCACGCCGCTGTAGGAGCATCTTCAGATCGCGACTGGAGGCCGAAGGACTCCCGGCGGTGTTGCCATGGTCGCGGTTATTGCCAACGTCGGCAGCCGCCGCCGAGGCGCCTGGCGGCGCCAGTCGCGATGGAGACCAGCGCTCCAACAACGATCCTCTCCACCAACGGCGCCACACCGCTGTTGGAGTATCTTCAGATCACGACTGGAGGCCGCAGGCCTCCCG
>NZ_QPKI01000024.1 GCF_003339685.1 Halomonas sp. DQ26W | reverse complement strand
AGTCAGATGAGGAATAGATTGCCTGGTGATCAAGCGGCTCGATGACGTTGCAGTGGATCGGTGTCGGCAACACCTCGGTTCAGCCCCCGCATTCGACACCCTGATGAATTAGGAGGGCTAACATCATGACTGTCATTCGGCAGGCGTCGATCATCGGCATCATCGCCGTCGGAGTGACGGTCGTCATTATTGGCGGAAACCTGGACCTGTCCGTGGGCTCGATGCTGTCATTCGCCACCGTTCTGGTAGTGGATCTCCACGACAAGATAGGACCGACGAATGCCATCCTGGTGATGTTTGCCTTCACCCTGCTTCTCGGCGCCGTGAATGGCTTCCTGATCGGCTTGATGCGCCTCAACTCTTTGATCGTAACGCTTGCCATGCTCTCCGTCATCCAGGGGTTGGTGTTGATCTACAGCGGTGGCCAGAACGTGGATATCGCCAATCAGGAAGGCACCTGGTTCGCCTTCTTCGGCCGCGGTTATGTGCTGGGGATCGCGGTGCCGGTGCTGCTGTTTGGCCTGCTGGCTATTCTGATGCAGATCGTCATGTCCCGTACCGGCTACGGGCGACGCATCTTTGCCGTCGGTGGTAACCCCATGGCCGCCGTCTACTCGGGTATTCGCAAGAACTGGGTCGTTTTCAGCACCTACCTGATCTCGGCCTTCTGCGTGGCCTGTGCCGCGTTGGTGCTCGGCTCTCGGGTCATGGGCTCCCAGAATAACGTGGGTCAGGGCTACGAACTGTTGGTGCTCGCCGGCATCATCCTGGGTGGCACCAGCCTGCTCGGCGGCGCCGGCAGCATCTGGAAGACGGTAATCGGTGTACTGATTCTGGGCTTCATCCAGAACGGCCTGTTGCTGATGGGCTACCCGTACTACACCCAGTGGATCGTGACCTGGGTAATCATCATCCTGGCCGTCTGGCTGGACCTCGCCAACAAGCGCAAGCGCTTGCTGACGACCCACTCATGACGCGGAGGCATCACGCATGATTTCACTCAAAGGCTTCTTCCGCGGTAGGACGGCCATCCAGCCGATCTGGATCTTCGTCATCGCCATTTTCATTTTCTTCAGCTTCATGTCGGAGTACTTCCTGTCGCTGGGTAACATCACCAATATCCTGGTCCAGACCTCGACCATTGGTCTGATCGCGCTGGGAATGACCTACGTGATGATCAACGGCAACATCGACCTGTCGGTGGGCGCGATACTGGGGCTTGCCGCCTCACTGGCGGTGGGGCTCCAGGATTATGGACTGACCATCGCTATCATCGTAGCGCTGGCGTCCGGCATATTGCTTGGGGCGATCAATGGCCTGGTGGTGTGGAAGACCGGGGTCAACGCTTTCATCGTCACCCTGGGCGCCATGCTGGGTATCCGCGGGTTGATCTTCCTCTACACCGGCGAGCAGTCCTTCTACTCGATGAACTTTGCCTTCGCCGACTTCGGTGCCAGTACCATCGGCCCGTTCCCGGTGCTGGCGATCATCTTCCTGTTCTGCACCCTGGTGATGCACCTGGTACTGACCCGCACCGGCCATGGCCGCAATACCTTTGCGGTGGGCGGCAATCCTGAGGCTGCCATCGATGCCGGCATCCGGCTAGGCCGCCACATGATGATCAACTTCATCATCGTCGGTTTCTTTGCCGCCCTGGCCGGGGTGCTCCTGGCCAGCCAGATGGGCGCGGCTACTCCCAATCTGGGGCGCGACTATGAGCTATGGACCATCACCGCGGTAGTACTCGGCGGCACCAAGCTCACCGGTGGCTACGGTAGCATCACCGGCACCCTGGGGGGTGTGCTGGCCATCGGCATCCTGCGCAACGGCATGAACCTGATGCAGGTGCCAGCCTTTTACGTGCTGGTCATCCTTGGCGTGATCCTGATCTCGGTACTGATCATCGACAAGAAGCTCAATGTGCCGTCGACCAAGGAGGTGCGGATATGACCCCCATACAAGGCAGTACTGGCCAACGCCAACTGATCGATGCCGAGCCGGTCCTCAAGCTGGAAGGTATCACCAAGCGTTTCCCCGGGGTGGTAGCACTTAACAAGGTTGATTTCGATGTACGTCCCGGCGAGGTCCACGCCCTGCTCGGCGAGAACGGCGCCGGGAAGTCGACCCTGATGAAAGTGCTGGCCGGCAAGCATCAGGCAGACGAAGGGACAATCATTCTCAGTGGCGAGGAGATGGCCTTCGAGAACCCCAAGCATGCCAAGCGCGCCGGGGTCGTGCTGATCCACCAGGAGCAGTCACTGGTGCCGGGGATGACCGTTGCAGAGAACATCTACCTCGGCAGCCTGCCGAAGAAGTGGGGCAACCGGGTCGACTGGCCCAAGCTGCGCGAGGATACCAACCGGATCCTCGAAACCCTCAAATGCAGCTTCCAGCACGATGATCTGGTGGGCTCGCTGTCGATCGCCAAGAAGCAGATGGTCGAGATCGCTCGCGCCCTCGTTTTCACCCCGCGGGTCGTAGTCTTCGATGAGCCCACCGCCTCGCTGACCGATCACGAGAAGCCAGTGCTCTACGACATCATCCGCAACCTGCAGAAGCAGGGGGTGGGGATCGTCTACATCTCGCACCGCATGGACGAGATATTCCACCTGTCACATCGCATCTCGGTGCTGCGCGATGGTGAGTACACCGGCACGGTGAATACCTGCGACACCAACGAGGACGAGGTCACGCGGATGATGATCGGCCGCAGCCTGGAACTTGACCATGCCAGCAAGCCCACCGAATTTGGCGAGAACATGCTCGAACTACGCAACCTCTCGGTGAGGCGGATCTTCGAGGATGTCAGCTTTAAGGTTCGCAAGGGCGAGATCGTCGGCATGTATGGCCTGGTGGGGGCGGGACGCTCGGAGGTGGCCGAGACCATCTTCGGCCTGCGCGGCTACACGGCCGGCGAGGTGGTGATGGATGGTGAGGTCGTCAACTTTCGCAACACCCACGACGCTGTGGTCAAGGGCATCGCTTTGGTACCGGAGGACCGCAAGGAACAGGGATTGGTGTTGGGCATGAACTGTCGGGACAACATGACCCTGGCGAGCCTTTCGAGCGTGTCTTCCATGGGCTTCATGAAGGGTTTGGCCGAGCTCAGTGTCTACGACAAGTACCACCAGGCCATGAAAATCAAGTCGCCCAGCTGGCGCCAGAAGGTCGGCAACCTGAGTGGCGGCAACCAGCAGAAGATCGTCATCGGCAAGTGGCTGCATACCCACCCCAAGCTGCTGATCCTAGACGAGCCGACCCGCGGGATCGATGTGGGCTCCAAGGCCGAGATTCACGCTCTAGTCAAGGATCTCGCCAAGTCGGGCTACGCGGTGCTGGTGATCTCCTCCGAGATGCCAGAAGTGCTCGGCCTGAGTAATCGCATCATTGCCATGTATGAAGGCCGGGTGACCGCAGAATTTGATGGCGACTCGGTATCCGAGGATGTGCTTGTTCAGGCAATCACGGGGCAGAACACGGAGCAACGGGCTTCGCCTAAACCCGAAGCTGTTTAGGACAGCGGATAAGGCCGATTAAAGCTGGCAGTTCGATGGGCGCTGGAGAGGGCAGGAAATCGGGCAATGTCCAATCCAAGAAAATGCAAATCCCAACTCATTAATTGAACATGGGGACAAGAAATGAATACCATCAAGCCAACCGAACCTAAAATTATACTTCCGGAAGATATCAATCCCCGCTGGGATTGGAGTAGACCGATTCCATCTCCGGGCCGTATGGCCGTTGATTTTGAAGAGCGTGTTAACTTTCAGCGCCTTCATCGGTATCGCACCGCGCGGGCACGCCAAGCACTCGCCAACTCCAATATGGGGGCGATTCTGTGTTTCGACAATAACAACATTCGATATCTTACCAGCAGTGTTATCGGAGAGTGGTCTCGCGACAAGGTCTGTCGTTATACGCTGTTCACGGGAAACTCTGACCCCTATCTGTGGGACTTCGGCTCGGCGGCGGCGCATCACCGCCTGCATGCCCCCTGGCTGGAGTCGGACCGGTGCCATGCCGGAATGCTGGGGCTCCGGGGATCCGTCAATGAAAATGCAGGGCTTTTCAAACGTGCAGCAAAGGAGATTGCCGACCTGTTACGGTATGAGGGAGTTGCGGATTTACCGCTGGGTGTCGATGTTATCGAGCCCCCCATGTTCTTTGCGCTTCAGGCGGAAGGCATTACCGTTTGCGATGCCCAGCAGGTGATGCTTGATGCTCGCGAGATAAAGAGCATGGATGAAATCATCCTGCTCAATACCGCCGCCTCGATGGTCGATGGTGCCTATCACCTCATTGCAGAACACCTCAAGCCGGGAATCCGGGAAAACGATGTGGTAGGTCTTGTCAACAAGTACCTGTATGAGCAGGGGTCCGATGATGTGGAAGCCATCAATGCAGTATCGGGCGAGCGTTGCAGCCCACATCCTCACAATTTCTCCGACCGGATGTACAGGCCAGGCGATCAGGCCTTCTTTGACATCATCCAGTCCTTCATGGGCTATCGGACCTGTTATTACCGTACGCTTAACGTGGGATTGAAGACGCCGGGCCAGGTAGATGCATACAAGCAGGCACGGGAATGGATCGATAACGCAATCGCCCTGGTCAAGCCGGGCATGACAACCGACAAGATCGCAGCGGTCTGGCCCAAGGCGGAAGAGTTTGGATTCGTCAGTGAAATGGAGGCCTTCGGATTGCAGTTCGGACATGGACTTGGTATGGCGCTGCACGAACGCCCCATCATCAGCCGGCTCGTATCCTTTGATCACCCCTTCGAGCTGAAAGAGGGCATGGTTTTTGCCCTGGAAACCTATTGTCCGGCCCTGGATGGCAGTGGGGCTGCCCGCATCGAGGAAGAGGTGGTCGTGACCAAGGATGGCTGCCGTGTCATCACCCTCTTTCCAGCGCAGGACCTTTTTGTCGCCAACCAGTACTAGAGGTTCTTGAGTACCTGAGTAGCCACTCAAGGTAAGTCTAAACCACACAATCGGACAGTTATATGAACAGAATGCTTATCGAATCGGCGCCCAAGCGCCTTTATATCGATGGAAACTGGGTGGCAGCATCGGATGGTTCCGAGTTCTCCGTATATGATCCTGCCAATGAAGAGGAACTGGCGAGAGTGGCGTCTGCCACTGCGGAGGATGCCCTCAAAGCGGTGGACGCAGCCCACCGGGCCGGCGATATCTGGCGGCAGTATTCTCCTCGCGCCCGGGCAGAGATACTGCGCAAGGCCTATGAACTGATGCAGGACAACCGCGATAAAATTGCCACGCTCATCTCCCTGGAAGAGGGAAAGACGAAGGCCGAGGCGCTCGGTGAGGTCAACTACGCCTCCGAATTCTTTCGCTGGTACGCTGAAGAAGGAGTGCGGGACCTGGGTGCCCTTATGCGCTCCCCGGGCGGCGCCAACAACATCCTCGTTCAGCATCATCCTGTGGGCGTATGCCTCTTGATTACCCCCTGGAACTTCCCTGCCGCCATGGGGACGCGCAAGATTGCACCGGCGCTGGCCGCCGGCTGCACGGTGATCCTCAAGCCTGCCTCGGAGACGCCGCTGACGGCCCTGTTGCTGGCAGAACTGCTGGAGGAGGCCGGCGTGCCGGCGGGCGTGGTCAATGTGCTTCCCTCCCGTCGCGCCTCGGTTATCACCAATGCCATCCTCGGCGACGAGCGCTTGCGCAAGATATCGTTCACCGGGTCGACTGAAGTCGGGCGTCTGCTGCTGGCCAAGGCCGGGGAACGAGTGGTCAACTGCTCGATGGAGCTGGGGGGGAATGCGCCCTTTATTGTACTGGATGATGCCGATATGGACGTGGCAATCGATAGCGCACTGGTCGCCAAGATGCGTAATGCCGGGGAGTCTTGCATCGCTGCCAACAGATTTTATGTCCATTCATCGATCGTCGAAGAGTTCTCTTCGCGACTTGCCGAGGAGATGGGAAAGTTGACGGTTGGTGACGGCCTGGAAAATGGGGTCGATGTCGGCCCCTTGGTGAACGCCGACACCCTCAATAAAGTTTGTGAACTAGTGGATCAGGCTGTCGCCCAAGGTGCTAAGACTTTGACCGGAGGCGAGCGAATGAAGCGAAAGGGATATTTTTATAAGCCAACGGTAATGACCAATATTCCCGAGACGGCGAATATCTGCCAGACCGAAATTTTTGGTCCTGTGGCAGCAATTTATCCCTTTGATGACATTGATGAGGCCATTTGGAAAGCGAATCAGACCGAGTTTGGTCTTGCGGCGTATGTCATTGGTCGCGACCTGGGCCGTGCCCTGTCGGTGGCCTCTCGCATCGAAGCCGGAATACTCGGGATCAACCGCGGTTTTGTATCCGACCCGGCGGCCCCCTTCGGGGGTTTCAAGCAGAGTGGTATCGGACGAGAGGGGGCCCAGGATGGCCTGCACGAGTTCATCGAAAAGCAATATATAGCGGTTGAATGGTGACGTCTTTCATTTTTATAAGAGATGGAAGTCATCACCCTTTCTAAAGGGTCGGAAGGTTTTGTGCCTTTTCTGGCATCGATCGTTAAGCCGACTCTTATACGGGAGTCGGAAGGCGCAGCATGTTTCCCCTGCTTTGCTTGACTCGATCCCGAATGCTACAGGAGTTTAATGATGTCTAAGTCGAAGAAGATCCCTCTGGATGTGGACTGGTTGGAAATCGAGTCCACCTCTTCCGACTGGGATGAGGTAGGCAAAGTCGAATGTATCAAGATGCTCAGCCATATGCAGGTGATTCGGGAATTCGAAGAGGCCCTGCTGGTGCTGGAGAAACAGGGGTTGGTACACGGCCCCCTGCACGTCAGCGTTGGCCAGGAAGGGGCGATCGTGGGAGCCATGTCGGTATTGCGCGATACGGATCTCGTCAACGGGTCTCATCGCGGTCACCATCTCTTCCTTGCCAAGGCACTGAATTATTTGCACGAAGAGGGCTTCGATCCGACAAGCGAACAGTATGCCGATTCCGTGCGCGAGATGCTGTATCGCACCATGGCCGAGATCATGGGCCTGACTCCTGGCTTCAGTAACGGGCGGGGCGGTTCCATGCACCTGCGCTGGGAAGAGGCTGGTGTGCTCGGCACCAATGCCATCGTCGGTGGTGCCGTGCCGATTGCGGCGGGTGCAGCCTGGTCGAAGAAGCGCGACGGTGACCAGGATCTGGTACTCACCTCCTTCGGTGACGGTTCCTGCCATATCGGCAATGTCCTTGAGACCCTGAACCTGTCGGCCCTCTATGACCTGCCGCTGTGCTTCTACATCGAGAACAACGGCTATGCGGTTTCCACTACGGTGAAGGAGCAGGCCCGCGAGACCCGCATGTCGGCTCGTGGGCTCGGCTTCGGCATTCCCTCGTTCCGGGTCAACGGCATGGACCCCATGAGCGTGCGGGCCGCGATGGAGAAGGTCGAGGCCCTGCTGCGCGAGGGCAAGGGTCCGGCCATTCTGGAGGTCGATGTCTACCGCTACTATCACCACAGCGGCGGTATCAAGGGCAGCGCCTTCGGCTATCGTGACAAGGCTGAAGAGGAGGAGCGCCGCAAGCAGGATCCGATCGAATGCATGGAAAAGGGACTGCGCAAGCGGAAGTGGATCGACGAAGAAGAACTCGATTTCCTGCGTGAGAATGCTCGTCACGCCGTCGAGTCGGCCGTCGACCGCTTGACCCAGAGCGTCGATGGTCGTCGCTCCATCATTGCGGAGCTCTGGCCGGACCCGAAATCCTGCGACGAGGACCTTCGTGGCGATCTCACCGAACTTGATGGTATTGATTTCGTCGAGGAAGACTCCTATAGCGGCACCCTTGGCGAGGTGAAGTTCATCGAAGTCATCGCCGGGACCCTGGTGCGCCGGTTCGAGGAGGATGAGCGTTACTACGTGCTGGGCGAAGATGTCCACAAGCTCAAGGGTGGCACCAATGGTGCCACCAAGGGAATCCCCGAGCGCTGGCCGGACCGCTGTGTCCCCACACCGATCGCCGAGCACGGCTTCGTGGGCATGGCAGGGGGAACCGCGATGGTGGGCAAGTACCGCCCGATCGTGGAATTGATGTATCCGGACTTCGCGCTGGTAGCGGCCGACCAGTTGTTCAACCAGATTGCCAAGGCACGCCACATGTTCGGTGGCACGGTCAAGGTTCCGCTGGTATTGCGTACAAAAGTTGCGATCGGCACCGGCTACGGTTCCCAGCACTCGATGGATCCGGCGGGGCTCTTCTCGATGTGGCCGGGCTGGCGCATCGTCGCACCCTCTACGCCCTTCGACTACGTCGGCCTGATGAACAGCGCCCTGAAATGCGACGACCCTGTATTGGTGATCGAGAGCGTTGATCTGTATGGCAGCACCGGCACGGGACCGGTCGAGGATCTCGATTATTTCATTGAACTTGGGAAGGCGAAGGTTGTGCGCCGTGGCAGGAAGTTCACCGTCCTGACCTACCTCAACATGGTCGACAAGGCGGTCGAGGTCTGCGAGGCGCTGGGGATCGATGCCGAGGTCATTGACCTGCGCTCCCTGGACCGCGCGAGCATCGACTGGGATACCCTCGGCGAGAGCATTCGCAAGACCAACCATGTGGTCGTGCTGGAACAGGGCTGCTTGACCAATTCCTACGGTGGAATGCTCGCCGACGAGATCCAGAAGCGCTATTTCGACTATCTCGACCATCCAGTGCGGCGCATCCACGGCGGCGAATCCTCCCCCAGCGTCTCGCGGGTGCTGGAGCGTGCGTCTTATGTCGGCGAGGAGGAAATCACCGCCGGCTTCCAGGCGGCCTTGGCGGACATGGGTGCGGCGCTGAAACGGGCTATCGCCTGACTCTCGACCGAACGTCTTAGCTGATTGCCCCTTCCCCACGGCCGGGGGGAGGTCCCTGAACAGATTGCCGGAGGCGTCATGGTAAACAATCAATCAGGCCTGCCCGGCCTGCGTGGCACGGATCATATCGGTTTCACCGTTCCCGATCTGGATGAAGCGGTCACCTTCTTCGTCGATGTGATCGGCTGTGAAGCCTTCTATGAGCTGGGCCCCTTCGAGGGTGGTGACTGGATGGCTCAGCAACTCGGTGTTCATCCACAGACGGTGATGAAAAAGCTGAAGTTCCTGCGCTGCCAGAACGGCTCGAACTTCGAGCTGTTCGAGTACCAGGCGCCTGATCAGGCCTCTGAACCACCCAAGAACAGCGATGTCGGCGGCCATCACTTGGCGTTCTATGTCGACGATTTCGATGCAGCGCTGGACTACCTCAAGCGCAGGGGGGTGGAGATCATGGGCGAACCCGTGGTGCGCGAATCCGGGCCCAGCGGCGGCCAGACCTGGGTCTATTTCAAGGCCCCCTGGGGCATGCAGCTGGAACTGCTCAGTTATCCCCGCGGCAAGGCGTATGAGAAAGACTATCCGAACAAGCTCTGGCACCCGGCTAATCCCGCCGCCTGAACATTGACTCGATGCCTGACTGTCACTTGTGGCTTCGAAAAAGATCAAGGAGATAGACAAGTGCCCATTGAAATTAGATTACCCCCCGTCACCCCTGACTTCGATGCCGGTACCATCGGCGCCTGGGCCAAGCACGTCGGTGAGCCGGTCGAGAAGGGCGATGTCATCGTCGAGGTGGAAACCGACAAGGCCATGATCGAAGTGGAAGCCGAGGAAAGCGGTGTGCTGGGCCGTATCCTCGTCGGCGACGGTCAGTGCGACGTCCCAGTGCATTCCACCATCGGCATTCTGCTCCAGGATGGCGAAACCGACGCGGATATCGACACCTTCCTCAACGGGGCCGACTCGACCGTGCTCGACCGTGCCGTTCCCACCTCCTCGCCAGCGCCGTCCGAGCCCACGGCGGGCACGACAGAAACCGTGTCGGCGCCTGCCACAGCACCAGCCGGGGAATCGCGCATCTTCGCCAGTCCGCTGGCGCGTCGCATTGCCAGCCAGAACGGTGTCGATCTCTCGGCCCTCACGGGGCGTGGCCCCAATGGCCGAATCCTCAAGGCCGACATCAATGACTTCCTCGGTGCACGTACTACCGAGCCCGAGCCGACGGCACCGGCTGAAGTCGTACCGTTACCGGCCAGGCAGGCACCGCAGGGGCATGGCGCCCACGAGGCGATAAGCCACAGCAGCATGCGCAAGGTGATTGCGTCGCGGCTGGTCGAATCGAAACAGACGATTCCGCACTTCTACCTCGATGTGGCCTGCGAGATCGACGTGCTGCAGGCGCTGCGTGCCAGCCTCAACGCCGAGTCACCCCAGGGAGAGGGCCACTTCAAGCTCACGGTCAACGACTTCGTGATCAAGGCCGCCGCACTGGCGCTGCGCGATGTGCCTGAGGTCAATGCCAGCTGGACCGATGCCGCGGTGCTCCGCTACCAGGAGGTCGACATCTCGGTGGCGGTGTCGACCGAGCAAGGGTTGATTACCCCCATCGTTCGCAAGGCCGATACCAAGGGCCTTGCAACATTATCCAATGAGGTAAAGGCGCTGGCCGGCCGAGCCCGTGAAGGACGCCTCAAGCCCGAGGAGTACCAGGGTGGCGGTTTCTCGATCTCGAACCTGGGCATGTATGGCATCGAGTCCTTCAGCGCCATCATCAATCCTCCCCAGTCCTGCATCCTCGCCGTGGGTGCCGCTGAGAAGAAGCCAGTAGTCCGAGGTGACGAATTGGCGATCGCGACGCTGGTCAACTGTACCCTCTCGGTCGATCACCGGGTGGTTGATGGCGCCGTTGGAGCGCGCTTCCTGCAGGCGTTCAAGCACTACCTGGAACACCCCACCCACATGATGCTGCGCGGTGGTTAAAGCGCCAAAGGGGCAGGGCTCCAGGCTTTTCGAACAGAGGGTAAAGAGAGTGGCGATGAACACATATGATCTAATTGTGGTGGGTGGTGGACCTGGCGGCTATGTCGCGGCCATTCGAGCGGCCCAACTGGGGATGAAAACAGCGTTGGTAGAGCGAGAGCATCTGGGTGGGATCTGCCTGAACTGGGGCTGTATACCCACCAAGGCGTTGCTGCGCTCGGCCGAGATGATTGAGCAAATTCGTCAGGCCGATCGCTACGGCATCTCGGTGGCCGGTGTCGAGTTCGATCTTGACCAGATCGTCGCCCGCTCCCGCCACATTGCCGGCACGCTCAACAAGGGTGTCGCCCATTTGCTGAAGAAGCACCAGGTCGAGGTCTATTCCGGGCATGCGCGACTCACGGGGGGAGGGCAACTCGAGGTGGACTGCGACTCGGGGCGTATCGACATGGCCTCCGGCAGCATCATCCTGGCAACCGGGGCGCGAGCGCGCAGCCTGCCGGGCATCGAGCCCGACGGCAAGCTGGTCTGGACCTACAAGGAGGCCATGACGCCGGATTCGCTGCCCGACTCGCTGCTGGTGATGGGGGCCGGTGCCATCGGCATCGAGTTCGCGAGCTTCTACAACAGCCTGGGGGTCAAGGTCACGGTCGTCGAGGCGCTGGACCAGATCCTGCCTGCCGAGGATGCCGAAATCGCCGAACTGGCTGACAAGGCGTTCCGCGAAAAGGGCATCCGGATCCTGACGGGAACCCGGGTCATCGAGCTGCGCAAAGGGGCGGATTCCGTGGTCGCCGTGGTCGAAAGCGAGGCGGGGCGGCAGGAGATCGAGGTGACGCGCCTGATCTCCGCCGTCGGCGTGGTCGGTAACACGGAGCAGCTCGGCCTGGAGCATACCCGCGCCGAGGTCGACCGCGGCACCATCAGGGTCGATGAATGGTCGCAGACCGCGGAACCCGGCCTCTATGCCATTGGCGATGTGGCCGGTGCTCCCTGCCTGGCCCACAAGGCCAGCCATGAAGGCATCATCTGTGTCGAGAGGATCGCCGGCGAGCCCGGCGTGTCGTCGTTGGACAGGGCAGCCGTGCCGGGCTGTACCTATAGTAGCCCCCAGATCGCCAGCGTCGGCCTGACCGAAGCCAAGGCGCGGGAGCAGGGCTATCAGGTTCGGATCGGACGCTTCCCCTTCAAGGCCAACGGTAAGGCCATTGCGCTGGGTGACCCGGAGGGGATGGTAAAAACCGTGTTCGACGAGCAGAGCGGCGAGCTACTCGGGGCCCATATGATCGGGCCCGAGGTGACCGAGATGATCCAGGGCTATGTGGTGGCACGACAGCTGGAAACCACCGAGCATGAGTTAATGCAGGCCATTTTCCCCCACCCGACCCTGTCCGAGAGCATGCACGAGGCCGTGCTGGATGCCTATGGAAAGGTCCTGCACGTTTAAAATCGACCGTCGCTACCACTACCATTCATCACCGTGAGGTACGTTATGCCAACCTATGTCTATGAAACCCTTCCCGTGGATGGGGCAACGCCGCCCCGCCGCTTCGAGCTCTTCCAGAAGATGTCCGAGCCGCCGCTTGAGGTCGATCCCGAGACGGGCTTTCCCGTGAAGCGGGTGATATCCGGTGGCTTGGGACTCAAGTTCAAGGGCTTGAGACGCACTACCCAAGTCAATAAATCCAGCCCGGCCGCCACGGCCTGCGGTTGTTCGAGCGGTTGCGGTCATCGTCATTGACAGAAAGCCGCCGGGTTCTTGCTTGTTCACCAAGCATTTATTGATCCATGACGCCTTGTTCGTGATAGTGATGATTGTCGTCGTGCTACTTACCGGTATGAATTTAGGCGTCGATTGCCGCTGAAACCGTCATGACGCTATCTTGGGACCATTGGCGAACCTGAGGCGAGGAAAGCATGATCGACCGTTCCGAGGATAGCCATCCGGAGGGCCCTTACGATCGGCTGACACAGATGCCGATGTCGAGGCTTTCCAACATGGAATTCGCCCGATTCCTCGACTTTGTCGAGCACTTCGAGGAGGAGACCGAGAATAGCCTCTCCATGGCCAACGGCTACCGGGAAATGCGCATGATGCTTCATCTCATGCGCAACCACCTGGCGGGCCGTCTGACGACGCCCACGTCTCTCGCCGATGCGTCCGGGCTCTCCTATGGCACCGCCAAGCGTAGGATAGAAAGCATCATGAAGCGCGGGTTGATCCTTTCACGCCCCAGGACGAAATCGGGCAAGACCGTATCGCTGCACCCCTCCCCAGTGATGATCGCGGAGTGGGAGCGCTATGCAAATCGAATCAAAGCCCTCCTAGGCCCACTGTTCGGCGTGGATCCGGCATCGGAACTGGTCAATCGGATCTTCCACAGCGCCGATTCGGGATGCGTGATTTCGACGCCCGCGGTGCTATCGGAACGCCTCGAAATAAAGGGCGGGCTGAGGGTGCTGATCCATGCCGACCCCACATTTATGGCGATGCACAACCTCAAGCGCCAATTGGAGTCGATCTTCGGACTCGAGATCCACAACACGGCCAAGTCAATCGACCGTCTGCTTGAGGAAATCCTCGACAATGCCCGGCGGGCGACCTCGCGCTACGATCTGGTGGCCTGCGACCTGCCGTGGTTCGGTGAACTGGCCTCGAAAGGAGTCCTCATGCCGCTCGATCGCCTGATCGAGCGCGATAGGCAGGACCTATCCGACTTCCACTCAGTCGCCATCCGGAGCGCCCGATATGCCGGCCAGCAGTACGGTATCCCGTTACAGACGACGCCGGAATTGCTCTGCTACCGTAAAGATCTGCTGGAGCACGCCCGGCTCGAAGCGCCGACCACCACCGAGGCCTTGATCAAGGTCGCCCGGCACCTCCATGATCCGGGAAAGGGGCGTTACGGGATCGCCTGGAATGCCGCTAGAGGAACCCCGCTTGGGCACACCTTTACTTTCCTGATGGCCAAGTTCGGCCAGCCGATCATCAATCTTCCCTCCACCGATGGCGGTTTCGACTACGAGAGTGCGAGCGACGATGCGCTGCGACCGATGTTCCTGTCAGATGCGGCCTACCAGTCCTGCGAGTATATGCTGGATATACTCAAGTACTCGCCGCCCAACATCCTGGAGATGGCCTGGTATGAGCGTGCCAAGTCCTACTCGTCCGGCGAGTCCTGCATGGCCTACTGCTATACGCTTTTGGCACCACTGATCGAGTTCAACAGGGAGTCCCCGGCCCGGGGCAACACCGGCTATCTTCCCCACCCGACTGGCCAATATGGTCGCACCATCACCCCCATCGGTGGCTATGCGCTGGGGATCCCGGCCAACCTTTCCGAGGAGCGGGTCGAGGCGGCCTGGACGGCCCTGCGCTACCTGGCCTCGGCCAGCATGTCGAAGCTCTATATTATGAACGGCAGCCTGGTGACGCCGCGCTTCAGCGTCAGCCAGGATCCCGAGGTCGCGGCGCTCTCTCCGCTGATCGGGATTGTGGACGACATGGCGCGCCGGGATATCCTCCAGGCCTGGCCGCGGCCTCCAGTGCCGGGAATCACCGACCTGATCAGTATCGCCGGTAATGAAATCTTCGAGGTGCTGGATGGGCGGCGATCAATCAAGAAGGCCCTGTCCATGGCGCAGGACAGGGCTGATCGAATAATGCGAGACAGAGGTCACTACTGATTCATCGGTCGGCACGGTGGTATCACTGCAGGATCATGCCACCATCGATCATCAGCAGTTGGCCGGTCATGTAGTCCGATTCTTGGCTGGCGAGGAAGGAGGCCGTGCCGACCACATCTTCCGGGTAGGAGTAGCGCTTCATCAGGATCATCTTCTCGGCGAGCTGGTCCATGGACTGGCCCTGCTTGTCGAACTTGCCGATGCTGACCAGGTCCTTGTCGAGCTGCTCCCAAAGCTCGGTACGCACGACGCCGGGGCCGTAGCCGTTGACGGTGATGTTGTGATCGACCAGCGCCTTGGCGCCACCGTTGATCATGGCGAGTACGGCGTGCTTGCTGCAGGAGTAGGGCACCACATCATCGAAGGCCTGACGCGAGAGGATTGAGCCCACATTGAGGATCTTGTAGGGACCGTTTTCTTTGCCCTGCGCGATCATTTGCTTGGCGGCTTCCTGCATGCCGATCAGGCAACCCAGTGCATTCACGTCCATGATCTGATGCCAATTTTCTTCGGTAATATCGAGAAACATAAGCGGCTTGTTGATGCCCGCATTGTTGACCATGACGTTGAGGCTGCCGAAGGCCTCGACGGTGGCCTGGACGGCCGCCTTCATTTGGTCTCTCTCGGTTACGTTGAGCTTGACCGCGATGGCCTTGCCACCATCTCTGCCGTTGATGCGCTTGACAATTTCCTCGCATCCTTCGATGTTGAGGTCGGCAACGCAGACATTCGCGCCCTGCGCGGCATAGTGCTCAGCGACTGCGGCACCCATGCCTCGGGCTGCACCGGTGATAAGGCAGTTTTTTCCCGTGAGTCGATTCTTGTCCATCGTTTCGCCCTTTATATTGTTTAAGGAATTTATGGCAGCGCCATTAAATTCTGGTGTGAGTCGGAGCCGACCATCATTACGTAACTTGTCCAGCGGTTCCTTTCGATGAAGCTAGCCGAGGATTAAAGCCTCTTTGCTTGCTGAACTGCATTGTCGGCGGGGCGGCGGCGAAAGCGACAGTTCGCGAAAGGGTCAATCTGACCAATTTGGATTTTTTGGGTGAGTAGCATGGCGGTTAGTCCTCATGCGAACTGGGATGCCATGGCTATCCCGTTTCCGGAATTGCTTTTCCTAAAGGTTTAGAACTGGATTCTTATAGTTACAGCATTGCGATCAGGCTTCGATGTAGCCGGCCCCTGACCTGATGGTATCAGCGAATGGGTAGAAGGTTGGTCAGCGTCATCAGCCAGATCACCAGGCTGATGGTCACGAAGGAGAGCCGTGTGCCGACTCATCAGTGTGGCGGCACTGACTCCGCCAAGGTCATAGCGCTGGCCGATGATCGGGTAGATGCTGATCATCGGCGCGCAGGCAAAGAGCACCATGGCGGCCACTGGGTAGCCAATAAAGCCGTTATTGGAAGCGGACATGCCGAGCACGTGCCTCCTTGCCTTTAACACGGCTGCCTTGTCGCCTTGGTGATACTGGCGATGGCTTCGTCACTCATCGTTCTGTCGTTCGGTTCACAGTCGCGGAGTCGACGTGGCCTGGCTTTCAGCCATTCAGCTGATATGGGCTCGAATCCGCCGAGCCTTCTCCTGTAGCAACGGCAGATAGCGCTGCTGCAGGGTGTCGCAATCGACGCGGGCAGCATTGGTGCTGATGTTGATGCCCCCCAGCAGCTTGCCGTTGGCGTCGAACACGGGCACCGCCAGTGATCGCAATCCCGAGTCCAGCTCTTGGTCGACAATGGCATAGCCCATCTGGCGTCCCTCGATGATGCGCCGCTTTAGCTCTGCCTTGTCCATCACGGTGCGGTCAGTGTAGCGGTCGAGTTTCACTCGCTGGAGAAAGGCTTCGAGTTCGTTCTCCGGAAGTTGTGCGAGAAGCACACGGCCAAGTGAGGTATGGGCCGCCGGCAGGCGGGTACCAACCGAGAGAGTAATGGCCAGCAGACGGTGACTCGCGGCGGAGCGGGCCACATAGATGACTTCATCCCCCTCCAGAACGCCCATCGAGGCGGACTCTCCGATTTCTGCCGTAATGTCCTCAAGCACTTGCTGGATAACGCTGCGGTAATTGTTCGCCGATAGAAAGGAGTAGCCGAGCTGGAGTACCTTTGGGGCTAGCTCGAACGCCCGCCCCTGCTTCTTCACATATCCAAGGGCATGCAGCGTGAGCAGGAAGCGGCGCGCCTTGGCTCGGTTCATCCCTGTCCGGGCGGCTACTTCGCTCAGCGTCATGCGAGGGTGTGCTTCATCGAAGGCCTGAATGACTTCCAGCCCGCTGGCCAGCGCGGTAACAAAGTCGCGATCCTCTGGGTTCAATACCTCGTCTTGCATTGGAAACGTCCTCTCCTCTTCGTGCTGAGTTCGCTGCGTGCAGGCGGCGAGAAGATAACGCATCAATGTTCGATATGCGAACAAAATGTGCTGCAGCCAGTGGCCATGGCCCCTCATGCTAGCTCAGCAAGGTGTTAAGACTAAAGTCGGGTTTTTGCATTTAGGCGGATCACAGTAGTCTTGGTGTGTAATGCGAATATATGTACGTACAGCGAACAAATAGATTTAACCGATAAGGTGCCATTATGAAGAAAATCGTGAAAGCAGCATGCCTGGCCGCCTGTAGCGGAGGTCTGGTTCTGGGAGCTTCCGTTTCGACGGCCAGTGCCAATGAATGGCCCACCAATGACGTGCGCCTGGTCGTTCCCTATGCCCCGGGCGGCACCACCGATGTACTCTCGCGACGCGTTGCCGACCTGCTGCAAGACGAATTGGATGCCAACGTCGTTGTCGAGAACCGTCCTGGGGCGGGTTCCACCGTGGCTACGGGCCGGCTGGCACGTGGTGGCCGTGACGTTGACCACACCATCCTGATGGCTTCGCCGGGCCACACCATCGGGGCGGCGATCTACCCCGACCTGGCCTATGATCCAGTTAAGGATTTCGTCTTTCTGCAGAACTTGATCGATATCCCCAACGTGATGGTAGTGCCGGCTGATAGCCCCTTCGACAGCGTGAATGACTTCGTAGAGGCGGCGCGCGAGCAGGGCATGACCTTCAGCCACAGTGGTGTGGGCAGCTCCATCCACATGTCTGGCGAGCTGTTCAAGACGCTGACCGAGACCAACATGACAGCGGTTCCCTTCGCTGGTAGTGGCGCGGCGCTGCCGGCCCTGTTGGGCGGCGACGTCGATGTCTCCTTCGAGAACATGCCGACGGTGTTGTCCCATATCCGCTCCGGTGACCTGAGGGCCTTGGCAGTGACTTCCGCTGAGCGCTCCGAGTACCTGCCGGACGTGCCGACCCTGGCCGAAATTGGCGAGTACAACCTGGACCAGTTTGTGACCACAGCCTGGTTTGGCCTTATCGCGCATGAGTCTTTCCCCCAGGAAGCCCAGGACGCCATGAGCGAGGCGCTTGCCAGTGTGATGAAGCGTGAAGAGTTCCTCGACTTCGCCGAGCAGTTGGGTGCCGAGCCGGGTCAAGTGGGTGGTGAAGCGTTCAAGGAGTTCATCGCACAAGAAGTCGAGCGCTGGCAAGAAGTTGCCGAGCAGGCAGGCATCAGCCAATAATCGAGTGGGCTGATCCCAATAATCGCTGAGGCGAGGACGCCGTTCTCGCCTCGCTTGTCCGTCTGTGGAGGGGTGTAATGTCGACTTCGTCTCCCCGACGTATCAGGGCTGTCCGCGACACCGGCGACGTTCTGGCAGGATGCGTGCTGATGACCGCTTCCGCTATCCTTTTGTTCTACCTGGTGCCCAACTACATCAGCGAACCGCCAATCCTGCAGAATCCGATGATGTCTCCCCGATGGCTGCCGCGCATCGTGGGTGGGCTCATGCTTGGCTTCTCTTTTCTGCTGATCGTGCAAGGGCTGCTGGTCGATAACACCGGAAAGGATGACGGTCGGCGTATCGAGAGGGGGACCAGGCTGCGCTTTGCCATGATGGTGGTTGCACTGGCTGTCTACGTGGTGCTGTTCGAGGCCCTGGGCGCAGTGATTGCCGGCATTCTGGCCACCCTGATTCTCTTTGCTGCACATCCGGTCAGGATATGGTGGGTCTACAGCCTGGCGTTCGTGTTCCCTGCCGCTGTCGCCTTCATCTTCGTGAAGGTCATGAACGTGCCGCTTCCGCTGATGCCGTTTTGATGGCAGGCGCTCCAAATAGCTCTGGGTGACCTATGGAAATGTTTTCGGAAGTCCTTGAACTCTTCCTCAGTCTGGACAACTTCATCGCCATTGCACTGGGCGTCGTCATCGGTGTCGTGGTCGGCTCCATTCCGGGCCTGACTGCCACCATGGCGGTGGCCCTGGCGCTGCCGTTCACCTTCTCCATGCAGCCGGTAGCCGCCATCCTGCTGCTGGTGGGCATCTACAAGGGCGGCATGTACGGCGGCTCGATCACCGCCATCCTGATCCGCACGCCGGGCTCGCCGGCATCCGCTTGCACCCTGCTCGACGGCTACCCGATGGCCCAACAGGGGCATGCCAAGAAAGCGCTCAAGACGGCGCTCTACTCGTCGGTGATCGCCGATTTCATCTCCAACATCGCGCTGATCTTCTTTGCCGCCTATCTGGCCAAGATCGCGCTGAACTTCGGCGCCCCGGAGTTCTTCTGGCTGATCTGCTTCTCGCTGACCATCATCATTTCGTTGGCCAGTGGCTCGATGATCAAGGGCCTGCTCGCAGCACTGATGGGCATCCTGCTTTCTTTAGTGGGGCTGGACGAGGTCTATGGCTCGCAACGCCTTACCTTCGGCAACTACAGCCTGATGGATTCCATCTCGTTTATCCCGCTGCTGATTGGTCTATTTGCCATCCCGGAAATCATCGAGTTCTATCGCAAGAAGGCCCTGCCGCACATCAAGGCCAAGGCCAGTGGTGTGGGCATGACACTGGCGGAACTCAAGCGCTGTCTCAAGAGCATCATTCGGGGCAGCCTGATCGGTGTGGTCATCGGCGCGATTCCCGGTACCGGCGCCACTGCCGCTGCCTTCATCTCCTACAGCGACGCACGCCGCCGCTCACCCAACCGTGACAATTTCGGCAAGGGGGAAGTGGAAGGCGTGGCTGCTGCCGAGGCGGGTAACAACGGTGTGGCCGGGGCGACCTTGATCCCGCTGCTGTCGTTGGGCATTCCGGGTGATGTGATTACCGCCATTATTCTCGGCGCCTTCATGGTTCACGGGTTGACGCCCGGCCCGATCATGTTCCAGGAGAACCTGACGCTGATCTATGCACTGTTCGTCGGCATCATGTTCAGCTCGCTGGTGTTGCTGGTGGTGGGCAGCGGTGCGATCAAATATTTCTCATTGATCGCCGATATTCCCAAGTCGATCCTCTTTCCCATTGTGCTGATGTTCTGCGTCTATGGAGCATACGCCGTTAATAACGATACCTTCGACGTGTGGCTGATGCTGGGCTTCGGCGTGCTGGGCTACATCTTCAACCGGGCGGCGATACCGGCGGCTCCCTTTCTTATCGGCTTCATCCTCGGGCCGATGTTCGAGGACAACCTGCGGCGTTCGCTGCTGATCGGGCACAACGACCTGTCGATCTTCGTGCGCGGCCCGATCACCTGGTTCTTCATCGCCATTACGGTGGGCTCGATCCTGCTGGCAATCTACCGTTTTGTGTCCGCCCGTCGACAGCTGCGCCGTGACACGACTCAGGAGGCCTCATGAGCAACATGCAAGCCATCGAGATTACCGCACCGGGTGAGCCGGAGGTGCTGCGGCTCACCGAGCGCTCGATCCCGACACCGGGCGAGGGTGAAGTGCTGATCCGCGTTGCCGCCTTCGGCATCAACCGCCCCGACATTTTCCAGCGCCGGGGTAACTATCCTGTGCCACCCGGTGTCACCGACATCCCTGGGCTCGAAGTGTCTGGGGAAATCGTCTCGGGAGATCTCGATCACGCCGGCAATGCTTTCGGCCTGGCTGTCGGGCAACGGGTCTGTGCCCTGTTGCAGGGTGGCGGCTATGCCGAGTACTGCACCGCCCCGGTGGCGCAGTGCCTGCCCTATCCGGACGGCTTCAGCGACGTCGAGGCCGCCGCGCTTCCGGAAACCTACTTCACCGTATGGAGCAACGTCTTTCAACGTGGTGCCTTGGGACAGGGGCCGCGCGGCAGAAGTGAGACCTTGCTGGTGCAAGGCGGTAGCAGCGGCATCGGCACCGTGGCGATCCAGCTCGCGGTGCAGCGGGGCCACCGGGTCTTCGCCACGGCGGGCTCGCAGGAGAAGTGCCAGTTCTGTGAGTCGTTAGGTGCCGAGCGAGCGATCAACTATCGCGAGGCGGACTTCGCCGCCGAGGTCATGTCTCTCACCGAGGGGCGTGGCGTAGATGTGATCCTCGATATGGTTGGAGGCGACTATCTGCCACGCGAGCTCGCCTGTGCTGCAGATGACGGGCGCATCGTGATCATCGCCCTGCAGGGCGGTAAGGAGGCGACCATCCCGCTCTCCCACATCCTGCGCCGCCGGGTGACTGTGACCGGTTCCACCCTGCGCCCACGGGATGCTGCCTTCAAGGGTGAGATTGCCCGGGCGCTGCATGCCGATGTCTGGCCACAGCTAGCCGATCGTCGCGTCAAGCCGATCATCGAGGTCGTGATGCCGGCCGAGCGGATCGTCGAGGCACACCAGTTGATGGAATCGGGCACTCACAAGGGCAAGATCCTGCTGACCTGGGGCTGAACGGACAGCATTTCATTCCAGTGTGTCTGAGCCAGCCTGGTGCGTTGCACCGGGAAGGACTCGGTCAGCAATGTCTGTTTACTCCAAGGATGTCGGTAGGCGTCAGCACAGCAAGTCTGGCTGAACTCGAACTCGCCAGTGATTCCCGGCGACAAGTGCTAGACACGCTGGCAAGTCAGGCATCTCGATGCCTGTGAAAGCAAGAATCGGAGACAACACTATGGCGGGACCGCTGACAGGCCTGCGCGTGCTGGACCTGAGCCGCGTGATGGCCGGCCCCTGGTGTACCCAGATACTGGCCGACATGGGCGCGGAAGTGATCAAGGTCGAGCGCCCGGTGACCGGTGATGATACTCGCCACTGGGGGCCGCCCTGGCTCAAGGATGGCTATGGTAACGAGACCCGCGAGTCGGCCTACTATCTTTCGGCCAATCGCGGCAAACATTCGGTGACCGTGGATATCGGTAAGCCGGAGGGACAGGCGCTGATCCGCGAGTTGGCTGCCGAGAGCGATATCCTGGTGGAGAACTTCAAGAGCGGTGGCCTGGCCCGGAAGGGACTCGACTACGCCAACCTCGAGGCCATTAACCCAGGGCTGATCTATTGCTCCATTACCGGCTTCGGCCAGACCGGGCCGATGGCCGCCATGGCCGGCTATGACTACTTGATCCAGGCCCAGGGCGGGTTGATGAGCATTACTGGGGGGGCCGACGGCGAACCGGGCGCCGGTCCTCAGCGGGTCGGCATGGCGGTGGCAGATCTGACCACTGGCATGAACGCCGTCATCGCTATCCTCGGCGCATTGCACCATCGCAACCAAGCCGGCGAAGGACAGTACATCGACATGGCGTTACTCGATGTGCAGGTGAGCTGGTTGGCCAATCAGGCACAGAACTACTTCTGCAGCGGTACGCCGCCTACCCGCACCGGCGAGTACCACCCCAATCTGGTGCCCTATCAGCCGTTCCCTACTGCCGACGGCGAAAAGGTAATCATCGCCATCGGCAACGACGGCCAGTTCCAGCGCTTTTGCCAGGTGGTGGGGCGTCCGGAGCTGGCCGAGGATCCGCGCTTCGCCACCAATCCGGAGCGGGTGCGACATCGGCTCGAGCTGGTAGCGTTGATGGTCGAGATCACGCTCACGCGTAGCAGCACTGAATGGATTGCGCTGCTGAGCGAGATCTCGGTTCCCTGCGGGCCGATCCAGAATATCGCCCAGGTGTTCGAGGATCCTCAGGTCCGGGCCCGGGAGATGAAGATCGAGCTCGAGACCGAGCATGGGCTTGTACCCGGCGTGGCCAACCCGATAAAGTACTCCCGCACCCGGCTGGAGTATCGCAAGGCGCCTCCGGCGCTGGGGGCGGACACCGATGCCGTGCTGGCGCAGCTGCTCGGCAAGGCGCCGGAGGAGATCGACACACTGCGACGACGGGGTGTTCTCTAGTCTCGGCCATGGTGACACGACAGGGTAACAGGCCGCATTTCTATGCGTTGCCCAGCTATCTGCTGGCGGCCGTGGCCGTGCTCACCGTATGGCGACAGCTGGGCGCGCCGGCGATGGTCGGCTACCTCTCAGAGCTGCTTCTGATCGGATTTCTCGTGCTCGCCTGGCCGCGCCTTTCGGCCATGGCGCGACTGCTGCTGCTCGCCTGTGGCGCGGTCTCACTTTTGGCCATCTGGCGCAGCCAGGCACCCTTGGCGGTGTTGCACGAAGCCGCAGGCAGCTTCGCTTTTCTGGCTGCCTTCATGACCGCCCTGGCGCTACTGCGATTGCCGGCCTATCGCTCGCGGCTGATTCGTCGCTGCGGGAAAAGTCTGCTGCTGCAGCCGCCCGGCTGGCGCTACCCGATGCTATCGGTGGGCTCGACGCTGTTTGGTATCGTGCTCAATTTCGGCGTGCTCAATCTCTTCATGTCGATGATCGAGAAGGCCAACACCTTGGGGGCGGCTCAGGGGAGGGTATGGGTACAGCGGGTGCGTCGACGGCGCATGTTGCTTGCCACGCTACGCGGCTTCACTCTGGCGCCGCTGGTGTCGCCTCTGGGTATAGGCGTGGCGGTGGTGCTGGGCAACCTGTCTGAACTGCAGTGGCGCGAGCTTTTTCCCTACGTGTTGGCGGCGGCCACGCTGCTGTTCCTGCTGGGTTGGTTATGCGACTACCTGGCCGGGCCGCGCCCAGGCCGCCAGGCCGTTGTGAAGGGGCGACCTACGCTATGGCCACTGCTGCATTTCAGCCTGCTGCTGTCAGCGCTCATGGGGCTGGTCTTCACGATTGCCAGTTGGCTTTCGTTGAGACTGCCTCAGGCAGTGCTGGTAGGGGTGCCGCTGGGGGCCTGGCTTTGGCTTGCCTGGCAGTGCCGAAGACAGGGGGCAGCCGGCATCTTGCCGTCCGCCGTGGTGCTCGGACGACGCTTGCCTGGGCTGCTAGGCAGCATCGGTAATGAGGTGGTGGCGTTGGGAGCGGGGGCGTATCTGGGCTATCTTAGCGTGGTGCTCATGGACCCGGCCCAACTAGCCGAAGTGGCAGCATTGCTGATCGAGTTGGGAAGCTGGCTCCCCCTGCTGGCACTGCTGCTGATCGTGGCGCTTGCTCAGATAGGGGTTAACCCCATCATCAGCGTGACCTTTCTCACCAGCATGGTCTCGCAGGTATCGCTGCCGGGTGTTTCACTGCCGCTGCTGGCGGCGGCCATGCTGGTGGGCTGGTCGCTGACCATGGTGTCGTCACCATTCACCGCGGCAATGATGATCATGTCGCGCTTCACCGGCATGTCGGCGGGGCACATCGGCCTGCGCTGGAACGGAATTTTCCTGGCTGCCTCGCTTGCGGCCGCGGCCCTTGTGCTTAGATTCGTGAGCTGAAGAGTTGGTGAGCTGAAACCTAGCGAGCCCCGCTGGCGGGGCTCGCTTGATGTGGGCATGCCTCACCCCACGGTGACGCCGCCGCAGACAAACAAAGTCTGCCCGGTAATGAAGCTGCTGCGCTCGTCGCAGAAGAAACTCACCGCCTGAGCCACATCCTCGGGTTGGCCCATACGCTGCACCGGGATGTTGTCGACGATGCGTCGTGCGCGCTCCGAGTCAGGCGGGTTGTTTTCCCAGAAGGCCGTGGTGGCGATGGGGCCGGGAGCCACGCAGTTGACCGTGATGCCATCACCGGCAAGCTCCAGCGCCCAGGTGCGGGCCATGGACTGAAGTGCCCCCTTGGTCGCGCTGTAGAGACTACGTGCCTCCTTGCCCAGCACCACGCGGCTGGCGTTGATGACGATACGGCCGTGGTTGCGCTCGCGCATGCCCGGCAGCAGGGCCTGAGTGCAGACCAGCGCCGAGCGCACGTTGAGGTGCATCAGGCGGTCGAAATCTTCCACTTGTACCTGATCGAGCAACGCCGGCATCACGATTCCCACGTTATTCACCAGGCAGTCCACGGCATGCTCCTCGATGATTTCGGCAAGCACTGCACGGGTGGCCTCCACTTCGCTGAGATCGACGCGGTGCGCATCGGTCCTGAGCGATTCGGCTTCGGGCTCGACGATATCCAATACGATGGTGCGATAGCCGTCGCGCTGCAGGCGCAGGGCGATGGCCTGGCCAATGTTGCGGGCGCCACCGGTGACGACTGCGCAGGATTCGGTCATGTCGGGTCCTTATGGATAGCGGGCGGGTTGTGACACTTATTACGTGTCGCTATTATTGTGCGTATTGCGTACATATGTTCGTCTAGCGTCGAAAAGATTGCGCTTCGCCTCTGCTTGCCTCAATGCGACCTTCGTCGTGGGCGGCTGCCTGGGCACCATGACTAAAGGAGAGACAGATGCCACAGCAGTCCCGCATCGTAGTGGTGGGAGCCGGCACCATGGGAGCCACCCTGGCAAGGCTGATGGCCTCGCGCGACATGTCGGTCACATTGCTCGATATCGATCGCGCCAGGCTCGCGAGTTGCCGAGAGGCCATGTCAGACGACGATGTCCCTTCAAGTCAGTTGGACTTCACCAGCGACTGGCAGGCAGTCGGCAATGTGAGCGTAGTGATCGAGAGCGTGACCGAGGATCTCGACCTCAAGCGCCGTGTTCTGGCCGAAGCCGAGCGCCACGTGCCTGCCGAGGCGCTGGTCATGACCAATACATCGGGCCTCTCCATCGATGCGCTGGGTCAGTCCATGGCGCACCCCGAGCGCTTTGTTGGCGCTCACTTCTTCAATCCCGCCGACGTAGTTCCCGCCGTGGAAGTGGTGCCGGGGCGGTTGACGCACGCTGCTACCGTGGAGCAGACATGCCGGCTGCTGAGGCGACTGGGCAAGCGGCCGGCGGTACTCAACAAGAGCGTGCCCGGCTTCGTCGCCAACCGTATACAACACGCGCTGATGCGTGAATGCCTGGCCCTGCTGGAGCAGGGGGTGGTGGAGGCCGAAGCGCTGGACGACATCGTGCGCTACTCGATAGGCGTGCGTCTGGCAATCAACGGGCCGCTGCGGCAGCGCGACCTCAACGGCCTTGATACCCATCTCAACATTGCCCGCTATCTCTATTCCGATCTTGAGGATCGGCATACACCATCACCGCTACTCGAGACCTACGTGGCGGAAGGTCGACTGGGGCGCAAGAGCGGGCGAGGCTTCTTCGAGTGGCCTGCGGATACCGCCGAGGCACAGTCTCGTCAAGAGCGCGAGCTGTTGGTGCGCTTGCTGGCGTTGCTGGAGGAGTCGGCCTCAAACTAGACGTTAGTCGCATCTGTTTCTCATTCCATATTCCAGAGGGGGCTGTCTGGCATTTCCAACTCCTTGATTCAAAAACTTCCTGCTCTGGAGTGGCCTGCGCGGTAGCCGGCCCGGCGGGGCCGAGGTTATTTGACGACTGTGACTCGGGATAGTATTTTGTTCGTTATACAAATGATTGTTCGTATCACGAACTAAATAGACTCGCTTCGAAGAGGGCAGTGCAATGGCCGATTTCCTGAGCCTGCATGACGCGGTCGCGCGCTACGTCGAAGACGGCGCCACCGTGGCCATGGAAGGCTTTACCCACCTGATTCCCTTTGCCGCGGGCCATGAAGTGATCCGCCAGGGCAAGCGGGACCTGACCCTGATCCGCATGACCCCCGACCTGGTCTACGACCAGTTGATCGGAGCGGGCTGCGCGAAGAAGGTGATCTTCTCCTGGGGCGGCAACCCCGGCGTGGGTTCGCTGCACCGCCTGCGTGACGCCGTCGAGAAGGGCTGGCCGCACAAGGTCGAAATACTCGAGCACAGCCATGCCGCCATGGCCTGCGCCTTCGAGGCCGGTGCCGCCGGGCTGCCGCTGGCTGTGCTGCGGGGCTATGTGGGCAGTGAGTTGCCCAACGTCAACGACCAGATCAAGTTCATCGAGTGTCCCTTCACGGGCGAGCGCCTGGCCGCGGTGCCTTCGGTGCGCCCGGACGTCTCCATCGTCCATGCCCAGAAGGCCGACCGTGCCGGCAACGTGCTGGTGGAAGGCATCATCGGGGTGCAGAAAGAGGCCGTGCTGGCGGCGAAGCACAGCATCGTCACCGTCGAGGAGATCGTCGACGATCTGACCGCCGAACCGGACTATCACCCCAACGCCTGCATCATTCCCGGCTGGGCGATCAGTGCCGTGGCAGTGGCCGAGAAGGGCGCCTACCCCTCCTACACCCATGGCTACTACCCGCGCGACAACCGCTTCTACAAGGAGTGGGACGCCATTGCCCGTGATCGCGACGCCTTTAGGCAGTGGCTTGACGAGAACGTCCACCAGCAAGTTGCCAACCCGGCGGGAGGGAAAGCCTGATGAGTCGTGAATACACTTCCTCGGAAATGATGACCGTTACTGCGGCCCGCGCCCTGGAAAACGGCATGACCTGCTTCGTCGGCATCGGCCTGCCCTCCGAGGCCGCCAACCTGGCGCGCCTGACCCATGCGCCGGATGTGGTATTGATCTATGAATCCGGCACGCTGCAGACCAAGCCGGATGTGCTGCCGCTCTCCATCGGCGACGGCGAGCTGTGTGATTCAGCGCTGACCACCGTCTCGGTGCCGGAAATGTTCCGCTACTGGCTGCAGGGTGGCAAGGTCAGCGTTGGCTTCCTGGGTACAGCCCAGATCGACCGCTACGCCAACCTCAACACCACCCTGATCGGCGACTACCATGATCCCAAGGTGCGCCTGCCCGGCGGTGGTGGGGCGCCGGAGATCGCGACGAATGCAGGCGAGGTCTTCATCACCCTGAAGCACTCCAAGCGCGCCTTCGTCAAGGACGTGGATTTCATCACCACCCTGGGTTTCGGCCGCGACGGCAAGGGCCGCGATGGCGTGCCCAATATCGGCCGTGGCCCGACTCGGGTGATTACCGACCTGTGCGTGATGAAGCCCGACCCCGAGACCAAGGAGTTGGTGGTCGTTTCGCTGCACCCAGGCGTGAGCCGTGAGGACGTAATCGATGCCACCGGCTGGGAGATCCGTTTCGCCGACACTCTGGAAGCCACGCCGGAACCCGGTGCTCGCGAACTCGAGGTGCTGCGCGACCTGAAAGCAAGAACCGACCGCAAGCACGCCGGCGAATAACCTCACCATGAAACGGCCTGCACTCAGCGCGTTTCAATGGCAAGTTCTGGAGAAATGAAGTGATGAACGACGTCTATCTCTGCCATCCGCGCCGCACCGCCGTTGGCCGCTTCGGCGGCACCCTGGCAAGCGTGCGCCCCGATGACTTTGCCGCCAGCGTGTTCAAGGGGGTGCTGGCGGAGGCGCCCGGACTGGATCCCGCCGCAATTGAAGAAGTCTTTATGGGCTGTGCCAACCAGGCCGGTGAGGACAACCGTAACGTGGCTCGCATGTCATCGCTGCTGGCGGGGCTGCCCACCACGGTGCCCGGCACCACCCTGAACCGGTTGTGCGGCTCCGGCATGGATGCCATCGGCACCGCCTTTCGTGCCATCAAGGCCGGCGAGATGGAGCTGGCGCTGGCCGGCGGCGTGGAGTCGATGTCCCGGGCGCCATTCGTCATGGGCAAGGCCGACAGCGCCTTCTCCCGCACCCAGAAGATCGAGGACACCACCATCGGCTGGCGCTTCATCAACCCGCTGATGAAGAAGGCCTATGGCGTCGAGTCCATGCCCGAGACCGCCGAGAACGTCGCCGAGCAGTACAGCATCTCCCGCGAGGACCAGGACGCCTTCACCCTGCGCTCCCAGCAGAAGGCCGCTGCTGCACAGAAGTCAGGGCGCTTCGCCGAGGAGATCACGCCGATCGAGATCCCGCGGCGCAAGCAAGAGCCGCTGGTCTTCGATACTGACGAGCACCCCCGTGAGACCACCCTGGAGAAGCTGGCCGGCCTGCCCACGCCGTTTCGAGAGGGTGGCAGCGTCACCGCCGGCAACGCCTCCGGCGTCAACGATGGTGCTGCGGCGATGCTCGTTGCCAGCCAGGCGGCGGTGGACAAGCATGGCCTCAAACCCATGGCGCGAATCATCGGCATGGCCACCGCCGGCGTGGAGCCGCGCATCATGGGCATCGGCCCAGTACCGGCGGTACGCAAGCTGATCGAGCGTACCGGCGTCTCGCTGGACGAGATCGAGATCATCGAGCTCAACGAGGCCTTCGCCGCCCAGGCGCTGGCGTGCATGCGCGAACTGGGTATCGCCGACGACGACCCACGGGTCAACCCTAATGGCGGCGGCATCGCCCTGGGCCATCCGCTGGGCATGTCCGGCGCCCGTCTGTTGCTGACCGCTGCTCACGAACTGCAGCGCACCGGCAAGCGCTATGCCCTGTGCACCATGTGCATCGGAGTGGGGCAGGGAATTGCTACGCTGATCGAACGCGTTTAACCGCAGCCGAGGCCAATCCGCTGGTGGTGCTGGCCCACCCCCTGGGCATGACCCAGGCGGTGTGGGACGACTTGTTACCGGCGCTGCTGCCGCGCTGGCACTCGGGAAAGCCCCTTGCCGTTCTGCTACAATCTTGCTTCGGTTTTTTATATATGCCCCGCCTCGGCTTGTCTGCCGAACGTTGCATCCGGCGCACTCCCGGCGCCACTCCGTCGAGGTCGCTTTTGTAGGCAAACGCTCCCTCATATGGCGTTAATCGAACATGAGAGTACCCATGACCGAAGCAACCGCTTTCAAACCCAACACCTTGTTTATCGAAGTCTCCGGATCCGGGCTGCCTGAGGTCGATGGCCTTTATGTGCCTTCAGAAGCGCCGCCCACCAAATCCGAATCGGGCGTTGTGTCCAGCCCCGGCTACTGGAACGGCAAGATGGCCTGGGATCGTGCCGATGGCAAGTCGGCCAGAAGCCCCGCCATTTCCTACTCCAACAGCTATAAGTCATGGCGTATCTGCCGCCTGGACGGACATCTTGCCTACGAATTGACCTGCGAAAATGAATTGCCGCCCACGGATCGCGAGTGGAACGTCTACAAGATGGGGGTCGCCCCGGCACCGAAAGTGGTGATCCACCATTGCGATCCGAGAGAGCCTTGCCCCGAACCCAATGTCGTCTACGTGCTTGGTGGTCCCGGCGCTGGCAAGGGCACCATGTGCGAGCTCGCGGAAATCCAGCTGGGCTGGACGCACCTCTCCACGGGGGACCTGCTGCGTGCAGAACAGGAGGCCGGCGGTCCGACCACCGAGATCATCAAGGAATACATTGCCGCCGGTAAGCTGGTACCCAACGAAATCGTGGTGCGCCTGCTGAAAGACGCCATGGAGCGGACCACCCGTACCACCGGCAAGAGAAACTTCCTGATCGATGGCTTTCCCCGTTCGCTGTCCAACCTGGAGGCATGGTACGAGGTCTTTGGCAGGGAAGCGGAACTTCCCACCATGCTCTACTTCGAGTGTCCTTTCGAAGTACTCGAACAGCGCATTCTGGGCCGCGCCAAGTACTCTGGCCGGGCTGATGACAATGTTGAGGCCATGAAGCTGAGATTCGATACCTTCAGGGCCGAGACGCTGCCAACGGTCGAGCTGTTCAAGAGCAAGGGCAAGTGCGTCGAAATCGACACCAGCCAGGACCGCGAAGCGGTCTATGCGCTCCTTCGCGAGCAACTCGCGCAGTACACCGAGCAGCGTCTGATGGATCAGCCGCTTACCGAGCAAGCCAAGATCCTTCTTGGCCTGAGGCCCTACCCGCGCAACGCGTGAGAATTGCGATTCAGTAACCACTAACGCCGGGGTGCCTAGCCCGGCGTTGCCCGTTTTCAGGTGCTACCCACCTGACTCGCCGATGAGATGCTCAAGTACGACATCGAGCCCGAGATCGAGCCTTGTGCAGCAAAGAATCCAGTCGAAGGGCTTTTGGTTTTCGGTCCGACAAGGCGTCAGTAGAAGCGCATGCCGACCCTGACGACCTTGTCACCTTTCACTTCACTCACTACCCAATGAATGCCGTGCCACGCCACGTCATCGCCGATGACGGGGTGGCCGCCAACGCGCATGGAAATGAACTCGCCAAGTGTCATGTCCTCCTCCCCCGGGGTGACGGAGATGCCATACGCCTTGGCAATTTCCCCCAGGCGGGCGTCGGCATCCAGCGTGAAAGGGCCGAAGAATTCCTTTTCTTTCTTCAGCTTGGCATCGCCGTTGAATAATTTGTTGAGTACGGCCAGGTCTTCATTGCGACCGATCACACAGATGACGTCGTCTATCTTGAGGCGCGTACTGCCTTTCGGGTGCAGCATGGCATGTTCGCGGAACAGGGCGGAAATCAGCGCACCGGAAGGAAAGCGAAGCAGTCGGATGGGCACGTCATCCAGGTTCTGATTCTCTACCTGGTATATGAACATTTCATAGTCATTCTCGGGCAGGATGCCTAGCGGCCCTCGATGGTTGGGCGCCGTGGCCGGGGGTAGTTGCACCTTCATCCAGCGTGCCATCAGGGAGATGGTGCCACCCTGGATGAGTAGCGACATCAACACCACGCCGAAGGCGACGTTGAAATAGAGAGAGGCATTTTCTACACCGCCGATGAAGGGAAAGATGGCCAGCACGATGGGAACCGCCCCGCGCAGTCCCACCCATGAAATGAAGCCCAATTCATGCCAGCGGAACTTGAAGAAGGGCTTGATGGAAACAAGTACGGCCAGTGGTCGGGCCACGAAGATCAAGGCAAACCCCACCAGGAAGGCGGGCAGCGTGTAGTCCAGCAGATCGCTCGGGGTGACCAGCAGCCCCAGCACGAGGAAGAGACCGATCTGGCTCAGCCAGGCCAGGCCGTCATGCACGGGAAGTATGAAGTTGAGATGTCGCCCGGGTTGGTTGCCGATCATCAGGCCGCACAGGTAGATCGCCAGGAAGCCACTACCGCCCAGCACGCTGGTGGCGCCGAAGACGAAGAAGCCCAATGCCAGGGCCAGCAGCGAGTAGAGGCCGGGCGCCAGGTCGACCCAGCGCAATAGCTTGCCGGTCAGCCAACCACCACCGATGCCGATAACGATACCTACCCCGAACTGCTGAAGCAGGAACAGCGTTGTTTCAGCGATGCTCCCGATGTCACCGACCAGGATTTCGATGAACATGATGGTCAGGAAGATCGCCATCGGATCGTTCGTGCCGGATTCGATCTCGAGGGTGGCACCGACCCGCTCGTTCAGATTGATGCCGCGACCGCTGAGCATCGAGAACACCGCTGCGGCATCGGTGGAGCCGACGATGGCACCGACCAGCAACCCCTGGACCAGGGTCAGGTCGAAGGCCCACATCGCAACCAGCCCTGTGATGCCGCTGGTCAGGAAGACTCCGAGCGTGGCCAGGGAGAGCGCCGGTCGAAAACCTGTGCGGAACGTCTTGAAACGGGTGCGTAGGCCACCATCAAGCAGGATCAAGGCCAGGGCGAGGTGCCCGATCAGGAACGCAAAGGAGTAATCATCGAACCTGATGCCGAGCAGGCCCTCCTCGCCTGCCAGCATGCCTAGGCCCAGGAAGATGATAAGAAGCGGAAGGCCGAATAGCGAGGAAAGTCGGCTTGCCAGGATGCTCAAGGCCAGAAGGGAGCCACTGAGCAGGAAAAGGGTGTTGATGGAGTCCATGCAGATGCCCTTCGTTTGGCAACCCTGTGCTAAGCCTGATCGGCGTTCCTTGGGTTCAGTGGCAGACTCGTGAAGCTGCTGTTCTGCTGGGCAAGACGGAACAAATTAATTATACCCGCCGCCTACCGCATGCAACCCGCACACAGTAACACTGGGATGGCAGTGAGTCCGGCGTACCTGCTCCGGTACCAGGGTGATGCCCAGTTCCGAGGCCATCAGGCCGAGTACCGTCTGCAGCTCGTTGGACACTGGAGATAGTCACTTTCAGGCCGTGGCGGCGGAACAGGCCCAGAGTGGTATCGGCCAGGCTGAGCCGTGGTTTGGCGAGAAACAGCACCAGCAGCGCCAAGTCGGCGCTTGAGGCCGAGCAGCTCGACGCCCAGGGCAAGCAGGCGGTGGCGTAACGCCAACCCATGCTACCCGTTATCCTCCTCGGCCTGCCTCACTTGTGCAGGATGGGCCTTATTTCCTCCGAGGGCACCTGAAAGGCTGATCATTACCTTCCTGGCCACGGCTTCAGGCACCAATCCAGCGGGATCACTTGTCGTCGCGGTCCCCGGGCTTCACCTCGTAGTCGCCTTCCAGCACCTGCTGCTCGCGGTGGGAATCGACCCCGGGTCGGCTGCGATAGTGCGTCTCCTGATAGTGGAAACCGGTGCCCACATCGTTCGCTTGCTCGGCACGCAATTGCTCGAGACGTTTCTTCATGCGATAGCGCATGATGGGCAGCATGGCCCAGCCGATCAGCAGGAAAAACAGTCCGAGTAAAGTGCCGATAATCAGCAGCATGCCGAACAGCAGCCAGGTCAGAATCAGCTTCAGCCCGCCGAGAGGCCCGCGCGGCGTCTGGCGAGCACGGGCACGCCACTGCTGTGCAGCGTGCCAGGCGGCGTTGCGGCGTGGGTCGTTGGGATCGGTCATGAACATCTCCAGCACGAGCATATCGTCAGCATAAAGGGCGACGAGGTGAATGGCTCCCATTTGGAGGCCACGGATACGTAAACGTTCCTGGGTGCGTCACGCTACCACGGGCGCTCCTGCCACAAGCCTCCTGCCACAAGCCTCCTACCACAAGCGCCACAGCGCGGCGGTGAGCACGCCGGCAATGATCGCGGGTAAGGGTTTCTGCAGGATCAGCATGACCGCCAGGGTGGCGACCAGGGCCAGACGGGCGCCCCAGTCACCGTGCACGGCCATTGGAGTAATCACCGCCACCAGCACCGAGCCGGCCATTGCGTTGATGAAACGCTCCACTCTGGGGCCGATCGGTACCCGCGACATGATGAAGACACCGCCGGCACGGGATAGGTAGGTGACGAACGCCATGATGACGATGGCGGAAATGGCGCCGGCAAGAGTGGCAGGAAGGTTCATGGTTACTCTTCCTTGCGCGCTGGTTGCAGAACGCCCGCGAGGCCGCCTGCCAGTGCGCCGACGATGACATGGGAGTGCACTGGCAGCCATGCCATGGCTGCCAGTGCCGCCAGCGCGGCGGCGGCCCAGGGCAATAACATCGACAGGTCGTGGCGGCCGCCCACCAGCATGGCGAGCAGGAAGCAGCCCATGATCACGTCCAGGCCGAAGCGTTGGGGCTCCTCGATGCCGCTGCCGAACAGAACGCCGAGCAGGGTGCCGAACAGCCAGGTCACCCACAGCGCGATGCCGCCGCCCACCAGCATGCCGACATTGGTTTCGCCCCTCTGGTGATCGGCGGCGGCCATGGCCCAGTTGGAATCGCTCATCACTACCACGCTGCCGTAGCGCTGGGCCGTGGGCAGATGGGCGAGCCAGGGCTGGATGGCGGCCCCCATCAGCAGATGGCGGGCGTTGATGGCGAATGTTGTGGCGACCAGTGGCAGCAGGGGGATTTCCGGCCCCCATAGCTCCAGAGCAGCGAATTGCGAGGCGCCGGCGAAGACCAGGGCGCTCATCAGCATTGCCTCGAGGCCGGAAAGGCCGCGGGAGAGGGCGGCCACGCCGAAGGCCAGACCGAAAACGATAACGAACAGCGACAGTGGCGCCATTCGCCGGATGCCGACAATGATGCCGGCCAGGTCGAGCTGTGCTCCGGGAGAGCCCTGACTCATGCTCGCCACGCTTCGGCGACGATCTCGTAGCTTCTCAGCCGATCCTCAGCCTCGAAGACGTCGGTATTTAGCATCAGTTCGTCGGCCCCGGTCTGCTCAAGGCAGTGCTCTAGCCCGGCCTTCACTGTTTCGGGACTGCCAATGATCGCGGCGCCCAGGAACTGTTCGACCTGGGCCCGCTCCCTGGGAGTCCAGTCGAGGGTTTCCACCGGTGGCAGTGAACGCGTGCGCCCCCCGCGCACCAGGTTGAGGAACTTCTGCTGCGCGGTCCTGGCCAGGTACTGGGCTCGTTCATCACTTTCGGCGGCGATCACCGGCAAGCCGACCATGGCGTGAGGCTTGTCGAGCACCGCGGAGGGACGAAAGTTGTTCCGGTACAGGCGAAGTGCCTCATGCAGGTACCCTGGGGCGAACTGGGCGGCGAAGGCGAAAGGCAACCCCTCTCGGGCCGCCAGTTGGGCGCTGTAACCGCTGGAGCCGAGCAGCCAGAGTGGCACGCGGGTACCCTGGCCCGGTACGGCTCGGACCCGCTGTCCGGGCCGGGTCTGGCCGAGAAAGCCCTGCAGTTCAGCAAGGCGCTGGGGGAAGTCATCCACTCCGGCCCTGGGGTCGCGCCGCATGGCCTGCATGGTGGCGGCGTCTGAGCCCGGGGCGCGGCCCAGGCCCAGGTCGATGCGGCCGGGGTAGAGCGTGGCCAGGGTGCCGAACTGCTCAGCCACCACCAGCGGCGGATGGTTGGGCAGCATGATGCCGCCACTGCCGACACGGATGTGTGAGGTAGCACCAGCGATATGGCCGATCAGTACGGCGGTGGCGGCGCTGGCAATGCCGTCGAGGCTATGGTGCTCGGCCAGCCAGTAGCGGGTGAAGCCAAGTCGCTCGGTCAGCCGTGCCAGGCCCACGCTTTCCCGGAAGCTGTCGGCAATGGTGCCACCCTGGCGGATGGGCGCAAGGTCGAGTACGGAGAGCGGGGTGTCGGTGAGTCGGGGCATGGTCGGTTCCGTCCGCTGATTTGTTAGCCTGCTGTGTATTCCCACTAACATCGGGGCTACGCCGGGAATATGCAATGTCTGATGCGCGAAAACCGTGTCGGAGAGCTTGACGGGCTGGCCTGTCGATGCTGAAGGCGCCTGACTCATCTTACTGTTTGTTGCAATACAGTAGTCAGGCGAGGGCGCAAGCCTTAAGCTCAGCAAAAGGGTGATACTGGACTTAAGCATGTCTCCTATCGGACCGAACAACGGCAGATATCGCCGCGGTGCTACCCGTCGACGCCCCCCTCCTCGTCAGCAGCGCGCCGGGTTCGATCGCTGGCTCGATCATGCGGTCGATGTTGCCGTGATTACCGCCCTGATGGTAGGCGGTGTGGCCCTGGTATTGAACCTTTTGTTGTGATGGTACGTGGCCCACGTCGATCACTTTCACTTCGCCATGCGGGGCTACCGGCTGTGTCGTTGATGCTGGAAGCGGGCGTCCGTTCGCACGTGGCCTCAAGCCCCCGTACACTTGTAGCATCCTCAAAGGTCGCTGAGTAAGGAGACCTATGCTGGGATTTCTCCAGGGCTTTGCTTATGGACTCTTCGTCACTTGCCTGCCGTGGCTCCTGGTCGGCCTGGCCAACCCGCGCCTGGCAGTACCAACCGATGCTCCCAGCCGGCTGCAGGTGATCTTTCGCTACTGCCTGCTGATTCCGTTCATCAGCATGCTGCTGTGGCTGACTTCACTGTGGGGCGGTTTCGGGCCGAGCCTGGGCGGCTGGCTGGGGGGCCTGGTCGCCGTCCCCGCGGCACTCCCCCTGGAACGGGCCTGGCGGCGCTGGCGGGCCCGGCGTCATCGTCGTCGGCTGGAGGCGCGCCTCGAAGCCGAGGCGGCGCACCGGCGTGCAGAGCAGGAGCGTGAGGCTCGCGAGGCCGGCGTGGCAGTGCTCGACCCGGCCCATCCCCCGGTCGACGCCGATGAATTGATGATGTCCCTGTGCCGTGCCAAGCAAGGCCTTCTCGATACCCGACGACCCGACCTCGCCATCCAAGTGGACCGATTCTATAGCCGCTATTGCAACGTGATGGATGTGTTGGTGGCTCGCTTCGACAGGAGCGAGCTGGCCTTCGAACGCTCTCGGGGGCTGGTCACCGAGGTGTGCCTGGGTGCGGTGGACAACTTTACCTCCATGGCTGCTCAGGCGCGTGGGGTGGTGGGCCTCGATGGGGGCTTCGTGCGCCGCCGCTTGGAGCAGGACGGTGCCAAGCTGTCGGTGGAAGAGCGGATTGCACTGAAGCGTCGCCTGGAGTTGATCGATGACACCGAGTTGCGCCTGCGTCGCCTGGTGGCACGCAACGAGTCGGCGCTGACGCTACTCGATGATGCTGCCGTGGCCCTGGCGCGGATCGAGACGGGGCGCCCCCAGGCCTCGGTGGCCACTGACCAGGCCCTGGAGGAGCTGCGGCGCTTCATTGGCCGTGCCGAGCGTTACGGGCGAGGGGATCAGCGCTGAGGCTGGCAGGGTGCTAGCTTGTAGCTAAGCGACAAGGTTTTTTTGAGACCAGACTTTTTGAGACAAGGCTTTTTGAGACAAGGGACCGAGACAAGGGAAGCAACCTATGAGTGAGCCGTCCGAGCGTGGATCCCGTCTCTCCTTGCCGCCGGCAGAGGAGATCGCCAGCGAGCTGGTGAAAACTCTGCCCGAAGTCGCGGAGGAGAACGCACCCGAGGCAGATGACCCCGAGTTGAACGAGATGGCCGACGCCTTCGTCGAAGAGGTGCTGGCCAGCAGTGAAGACGGCTTGGCGCTTGCACGCCAACGCCGTGCGGTGGACGAAATGGGCCTGGAGCTGCAGCAGCAGGCAGCGCACAAGAGCGAGATGCTGCAGACGCCGCTGAAAAAGCTGGCGCACCAGGGCGATGACGGCGGCCCTGTGGCCCGCGCCTTGGTCGACCTGCGCGGCAGGATGGAGGAGCTGGACCCCCAGCAGCACCGGCTTTCGCACAATCGGCTCGATCGGTTGATGGCACGTATCCCGGGGGCAGGCAGCCGGGTACAACGCTATTTTCGCAAATTCGAGAATGCGCAGCAGGCACTGGACGCGATCATCGTCGATCTGGAGGCGGGGCGCGACATGCTGCACCGCGATAACCTGACCCTGAGCGACGACCAGGACGCCTTGCGTCAGCTAATGGGCCGGCTGCATCGTCAGATCAGCCTCGGGCGCTTGATCGACCGTCGGCTGCAGCAGGCAGTGTCCGGCCTGGCCGCCGACCATCCACAGCGGCCTTTCATCGAGGAGGAACTGCTCTTTCCGCTGCGCCAGCGCATCGTCGACCTTCAGCAGCAGCTGGCAGTCAGCCAGCAGGGGGTGCTGGCGCTTGAGGTCATCATCCGCAACAACCGCGAGCTGATCCGTGGCGTGGACCGTGCGATCCACGTCACTGTTTCGGCCCTGACCGTGGCCGTCGCGGTGGCCATGGCGCTGGCCAACCAGCGGCTGGTGCTCGACCGCGTCGAATCGCTCAACACCACCACTTCGGACATGATCGCCGGCACCGCCAGAGCGCTGCGCCACCAGGGAGTGAAGATCCAGACCCGGGCGGCTTCGGCACAGCTGGACATGGCGTCCCTGGAGCAGGCATTCGGTGACGTAATGGGCGCCATCGACGACCTTTCCCGCTATCGCCAGGAGGCTCTGCCCCGCCTGGACGAGCAGATCAACCGGTTGATGAAGCTATCGCATCAGGGGGGGGAGGCGATCGACCGACTCCAGCGTGGTAGTGAGGCCCAGCCCGAGTCAGCCGAAGAGAAGGCGTCGGTCGAAGAGAAGAAAAAGGGGGCCTAACGCTCGCCGGGGCCGTCGTCATGCCGGTCATTGGTAGTGTCGGGCGGACTGCGCGGTGGGATGTCATTGCGCCAGGCATCCCGAAACGCCTTGCGCATCAGTTCCCACGACTCCTCCATGCCCTGGCGTAGAGAATCCCAGGCCGCCTCGCTGGCGTGCTGCAATTCATCGAGCCGGCGGCGTGTTTCGTCACGGCGCTGCTTCAGCCGCTCGATATCTTCTTCGTACTTGACCCGTGCCTCGTCGCTGGCGTGGCGGGCCCTAGCGGCGAGCTCATCGATTTCGGCATTCCACTCATCCAGCCGGGCCTTCATCTGCTCGACGAATTCGTCACGATTGCTCATGGTCTATCCCCTCCCTTCGCAAGACGTTCTTCGCTTGAGCATGAGATACAAGCTGGCTTCCTACAAGCGCGCTGCGACGCTCAAACCTCCCACGCCACCCGGTTGCGGCCCTGTTGCTTGGCCCGGTAGAGCTGGCTGTCCGCCTGTTCGATCAGCTGTTCGCAGGTGAGCGCGCTACTGGCGGGAACGGCGCTGGCGACACCCAGGCTGGCGGTGACCTTATCGGCGTGGTCCGAGTAAGCATGGGAAATCGCCAGGGCGCGAATTGCATTCCGAATGAGGTGGGCGACCTTGCGGGCGCCCGCAAGATCGGTATCAGGCAGGACACAGACGAACTCTTCTCCCCCATAGCGCGCCACCAGGTCGGTGGATCGTGTGACTACCCCGGCCAGGGCACCGGCGATCGCGCGCAGGGTGTCGTCGCCAGCGACATGGCCGTAGTGATCGTTAAAATCCTTGAAGCGGTCGATATCAATGAAGATCACGGAAAGGGGCTTGCCGGAGCGCCGGGCCCGCTGCCAGGAGTCGGTCAGGAAGCTATCGAATTGGCGCCGATTGGCGATGCCGGTAAGGCCATCGATGGTGGAGATCTGATGCAGCTGATCGCGCTGGTCAAGCCCGCGCTGGAAGGCATGCAGCAGTTCGTCGAGACTCTCGACCAGATGCCCCAGCTCATCATCGACATGATGTGACAGGTCGGGCTTGCGCCATCGCCCAGGCTGGCTCGGGTTGGTATCGATGATGGCCGCGTGGACCTTCAGCAGTGGCCGGGTAATGAAGGCGTGGAAGACGACCACCAGCAGAGCGGCGATGGCCAGCGCCTTGAAAACACCCAGTGAGAAGATCAGCAGGCTTCGATCCATGAAGTCGCGGGCCAGGCTGTCGATGGCCAGCGTCATTTCGATATCACCGACCGATTGGGTCGGCGAGGCAGCTCCCAGGTCGTACACCAGCATTTCTTGATAATGAAGGATGTCGCCGAAAAGCGCATGGGCCAGCCAGTTGCTATCAGGCGGCACGTTCCTTTCGCGCAGGGCCATGCTGCGACCGAAGTCGTCTCGGATGACGACATGGGCCACCCTGCCACCGCTGAACAGCCCCTCCACCACCTGTGTTGCTAGTTCCGGATTGAGTTGAAAGGCGGCTTCTGCGGCGGTGCCGTGTACCAGATCCAGCCGGTGCTGCGTCTGGTTCTGGACTTCATGCCGCATCTTGCGGGCGTCCAGGGCGAGTTCAAAGGCTCCGGCAATGATGCTGAGCAGCAGCGCGATACAGAGCGTCAATACGGCCTGCTTGGCGGTCAGACTGCTTCGGCGGGGACGTCGTTGCCGGATGGGTGTGCTGGCTGTCATTGTGCTACGTCCGTTTCACCGCTCGACTCGAGCGTGACGCTCTCGGCGGTGTGTAGCCTATCGATGGCAGACTGGAGGCGGGTCGCGTAGTTCTCGGGCACCGACGGGTGGCAGGCAAGATAGAGCTGGGCAGCATGGAAGATGAACAGCTGGCGAAGCTCGACTTCCGCTTCGCTGGCGAGGTATGTCGCGGTTTCCACATTGGAAACCCATACATCGATTAGGCCGGCCTTCAGCCGTGCGATATTCTCACGCTCGGCGGAGGCCTTGACGATGGAGATTCCTTGGCGTTCAACGAACTGACCCGCCGCATCCTCGCGAAAGCTCCCCACTTGCAGTGATTCCAGTTCGTCCAGCGAGCCAGCCTGCGTCGCGGAATCGGCAAGGCTATAGGCTGCCCATTCATTGGCCCCGAGCGGGCCGATCCAGGTGAAGTGGGACTCGCGCTCGGGAGTGCGTGCCGTTGAGTAGACGCAGTGGTTGTCCCTCAGTTGGGCTTCGGCAAAGGCGCGCGCCCAGGGGAGCAGCCTGAACCTGGCTGAAAGCCCTGACTTTTCCAGGGCGGCCCTCAGCAGCCGGGTCGACTCGCCGTCAATGTCGCCGTCATCCGTCAGGTAGTTATATGGCGGATACTCTTCGGTAATGAAGGTGAGAACCGGCAGGTTGGCAAACGCCGGAGCAGGCAGCAGCAGGCAGACCGCAAACAATAGCCATTTTTTCATGCGCCTGTGGATGCCTCCTGTTTTAAGGGATATTGTGCGACAACAACCTAGCCGATGCCTCCCGGAAAGTCACCTTAGGCCGTTAACGCAAGCTTGGCTCTGTAGAGCCTGCCGGCCTGTGGCTGGCGGTCTTGGCGATGGCATCAGCACATTGCCCAGGGGGAACTGGCTCAGCCAAGAATGCTCTGCTTGACGGGGGCCAAGCGCCAGGCGTGTCATGAATGCAACCGATGCATCATAAGCTGATAGGCTATGAGCCGAAGCCCCGTCCACGGCAAGGAATAATCACTATGAGCGCGGTACCAGCGGCTGTCGGAGACACGCCACGGCAGCGGGCGTCGAAAAAGGAGCTCTTCGGATGGGCGATGTTCGACTTCGCCAACCAGGCCTTTACCCTGCTGATCATTACCGTGGTCTTCGGCGAGCTATTCACTACGGTGATCGTCGGCGACCGTGAAGACGGCTTTCGGCTGGCCAACCTGCTGTGGAGCCTCGCCCTGGCCGTGAGCTACCTCTTGGTAGTGATCACGGGTCCGCTGTGCGGTGCGGTCATGGATTACCATGCTGCCAAGAAGCGTTTTCTGTTCGTCAGCTACTTGGCAACGGTTGCCGCAACGGCGATGCTCTACTTCGTGCAGCCCGGCTATGTGGTGCTGGGCCTCTTGCTGATCGTGGTCTCCAACTACGCCTACTCCATGGGCGAGTCCTTCATCGCAGCCTTCCTTCCCGACCTGGGGCCGCCGGAGGACATGGGCAAGATATCCGGCTTCGGCTGGGCGCTGGGTTATGTAGGCGGGTTGTTCGCCGCCGGCTTCACCCTGCTGGTACTGGGCGAAGCCACCGCAGACAACTTCGAGCGTATCCGCTGGGTGGGACCCTTTGCGGCGGGCTTTTTTCTGGTGACGGCCATTCCCACCTTTCTCTGGGTCAAGGAGCGTGGTACGCCGCAGCCACCGGGCAAGGCCTACCATCAGATCGCCTGGGAACGGGTTGCGAGGACCCTGCATGAGCTCAGGCATTTCCGCGATCTGGGCCTTTTCCTGGTCTCGCTGCTGTTCTCCATGGCGGGGGTCTATATCATCATCGCCTTCGCTTTCATTTACGGCGCCCAGGTGATCGGCTGGGATGAGGCGACCCGCAACATAATGTTCATCATCGTCCAGATCACCGCGGCGGCGGGGGCGCTGGGCTTTGGCTTCATTCAGGATCGCATCGGTACCAAGCTCACCTATCTGTTTACCCTGACACTGTGGGTGGCGGCGATCTTCGCCATCTGGGCCACGCCGGAAGTCACCGCCTTCCTCAATGCAAGCCTGGGGCTCGAGTGGGAGGCACAGCACCTCTTTCTGGTGGTGGGCTGCCTGGCCGGGCTGAGCCTTGGATCGAGCCAGTCGGCCAGTCGCGCCTTGGTGGGTCTCTTCTCGCCCACTCGCAAGGCGGCAGAATTTTTCGGCTTCTGGGGGCTGGCCAACAAGTTTGCCGGCGTCATGGGTATCATCGGCCTTGGACTTCTGCAGTCGGTAGTTGGTCTGCAGGCCTCCATTCTGCTTTGTGCCGCGCTGTTCATCACCGCGATCCTGATCTGCCTTGCGGTCAATCAGGCGCGCGGCCAGCAGGCGGCCCGCGACTGGGAGGTGCGTAATCCGGTCCAGGAAAAGGCAGGCTAGATGTCGCTGTTGATCGACCCGCTGCTGCTGGCCTCGGTGGCCCTGGTCTTCCTGGTGGCCGGCACCGTCAAGGGCGTTATCGGCATGGGCATGCCCACGGTGTCCTTGGCACTGCTCACCGCAACGGTAGGGTTGCCATCGGCCATGGCCCTGCTGCTGGCACCCACCATTGTCACCAACGTCTGGCAGGCATTGGTGGGCGGCTATCTGCAGCAGATCCTGCGGCGACTGTGGCCCTTTTTGGTGGCCTCGGTGGTTACCGTATGGCTGGGCGTAGGCGTCTTGGCCAGGGTCGACGTGCGGTGGCTCTCCGGCCTGCTGGGCGTGTTGATCGCCTTCTATGCGCTTTCGGGGCTGTTCAACCTCGGCCTCGGCAAGTTGGTCAGCCGTGGCCGACATGCGGCGCCGGTCAATGGCGCGCTGACCGGGCTGATCACCGGCATGACTGGCTCGTCGGTCTTTCCTGGCGTAGCCTATCTGCAGTCCCTCGGCCTGCCGCGGGATATGTTGATCCAGGCCATGGGCGTGTTGTTCGTGGTCACGACAGCGGCGCTGGGATTTTCCATGTGGGAGCAGCACCTGCTCAGCGTGGAACTGGCGCTACTGTCGCTGGGTGCGGTGATACCGGCCATTCTTGGTATGCAGCTAGGTCAGCGACTGCGACATCGGTTGTCGGAGGCCGCTTTCCGGCATGTCTTCCTCACCGGCCTGCTGGTCATGGGTGGCTACCTGCTGCTGCGTGCGCTGACCGGCTAGGCGTTGCCGGGCGAGGGAATGCTTTGCCGAGGCGAGGGTCGAATACTCAATGCTGTCATGCATGGGACTATCCTTGTTGTAGTCGTTCGCGCGATAGTTGTCTGCGCATCTAGGGCACTTCATGGCCCGGCGGTAGGCGATTTACAGTACAGGCAGCAGGCACAGAGGTGTCAACGCCCAAGGGTTGGCTCCGACAATGGGCCAAGGGAGACGTGCTATGAGCCGTGGTGACGGGTCGGCCCGATGGACCGGACTGGGTATGATGCTGCTGTTCTGGGTTCTGTTCATCGGTGCCGGTGGCTGGTGGTTCCACGGCTTTCTCGAGCAGCAACGTAACCCCAATGCTCACCTGGTAAATGCGGTGACCGGGGAGAGCGATCAGGTTGTTCTCGAGCGCAACCGTTCGGGTCATTTCATGGCCACCGGGCGCATCAACGGAGAGCCGGTGGAATTCCTGCTCGATACCGGTGCTACCTATGTCGCTGTGCCCGCGGATATGGCCGAGCGACTCGGCTTGAAGCGCACGGGTTCGGCCTGGTTCAATACTGCCAACGGCCGTGTGCGCGGGGATCTGACGACGCTTGATGAGGTCAGTCTGGGAGGGTTCACAGCGGATCAGGTGCGAGGCTCCATCAGTCCAGGCCTGGACGGTGAGGTGGCCCTGTTGGGCATGAGCTTTCTCAATCGCTTCGATATCCAGATCCGCGATGCCCGGATGATCCTGCGCCCGGCCCAGCAACCCTGAGGCGTTCATGAACGACCAACCGCGAGGCCGTCGCGCCGAAAAGCCCAAGCAGATACCGGGGCCAGGCTGGCTGGATGTCATCTGGCGGGTCAAGCAGGAGCTTGCCGACGACCGTGTCAATTTGCTGGCTGCTGGCATTGCCTTCTACGCTTTGTTGTCACTTTTCCCCGCCCTGGCCGCCGTCATTTCCCTATGGGCGCTGGTCTTGGATCCCCATGAGATAGTCAGCCAGATCGGCGAAATAAGCCGTTTCATGCCGCCGGGTGGAGCGAGCCTGATCAATGAACAGGCCCGAGAGGTCAGCGACAGCACGGATGCCGGGCTCAGCCTGACCGCCTTCATCAGCCTGTTGATAGCGCTGTTCGTGGCCTCCAAGGGCGTACGTGGCTTGATGGTAGGGCTCAATGCCGTCTATGGCGAGGATGAGCGGCGGCCATTTTTCCAGCGTTTCCTGGTCGTTGCCATTCTTACCCTGGGGCTGATCCTGATCTCCCTGGCCGCCACCATCTTCGTGGCGTTCTTTCCCCTGTTGATCGGCATGCTGGGCCTGGACAGCACGGCGGTCAGGATCATCGGTTGGCTGCGCTGGCCGGTACTCCTGCTGTTTATGATGCTGGTCATTGCTGTACTATATCGCTTTGGCCCATACCGCAGTAAGCCGCGCTGGGAGTGGGTCAGTGTCGGCACCGTCACCGCGACGCTGCTGTGGCTGCTGGGCTCCGGCGGCCTCTCGCTCTATGTCAGCCGGGTGGCCGACATGGCCGAGCTGTACGGTTCGCTGGGTACCGTCGTGGTAATGATGCTCTGGTTCTGGCTCTCCGCCTTTGTCGTATTGCTGGGTGCCGAGATCAACGCTGAAATGGAGCGACAGACCCGCAAGGACACTACCACCGGTGAGCCCCGACCCATGGGCGAGCGCGGCGCTCATGCCGCCGACACGCTGGGTCCCAAACGGCCCTGGCGGCAGATCCAGCAAACCCACCATGGAGATGAATCATGAGCCTGGCCCAGCGACTCGGCATCGACCTTCCCATCCTTCAGGCACCCATGGCTGGCGTGCAGGGCTCGTCCCTTGCCATCGCGGTGGCCGAGGGCGGCGGCCTCGGGGCGCTGCCCTGCGCCATGCTGAGCCCCGAGGCCATGAGCGACGAGCTCGACAGGATTCGAGCGAAGACCACACGACCGATCAACGTCAATTTCTTCTGTCACCTGCCACCAGAGTCCGATTCCGCCTGCGACGCACGTTGGCATCAGGCGCTGGCGCCCTACTATGCGGAGTTGGGTCTCGACATCGACAGCGTGCCGGCCGGCCTCGGCAGGCGGCCTTTCGACGCCGAGGTCTGCGATGTGCTGGAGACGTTACGCCCCGAGGTGGTGAGCTTTCACTTTGGCTTGCCATCGCCGACTCTGCTCGAGCGTGTGAAGGCCTGGGGGGCGACCGTGCTCTCTTCGGCCACCACGGTTGAGGAGGCCATGTGGCTAGAGGCGAATGGTGCCGATGCGGTGATCGTTCAGGGGCTCGAGGCAGGCGGCCATCGAGGCATGTTTCTCACCGAGGATCTCACCACCCAGGTAGGCACCCTGGCGCTGCTGCCCCAGGTGAGGGCAGCCGTCACGGTGCCGGTGATCGCCGCGGGGGGTATCGCCGACGCACGTGGTGTGGCGGCGGCGCTCGCCCTGGGGGCGGATGCGGTGCAGGTCGGTACTGCCTTCCTTTGCTGTCCCGAAGCGACCACGTCGATGCTGCATCGGCGGGCACTGCAGAGTGAGGCCGCGCGTCATACGGCACTGACCAACCTCTACAGTGGCCGGCCGGCGCGAGGTATCGTCACCCGCCTGATGCGCGAGCTTGGTCCGATCAGCGCATTGGCACCGGCCTTTCCGTTGGCTACAGCGGCCATCGGCCCGTTGCGTAGTGCCGCCGAGGCGCTGGGAAGCGGTGACTTCTCGCCGCTGTGGGCCGGCCAGAACACCAGCGGCTGCCGCGAAGTGCCTGCCACCGCGCTGTTGCGGGAATTGGCCAGCGAGATTTCCTGAGGCTGCAATGACGCTGTGGTGGTGGGGCTGATATCATGGATGAATGAACAGTATTCTGCCTGTCGCGCCGGTCACGGCCTCTCTCGATGATCCGTTCTACTACTTAGCGAACTTTCATTTCGTTCTCGGCTGGGTGCGCGAGCGCCACGACGATCTCCTGGATGATGACGAGCGGCGCTTCATCGCCGACTTCGATGTGTTGTCTCGGTCTTCGCAGGCGCTGCTGGTTCGCATGGTCATGCGCAAGGGCGAACACTTCCGTTCCACGAAGCTCGTCTATGTCGAGATCGGCGCCCCCGCGGTGGCGCTCGATTCGCTGGTTGATGCCGGCTTGGTCGAGGCTGCTTTATCGGCTGGGGCTGGCCGGCGATCTTCGCTCCGCTGCCTGGTGCTTTCTTTCACCCCTTTCACAATGGCCCGGCGGACCTCAATCGAGCCGACTTCGTGGCGCGCCGTGGCGAGTGGTTCGAGGCCTGCCTGGCCCAACTGGATGACGGACGCTACCGCAAGACCATTCTCGAGACCTGGCAGTGCAAGCGGGGTCTGGCATCGCCGTTCGTGCACTGGGAGGCGCTCAATGAGCCGCTGCTCCTGCAGGCCTTGGCGTGTATTCCCGCCGCTCACCTGCGCGCCTGCTTCGAGCGACTGCTGCTCGACCCCCGAGCCAACCGGGCGGGCCTCCCCGACCTGATCCAGTTCCTGCCCGAAACCGATGTTGGCTCACCCACCTATCGGTTGATCGAGGTGAAGGGCCCCGGCGCCCGGCTGCAGGACAACCAGCGACGCTGGCTGACCTGCAGCCGGGCGCACGGCATCCCCGCCGTGGTGTGCCACGTGACCTGGCAGGACGAGGCGTTCGGCCCATGACCGCGGAGAACGAACAGTATCCCGTGGCGGTACGCGCGCTGTGCGACTTCACCGCCCGTGAAGGCGATCTCGACCATCGCTTTACCCCGTCACCCATCGCCAAGGAGGGCATCGCCGGCCATGTCATGGCGGCGCCTCAGGCCCTGGCTAGACCCCTGGGTCGAGTGGTGCGTCAGTGGCAGTCGCTGGTTCGCGATGCGGGGCCGGCATCGCAAGGGGAGCCGGGGCGGCCGGCCTACCGCATCCTCGATGGACTTCCCGACAAGCTGGTGGGAGCCCTGCAGTTACTGGCCGCCGCCATCACCGATTACCTGGGCGAGCATCCGGTCGGCAGCGACCCCGAACTGCAGGAGCGCCTGGCAGTCGGTATCCTCGCCCTTCACCAGCGACCAGTTGGAGGTGCGCATCCAGGGTGGCATCTCGACGCGGCTGCGAGACCGGGCGGCCTCCGTAGAGCCGATCGTCGCCGAACTGGCAGGGCAGTACCAGAGACGGCCCGGCCACTACCTAGCCTTCTTCAGCAGCTTCGCTTATCTCGAGATGGCGCTCGCGCGTTTATGCGAAACCCATGTCGAGATACTTGTCTGGGCCCAGACCCGGAGGATGCAGGAAGCCGACCGCGACGCCTTCCTGGCGCGCTTCCAGCCGGGTGGGCTGGGCATCGGCTTTGCAGTGTTGGGCGGCGCCTTCGCCGAAGGCATCGACCTTCCTGGCGATCGTCTGATCGGTGCCTTGATCGCTACCCTGGGGCTGCCTCCGTTCGACCCCTTCAACGAGGCCCTCAAGGCTAGGCTGGAACGCCGCTTCGGCTGCGGCGACGATTATGCCTACCGTATCCCCGGCCTGATCAAGGTGGTACAGGCGGCCGGGCGTGTCATCCGGGGGCCCGAGGACCGTGGTACGCTGGTATTGACCGACGACCGCTTTGATCATCGCCGTGTACGTAGCTTGCTGCCGCCCTGGTGGCGGTTGCTGGAGCGCTAGAGTTACACAGGCTGACATTTTGCTACGGCTTTGGTTTGTGACGGTTACTGGGGCGTGCTACTCCTACTAGAGGATGCGTTGCTACTCAATCGACAAGGAGATGTCCGATGGGAATCGAAGTAGGCGGTTTACTTGGCCTTATCTGGCTGATCATCTTGGTCTGGGCCATCGTCAAGGTGGCGAAGAGTCCGGCCGGCCCGCTGGCCAAGGTGCTATGGATTCTTGCCCTGTTGCTGTTCCCGCTGGTGGGGTTGATCGTGTGGCTGTTAATGGGGCCCAAGGGCTAGTCTATCTGGCGGCCTCAACACGTCGGTGTGTCGTCCACTCGCACGCGCCCGAAGTTGCTGACGATGACCCTGGCACCGGCGTCGTGTCGGCCGCATATATGGAAGGTGCCGTTGTGCCCGGCCGGTCGCCCCAGGGCGCCGTAGCGCACCGGTCGATTGTCCTGACGGTAGCTGACCGACGCGACACGGCTGTCATCGAGAATACGAAGCACCTCGTCGCTGCCGATATTGCCCCCCTCGGCACGGCCCTGTATCACCATCAGCGGCGCTGTCCAGTCGTCGTTGTTGCAGCCTATGCCGTCGTGGCTGGGGCAGACGGTCACGGTGGTGCGGCGGGCGATGGCCGTATTACGGGCCAGAGCCAGTGCGGTCTTGAGTCGCAGTATCTCGGCCGACACCTCATGACGAGCGCTGAGTGCCTGGAAGGAGGGAATAGCCCAGCCGAACAGCAGGGCCATCACGGCAATGGCGACCAGCAGTTCGGCCAGGGTGAGGCCGCGCTGTCTGGCCAGAGAAGGGGGGCCGCCGTGTGATGCGGCGCTGATTGACGAGTCCGTTCGCATGGTGCTCTCCCGGTGAAAGTCGTTGTTACATGGGTCTTTTCACTCTAGCCGGGACTGGCGAACGTTCCGTAAGCGTTTTCCGACAGCCAATGTAGGCATTCTGCCGCACTGGTTGTATGCGAAGGGCGGCGGTTACTCCTCGGGCTTCTGCTCCTGCAGATAGCGGTCGCGATGGGCACTCGAACAGAACCATTCGCCCTGGTCACGCAGGGCCTCTGTTTCAGGCACGTGGACCTGACACCAGCGGCAGCGAACCATCTGGCCACCGTCCTGGCGTGTGTCATCTTCCAGCAGTTCCTCCTGGTTGAGCTTCCACTCGCGGTACATTCGGTAAAGCTTGAGGCCGGCGAAGAACAGCACGGCGAAGATGATCAGGCGTATGAGCAAAAGGTTCATCCTTATCTGGCTCCCTGGTGAGGGGGGGGCTAGCGGCTTTGCCAGCCGGCCGTCCTTGCGGGACAATGTGAGCACACTGGATTCTCAAGAGATTTCTACGCCCATGCAAGACTTGACGTTGGTAATGGCTCAGCTGGATCCGTTGGTGGGGGATATTCCCGGCAACGCTGATCGTGCCATCGAGGCCGTCCGCGAGGCACGTATCGAGCATGGTGCCGATATCGTGGTGTTCCCCGAGCTCTTCCTCAGCGGCTATCCGCCGGAGGATCTGCTGCTGCGGCCTTCCATGGAGACTCGTTTGCGCGAAGCGCGTTCCCGTATGGCTGCCAAGGTGGCCCGTGACGTGATGGTAATCATCGGTTACCCAGGTCGTCGGGAGGGAAGTGCTTACAACATGGCTGGGCTGCTCTATAACGGTGAATGGCTAGGCGAATATGCCAAGCAGGTACTGCCCAGCTATCAGGTGTTCGACGAGCATCGCTATTTCGCCACCGGCGAGCATAGCCTGGTGATCGAGCACAAGGGGGCGAAGCTTGGCCTGCTGATCTGCGAGGACCTGTGGGATGGCGCCCCGGTGCGAGCGGCCCGCGATGATGGTGCCGAGATCTTGATTGCCCTCAATGCATCGCCCTACCACCAGGACAAGCCGGCCGAGCGCCTGCGCCTGCTCGAGCAGCGTGCCGCCGAGGTAGCCTTGCCGGTAGTCTACGTCAACACCATCGGCGGACAGGACGAGCTGGTGTTCGACGGCGGCTCGGCCTGCGTGGACGGCAGCGGCACCTTGCGCGTGCAGGCTCCCTATTGGCAGGCGGGCCTGATGCCGATCCAGTTCGTGCAGGAGGGTGGTGGCTGGGTGCCGCAGGAGGGGGAGATCGAGCCTCCGGAGGAGCCGGAGGAGAGCCTCTACTGTGCCCTGGTCAGCGGCCTGCGCGACTACGTCAACAAGAGCGGCTTCGATGGTGTGGTGATGGGGCTCTCCGGTGGCATCGATTCCGGTCTGTCGTTGGCCATTGCTGTCGATGCGCTGGGCCCGCAGCGGGTGCATGCGGTGATGATGCCCTACCGCTATACCGCCGACATCTCACGCGAGGACGCCGCCGCGCAGGCCCGGTTGCTGGGCGTCGATTATCAGCTCCTTCCAATCGAGCCCATGGTCGACGCTTTCACCGAAACCCTGGCTGATACATTTGCCGGTACCCAACGGGATACTACCGAGGAGAACCTGCAGTCGCGCTGTCGCGGCGTGCTTTTGATGGCGATCTCCAACAAGAAGGGCTTGATGGTACTGACCACCGGCAACAAGAGTGAGATGGCAGTGGGCTATGCCACGCTCTACGGCGATATGGTGGGTGGCTTCAATGCCATCAAGGATGTTTACAAGACTTGGGTCTATCGTCTGGCCCGCTGGCGCAACACCCAATCGCCGGCGATACCCGAGCGGGTCATCGAGCGTGCCCCTTCCGCTGAACTGGCGCCGGACCAGAAGGATAGCGACTCGCTGCCCGAATATGACGTGCTCGATGCCATCCTGATGCGCTACATCGAGGGTGACATGAGCGCGGAAGCGATCATCGAGGTCGGTTACGATCATGACGACGTCTACCGAGTGGTAAAGCTGGTCGATCGCTGCGAGTACAAGCGGCGCCAGGCGCCGATAGGGGTTCGGGTGACGCCGCGGGGGTTCGGACGCGACCGCCGCTACCCCATCGTCAACGGCTGGCAGCCGGGGGAATAGGCCAAAAAACCGCGATAAGACCATCGCGGTTTTTTTATGCAGACTCCTAGACCGAAAGCGAATCGGCGCTGACGTGCTGCGGTCGGAAGGTGCGGCCGTGCAGGCGTTCATTGTCGGGATCGTTCTCGATCAGCACCTGCAGCACCTCGCGGGCGCGATCGCGCATGTCGAGGCCAAGGTAGCCTTCCACCATCACCGCTAGTGCATCACGGGTAGCTTCGGCCTCGGGGTAGTTCTCTACCACCCAGCGGCCGCGCTCGACGGCTGCCAGATAGGCACCCTTGCGTAGGTAGAAGTCAGCGACATGAAGTTCGTGCCGTGCCAGCAGGTTACGCAGATAGACGATGCGTTGCTCGGCATCCGGCGCGTACGCGCTGTCAGGATAGCGGCTGACCAGTTCGCGGAAGTCGGTGTAGGCATCTCGCGAGGCACCGAGATCGCGCTTGGAAATGTCGATCAAGCGTAGACGCTCAAGGCTGAAGCGGCCGGCCTGCCAGGAGGAGAGCCCGCGCATGTAGAGCGCGTAGTCCGCCTGGGGGTGGGTGGGATGCAGCCGAATGAAGCGGCTGGCTGCGGCGCGGGTGGCCTCCCAGTCGTTCGTCTCGTAGTAGGCGTAGATCAGCTCAAGCTGCGCCTGTTCGGCATGGCGGCCGAAGGGGTAGCGGGTATCGAGGGCCTCGAGACGAGAGATTGCCGTGGTGTGGCGCCCCCGATCCAGGGCTTCCCGGGCCTCTTCGTAGAGCTCTTGTTCGGCGACCCCGGCGAACTCGTCCTGATCGTTCGTGCCTGACCTGCCGGCGCAACCGGTGGCCAGGGCGGTGGCCAGCAGCAGGGCGACAAGGCGTGTAGCGATGGTGGAAACGCGCATCCTGATCCTCGTGTCTAACATCCCGTGTCGGCCATGGTAGGATTGGCCGTAACACGTCCACTATAAAGCACCTTGCGTGAAAACGCAGTCCTCCGGTGCCTGCTCAGCGATAGCCCCTATATGCCCCAGATTCTGGAAGCCCAGCAACGAGTGCCCGTTTCCCTTGCCGGAGTCCGCCTGGACCAGGCTGCCGCCGAGCTCTTTGCCGACCATTCCCGTGAACGGCTCAAGGGCTGGATCAAGAAAGGTGCCCTGACGGTCGATGGTCTGGCCGGCAAACCCAAGGACAGGGTTGCCGGCGGCGAGTGGCTGCGACTCGTCGCCGAACTCGAGGACGACACGCGCTTCGAGGCCGAAGAGATTCCTCTCGACGTGGTCCATGAGGACGATGAGGTGCTTGTCATCGATAAGCCGGCAGGGCTGGTAGTTCACCCGGCGGTGGGCAATCCCGACGGTACGCTACTCAATGCTCTGCTCTATCACTGCCCGGCGCTCGCCATGGTCCCCCGGGCGGGCATCGTGCATCGCCTGGACAAGGACACCACCGGACTGATGGTGGTCGCCAAGACATTGACCGCCCAGACTGCACTGGTCGACCAGTTGCAGACGCGAACGGTCTCGCGTGAGTACGATGCTGTGTCGGTGGGGGTGATGACGGCCGGGGGCACCGTGGATGCGCCGATTGGTCGCCACCCCAAGGATCGCAAGCGCCAGGCGGTTAATGTCAATGGCAAGCCCGCAGTGACGCACTACCGGGTAGTGGAACGGTTTCGAGGCCATACGCATGTGCGCTGCCGGCTTGAAACCGGGCGCACCCATCAAATTCGCGTCCACTTGGCCCATCAGCGTTTCCCTTTGATCGGTGATCCGGTCTATGGCGGCCGCCTCAAGCTGCCGCCGGGAGCCAGTGACGGGCTCAAGGAGCTGCTACGAGGGTTTCCCCGACAGGCGCTGCATGCCCGCAAGCTGGCTTTCGACCATCCCGGTAGCGGTGAGCGGGTCGAGTTTCGCGCCGCCTTGCCCAATGATCTGCTGATGCTGATCGACTATCTCCGCGACGACCGTGAGGCGATGCTATGAGCGATGCTCCCCATCTCCACCCGACCCTCATCGAGCCGGATTGGCCGGCCCCCGCGAGTGTCGGTGCCTTCGTTACCACCCGGGAGTCTGGCCCCAGCCAGGGAGACTTCGCCTGCTTCAACCCGGGCCACAAGGTGGGCGACAACCCCAATCATGTGGCGCTCTGCCGACGCCTGCTGGCGGATGAGCTCGACAGTGACAGGCCGCTGCTGTGGCTGAACCAGGTCCACGGTGCCCGAGTCCAGTCTAGCTACTCCGAGGCGCTGCCCGACGCCGACGCCGCGGTAGCCTTCGATCAAAGCTACGCCTGTGCGGTGCTTACCGCCGACTGCCTGCCGGTGCTCTTCTGCGACCGCCATGGCTCGCGGGTGGGCGTAGCCCACGCTGGCTGGCGCGGGCTGGCTGGCGGCGTGCTGGAAGCATCGGTGGCGGCGCTGGGTGTGCCGCCGGAAGAGGTCATGGCCTGGCTGGGTCCGGCGATCTCCAATGCCCAGTTCGAGGTCGGCCCCGAGGTGCGACAGGCCTTCGCCGGGGTCCACCCCGAGGCTGAGGCTGCCTTCGATCCGAGCCCATACCGCCTGGGACATTTCATGGGTGATCTCTACAAGCTGGCCCGGCTGCGCCTGGAGCGGCTCGGCGTGTTCCATGTCAGCGGCGGCCACTTCTGTACCGCCTGTGAATCGCGCTTCTACTCCCATCGGCGTGATGATGGCAGGACGGGACGGATGGCCAGCGTGATTTGGCTAAGATGAGCTTATCCCGTCACTAACGATCGTCTTTCAGGCGCCAGGCCTTTGCGGAGGCGCTGTAAACCCTTCCATGGGCGCTACATTTGCCATCCATGGCAAATGACCTCCGCTACAACCTGTCCCCTGCGCCGCTCTTCCGGGCATGGCCTGACCTGTGTCAACCTGAACATCCTTTCCCTGGCGGGCGACTTGAAAGCCGGCCACGCTGACTCCATTGATACTGTCAAACGCGATATGACAGGGCCAAGCGGCGCGTCCAAGCAGCGCCGCCACCCCGATGGAGGAGTGATCGAATGCGATTCGACAAGTTCACCGGCAAACTTCAGAACGCCGTGGCCGATGCACAATCATTGGCCGTGGGACGTGGACACAACCAGCTCGATCCCGGCCACCTGCTGCTGGCGCTGCTCGATGCCAGCGACACCGGTGTCAAGGCGCTGATACAGCGAGCCGATGGCGACCCCGCCCGGCTACGCGACGGCCTTGTGGGCTATCTCGACGACCTGCCCCAGGTCGGCCAGTTCGAGGGGGAGGTTCAGCCTTCCCGAGACCTGATCAAGCTGTTCAACCTCACCGACCGCGAGGCGCAGAAGCGGGGCGATCAATACATCGCCAGCGAACTGGTGCTGTTGGCGGCGCTGGAAATGCGCCATGGCGTGAGCAAGCTTTTGGCTCAGGCCGGCGTGACGCGCAAGTCGCTGGAGACAGCCATCGACAGCCTCAGGGGTGGCGAACGTGTCGACGACCCCAATGCCGAGGAGCAGCGTGAGGCGCTGGAAAAGTACACTCTGGACCTCACCGAGCGGGCTGCCAATGGCAAGCTCGACCCGGTGATCGGCCGCGATGATGAGATTCGTCGCACCATTCAGGTATTGCAGCGTCGCACCAAGAACAACCCGGTGCTGATCGGCGAGCCCGGCGTGGGCAAGACCGCCATCGTCGAGGGCCTGGCCCAGCGCATCGTCGACGGCGAGGTACCGGAAGGACTCAAGAACAAGCGCGTGCTGTCACTGGACATGGGTTCGTTGCTGGCGGGCGCCAAGTTTCGCGGTGAGTTCGAGGAGCGACTCAAGTCAGTGCTCAAGGAGCTGTCCCAGGAAGAGGGCCGGGTCATCCTCTTCATCGACGAGCTGCACACCATGGTCGGCGCCGGCAAGGCCGAGGGTGCCATGGATGCCGGCAACATGCTCAAGCCGGCTCTCGCCCGGGGCGAGCTGCACTGCGTCGGTGCTACCACTCTGAACGAGTACCGCCAGTATATCGAAAAGGACGCTGCGCTCGAGCGCCGCTTCCAGAAGGTACTGGTGGAAGAGCCATCCGAGGAGGATACCGTGGCGATCTTGCGCGGCCTCAAGGAGCGCTACGAGGTGCACCATGGTGTCGATATCACTGATGGTGCGATCATCGCTGCGGCCAAGCTCTCGAATCGCTATATCACCGACCGTCAGCTGCCTGACAAGGCCATCGACCTGATCGACGAGGCGTCGTCGCGCATTCGTATGGAGTTGGACTCCAAGCCCGAGCAGATGGATCGCCTAGACCGCCGGCTGATCCAGCTCAAGATGGAGCGTGAGCACCTCAAGAAGGAGACTGACGAGGCCTCACGCAAGCGCCTGGAGACCCTGCAGGCTCAGATCGACGAGCTCGAGCGCGAGTACGCCGACCTCGACGAGATATGGAAGGCCGAGAAGGCCAGCATCCAGGGCGCGGCCCAGTTCAAGGATGAGCTGGACAAGGTGCGTATCGACCTGGAGCAGGCGCGCCGGCAGGGAGACTTGGCGCGGATGTCAGAGATCCAGTACGGGGTGATTCCGGCGCTGGAGAAGAAAATCGCCGAGAGTGGCGAGGGCGAGGCCGATACTTCGAAACATCAGCTGTTGCGCTCCAACGTCACCGAAGAGGAGATCGCCGAGGTGGTATCGCGCTGGACCGGGATACCGGTCGCCAAGATGCTCGAGGGCGAGCGCGACAAGCTGCTGCGCATGGAGGAATCACTCCATGAGCGGGTGATCGGCCAGCACGAGGCGGTCACAGCCGTGGCCAACGCCGTGCGCCGTTCTCGTGCGGGGCTAGCCGATCCCAATCGGCCCAACGGCTCGTTTCTGTTTCTTGGCCCAACCGGGGTGGGCAAGACCGAGCTGTGCAAGGCGCTGGCCAACTTCCTCTTCGATACCGAGGAGTCCATGGTGCGCATCGACATGTCGGAGTTCATGGAGAAGCACTCCGTTGCTCGGCTGATTGGTGCGCCTCCCGGTTACGTCGGTTACGAGGAAGGGGGCTACCTCACTGAGGCGGTTCGCCGTCGACCCTACTCGGTGCTGTTGCTCGACGAGGTGGAGAAGGCCCATGCGGATGTCTTCAACATTTTGCTGCAGGTGTTGGAGGACGGCCGCCTAACCGATGGCCAGGGTCGCACTGTGGACTTCCGAAATACTGTGATTGTGATGACCTCCAATATGGGGTCGGACATCATCCAGCGGATGGGCGGCGACGACACGGACTACGAGCAGATGAAGGAGATGGTGATGGCAGTGGTGGGCGACCACTTCCGGCCGGAGCTGATCAATCGCATCGACGAGGTGGTAGTCTTCCACGCCCTTGGCCAGGAGCAGATTCAAGCCATTGCCGGGATCCAGCTCGATCGTCTGCGTGTGCGACTCGCCGAGCACCAACTCGGGCTTGAGGTTAGTGACGAGGCCTTGGCTCAACTGGCCGTGGTGGGCTTCGATCCGGTGTTTGGCGCTCGTCCGCTCAAGCGAGCGATCCAGAGTCGCATCGAGAACCCGCTGGCCCAGGACCTGCTGGCGGGGCGGTTCCGGCCCGGCGACATAATCCGAGTTGCCGTCGACAACGGCAAGTTGGCGTTCAGCACTTGATTGGAACAAGGTGTTACGCACTTGGCCAGCCATGCGGTTGGCAACTGTCTACACTAAATGGAGGTTGCGTCCTGTAACCCCCTTGCCCGCCCTTCGCTGGCGGGTTTTTTTATTCGAAATCTTGCAAAAATTCCTGATCTTGGCTAGCAAAAGCCGCTTGGCGGTTGACACCGCTGCGGTGCTATTGGAATCTTGACGGTTCCTGATTTGCGGGCGCGGAGCTTGCGGGCAATCCCCCATTACCGCGTGACGGGTAGGCCATGTTGCCTCTACTCGCCGAAGGACTACCGGGACCGGGCCAACCGCCCGTCCTGGCCAACGCCCCGACGCGGCGATCAGTCGTGATGAGAGTGCAGGCCCCAACAGGGCCACTTGCCAGGGTTTGGCATCAGGTGCCGGCATATCCGGCAGCGACATACCGTCGCACTCGAACCCGTGCCCGAGAAGGGTGCGGATCGCACTCGAGACCTCCAGGGGAGATACATCAGTGGAACTGCTTTCCGGCGCAGACATGATCGCCCGATTCCTGCAGGATGAGGGCGTCGAATACATTTACGGCTATCCCGGTGGCGCGGCGCTGCACATCTACGATGCGCTGTTCCGCCAGGACAAGGTCAAGCACATTCTGGTGCGCCACGAACAGGCGGCGACCCACGCCGCTGACGGCTATGCCCGGGCGTCGGGCAAGCCGGGCACGGTGCTGGTGACCTCCGGCCCCGGCGCCACCAATGCCGTGACCGGTATCGCCACCGCCTACATGGACTCGATACCCATGGTGGTGCTGTGTGGACAGGTGGCGAGCCACCTGATTGGTGAAGACGCCTTCCAGGAGACCGATATCATCGGCGTGACGCGGCCCATCGTGAAGCACAGCTTTACGATCAAGCACCCGTCCGAGATACCGGAAGTGCTCAAAAAGGCCTATTACCTCGCTTCTACCGGCCGGCCTGGCCCGGTGGTGGTGGACATACCCAAGGACATGACCGCGCCTACCGAACGCTACGAGTACGTTTATCCCAAAAAGATCAAGATGCGCTCGTACAATCCGGTAGCGCGCGGCCACACCGGCCAGATCAAGAAGGCCGTCGAGCTGATGCTCAAGGCTAAGCGGCCGATGTTCTACACCGGCGGCGGTGTGGTCACCGGCCGGGCCAGCGAGGGGCTCACCGACCTGGTCAAGCGGCTGGGCTACCCCATCACCACCACGCTGATGGGCATCGGCTCCTACCCGCAGAGCGATCGTCAGTGCCTGGGCTGGCTGGGCATGCACGGCTCCTATGAGTCGAACATGGCCATGCACCATGCCGACCTGATCATCGCCATCGGGGCGCGCTTCGACGACCGGGTCACCAACAACACCTCCAAGTTCTGTCCCACGGCCAAGATCGTGCACGTGGACATCGACCCCAGCTCGGTCTCCAAGACCGTGCGAGCGGACGTGCCCATCGTCGGGCCGGCGGGTAGCGTGATCAACGAGATGATCAGCCTGCTGCAGGGCAAGGAGATCGAGCATCCCGAAGCACTGGGCGAGTGGTGGCAGAAGATCGAGGGCTGGCGCGAGGAGCGGGCGGGCAAGCTCTACGAACCCTCTCAGTCGGGTGAGGCGCTCAAGCCGCAGGAGGTGATCGAGGCGCTCTGCGAGGTCACGCGTGGCGAGGCGTACGTGACCACCGACGTGGGGCAGCATCAGATGTTTGCGGCCCAGTACTACAAGTTCGACAAGCCCAATCGTTTCATTACCTCCGGTGGGCTCGGCACCATGGGCTTCGGCTTCCCGGCGGCCATGGGTATCAAGCAGAACTTCCCGGACGAACAGGTGATCTGCGTCACCGGCGAAGGCAGCTTCCAGATGATGATGCAGGAGCTGTCGACCTGTAAGCAGTTCGGCGGTGGCGTAAAGATCGTCAACCTGAACAACGCCTCGCTGGGCATGGTGCGCCAGTGGCAGGACCTCAACTACAAGTCGCGTCATGCGCACTCCTACATGGAGTCGCTGCCCGACTTCAGCAAATTGATCGAGGCATATGGCTTCACCGCGCTACGGGTGGAAACGAAGGAGGAGCTCGGCCCGGCGCTCGAGCGCACCTTCGCCGACAACCATGAGCTGGTGTTCCTCGACGTCATCGTCGACCCGCGCGAGCACGTTTATCCGATGCAGGTGCCCCTGGGCTCCATGCGTGACATGCTGCTTTCCAAGACGGAGCGGACCTGATGCGTCATATCATCTCGATTCTGATGGAAAACGAACCGGGCGCTCTGTCTCGTGTGGTGGGGCTGTTCTCGCAGCGCAACTTCAACATCGAGACGCTGAACGTGGCGCCTACCGAGGACCCGTCGCTCTCACGGCTGACCGTGACCACCGTGGGCGACGACCGGGTCATCGAGCAGATCACCAAGCATCTCAACAAGCTGATTGACGTGATCAAACTGGTCGACCTCACCGAGGGCAACCACATTGAGCGCGAGTTGATGCTGGTGAAGGTCAAGGCCTTGGGAGCGGCCCGCGACGAGGTCAAGCGCACAGTGGATATCTTCCGCGCGCAAATTGTCGACGTGACGCCGAGCCTCTACACCGTGCAGATCACCGGCGACGCCGGCAAGCTGGATGCCTTCCTCCAGGCCATGGCGCCGGTGGGCATTCTCGAAGTGGCGCGGACGGGGGTATCCGGTATTGCCCGCGGGGATAAAGTCCTCAGCCTCTGATTCGTGCCGCTTGATGCCTTCCAAGCCGCCCTTCGGGGCGGCTTTTTCGTCTCAGCGCTCCACTACCTCGTCCCACAGTGCCTGGATCAGCGGGCTCTTCAGGCGGCGATTGAGCACGCATAGCCCGACGTCGTAGTGGGGCAACTCCGGCTTGACCGGCAGCACCCTGACCCGCTCGACGAGTGGGCTGTTGTCGAGCACGATCTTGGGTACAACGCCGACCCCGAAGCCCAGACCGACCATGCTGACGATGGCTTCGTGGCCGGCGACCTGGGCATATATCCGCGGAGTGATGCCCAAGGCCTTGAACCAGGTATCGCTGTACTCCCGTGACAGCCCCGCTTCGGAGAGGATCATCGGCACGTTCTGCCACTGCGTGTCGGAGGGGGATTCGGGTGTGCCCGGTATCCAGCCGGCCTGCACAGCGGGGGCGATGAAGACCAGCGGTGAGCGAGTCAGGGACTTGAAGGCAAGTGGGCCGGGCACGCTCCGGGGGCGCGGTGTAATCGCCATGTCCTCTTCGCCGTCTAGCACCCGCGCCATGGATTCGGCGGGATCGCCGGTATGCAGCTTGAGCTCGATTCGCGGATGGCGCAGACGAAAATCACTGAGCAGGTCGTAGAGGAAGCTGTAGCTGGCAGTTACCGAGCAGTAGATGCTGATCTCGCCGGCGAGTTCGTCGGCGTCCCTGCTCAGCGTGTGACGCAGCAATTCCCACTGCGCCAGGGCATCCTTGGCATAGTCCTGGAAGATCAGGCCTTGGGGGGTCAGGGCCACGTGACGGTTGTCGCGCTCGAATAGCGGTACTTCCAGGTTCTGCTCCAGTTGGCGAATGGTGCGAGAGAGCGTGGAAGGGCTGACGTGGCAAAGCTCGCTGGCACGACCGAAGTGCAACGTATCGGCCAGGGCGAGAAAGTGCTTGAGGGGTCGCATGTCCATGACATGATTATTTCATATTCCGGCATGACGTATTGCAAATATAGCGTTTTACGCAATGTCGGCACTGACGTAATGTGGCGACATCGGATGGTTAGAGCCCCGGTGCCGCGACAGACGGCGCGGGCGGCCATCAACGCTGACACCCTCAAACCCTCGGTATACCAATTCAGGAGCACACCATGCGCGTTTATTATGACAAGGACTGCGATCTCTCCCTCATTCAAGGCAAGAAGGTGACCATCGTCGGCTATGGTTCTCAGGGCCACGCTCACGCCAACAACTTGAAGGAATCGGGTGTCGACGTCACCGTGGCCCTGCGCCCGGGTTCCTCTTCTGCCGCCAAGGCCGAGGCTGCCGGCCTCAAGGTTTCTGGCGTGCCGGAAGCGTGCAAGAGTGCTGACGTGGTGATGCTCCTGGCGCCGGACGAGAATCAGAAGGCTATCTACGAGAACGAGGTGGAGCCGAACCTGAAGCAGGGTGCCACCCTGGCCTTCGCCCATGGCTTCAATATCCACTACAATCAGATCGAGCCGCGCAAGGATCTGGACGTGATCATGATCGCGCCCAAGGCGCCGGGCCATACGGTGCGTTCCGAGTTCGTCAAGGGTGGCGGCATTCCCGACCTGATCGCTATCCACCAGGATGCCTCCGGTACCGCCAAGGAGCTTGCGCTCTCCTATGCTGCTGGCGTCGGCGGTGGTCGCAGCGGCATCATCGAGACCACCTTCAAGGACGAGACCGAAACCGATCTGTTTGGTGAGCAGGCGGTGCTCTGTGGTGGTGCGGTCGAGCTGGTCAAGGCCGGTTTCGAGACCCTCACCGAGGCTGGCTACGCTCCGGAAATGGCCTACTTCGAGTGTCTGCACGAGCTCAAGCTGATCGTCGACCTGATGTACGAGGGCGGCATCGCCAACATGAACTACTCCATCTCCAACAACGCGGAATATGGCGAGTACGTGACCGGCCCCGAAATCATCAACGAGCAGTCACGTGCGGCGATGCGTAACGCGCTCAAGCGTATCCAGACCGGTGAGTACGCCAAGATGTTCATCAACGAGGGCAATAGCAACTACCCTTCGATGACTGCTCGTCGTCGCCTGAATGCGGAGCACGACATTGAGCAGGTCGGCGCCAAGCTGCGCGGCATGATGCCGTGGATTGCCGCCAACCAGCTGGTCGACAAGTCCAGGAACTGAGCCTCGGCTCGTCGGTATGACGCCAAGGGCGCGGACTTCCGCGCCCTTGGCGTATCCGAAGGTAGCCGCCGAGCTTTGCGCTTCGGTGACAGCGTGTAGAATGAAGGTATTGCCTTCGGGCGACCCCATTCTGGCAATGGATGAGACGAATGAGTCAGGATCCCCGCAATACCGAGCAAGGCCCTCGTAATGAGTGTCCCGAATCCGGCCCGACCGAGCACGAACGACTCCCGCCCGCCGAGGAAGATCTGGCCGCCGCTTTCGTTCGCGAAACGGAGGTTATCGAGGAGTCCATCGAGGATGGCAAGAAGGTCAGGCGCAGAGGCATCTACCTGTTGCCCAACCTGTTCACCACATCGGCGCTGTTTGCCGGTTTCTTCTCCGTGGTGGCTGGCATCAATGGAGACTTCACCGCCGCGGCGGTGGCCATCTTCATCGCCATGGTGCTCGACGGTCTGGACGGGCGTGTCGCTCGCATGACCAACACTCAGAGTGCTTTTGGTGCCGAATACGACAGCCTTTCCGACATGGTCTCCTTCGGCGTGGCGCCGGCACTGGTGGCCTTTACCTGGATTCTGCAGGACATCGGCAAGACCGGTTGGGTGGTGGCCTTCCTCTACGTAGCCTGTGCTGCCTTGCGTCTGGCGCGCTTCAACGTGCAGGTGGGTAGTGTCGACAAGAAGTGGTTCATCGGTCTACCGAGCCCATCGGCTGCCGCCTTCGTGGCGGCAAGCGTCTGGACCTTTCACAGCTTCGATGCCGATGCCCTCGGGTTCAAGCTTCTGATGCTGTTGGTGGTGGCTGCCGCCGGCGTGCTGATGGTCAGTAATATCCGCTACTACAGCTTCAAAGAGGTTGACCTCAAGGGTCCGGTTCCCTTCGTGGTGCTGCTGGCCATCGTGCTGGGTTTCGTGGTGATCTCAGTGGAGCCCTCAGTGATGCTGCTTCTACTGTTTGGTGCCTATGTGGCGTCCGGACCGACTCAGGCGATCATGCGCAAGATGAAGCCGCCGCCCACCTCTGGCTGAACTGCGGTTTCAGCCTGGTGCCGCAACGCCCGCCATGTGCGGGTGTTGTTGTCTCTGGCCTGAGTAATCCATCCACAGCCACTTGTCCCAGGCCGCCTGTGGATAGCCTGGCTGCCCATCATTCCGTCATGGCCCCGTCATCGTCCTGAAACTTTTTTACAAGGGCTCTTGCAGGGGGCAAAGGAAAAACGTAAAGTACGCATCCGCTGCCGGCAACGGGCAAACGTTACCGGCGGTGGAAGTGAAGAAGGTGCTTGTTTCTGTTTGGTTTTTTTCGAATCGGCTAGAGCGATTCGCGATTGACAGAAGCGCCGGAGACGGTAGAATGCACGTCACACTGAAGGCAGCCGGCAAGCGCGGCGCTTCGACACCAGAACGGCTTCGGCAGGGTGCGAAGGGAGTTGACAAACTCAGCCACTTCAGTAGAATGCGCCTTCCTCGCAGGGCGCTGGCGAGGCCGCTAACAGCGTTAGCCGCCACGACAGCAAGCGAGACGCTCCGCTCTTCACGATGTGGTTTGAAGAGAACGGGAGCCGCTCTTTAACAATCGATCAGGTAATTCATGTGGGCGCTTGTCGATGAGGTGGTGAGAAGTCACACCAT
>NZ_QPKI01000023.1 GCF_003339685.1 Halomonas sp. DQ26W | reverse complement strand
CGTTTTTCCTTTGCCCCCTGCAAGAGCCCTTGTAAAAAAGTTTCAGGACGATGACGGGGCCATGACGGAATGATGGGCAGCCAGGCTATCCACAGGCGGCCTGGGACAAGTGGCTGTGGATAACCAGGTGCGCTCAGCTTGCCGCCTCTCGGCTTGCCCGGTCGAGCAGCGACAGGATCGAACGGTAGGGGATACCCCCATGCAGCGCCAGACCAATCTCGCAGGTCTTTGAATTGGAGTACCCCGCATCGCAATCTGCTACCTGCACGGCCAAGCCCTTCAGCGCCGAGGCATTGAGCTCCGGCGTGGAAAGCCCCTTGTCGCCGGCGAAGCCGCAGCAGGTGATCTCCGCCGGCACCACCACCTCACGGGCACAGGCCCTGGCCAGCGCCACCATGCGCTCCCCCAGCCCCATATGAGTACTGGAGCAGGTGACATGTACCGCGACGCGCTCATCCAGGGGTGTGAGCTCGAGCCGTGGCAAGAGGTGGTCATGGGCGAAGGCAACCGGCTCCTGCACCGACAGACGCTCATCCAGGCGCGATTGCATATGCAGCACACAAGGACTGGTATCGCTGATGATCGGATAGCGCCCGTTCTGGCTGGCCACCAACAACTCGCGATTGAGCTCACGAGCTTTGTGCGTCGCCTCTTCGAACTGGCCCTTGGAATGGAAGGCCATGCCGCAACAGAGATGCCCCGTCATCTCGGGCAGTATCACCTCGAAACCCGCCCGCTCAAGCAGCGACAGGGTGATCTCCATGATCGAGCGGCTCTCGGCATCGCCATGGGTGGCACCGAACACCCGAGTCGCACAGGAGGGCAGGTAAACCACCTTGTCTTTCGACCCCTCACCAGGCGAGCGCTGCTTGAGCAACCGTATCGGTGCCGCCTTGGGCAGGGTGGGCACCCATTGCGGCACTCGGTTGCCACTAATCTTGGTTATCGAACCGCTGACCCGAGAGAGCCCCTTCTCGCCCAGCACCGCACGGCCAACGCCTGCCATGTTCAGCACGCCCCGGGCAACACGGGTCACCCCGGAGAAGTGGCGCCCCACCCGCCGCGACAGGTCGGCATGCTTCGCCAGTCGCTCATGGCGCATCTCGCGGATCAGCTCACCGGTATTGATACCCACCGGACACTGGGTGGCGCAGAGGCCGTCGACGGCACAGGTCTCGTCGCCGGCGTAGCGATAATCGCGGCGCAACGTGGCAAGCCGTTCGGCCTCCTCTCCGTCGATGGCATCGCCCAATGCCTCGAGCCTTGCCATCTCGCGAGCAATGACGATGCGCTGACGCGGCGTCAGGGTCAGGTCCCTCGACGGGCAGACGTGCTCGCAGAAACCGCACTCGATGCACTTGTCGACGATGGCATGGGCCGCCGGCAACGGCTTGAGGTTTTCCAGGTGCAATGTCGGGTTGCGACTGAGGATGACCTCGGGATTGAGCAGGTTCTCGGGATCGAACAGCGCCTTGATCTGCCACATCAGCGCGTAGGCCTCGGGCCCCCACTCCAGTTCGACATAGGGGGCCATGTTGCGCCCGGTACCATGTTCAGCCTTGAGCGAACCGCCGTACTCGACGCCAACCAACTGCGCTACTTCGTCCATGAGTGCCTGGTAGCGCTCCACCTCGCCGGGCTTCTCGAAGCCCTGGGGGAAGACGAAGTGCAGGTTACCTTCCAGGGCGTGGCCAAAGAGGATGGCCTCCGGATAGCCATGGCGATGGAAGGCTTCGGTCAGCGCCTGAACGCCCTCGTCAAGGCGCTCGATGGGAAAGGCCACGTCCTCGATGATCACCGTGGTGCCGGTCTCACGCACTGCACCCACCGCGGGAAAGAGGCCCTTGCGGATCTTCCAGTAGAGTTCGTAGGTGCTCTTGTCACGAGTGAAGGTGACAGGTTCCAGGGTATGGATACCTTCGAAGATATCCCGCACCGCCAGAAGGCGTTTTTCAAGTTCGTCCTCATCGTTGCCACGCACATCGATCAGCAGCGCCGCCGCATTTTCCGGCAGCGTCTTGAGCACCTCGGGCATGCCCGGCTTGCGCTCCACCGAGCGCAGCGCTGCACGGTCCATCAGCTCGACTGCGGAAACCGGTGCCGGCTTGAGGGCGATGGTCGCCCGGCAGGTGGTGGCCATGTCGGGCAGGAAGAGCAGGGCTGCGGCCTTCAGCGGTTCATCCACCACGGTGTCGTAGGTGATAGTGCTGATGAAGCCCAGCGTCCCTTCGGAGCCGATCATCAAATGCTTGAGTATCTCGATGCCGTCGGTGAAGTCGACCAGGCTGTTTAGCGCATAGCCGGTGGTATTCTTGAGCCGGTACTTGTGGCGAATCTTGTCGGCCAGCGCCTCGTTGGCCCGGGTCTCGGCAGAGAGCCGTTCGAGTCCTTCGACAAGCTCGGCATGGCTGCGACGGAAAACCTCACGACTGGCCGGATCGGCGGTGTCTAGCCGGGTACCGTCGGCCAGGATAACGCGAATATCGCGTACCGTGCGGTAGCTGTTCTGTGCAGTGCCGCAGCACATGCCTGAGGCATTATTGGCGGCGATGCCGCCGATCATGCAGCTGCCGATGGAAGCCGGGTCCGGCCCGATCTTGCGCCCGAAGGGGGCCAGCAACTGATTGGCCCGCGCCCCGATCACCCCAGGCTGCAGGCGAATCGCCTGCCCGCTTTCGAGAATCTCATGGCTACGCCAGCCCTGACCAACCTGGATCAGCACGGAGTCGGTAACCGCCTGACCGGAAAGCGAGGTACCGGCGGCGCGGAAGGTCACCGGCAAGCGACGTGTGCGACACGCCGCCAGAGCCGTCATCAACTCATCTTCACTCTCGGGACGCACAATCAACCGGGGAATCAGACGGTAGAAGCTGGCGTCGGTGCCATAAGCCAGAGTGCGCAGCGAGTCATCGATCAACCGCTCGGCAGGTATGCTCTCGAGCAGTTCGCACTTGAGCTCCTGCCAGGCATCGGCACTGGGTGGAGCAAGTGTCACAGATGTCATGAGGGTTCCTCGGTGTGACGCACCAGCACGACCAGTTCACGGGGGCCGTGTACGCCATAGGCCAGGGTCTGCTCGATGTCAGCGGTCTTGCTCGGACCCGAAATGAGCAAGGCATTGGTGGGCATGCCGCCTGCCCAACCATGGGCCTCGACCACATCGAAGAAGGTGTCCTCCAGCGTGTCGGCATCCAGCACGGCGATGTGTATTGGCGGCACCAGGCTGATCAGGCGGGGTTCATCTGGAGTCGGCCACAGCCAGAGGCTGCCGGTCTCGGCAATACCACCCCGAGTGGACGTCAGGCCGGCATCCGTGGACGCGAACTGCTCCTGCTGCCACTCCTCCACATCACGATCGGCATCGATCAGGGTCACCTCCCCTTCGACCAGGCCTGCTCTCGCCTCGGCCGCCACCGGATGCTCACGGCCCAGTGCCAGGCGCTGGATATTCTTTGCCATCAGCACGTCAGCCAGTGACGTGGTCCATGCACCATGAGTCGTGTGAACCACCTCGCCATGGACCGAGGTGATCAGTCGCTCAAAGCGCTCGATACGCTCTTCGGCACTCCAGCCCCGTCCGCTCACCACGCCAAAATCGCTTAGTGGTGCGGTCAAGGGACCGTCGGTGCGCTCACGCAGGCGCTTGAGTATGTTCTCGCGTGCACTCATGAGTTGTCCTCCCCATCCCTATCCCGGCGGTGCGATTTGACCAGCGCGTGGAGCGACTGCTTCGCCGGCTTCAGTGCCGTGCGGTATTGCGTCCAGGGCCCGAACCTCGTTGGCGTCAAACCACGCAGTTTACCGGCCATTAGCAAGCTCGTCCGCCAGGCCGAGGGATGGGTCGCAAGCCACTGCCAGCTCTTCCAGGCCGCCGCCTCTTTCTTCGTGCGCTTGACCCCGGCGCCGGGGACGTTGCCGCGCCCCTCGCCAACCGCCTCACGGCGCAGGCGTACCAGCAGGTCGGGGATCGGGATCTTGACCGGACACACCTCGCCACAGGCGCCGCACAGGCTGGATGCGGTGGGCAGGTCCTTCGTTTCCTCGAGACCCAGCATATGGGGCATCAAGATGCTGCCAATGGGGCCAGGATAGGTGGTGCCGTAGCTATGACCGCCGACGCGGGTATAAACCGGGCAGTGATTCATGCAGGCCCCGCAGCGAATGCAGCGCAGGGTGTCGAGCAATTCGTTGTCCTGGTAGATATTGGAGCGACCATTGTCGACCAGCACCAGGTGGACTTCCTTGGGGCCATCGTGTTCGCCGGGCTTGCGCGGTGAGCTGATCATGTTGAAGTAGGTGGTGACGTGCTGGCCGGTTGCAGAGCGCGTGAGCAGTGCATAGAGCGGCGGCACGTCGCGCAGGTGCTCGACCACCTTCTCGATGCCCGTCACGGCAATATGCACCGGGGGAACCGTGGTCGTCATGCGCCCGTTGCCCTCGTTCTCCACCAGGCAGAGAGTCCCGGTCTCAGCCACGGCAAAGTTGACCCCCGAGACGCCCACGTCCGCATTCATGAAGCGCTCACGCAGTTGAGTCCTGGCGGCCGCGGTCATGGTGTCGACATCGCGGGTACGCTCGATACCCGTCTTTTCGTGCATGATGTCAGAAATTTCGTCGGTGTTTAGGTGGATCGCCGGCATGATGATATGCGAGGGGGTCTGGTCGTTGAGCTGCACCAGGTACTCGCCGAGGTCGGACTCCAGCGCCTCGATGCCCGCCTCTTCCAAGTGGGCGTTGAGATGCATCTCCTCGGAGACCATGGACTTGCCCTTGATGACCGCTTTCGCCCCGTGAGATTCGCACAGCTCACGGACAATTCGGCAGGCCTCCTCACCATCTTCGGCCCAGTGGACCCGGATGCCGTTGGCCTCGCAGTTGGTCTCCAACTGCTCAAGCAGGTCAGGCAGCTTGGCCAGGGCCCGCAGGCGAATATTGGCGCCCAGATCCCGAAGAGTTTCCAGATCCCAGTCACTGAAGACATCGCGCCGCTTGGTCATCAGGCCATCCATGGCACGACGGAAATTGGAGCGGATCTGTGGATTGCCCAGGGCATCATGGGCCTGACGATGAAAGGCCCGCGGCGTATAGATCTCGACGCTCATGACGTTCTCCGCCATAGGTAACTCGCGATATGCTCGCCCTGGATCGACTTCTTTTGGTGTTCGAAGCGGCCATTAATGTTCATCAGACAGCCACAGTCGGACGTGACAAAGTGCCTCACGCCCGTGCCTTCGATCGCTTGGGTCTTGTCTTCGACCATGGCGGCGGAAACTTCCGGATGGCGCACTGCAAAGGTGCCACCAAAGCCGCAGCACTCGGCGGCCCGAGCCTGCCCCACCAGCTCGACCTGCCCCATTCTGGCCAGTAGCATCGGTCCGGTTTCGCCCAACCCCATCTCACGACGAGCACTGCAGGAGGTATGCATAACCACTTTTTCAGGCTGACCGCGGTCCTCGAGCTTTAGCTGGCAGACATGCAGCAGGAACTCCGTGAGTTCATAGATGCGCCCGGCCACCTCGCTGGCTTGCGCTTCTTGATCAGAACCAGCGAAAAGCTGTGGGTAGTGAGTGCGCATCATGCCCCCACAGGAGCCTGAAGGAACGATAATCGGCCACGGATCCGGGAATAGCCTGAGCTGCGCAGCCGCCACCGCGCGAGCTTCGCTCTGATAGCCCGAAGTATAGGCCGGCTGACCGCAGCAAGTCTGGTCTTCGGGAAAGAGAACTTCGATACCCTCACGCTCCAGCAGGCGAATGCCATCCAAGCCCGCTTCGGGGTAGAACGCATCGACGAGACAGGTGCCGAAGAAGTAGACCTTTTCGGGCTTGGGCGGATATAGCTTGACTGGCGTCATGAGGATCCCTCACGGTCGGCCCGCCGGAAGCTGCGGACTACGGTAGATTTGCTGTGTCACACGTCAGTTATTGTGTTCGATAACGTCGATCTTCGCACAGGGTTTGCCTTGCCTCTTCATCGCCCGAAAGATTGGTAAAACCAATTTACCGGAAAACAAAACGGACATTAGGTTCCAGCTTGCAACATGTCAAACGGCAGACCATTTTTTACCTCTCTGGATGGGCTATACTTTGGTCTACTCTTTTTTATGCTGTCGCAAGCGCATGATAAGCGGTCAGTTTTTCTCTCCTCCAACCCATTGCATCATGACGACAATCACGTCAGTATTGGTAAGACCAATTATGCTCGACTGCCAGGAAAGCCTGCATGTCCTATCAGACCCTTCGCCAGCCCAAGCTTGCTGATGTGATCACCGAGCGCCTCGAGGCCATGATTCTCGAGGGTAGCCTCAAGCCAGGCCAACGGTTGCCGCCGGAGCGGGAGTTGGCCGAACGTTTTGGTGTTTCCCGACCCTCACTGCGCGAAGCCATACAGAAGCTGGCCACGCGTGGATTGCTGACCAGCCGCCAGGGCGGCGGCACTTTCGTGACAAGCGAGCTCAACAGCGGATACAGCGACCCTCTCCTGGACATGCTATCCCGTCATCACGAATTCCATCTAGACCTGCTGGAATTTCGCGATGCCATGGAGGGCATATCGGCCTACTATGCCGCCTTGCGCTCAACACCAGCCGACAAGGCCATGCTGATCAAGCGATTCGACGAGTTGGAAGCCTGTTTCGCTGGCCGCAACCCGGCGCTCGAAGCCAAGGCCGACGCGGCCTTCCACCTGGCAATCGCGGAGGCGGGCCACAACGTGCTGCTGCTGCATACCATTCGCGGCATATTCCACCTGCTGGAAAAGAGTATCGTCGACAACCTGGCCCACCTGTTCGAGAAGCCCCAGTCGCGCCCCCTGCTGATGAAACAGCACCGCGCCCTGCTGGATGCCATTCTCGAAGGCCGGGCAGAGGACGCCCGGGCTCGTGCCCACGAGCATCTGGTCTTCGTCGAAGAGGAACTGCTGGAAATGGAGCGAGCCGAAACCCGCGCCCAGCGAGCCCTGCGACGCGCCCAGGCCCTGCCCGAAATCCAGCAGTAGGGAGCACTCGCGTGAAAGGTCCGCACCATCCACCTCGCCTGTCGACTCCTCTCCGCCGGCTGCTGCTGTTGCTGCTGCCACTGGGTCTTGTAGTGGTCATATGGCAGGCCGCCCAAGTGGCGCGAGAACAGGCACTACAGACCTTGGTGCGAGAAGCCGAGAACGAGCTGCGCCTCTCGGCTGCCGGTCTTGAGGGGCATCTGACACGCAATGACTACCTACCCCAACTGCTGGCTTCCCGTGAAATGGTCCAGCGTTTCCTGCTCAATCCTGGCCAGCAGGATGCCATGCCGCTCAACCTGCTGCTCGACCAGTTCCGGGCCACAGCAAATGTGTCCGACGTCTATCTACTTGATGACCAGGCCAATACCCTGGCCGCGAGCAATTGGCACCGACCCAATACCTTCATCGGCCAGAACTACGCGTTTCGCAGCTATTACCAGGATGCCATTGCTGGTGGCCGTGGGCGCTTCTACGGCCTTGGCGTGCAGTCGCTTGAAAGAGGTTACTATTTTTCCGCACCGGTGTGGCTAGAGGACACTGCCCCAGATGCCCGTCCCAGCGGCGTCATGGTCATCAAGATCCTGCTGGATTCGGTCGAGGAGAGCTGGGCAGAGCAGGACGCCGTGCTGATGGTCACCGACAAGGACGACATCATCTTCATGGCAAGCCACCCCGAGCTACGCATGGCAGCGCTGTATCCACTCTCGGAAGAGGAGCGTCAAACCCTGCTGGCAACTAGGCGCTATGCCGACGAACCACTCTCTCCCTCGGGTATCGATATCCAGGAGCAACGCCCTGATGGCAGCCGCCTGGTCAGTTTCCAATCTGGTCCATTGGCGGAAGGTGGATTCCTGGGCGTTACACGCCACATGGAGGCCTACGACTGGGATATGCATATTCTCAAACCCCTCGATTCGGTGCACAACGCACAATGGTTCTCTGCCCTGCTCGCCGGCGGTCTCTATGGGATGGTCACACTGGCAGGCGGCGCTGGCTGGCAAAGGCTGCGACTGCGCCGTGAGCGGGAGCTGTTCGCCGAACGTGAGCGCCAGACCTTGGCCAAGGCTCGGGACGAACTGGAGCGCAACGTCGCGCTGCGCACGCGTGACCTGCTGGAAACTAACCGACTGCTTTCCGACGAGATCGAAGAGCGACGCCGCGCCGAGGCCAACCTGCGACAGACTCAGGACGAGCTGGTTCAGGCGGCCAAGCTGGCAGTCCTGGGCCAGTTGGCCGCCGGTATCAATCATGAGCTCAATCAGCCACTGGCAGCAATCCGAGCCTATGCGGAGAATGCCAGGGCCTTCCTCGAGCGCCAGCGCATTGAGGCAGCCGATGCCAACCTGGCCCAGGTCGTCGAGCTCACCGAGCGCATGGCCGAGATCAGCGCTCAGTTGCGTCAATTCTCGCGCAAGAGCGACAGCTCGTTGACGACGGTATCGGTGCAGGCATGCTTCGACTACGCGCTACGGCTCTACCAGAATCGGCTTCGCGACGTTGACGTCATCCGCCACTGGGACGAAGAGGTCTGGGTCCATGCTGACTTGGTTCGTCTTGAGCAGGTGCTGGTCAACCTGATCGGCAATGCGCTGCAGGCAATGACGGAATCGTCCGAGCCCAAGCTCATCCTCAGCGCCGAGATCGCAGCAGGCAACGTGCGTATCGGCGTCAGTGATACTGGTCCCGGTATTCCAGAGCCGTACCTTTCACGTATCTTCGAGCCGTTCTTCACCACCAAGTCACCGGGCAGCGGACTGGGGCTGGGGCTATCGATATCGGCACGCATCATCAAGGATCTGGGGGGTGAAATCGAAGCTGGTAACCAGCCTGTCGCCGGGGCAAGCTTCACCATTATCCTGCCTCGGGTGAAACGCCCCGACACCTCCCTGCCATCGCCAACCCAGGAGCAGCAGTCACATGCATGACCCGGCAGCCGCACCGGTGCTGATCGTCGATGACGAACCCCACTTGCGTATCACCGCCGGCCAGACACTGGAACTGGCCGGTTATCTGCCCGAGCCCCACGCCAGCGCCGAGAGCGCTCTGGAGACGCTGATGCCCGACTTCCCCGGGGTGATCGTCAGTGATATCCGCATGCCGGGGATGGATGGCATGGCCCTGCTGAAGGAAGTGCGTCTTCGCGACCCCGACCTGCCGGTCATCCTGATTACCGGACACGGTGACATTTCCACCGCCGTGGAGGCGATGCGGGAAGGCGCCTGGGATTTTCTGGAAAAACCCTTCGCCGGCGAGCGCCTGGTGGAGATGGTACGACGTGGCGTCGACAAGCGCCGCCTGAGCCTGGAGAACCGGCGGCTCAAGGCCGAACTCGAAGCACAGCAGGCCGCGCCCGGCCCGCGCCTGGTGGGGCGCACCCAGGCTATCCAACGACTGGCCTCCATGATCCAGCGTATCGGCCAGGTGGAAACCGACGTTCTTCTGTTCGGCGAGACAGGCACCGGCAAGGACCTGGTGGCCCGCGCCATTCATGAGCGCAGCCCACGCGGCGGCCACCCCTTCGTCGCCATCAACTGCGGGGCCGTGCCGGAAAGCATCATCGAGTCGGAGCTGTTCGGCCACGAAAAAGGAGCGTTTACCGGCGCCGTGGAGCGCCGTATCGGTAAATTCGAACACGCCAACGGCGGCACCGTCTTCCTCGACGAGATCGAGTCCATGCCGCTGACCCTGCAAGTCAAGCTGCTGCGGGTTCTGCAGGAGCGCTGTGTCGAACGGTTGGGTGCCAATGAGACCGTGCTGCTCAACATTCGGGTCATCGCCGCCACCAAGGTCGACCTCAAGGTTGCCGCCGAGGAGGGCCAGTTCCGAGAGGACCTCTACTATCGCCTCAACGTGGTCACCCTGCCGATTCCGCCGCTGCGGGATCGTCGTGAGGATATCCCGCTGCTCTTCCAGCACTTCGCCGTCGTCGCAGCCAATCGCAGCGGCCTGGAAGCGCCACCCCTGGATACAAGCGCTGTCTCGACGCTGATGGCCCATGACTGGCCCGGCAATGTCCGCGAACTGCGCAACCTGGCCGAACGCTATGTGCTGTTGGGATCGGCATTCGACTATCGCCTCGACGCTCTGCTCGAGGGCGTCGAGACCGCCGGTGCCGACCTCGCCCTGCCGCAGCAGGTCGAACTGTTCGAGAAAAGCCTCATCAGCCAATCGCTGGCGAGCCACCGTGGACGTATCAACGAAGTCTGTGAACACCTGGGGCTGCCGCGCAAGACCCTCTACGACAAGCTCAAGAAGTATAGTCTGAAGGCCGAGGACTACCGCCAGAAGGTCATGCCCTGAGCGACCAGCTCGCCCAATACCGACCAGGACGGCAGCTGCGGCCTGCATTTTTTGAACGGCTGGATGCCGGTGCCGAAGGCGCTACTCCGTCTGCGAGGCGAGGTACTCGTCCTTGAGCTTCACGTAGTTGCCCGCGGTATAGGGAAAGAAGGCACGCTCGCTCTCCTTGATCGGCCGCATCGCCCTGGCCGGATTGCCGGCATACACATGCCCGCTCTCCAGGCGCTTGCCCGGGGGCACTAGCGCACCCGCGGCAATGATCACCTCGTCCTCGACCACAGCGCCATCCATGACGATGGCCCCCATGCCCACCAGGATACGGTTGCCCAGGGTAGCCCCGTGCAGGACCGCCTTGTGGCCGATGGTCACGTCGTCGCCGATGATGAGCGGAAAGCCATCGGGATTGAAGTCGCTGGCATGGGTGATATGCAGCACGCTGCCATCCTGCACGCTGGTGCGCGCACCGATACGAATGCGGTGCATGTCGCCACGTATGACCGTCATGGGCCAGACCGAACTGTCATCGCCCAGCACCACGTCGCCCAGCACCACGCTGGCCGGGTCCACATAGACCCGCTCTCCCAGGCTAGGGGTCACGCCCTTCCAGCTGCGAATAGGGTTTCCCGCTTGCATCTCGCCTCCTTTGACCGGCTCGCCGGCCATGTCATAGCAGCCCGGCAGCCAGCACCAGGACCGTCAGTGGAATCGATACCCAGCGTACCACCCCCAGCCAGAGGCGAAAGCCCGGCTCTCCGACGCCCAGGGCGCCCCGGGTAGCCCCTTGCGGCATGATCCAGGCCGCAAAGACGGCGATCAGCAGGCCGCCCACCGGCAGGAATATCTCGGTGGGAATGGTCGTCACCAGGTCGAAGACGTTCATGCCCGCCAGCGGACGCCATTCGGCCAGCGTCGAGAACGACAGCACCGACAGCAGGCCCATCAGCCACACCGCCACGCCGATGACCGCGGCGGCCTGGCCGCGCCCGAGTCCCAGGCCCTGCAGCGTGGCGACCATCGGCTCGGCCAGGTTGATCGACGAGGTCCAGGTCGCCAGCAGCAGCAGCAGGAAGAAGGTGCTCAACCACAGCGCGCCCCAGGGCAGCTCGGCGAAGGCAATCGGCAGCGTCACGAACATCAGGCCCGGCCCCTCGGCGGGGTCCATGCCCTGGGCGAACACCACCGAGAAGATGGCGATACCCGCCAGCAGTGCCACGCCCACGTCGAGAGCGGCCACCGCGGCGGCGGCTCGAGGCAGGCTCTGGCGCTCGGGCATGTAGGCACCATAGGCCATCAAGGCACAGGCTCCCACTGCCAGCGTAAAGAAGGCATGGCCCATGGCATGCATCACGACGAGCGGTGTTATGGCCGTGAAGTCGGGCTGGAATAACCACACCAGGGCCGGCCGGAACCCCGCCGTGGTCGCCGCATAGCCGGCCAGCAGGAGCAGCAGCAGATAAAGAAGCGGCATCAGCAGATTATTGAGCCGCTCGAGCCCCTTGGCCACGCCGGCGGCCACCACGCTCATGGTCATGAAGAGGAAGAGCGTATGAGTGAAGGTCATGCGCCGGGGGTCGGCAAGGAAGGCATCGAACCCGGTACCGATGTCCGCGGCACTGAGGCCGACGAAGTTGCCGTTGACCGACGCCACCAGGAACTCGATCGACCAGCCGGAGACCACGGAGTAGAAGGAGAGGATGCAAAAGACCGTAAAGGCGCCGAAGAGTCCCAGCCAGCGCCAGTGTTTGCTGGCACCGGCAGCAGAGGCGAGATACCCCAGCGACTGCATCGGCGAACGGCGGCCTGCGCGACCGACCAGTATCTCGGCAATCATCACCGGCAGCCCCAGAAGCAGCACAAATGCCACATACAGCACCAGGAAGGCAGCCCCGCCATTCTCGCCAGTGATATAGGGAAAACGCCAAATATTTCCGAGGCCTACGGCTGCACCGGTCACCGCTAGAATGAAGGCCCGCCGGGTACTCCAGCGCTCCAGGGTTGCGTTCATGCCGTCGACCTCTCCTTCGTGAAGTCCGCAAGACTATCAGGCCGGCTCGATGGCACCAAATCCATCGATATCCCATGATGCATTGAAACCCGGCCTGCCCGGCCGCATCTAAAGTCAATTGCGGGTAACCTGATACCTATCCAACCCTTCCGCCCTGCTCCCGAGGTGTGCATGTCCCACAATCCGCTGCTCGACTCCCACGACCTGCCGCCCTTCGCCGATATCGCCCCGGACCATGTGGTGCCGGCCGTCGAAGAATTGATCGCGGAAAACCGGGCGGCCATCGACACGCTCGTCGCACACGCGCGGCAGGAGACGCCGACCTGGGCGAGTCTTGCCGCCCCCCTCGAGGCGCTCAACGACCGTCTCTCCCGGGCCTGGTCGCCGGTCTCTCACCTCAACGGGACCATGAACACGCCTGCGCTGCGCGAAGCGTATCAGGCCTGCCTGGGTCAGCTGTCCGACTACAGTACCTGGCTGGGGCAGCACGAAGGGCTGTTTCAGGCCTGGCAGGCGCTGAAGGAGGGACCTGACTGGGAATCGCTGGATGAAGGCCAGCGCCGCAGCATCGACAATACCCTGCGCGACTTCCATCTCGCCGGCGTCGACCTGCCCGCCGAGGAAAAGCGCCGCTATGGCGAGATCAAGTCACGGCTCTCGGAGCTTTCCAACACCTTTTCCAATCAGCTGCTGGATGCCACCCAGGCATGGCACAAGGACATCGACGACGCAGCCCGGCTGTCCGGCCTGCCGGAGAGTGCCCTGGCGACGCTTGCCGCCAACGCCGAAGCCAAGAATGCGCGCGGCTATCGCATCACCCTGGATTTTCCCAGCTTCTATCCGGTGCTGACCTTCGCCGACGACGCCTCCCTGCGCCGCGAGGTCTACACGGCCTTCGTTACCCGCGCCTCCGACCAGGGGCCCAATGCCGGCGAGTACGACAACGCACCGATCATCGAGGAGACCCTTCGCCTGCGCCACGAGCTGGCCGTACTGCTCGGCTTCGCCACCTATGCCGACTACTCCCTGACCACCAAGATGGCCGAATCGCCCCAGCAGGCGATCGAGTTTCTGGAGGACCTGGCCAGGCGCGCCGCGCCCCAGGCACGCGAAGAATTTGGTGAGCTAGCCGAGTTCGCCCACACCGAGCTGGGCATCGCCGAGCTGTCCCCCTGGGACGTGGGCTATGCCAGCGAGAAGCTTCGCGAAGCACGCCACGCCATTTCCCAAGAGCAACTGCGCCCCCACTTCCCGGCGCCCCGGGTGGTGGACGGACTATTCCGGGTCGTCGAGCGTCTCTATGGCGTCACTTTTCAGGAGGACACCTCGGCCCCGCGCTACCACCCGGAAGTGCACTACTTCCAGATTCTCGAGCACGGCCAGGCCATTGCCGGCTTCTATCTCGACCTTTACGCCCGAGAGGGCAAGCGCGGCGGGGCCTGGATGGATGAGTGCCGGGTGCGGCGCTGCCGTGAAGATGGCTCCCTGCAGCTGCCGGTGGCCTACCTGACCTGCAACTTCACCCGCCCGGTAGGCGACAGCCCCGCCCTGCTGACCCATGACGAGGTCACCACCCTGTTCCACGAATTCGGACACGGACTGCATCATATGCTGACCCGACAGACCGTGGCCGATATCTCTGGTATCAACGGGGTGGCATGGGACGCCGTGGAACTCCCAAGCCAATTCATGGAAAATTTCTGCTGGGAACGCGAAGGGCTGGACATGATTGCCGGTCACGTCGACACCGGCGAACCGCTGCCAGCCGAGCTGCTGGAACGCCTGCAGGATGCCCGAAATTTCCAGGCGGCCATGGGCTTGATGCGCCAGATTGAGTTTTCGCTGTTCGACCTGCGCCTGCATAATGAATTGATCGGCCCCACTGCCGCCGATGTGCAGACGCTGCTCGACGAGGTGCGTACCGCCGTTTCGGTGGTACCGCGGGCCGATTTCAACCGCTTTCAAAACGGCTTCAGTCATGTCTTCGCCGGCGGCTATGCGGCAGGCTACTACAGCTACAAGTGGGCCGAGGTACTCTCGGCCGATGCATGGAGCGCCTTCGAGGAGGCCGGGATATTCGATGGCGAGACCGGCAGGCGCTTTCGCCACGATATCCTCGAGCAGGGCGGCTCCCGGGACGCCGCCGAGCTGTTTCAAGCCTTCCGTGGCCGCGAACCCAGCGTCGAGCCGCTACTACGCCATAGCGGGATTCGTGCCGCCTGACCCGATACCCGCTGGTCATCGACCGCCACCGGGGCACTACCGCCCCGGTGACTGCCATACAGGAGTTTCCATGGCCGTTCAGAAACGCTTTATCGCCGGCGCCATCTGCCCTCGCTGCGCCCAGATGGACCGCATCCGCTCCTGGGAGCAGAACGGAATTCGCTACCGCGACTGCGTCAGCTGCGACTTCTTCGAGCAGGCAGCCATCGAGGACGATGCCCACGACGAGCTGGAAACCCGGGTCAACCGAGAGCGTGAGGAGCAGCGCACCGACACCATTCAGACCGTAAGGATTCTCGATCCCAAAGGACGCTGATCATGTCAAAGGAAGCGGTCGCCAGGAGACCCCAGCTCCAGCCCATGACGAACTCCGCCAGGCCCTTGCCCTGAACCGACTGGCCGAAGAACCTGAGCCCCCCCGATATCAGCCCCCCCATGGCAAACCGTTAACCAACACTGGCAGCGTGAACTGGCCGAGCGCCTGCGTCAGCAGCGACTTGATCTCCGGCTCGCCTACGCTAACGAATGACCTGCATCAGGCGAGACGACTGATTGCCACCCCGGTCGCGACACCCCAGACTCACCGACCCGAAGCGTGCGAAAAACCGCACACGGAAAGAAACGAGTGTGCGATCATCCAGCCGTTTCTTGATTTTTACCCCTCAACTTTAGTCGCAACGCTTGCGAATAAGTCTCTGTTTTTTTTATGGCGTAATTTTTACGGCACACAATCTGCTTCTTGTTATTCTGGAATGCATCGCCCGGGCAACAATCAAACCAGGCGGCATCAGCCAGACTGACCGACAGCGGCCACAGTGCCCGCTGGACGATAACCACAATTGCAACGGAGATACGCCATGCGCAACGTCACCACAATAGCGCTTACCGGCACATTGGCCGGCGCCATGCTGATGGCAGCCTCAGCCCACGCCGACCGCGCAGACTGGCCGGACAACTTCACGGTGGGCACCGCCAGTCAGGGCGGCACCTATTTCGTCTATGGCTCCGGCTGGGCCAATTTGATTGCTGATGAACTGGGCATCTCCGGTGGCGGGGAAGTGACTGGTGGCCCGACCCAGAACCTGGCTCTGGTTCACAGCGGAGATGTCGCCTTTGGCCTTACCACTATGGGGCCGGCCTCCGATGCCGTCAAAGGTGAGAGCCCGCTGGCTCCCGGCGTGAAAATGGACAATGTCTGCGCCCTGTTTCCGATGTACGAGACACCGTTCTCCATCACCGCACTCTCCAGCACCGGCATCACTTCCATCTCGGAAATTCCGGATGGCGCTCGCATCGGCTTCGGGCCGGCAGCCTCCACGTCCGACACCTACTTCCCGGCCATTCTCGAGACCCTGGGCGTGAATTTCGAGCGCCGCAACGGCGGCTGGACCGACCTCGGAGGCCAGTTGCAGGATGGGCTGTTGGACGTTATCGCCTTCGCTGCAGGCATCCCGATTCCAGCGGTGAGCCAGCTCGAAGTACAGACTAACGTGAATATCATCGAATTCACCAAGGAAGAGCAGCAAACCGTCATCGACAACTTCCCTGTGGCAGCCTTCCAGATTCCGGCTAGCACCTATACCACACTGGAAGAGAGTGCCAACGCTGTTTCCATGTGGAACTTCGCCATCGCCCGCTGCGATCTACCGGAAGACTTCGTCTATGAAGTCACCAAGGCGACCATGGAAAACAATGACAAGATGCGTAATGTGCACCGCAGTGCAGAAACCACCATCCCAGAGAACGTGGTGCATAATCAGGTGCTGCCATTCCACCCGGGTGCTGTGCGCTGGTATCAGGAAAATGGCCATGAAATTGACGAATCGCTGATCAAGTAAGCATCGTCAAACTGACGCCATGCCTCGTACCGACCGGTTCAGGGCATGGCGCATTTCTCCGTAGCATCCCACCCGAGGGTGAATGACCCATGAACAACACTCCCGATACCCGACCCGGGGCGTCCGAGGAGGCCGTCGCCAAGGCGCCCGAAACCATCGCCGAAGGCGTCGACGAGGAAGTAATCGAGTCAAATCGCCGACTCTTTTCCGGTTGGCAGTGGTTCCTGTTTGGCGCCATGGCCATCGCCTATTCCAGCTTCCATCTGATTTCACTGAATGTCTATCCGATGGAGACCTGGTCGTTTCGCATCGTTCACATCTGTGGTGCGTTGATCCTTGGCTATGCCCTCTATACGGGTGCCCGCTTTTCCGAAAGCCACGAGGTCAGCCCGGCCGGTCGTTGGCTCTCGATAGCAAGTTATGCCCTGATGCTGCCGGCACTCTATGCCCTGTTTCAGGTATTCCAGATAAATCGTGCCATGAACGAGGGCGCTCTGCGTATAGACGCCGCCATCGAAACCTGGCACTTCGGCTACCCGTTGATCTTTGCGACTGCGGCTGCCATCGTCATTTCCTGGTTCCATCGTCACTCGCGCGAAAGGCTCTGTCCCGCCGACCTGGTATTGATGATCAGTGCCATCGCCAGCGCCGGCTATTTGATCATCATGTTCAGCAGCCCCATGCGCGCTTCCACCGGTACCGCTTTCGCCCCCATCGGCATATCGTGGGCCGCCATAGCAGGCTCGCTGCTGATTCTGGAGCTCACCCGCCGCGTGACCGGCCTGGCCCTGGTCGTCATATCCGCGATTTTCCTCATCTACGTGTTTGCCGGTCCCTATCTGCCAGGCTTCCTCGGCTATCCCGGCTTGTCGTTGAACCGCTTCTTCAGCCAGGTCTATACCGATGCCGGTATTCTCGGGCCAACCACGGCCGTGTCCTCGACCTATATCATTCTGTTCATCATCTTCGCCGCCTTCTTGCAGGCCTCCAAGGTAGGCGACTACTTTGTCAACTTCGCCTTCGCCGCCGCCGGCCGTGCGCGTGGCGGCCCCGCGAAGGTCTCCATTTTTGCGTCCGGCCTGATGGGCATGATCAATGGCACCAGCGCCGGCAATGTGGTGTCGACCGGCTCGCTGACCATCCCGCTGATGAAGAAGGTGGGCTATCCGGCCCGTAGCGCTGGCGCCATCGAGGCCGCCGCCTCCACCGGCGGCCAGATCATGCCGCCAATCATGGGCGCCGGTGCCTTCATCATGGCCGAGATTACCGGCATCCCCTATACCGAAATCGCTGTAGCGGCATTGATCCCCGCTATTCTCTATTTCGCTTCGGTATACTTCATGGTGGACTTCGAAGCTGCCCGCAAGGGCATGCGCGGCATGCGCAAGGACGAGATCCCGCTATTCTCAAAGTTGGTCAAGCAGGTCTATCTGTTCACTCCCATCATCATCCTGATTGCTGCGCTGTTCATGGGCTACTCGGTGATTCGTGCCGGCACCCTGGCCACCGCATCGGCTGCCGTCGTGAGCTGGTTCTCTCCCAACAAGATGGGTATTGCCGCCATTCTCACCGCGTTGCGACTGGCCGGCACCATGTCGATTCAGATCATTGCCGTATGCGCCTGCGCTGGCCTCATCGTAGGTGTGATCTCACTGACCGGCGTGGGGGCTCGCTTCTCGTCACTGCTGCTCGGGCTCGCCGGGGTCAGTCAGCTACTCGCCCTGATCTTCGCCATGTGTATCAGCATACTCTTGGGCATGGGCATGCCGACCACCGCGGCCTATGCCGTAGCTGCCTCGGTGGTAGCACCCGGGCTGATCAATATCGGCATCCAACCGCTGGTGGCCCACTTCTTCGTATTCTACTTCGCGGTGGTGTCGGCGATCACGCCGCCGGTGGCGCTGGCCTCCTACGCCGCGGCAGGCATCTCCGGCGCCAACGCCATGCAAACCTCGGTGACCTCGTTCAAGATCGGTCTTGCGGCTTTCATCGTGCCTTTCATGTTCTTCTACAGCCCGGCCATGCTGATGGAAGGCACCTGGGTGCAGATCCTGCGAGTCGGGGTGACCGCCACCCTAGGTATCGTACTGCTCGCCGCCACCGTCCAGGCCTGGTTCTTCGGGCCGGTCAAGGCATGGATGCGTGTGGTGATGATGATCGGCGCAATGTTCATGATCTATGGCGGAATCTATACCGACATAGCTGGGCTCGCTATAGGCGGGGGGTTGTTCCTGCTACAGCGCAGGTCTTCTGGCGGTGGTGCCAAGACAGTGCCATCGGGCTGAAACCTGCCCCTTTGGTTCCTGTTACAACGCACTATCAAGAAGGGTCCCACCACGGTGGGGCCCTTTACATCCTGTACATCTCACCAGAGTTCAACCGCTCGCACTGATCTCTACCGTACCGCAGGCCATGCGATCACCGCCGCCGCCAAGGTGGGGCTCATCCGAGTAGGTATCGCCACCTTCGTGGAGCATCAAGCTGCGACCGTCCATGTCGTCGAGACTGAGTCGCGGCGCGAGCACCGGCAGGTTGGCATCGCCGCCCTCATTGACGATCAACACCGGCAGATCGCCGAGATGACCGTGCCCATAGGGGCCCTGGTGGGTATCGGTTTCGTCGGGATCGTAATGGCCACCCGCCTCGCCGGCCGCGGTCACCTCGCCGCCGTCGTTCTCGCGTGGCTCGCAGCTGGCATTTCCGAGGACATGCCTGGATCAAGCTAGACGCTGAAGCGACAGCCAGCCAGTGGCTCAGCTCAAATTATCGAGTATGCGCAGGCAGGGCGTAGCCTGATTGAGCGTATAGAAATGCAATCCCGGGGCACCGCCGTCCAGCAGGCGCTGGCAGAGACGTGACACCACCTCCTCGCCGAAGGCCGTAATAGACTCGCTGTCATCGCCATAGGCCTCGAGCTGCTTGCGAATCCAGCGAGGAATTTCGGCACCGCAGGCGCCGGAGAAGCGTGCCAGCTTGGTGTAGTTGGTGATCGGCATGATGCCTGGGACGATGGGCGCCTCAACGCCCATCGCACGAGCCCGCTCCACAAAGTGAAAATAGGCATCGGCAGTGAAAAAATACTGAGTGACGGCAAAGTTGGCGCCCGCCTTCATCTTGCGCACGAAGTTCTCCAGGTCCTTCTCAAAGCTGGGTGCCTGGGGGTGGGATTCCGGATATGCAGCTACTGCGATCTCGAAGTGATCGCCGGTCTCCTCACGGACGAATTCGACGAGTTCGTTGGCGTAGCGCAGCTCGCCGATGCCGCCCATGCCGGAGGGAAGATCTCCCCTCAGCGCTACCAGGCTGTCGATGCCCTGCTCACGATAGCGATGCAGCAGGTCACGCAGCTGTGCCTTCTCGCTCCCGATACAGGAGAGATGCGGGGCGGTGGTGATACCCGACTCGCGTACGGTCTGCACGGTACTGAGCGTGCGAGCCTGTGTCGAGCCGCCGGCGCCGTAGGTCACCGAAAAGAAGCGCGGATTACGTTCGGCAAGGGCATCGCGCACACCCATCAGCTTCTCGCGCCCGAGGTCGGTATTGGGCGGAAAGAATTCGAAACTGATACCCAGCGGGTGTACCTGCGTGCTCATCGGTCACTCTCCTTCGTTAGTCGGCGAGGCCAAAATAGGCCACGCCACGATGTATCGATCACTCTGGTTCGAGTCTATGGCCTACCATTTTGCCGGCCGGCCTCTATAGAGACCAATGAAAGTTTCCCGGCATGCGCATTAGTTCCGGTCATGTTGCGCGCTGTGGTCGACACTCCTCGCTGACATGCGTGCGAGTGCCAGGCATCATGACGTCTTTCGATAAGGAATTGGCAGGCGATGATCGACCCCGGCGCCCTGATGGGCCCCCTCTGGACACTGCTGGCCTTCGTCGGCCTGGGCTGGCTGGCGGCGCGCCATCTGGCCGTTGACCCACGGCCGATCGCCACGCTGCTGATCTACCTGATCGCCCCGCTCACCTTCTTTCGCGGCCTCACCTTCGGAGGCCCGACGCCAGGCTACCTGCTGCTGACACTGGCCTTGTTTACGCTGGCCAGTCTAATGGCCATACTCGTCAACCAGGTAGGCAAACGCTTTTTCGCCTCGCAGGAGAGCGCCCTGCTGGCCTTTTCGGCCGGAACCGGTAATACCGGCTACTTTGGCCTGCCAATCGCCATGATCCTGCTTCCCCCCGAAGGGGTGACCCTCTACCTGTTCTGCGTCCTCGGGGTCACGCTCTACGAGTTCACAGTGGGTTTCTATCTCAGCGCCCGTGGACAGTTCACGGTACGCCAGAGCCTGATCAAGATCACTCGACTCCCGCTCATCTACGCCTTCCTCGCCGCCCTGTTGGTCAGCGGCCTGGGTCTGGTGGTTCCGGTTGCGATCATGGACGGCCTGGCCGTGTTCCCGGCCACCTATACCCTGCTGGGCATGATGATCATCGGCATGACCCTGAGCCGCGTCTCGGTCAGAGAATTCGACACTCGCTTCATCAGCGCCTGCGTGGCGGTGCGTTTCGGCCTCTGGCCGCTGGTCGCGCTGCTGGCCGTACTCGTACTGCAGTCACTGATGCAGCTGCCCATCGAGCTGGCCATGGCACTACTGCTGGTGGGAGTGGTCCCCATGGCCGCCAATGTGGTGGTGGTTGCCATGGAGCTCGGCATTCGACCCGAGAAGGGCGCCATTGCGGTACTCCTGACCACCCTGGCCGCACCACTGCTGATTCCATTCTATCTAGAAGTCCTGATGCGCCTTACCGGCCTGGGGTGAATTCTGAGTACCTTTTGATCCCCTTAACCGGACATGAAGACGCCACCCGCAGGCGGCGTCCTTAGTCTTGGCTACGCCATGCATTCTAGTAGCGATAGGTGTCCGGCTTGAACGGCCCTTCCACCGGCACCCCGGTATACTCGGCCTGCTCCTCGGTCAGGCGTGTGAGCACTCCGCCGAAGCCCTCGACCATATAGCGGGCCACTTCTTCGTCGAGGTGACGCGGCAGCACGGTGACCTCCAGGCCGCCCTGGCGCTCCTCCTCGGGCAGCTCGGCGAAGCGCCGCTCGTAGAGATGGATCTGCGCCAGCACCTGATTGGCGAAGGAACCGTCCATGATGCGCGAGGGGTGGCCCGTGGCATTGCCCAGGTTCACCAGCCGTCCTTCGGAGAGCAGCAGCAGATAGTCACTGCTTGCCGGGTCGAAGCGGCCCGGCTTGCTGTCGCGATAGACCTTGTGCACCTGGGGCTTGATCTCCTCCCAGTGCCAATGGCGACGCATATAGCCGGTTTCGATCTCGTTGTCGAAGTGGCCGATGTTGCACACCACGGCTCCCTTCTTGAGCGTTTCAAGCATGTTGGCATCGCAGGCGCAGATGTTGCCGGTACAGGTCACCACCAGGTCGATCCGGCCCAGCAGCGCCCGGTCGATGCTGTCACGTCCGCCATTGAGCCCCTCCAGATAGGGTGAAACCACTTCGTAACCGTCCATGCACGCCTGCATGGCGCAGATCGGGTCGATTTCGGCGACCTTGACGATCATGCCCTCCTGGCGCAGTGACGCCGCCGAGCCCTTGCCCACGTCGCCGTAGCCCACCACCAGCGCCTGCTTGCCCGCCAGCAGGTGGTCGAGGCCACGCTTGATGGCGTCGTTGAGCGAATGGCGACAGCCGTACTTATTGTCATTCTTCGACTTGGTCACAGCGTCGTTGACGTTGATCGCCGGGACCCTGAGGGAGCCGTCGCACAGCATCTCTTGCAGCCGGTGAACACCGGTGGTGGTCTCCTCCGAGATGCCATGGACAGCAGCCAACAGCTCGGGGCGCTTGTCGTGCAGCAGCGCAGTGAGATCGCCGCCGTCGTCGAGCACCATGTTGGGCCGCCAGTCATCGGGGCCTTCTACGGTCTGCTCGATACACCACCAGAACTCCTCCTCCGTCTCGCCCTTCCAGGCGAACACCGGGATGCCCGCGGCGGCGATGGCCGCGGCAGCGTGGTCCTGGGTCGAGAAGATATTGCATGACGACCAGCGCACCGAGGCGCCCAGGTCGACCAGGGTCTCGATCAACACTGCGGTCTGGATGGTCATGTGAATGCATCCAGCGATACGGGCACCAGCCAGCGGCTGCCGGTCATGGTACTTGGCACGAATCTTCATCAGCGCCGGCATCTCGGTCTCGGCGATGCGGATCTCGCGACGCCCCCAGTCGGCCAGCGTGATATCGGCAACCTTGTAGTCTTGAGCACCCAAGGCAGAAACGGCGGCCTGGTTCATTCGTCACCTCCTCGATTGATATCGGTGACCTTCACTATAAGCCCAGCGTGGGCGTCCACGCCAAGGCATCGCTTTCACGCAGGGTCAAAAGACTTGGCCGTGCCAGACGACGACGCCCGGCACAGGGCCGGGCGTCATGGTGAGCGCAGATAGGTGAGAAAGAAGCGTTACAAGCCGGCAGCCTGCCGCAGCGCCTGGGCACGATCTATCCGCTCCCAGGGGAAGGCGGTGAAGGTCTCGACCTGTTCATGTCCCTTGTCATCCTTCCAGCGGTAGGAGGTCTCGAAGGGCTCGCGACCGAAGTGGCCATAGGCCGCGGTGAGCTGATACATGGGGTGGAGCAGGTCGAGCATGCGGGTAATGGCGAAGGGTCGCAGGTCGAAGTGCTCGCGCACCAGCTCGATGATACGCGCCTCGTCCACCTTGCCGGTGCCGAAGGTGTTGATCGCCACCGAGGTGGGCTGTGCCACGCCGATGGCATAGGAGATCTGGATCTCGCACTTGTCGGCCAGCCCCGCCGCAACGATATTCTTGGCCACGTAGCGGCCGGCGTAGGCGGCGCTGCGGTCGACTTTGGAGGGGTCCTTGCCGGAGAAGGCGCCGCCGCCGTGACGCGCCATGCCGCCGTAGGTATCGACGATGATCTTGCGCCCGGTCAGCCCGCAGTCGCCTACCGGCCCACCAATGACAAACTTGCCGGTGGGGTTGATATGGTACTGGGTCGCCTCGGTGAGCCATTGCTCAGGGATCACCTGCTCGATGATCTCGTGCTTGACCATCTTGCGCAGTTCCTCCTGATCGATCTCCGGGTCGTGCTGGGTCGACAACACCACCGCCTCGACGCCACAGGGCATGCCGGCCTCGTCGTAGCGAAAGGTGACCTGGCTCTTGGCATCCGGGCGCAGCCAGGGCAGCAGGCCGTTCTTGCGCAGCTCCGCCTGACGCTCCACCAGCCGGTGGGCATAGTGAATCGGCGCCGGCATGAAGGAGTCGGTCTCGTTGGTGGCGTAGCCGAACATCAATCCCTGGTCGCCGGCACCCTGATCCTCCGGCTTGACGCGATCGACGCCCTGGGCGATGTCCACGCTCTGCTTGCCGATCAGATTGAGCACGCCGCAGGTCTCGCCATCGAAGCCCACCTCGGAGGAGGTGTAGCCGATACCGGTGATGACCTCGCGCACCAGCGCCTCGAGATCGACCCAGGCCGAGGTGGTGATCTCGCCGGCAACGATCGCCACGCCGGTCTTGACCAGCGTCTCGCAGGCCACGCGGGCCTGCTTGTCCCGGGCGATGATGGCGTCCAGCACCGCATCGGAAATCTGATCGGCGATCTTGTCCGGATGTCCTTCGGACACGGACTCGGAGGTGAACAGGGAGTATTCGCTCATGGGCATCCTCGACCAACTGTGTAACGGCAAAACGCTGCGGCGCGATTCCCGTCAGGATAACAGCCCCTGCCGGTACAGGTGGAAATCGATACGGCAGGAAAGAAAATCCCCCGTTTTCGGGGCCAAGAGTTTACACGCTGGTACCTTTGGAGACACCCGCCATTTGATGACCGGCGGCAAGTCGGCGACAATAGGCGGCCGAAATTCTACCGCGCCGCCGCTATCCTGCGGCGCCCCAGCCAGAATGCAAACCCGGCAGGCACTTGGGTGCCGCCGGGGCTGCCCATTCTGCCGCAGGTTGAGGAGCCAACCCAATGCCGTCCCGTTTCGAACTGGCCAATGCCATTCGCGCCCTGTCCATGGATGCCGTACAGAAGGCCAAGTCCGGCCATCCCGGTGCCCCCATGGGCATGGCCGACATCGCCGAAGTGCTGTGGAACGACTACCTCAAGCACAACCCCAACGACCCGAAATGGCCCGACCGCGATCGCTTCGTGCTCTCCAACGGCCACGGCTCGATGCTGCTCTACTCGCTGCTGCACCTGACCGGCTACGACCTCTGCCTCGAGGAGCTGCAGAATTTCCGTCAGCTCCATGCCAAGACCGCAGGGCACCCGGAGTTCGGCTACGCCCCCGGCATCGAGACCACTACCGGCCCGCTGGGCCAGGGCCTGGCCAATGCCGTGGGCATGGCGATTGCCGAGAAGACCCTGGCCGCCCAGTTCAACCGACCGGGGCACACCGTCGTCGACCACAACACCTACTGCTTCGTGGGTGACGGCTGCCTGATGGAGGGCATCTCCCATGAAGTCGGTTCACTGGCCGGCACCCTGGGGCTGGGCAAGCTGATCACCTTCTACGACGACAACGGCATCTCCATCGACGGCGAGGTGGATGGCTGGTTCACCGACGATACCGCCAAGCGCTTCGAGGCCTACGGCTGGCACGTGGTACCCAACGTCGACGGCCACAAGCCGGATGAGGTCAAGGCAGCCATCGAGCTGGCCAAGAGCCACGACGACCGCCCGAGCCTGATCATCTGCAAGACCGTGATCGGCTTTGGTGCCCCCAACAAGCAGGGTACCGAAGAGTGTCACGGCGCCCCGCTGGGCGACGACGAGGTCGCTGCGGCCCGCGAGCAGCTCGGCTGGCCCCACGCGCCCTTCCACGTTCCCGAGCCGGTGTACCAGGGCTGGGATGCCCGCGAGGCGGGCAAGAGCGCCCAGGAAGCGTGGCAGGCCAGGTTCGACCGCTATCGCGAGGCTCACCCTGAACTTGCTAAGGAGTTCTTGCGTCGCATCCATTGCAAACTGCCGGCGGAGATTACCAGTGGCGCGCTGATCGAAAAGGCCCAGCAGCAGGGCGAGAGCATTGCCTCGCGTAAGGCCTCGCTTTCGTGTCTCAATGAGCTGGGGCCGCAACTGCCCGAACTGCTCGGCGGCAGCGCCGACCTGGCGCCCTCCAACCTGACCTTCTGGAGCGGCGCCAAGGCGATCTCCAAGGAAGATGCCAGCGGCAACTACCTGCACTACGGCGTGCGCGAGTTCGGCATGGGGGCGATCATGAACGGCATCGTGCTCCACGGCGGCTTCATCCCCTACGGTGCCACCTTCCTGATCTTTATGGAGTACATGCGCAACTCGGTGCGCATGGCGGCACTGATGGGCAAGCGTGCCATCTACGTCTTCACCCACGACTCCATCGGCCTGGGCGAGGACGGCCCCACCCACCAGCCCATCGAGCAGCTGACCAACCTGCGAACCACGCCGAATCTCGCCACCTGGCGCCCCTGCGACGCGGTGGAGACCGCCGCCGCCTGGGATGCCGCCATCAAGCGCAACTCCGGGCCCACTGCCCTGGTGCTGTCACGCCAGAACCTGCCGCACCAGGAGCGCACCAAGCAGCAGCTGTCCAGTATCCAGCGCGGCGGTTACGTGCTCAAGGACAGTGTGCTCAAGGAGAGTGAGGGCACGCCGGAGCTGATCCTGATTGCCACCGGTTCCGAGGTAGGACTAGCCATGGATGCCGCAGCCGAGCTGGAACGCCAGGGTCATGCGATTCGCGTGGTCTCGATGCCCTCGGCCTATCGCTTCGACGGCCAGGACGCCGAGTACCGCGAGAGCGTACTGCCGAAGTCGGTGCCCAAGCGTATCGCCATCGAGGCCGGCCACGCCGACTACTGGTACAAGTACGTGGGCCTCGACGGCCGGGTGATCGGCATGCGCACCTATGGCGAATCCGCCCCGGCGGAGGACCTGTTCAAGCACTTCGGCTTCACCGTCGATAACGTCGTCAAGCAGGCCAAGGAGTTGCTGGGCTGATTGCCAGCCGGCACTGAGCGGTAAAAAGAAAGGGCGCGACCTGACGGTCGCGCCCTTTTTCCTTTGGCCTGGCTGCATCCTCAGGCGACAGTCACACCCTTGTCCAGGTAGACATCCTGGATGGCCTGGAGCAGCTCCACGCCTTCGGTGACCGGCTTCTGGAAGGCCTTGCGGCCGGAGATCAGCCCCATGCCGCCGGCACGCTTGTTGATCACCGCGGTACGCACCGCCTCGCCCAGGTCCGTATTACCCTTGGAGCCACCCCCGGAGTTGATCAACCCGGCGCGCCCCATATAGCAGCAGGCCACCTGATAACGGGCCAGATCGATGGGGTGGTCGGAGGTCAGCTCTTCGTAGACCTTGGCGTGGGTATGGCCAAAGCCGATATCGCTGTAGCCGCCGTTGGTTTCCGGCAGCTTCTGCTTGACGATATCCGCCTTGAGCGTCGAGGCGAGGTGATTGGCCTGGCCGGTGAGGTCGGCGGCCACGTGGTAATCCTTGCCATCCTGCTTGAAACCCGGGTTGCGCAGGTAGGCCCAGAGCACCGTCGCCATGCCCAGCTGGTGGGCCCGTTCGAAGGCCTCGCTGATCTCCATGATCTGGCGGCGGCTTTCCGGCGAGCCGAAGTAGATGGTCGCGCCCACCGCGGCACAGCCCATGTCGTGGGCCTGCTCCACCTCGGCGAACAGCGTCTGGTCATAGATCGCCGGATAGGTCAGGGTCTCGTTGTGGTTGAGCTTGAGGATCATGGGAATGCGGTGGGCATAGCGACGCGCCACCGACGACAGCACGCCGAGCGTCGAGGCGACGCCATTGCAGCCCCCCTCCAGGGCCAGCTCGACGATGTTGGCCGGATCGAAGTAGCGCGGGTTCGGCGCGAAGGAGGCGCCGGCGGAATGCTCGATGCCCTGATCGACCGGCAGCAGGCTCAGATAGCCGGTACCCGCCAGGCGGCCATGGTTGAACAGCGCCTGCAGGTTGCGCAGCACGGCGGGGCTGCGGTCGCTGTCACTAACCACGCGGTCGATAAAATCGGGGCCGGGCAAATGCAACTGCTCGCGGGGAAATCCGCGACAACGGTGGTCGAGCAGGTAGTCGGCGTCGTCACCCAGCAGTTGGGGAATATCAGTCATATTGCTCCTCTCCTTGGTTTTGGCTTTCATTCCCCCAGCGTAGTGGAAACCGTACCGAGCGAGCCCCGCACTGCCGTTTTTCGCACGCTTTTTCGAACCGCTAGCACTTGCCAAGGATTGTCATGTCGTCGCTTTAAGGGTTTCTCTGACTGGTGGGGTCACCAGCATCGGCAACGATAACAACCGAACCGGCATCTTCAGCGCACTCTTCCTGCCCCTCGCCTGGCGACTGGTGGGGCTCTAGAGCAGACGTTCGGCCTGCAAATGCGCTAGAATCGCCGGCTTGTGTCCCCCTCTCAGGAGTGCCAGGCAGCCCCATGGCCCATCGTATCGCCATCAACGGTTACGGTCGTATCGGCCAGTGCGTGCTGCGCGCCCTGGAAGAGCGCCATGCTCCCGAACTGGAAGTCGTAGCGATCAACGAACTGTCCGACCTGGACACCATCGCCTACCTGACCCGCTACGACACCACCCACGGCCGCTTCCCCGGCAGCGTCAAGGCGGAAAACGGCCGGCTCGTGGTCAACGGACGCCCGATACGAATTCTCTCGGAAGCCGATCCGTCACGGCTGCCCTGGGACGCCCTGGGCATCGACCTGGTGCTGGAGTGTTCGGGCAGCTTCAAGGATCGCGCCACGGCAGAGCGCCACCTTGCCGCCGGCGCCGGCCGCCTGCTCTTTTCCCAGCCGGCGGAGAGCGACGTGGATGCCACCATCGTCTGCGGTATCAACGACGCCGCCCTGTCACCGCACCACCGCATCGTCTCCGCCGCCTCATGCACCACCAATTGCCTGATACCGGTACTCACCGTGCTCGATGAGGCACTGGGCATCGAGCACGGTGTGACCACCACCGTGCACTCGGCCATGAACGACCAGCCGGTGATCGACGCCTATCACCAGACCGACCTGCGCCTGACCCGCTCGGCGATGCACTCCATCGTCCCGGTGGACACCAGCCTGGCGCGCGGCATCAACCGCTTGATGCCGCACCTGGCCGGCCGCTTCGAGTGTCTGCACATGCGCGTACCGACCATCAACGTCTCGGCCATGGACCTGTCGATCTGCGTCCGCCGCGACACCTCGGCCGCCCAGGTCAACGCCCTGCTGCGCCACGCCTGCCAGGACCACTTGGCCGGGCTGCTGGGCTATACCGAGGAGCCCATGGCCTCCAGCGACTTCAACCACGACCCCCGCTCGGGTATCGTGGACGCCACTCAGACCCGGGTGGCGGGCGGTCGCCTGATCAAGCTGCTGTGCTGGTTCGACAACGAATGGGGCTTTGCCAACCGCATGCTCGACGTGAGCCAGCGGCTCGCGACCATGCCCACGGACACCCTATGACTCTGTTTCGATGACTCTGTTTCGATGGCCCTGTTTCGATGGCCCTGTTTCGATGACCCTGCTTCGGTTTCGCAAGATGAGGAAGACGCCCCGATGAACGTGCTCAAGATGACCGACCTCGACCTCTCCGGACAGCGCGTGCTGATTCGCGAGGACCTGAACGTACCCGTCAAGCACGGCAAGGTGAGCAGCGACGCCCGTCTGCGCGCCTGCCTGCCGACCATCGAGGCCGCCAGGGACGCCGGCGCCAAGGTGATGCTGATGAGCCACCTGGGCCGCCCCACCGAAGGCGAGCCGGCCGAGGAGTTCTCGCTGGCCCCGGTGGCCGAGCACCTGGGGCAACTGCTCGGTCGCCCGGTCACCCTGATCAAGGGGTATCTGGACGCCTCGCTGGATCTGGCCGACGGCGAGGTGGTCCTGCTCGAGAACGTACGCTTCAATGCCGGTGAGAAAGGCGACGACGAAAGCCTCTCCCGGCAGTACGCCGAGCTGTGCGATATCTTCGTCATGGACGCCTTCGGTACCGCCCACCGCGCCCAAGCCTCCACCCATGGCGTGGCCCGCTTCGCACCACAGGCCTGCGCCGGCCCGCTGCTGGCCGCCGAACTCGACGCCCTGGAGAAGGCGCTGGCCACGCCGAAGCGCCCCATGGTTGCCATCGTCGGTGGCTCCAAGGTCTCCACCAAGCTCGACGTGCTCAACGCGCTCTCCGAGAAATGCGACCAGCTGATCGTCGGTGGCGGTATCGCCAATACCTTCATTGCGGCGGCCGGTTACAATGTCGGCAAGTCGCTGCATGAAGCCGACCTGGTCGGCCAAGCCAAGGAGCTGATGTCACGGGTGGAGATCCCGCTGCCCACCGATGTGGTCGTCGCGACCGAGTTTTCCGAATCGGCCGAGGCCGTGGTCAAGCCCGTGGACCAGGTGGGTGACGACGAGATGATCCTCGACATCGGCCCCGACACCGCCGGCCGCCTGGCCGGACTGCTCAAGGACGCCGGCACCATCCTGTGGAACGGCCCCGTCGGCGTGTTCGAGATCGACCAGTTCGGCCACGGCACCGAAGCGCTGTCGCGCGCCATCGCCGAGAGCAACGGCTTCTCCATCGCCGGTGGCGGCGATACCCTCGCCGCCATCGACAAGTACGGCATCAGCGATCGCGTCTCCTATATCTCCACCGGTGGCGGAGCCTTCCTCGAATACGTGGAAGGCAAGACCCTGCCGGCGGTGAAGGCCCTGGAAGACGCCGCCGAACGCTGAGACGACTCACCCCCGGCACCTTAATCGGCGCGGCCACGGCCGCGCCGTCATTGCACAGACTGATTGCATAGACAGATTGCACACAGAGGCAGGTAATTTCATGGCACTGATCAGCATGCGCCAGATGCTGGACCACGCCGCCGAATACGGCTACGGCGTTCCGGCTTTCAACGTCAACAACCTCGAGCAGATGCGGGCCATCATGGAAGCCGCCGACAAGACCGATTCACCGGTCATCGTCCAGGCCTCCGCCGGCGCCCGCAAGTACGCTGGAGCGCCTTTCCTGCGCCACCTGATCCTGGCCGCCGTCGAAGAATTCCCGCATATACCGGTGGTCATGCACCAGGACCATGGCACCAGCCCCGCAGTGTGCCAGCGCTCCATTCAGCTGGGTTTCTCGTCGGTGATGATGGATGGCTCGCTCGGCGAGGACGGCAAGACGCCGATGGACTACGACTACAACGTCGACGTCACCCGCCGTACCGTGGAGATGGCGCATGCCTGCGGCGTCTCGGTCGAGGGCGAGCTGGGCTGCCTGGGCAGCCTGGAGACCGGCATGGCTGGTGAGGAAGATGGCATCGGCGCCGAGGGCAAGTTGGACATGGAACAACTGCTCACCGACCCCGAGGAAGCCGCCGACTTCGTCAAGGCGACCCACGTCGATGCCCTGGCCATTGCCATCGGCACCAGCCACGGCGCCTACAAGTTCACCAAGCCGCCCACCGGCGATACTCTGTCCATCCAGCGCATCAAGGAGATCCACGCGCGTATCCCCGATACTCACCTGGTGATGCACGGCTCCTCCTCGGTGCCCCAGGAGTGGCTCGCCATCATCAACGAGTTCGGCGGTGAGATCCCCGAGACCTACGGCGTTCCCGTGGAGGAGATCGTCGAGGGTATCAAGCACGGCGTGCGCAAGATCAATATCGACACCGACCTGCGCCTGGCCTCCACCGGTGCGGTACGCCGTTTCCTGGCCAAGAATCCATCCGAGTTCGACCCACGCAAGTTCCTCAAGGAGACCGTCAGCGCCATGCGCGACGTCTGTATCGCCCGCTACGAGGCCTTCGGCACCGCCGGCAACGCCAGCCGGATCAAGCCGATCAACCTCGAGGAAATGTACCTGCGCTACGAGCGAGGCGAACTGGTCCCCAAGGTAAAGTAAAGAGTTAAGCCTTCAACAGTTGCGGGAAGGTAGCGTTGCCTTCCCGCAACCCCGTCCCGTCGCCCCTGAGGCAGCCAGCCTGAAACCATGCCAGAGCAACGAAGGCTCCATAGCACCAGTAGCATATTTACATATCATATATTACGGGGCCATTAATGCCGCTGCGATGAAGAAAATGGTACTGCAATAAAGCCTCAAAATCTCGACTCTACATTGACACCGTGCCGGCCTTGACATAATTTATCAAATGTAACTTAGTGTTCCAGTATCAGTGCAGGCATCAACGGCATGAAGCAGGCATTTCTTCTCCATAATCAATAGCGTACGATTTTTCAGAAAAACCTGCACGAAATATGTAAGACAACAGAAAGACAACAGAAAGACAACGACAATGCTGTTTGTTACATATAACTATCGTTATCCCAGCCATTTCGACGCGGAATGTTGGCATAGATAATTCAGGCTGGCCGAAAGGAAAACCAAGAGTGCAAATGGTTTACAAATGGCATCATGAAAAATCGCAGGGAAGATTGCCATGAAAAACGTGACCGCTGTCATACTGACTTTTAATCGAAAAGAACTTCTCCAACAGTGCCTGGATGCGGTCTATGCACAGACAAGACCCTGCGACAGCATTATCGTCGTTGACAACGCTAGTACCGATGGCACCCGCGAGATGCTGCTGGCCGATGACCACCCCCGACTGGCTATCTTTACTCTGCCTCGTAATATCGGTGCATCAGGTGGCTTCAACGCGGGCTTTCGCCTGGCGTACCAACAAGGAGCCGAGTACCTCTGGGTAATGGATGACGACGTCATTCCTCAGCCCGACGCCCTGCAGCACCTGGAAGAAGCCGAGGCACTCCTGGCCGGCAAGGGCATCGACAGGGCCTTCCTGTTATCCAAGGCGGTCACGGAAAACGGCTCGGTCACCAACACGCCAGCAGTTAGCACACTGGGCAACAAAATCGGTTACCAGAGCTGGCCCCAAGTATTGGAATATGGACTCATACCGGTACGTCGCGCCACCTTCGTCTCGATTCTCTTGCACCGTGCCATCCTGGAACGACACGGGCTTCCCATTTCAGCCATGTTCATCTGGGGAGAGGACACAGAGTTCACTATGCGTGTGACTCGCGACAAACCGGGATTTATGGTGGGCAAGAGCCAAGTCACGCATTTGCGCCAGGAAAGCGGCCCCATTTCCATACTGACGAACAACAGCCCGGGGCGGCTTGAATTATATCGACACCACATACGAAACAAGATATTCATTGCCAAAAAATATCGTCACTATCAGAAATATTACGTCCTTCAGGAATTTTTCAAGATCACAGGTCTTTTCTTCAAGTTGATCGGGCTGGGCGAGACCAAGAAGGCCAGCATCGTGCTTCAAGGCATGATCGAGAGCATCAACTTCTACCCCGGGCAAGAATCAGCTGATGCCCCCACTGAACTGGCCGATATCAATCGTCTGGAATATAAACGAAACACTACTATCAAGTCGTTGATCGTTATCCATGATACGGCTCAAAGAGAAAATTGATATCGCCGGGAGGCTCTCTTGAAAATATTAATTATCGGCAACATGGGCTATGTCGGCCCCATGGTTGTGCGCGAGTTGGCCAAACGCCATCCTGATGCCGTCCTCCATGGCTACGACAATGCCTATTTTGCCCACTGCCTGACCGGGGCCGAATGCTTGCCCGAGCGGCACCTGAAGCAGCAGTTCATTGGCGACATACGCACTCTTCCGGAGGCCATGCTGGAAGGCTATACCGCCGTGGTTCAACTGGCCGCCATTTCCAACGACCCTATGGGCAGCCGCTTCGCCTCCGTCACCTCCGAGGTCAACCAGGACGCTACGGTTCGTATTGCCCGGGCAGCCTCGAAGGCGGGCGTGAAGAACCTCGTCTTTGCCTCCAGCTGCAGTATCTATGGGGTGGCTCTAGGATCCGCCAGATCCGAGGCAGACCCCGTGGCGCCCATCACGGCCTATGCCAAGTCCAAGATCGGAGCTGAAGAGGGCCTTGCCGATATCAGTGGCGACATGGTCATTACCAGCCTTCGCTTCGCCACGGCATGCGGCATGTCGGACCGGCTACGACTGGACCTCGTTCTCAACGATTTCGTGGCCTGCGCGCTCAGCCAAGGTTGCATCACCGTGCTCAGCGATGGCTCCCCCTGGCGACCCTTGATCGACGTCGCGGACATGGCCCGGGCGATCGATTGGGCCGTCCAGCGCACGGCCTTGAACGGCGGCCGTGTAGTCAGCGTCAATGCGGGCTCCGACACGCGTAACCATCAGGTGCGTGACATTGCGGCTGCTGTTGCCGACGCGGTCCCCGGCACTACCTTGAGCATCAACACCGAGGCGCCGGTTGACAGCCGCTCCTACCAGGTAGATTTCGGCCTGTTCAACCGCCTCGCTCCCGACCATCAACCCAGGGTCACGCTAAAGCAATCCATCGCCAGCGTGATCGCGGGGCTACAGCGCATGAATTTCTCCGACCCACAGTTTCGAACCTCGTCATTGGTGCGCCTGCATGTCTTGCAGGGCCATATCGAGGGTGGACGACTCTGCGAAGACTTGAAATGGCAGGTTAACTGAGCCGGTGGACAGCGCATCTCCATCGACTTGCCCTTGGTTGGTTGCTGAATGGGAGATCTGAACATGAAAGTTGCGATCTTGGCGGGAGGCTTCGGAACACGCTTGAGCGAGGAAACGGCAATCTGCCCCAAGCCAATGGTGGAAGTGGGCGGCAGACCGATTCTCTGGCACATCATGAAAAACTATGCCCACCACGGCTTCAAGGAGTTCGTAGTCCTGGGGGGCTATAAGGTCGAGTACATCCGTGACTACTTCCTCAACTATCGTGGCAATCGTACCGATTACACCATCGACTTGAATACTGGCGCCATCGACTGGCTGGAGAGCGTCAATGACGACTGGAAGGTGACCGTACTCGACACCGGGGCGGCCGCCATGACAGGCGGGCGAATCAAGAAGGCCAAGCATCTGCTATCGGAAGGCCCCTTCTGCCTGACCTATGGCGATGGCGTGAGTGATGTGGACATCACGGCGCTGGTCGACTCCCACCGCGCCTCGAACAACTGGTGCACGCTGACCGCCGTGACCCAACCGGGCCGCTACGGGGCATTGCGGCTGAAGAAAAACTCCAGTCACGTCGAAGGCTTCCGCGAGAAGGGCGCCACGGACGGGGGGCTGATCAATGGCGGCTTCTTCGTCTGCGAACCCGAGGTGTTCGAGCTGATCGACGACAGCCAGAGCGTTTGGGAAAACGACCCCATGGATCGCATGATCAAGCTCGGCAAGCTGGGCTACTACCATCACAGCGGTTATTGGCAAAGCATGGATACGCTGAGGGATCGAATGGTGCTGGAAGCCGCCTGGGCGGAGGGCAATGCCCCCTGGAAACTATGGAAGGACTGAACACCGATGATTATTGTCGATACCGCCCTGGCCAAGCGACAGGCCGAGGGCAACCCCATCCGCGTCGGCATGATCGGGGCGGGCTTCCAGGCCAGCGGCATCGGGCTGCAGATCATCACCGCGACACCGGGTATGCGACTCTGCGCCATCGCCAACCGCCACCCTGACGCGGCCGACAGTATCTTCCGCCAGGCCGGGCAGGAAGCGCGCCACTGTGACACCCAGGCTGAACTGGAAGCGGGTATTTCCTCAGGGTGGCCGGTAGTCACCGAGGATGCACTGGCACTGGCGCGTGCCGATGGCCTGGATGTGATCATCGAAGTGACCGGTTCGATCGAGTTCGCCGCCCATGCCGTACTGGCCGCGCTGGAAAGTGGCAAGCACGTCATACAGATGAATGCCGAACTCGATGGCACCATCGGCCCCTTGCTCAAGGCCAGAGCCGACGCGGCAGGCGTCATCTATACCTTTGCCGACGGTGACCAGCCAGGCGTCCAGATGAACCTCTACCGATTCGTCACCGGCCTCGGGGTGACGCCGGTGCTCTGCGGCAACATCAAGGGCCTGCACGACCCCTACCGCAACCCGGCGACCCAGGAAGCATTCGCCAAGCGCTGGGGCCAGAAGCCTGCCATGGTCGCCTCGTTTGCCGACGGAACCAAGATCTCCTTCGAGCAGGCTATCGTGGCCAACGGCACCGGCATGGGAGTCGCGCGCCGGGGCATGCTTGGCCCCGACTTTTCCGGCGGCAACCCCGGCTCCCCGCTGGTGCCGATCGAAGAGACCGTCTCCTCCTTCGAACCCTACCTGGACCCGGACGGGGCGGGGCTGGTGGACTATGTTGTCGGGGCTCGCCCGGGGCCGGGCGTCTTTGTCCTGGGCGCCATCGATCACCCCCGCAAGCGCCACTATCTGGAGCTCTACAAGCTGGGCAAGGGGCCCTATTACTGCTTCAGCACGCCATATCACCTCTGCCATTTCGAAGTGCCGACTTCCGTTGCCCGGGCCGTTCTGTTCAATGACCCGGTGCTGACCCCTCGGGCAGGACCGAGGGTCGGCGTGATCGCCGTGGCCAAGAAGGCGCTATCAGTTGGCGAAAAGATCACCGATTTCGGCGGCTTCGAAGTCTATGGCGTCGCCGAAGACATGGATGTGGTGCGTGAGGAGAACCTGCTGCCTGTCGGACTGGCACTTGGCTGTCGGGTGAATCGACTCATCGAGAAGGATACTCCGCTCACCTTTGCCGACGTCACGGTGCCCGAGGGCCGCCTGATCGACACGCTGTATGCCGAGCAGGAGCGCCTGTTCGCCTGAACCGTACTGCCCTTACCTGCACACTCTTCTGGAGAATGGACGATGCGCTTTCATCAGACGACGCTCAATGACGCCTGGCTGATCGAACTCGAGCCACATGGTGATCAACGCGGCTTCTTCGCCCGCTCCATGTGCCGGGAGGAGTTTGCAGCTCATGGGCTGCACGGCGATTTCACGCAGCAGAACACCTCCTTTTCGGCCCAGCGCGGGACCCTGCGGGGGATGCACTACCAGCAGAAGCCCTATGGTGAAGCCAAGCTGGTGCGCTGCATTCGTGGCGCGCTGCTGGACGTCATCGTCGACCTGCGGGAGGATTCCTCTACCTACCTGCAGCATGCCTCGTTCGAACTGACCGACACCAATCGGCACCAGCTCTATGTGCCGCCGGGTTTCGCGCACGCCTTCCAGACATTGAGCAACGACGTCGAAGTCAGCTACCTGGTATCGGCCCCCTACCGACCGGAGGCCGAGCGGGGGCTGCGATACAGTGATCCCCGCCTGGCCATCGACTGGCCCCTTCCCGTTACCGTCCTGTCGGACAAGGACGCCTCCTGGCCATTGATCGACGAGCGACCGGGGCCTCTTTACTAATCCGAGCAAGTCATCACCGCTCAATCGGGATGCTGCACCATGGACAAGATCTAGCAACTGCCAGCGGTCAAAGCGATGACCTGGAACAGAACCTGACAGTCTCGCTCATGCTTTCCAGAGGCAGCAAGGGCGGCATAGCTTATTGCAGTGCAGCATAGAGTGGGCCACACTACTGCATAAGTGGCGCTCGGACGCTCCAAACTCCTGACGAAGAGGCTAGCCCATGAATCGCCCTAACCAATCCCCTTTCCTGCCTCAGACCCCCGCAGCGATGATGGATGTCTGGAAACTAGGGGTCATGGCCTGCGAACTCTGGTCGACCTCGCTTTCCACCATCGCCATGCGCAATAGCCTCTGGCAAACCCAGTCCCCCAACAGCGCTAGGATGATCAAGGAAAACCAGCGAATGGTGAGCGAGAAACTCGAGGCCAGCCTGGAAACAGGCTTCGAGGTTCAGAAAGCCATACTGGGCATGGCATTCGGCCAGAGCACCCCCTGGTGGGTCACGGGCCGTCGCACCCTGACACCCTATCATCGCCGCAGCAGCGCCAACTCTCTCCGCCTTTCCAAAGGTTGAGGGCAACCGGGGGAGAAGCGCTGGAGCCGATCAATCGTCCTGCTGGCTGGCTTCGTCTGACTCCGCCTGTTGATTGACGTCTTCTGCACCAGTTTCAAAACCCGTATCAGGGCCTGCCTCGGGAGCGATCTGCTCCGGCACGGCACCCTGCTCGTCCTCTTCATCGTGGAAGTCGACAAACGCCAGCGGACTGGCGGTCAGGCCAAAAGAAATACCAACAATGCCGGTATCTTGAGAGACTCCTTGAACATCATGTTTGTCCCTCCAATGGGTCAGAACTTGAGTTTCCTGTGCAAGCCGTCAGGCTCACTCGTTGTGCCGAATTCCCACTTACCAAGTGCTGGTAGTTTGATCTCACCGGCTTGTCTCGCTCACCCTGGGTGTTGCAGAGAGCGGGCTCGGACTTGACATGCAGAACCGCCCGACAAAATCGACTTTCGTCGAGCACTTGAAGAAAGGGCCGTGGCGAGCAATACTGTTTGGAAACAGCGTTCTTAAAAGTTACGTTGTTTATATTCAGTTTTCTGCAGAACATGCCGATAACGGGTATATGGTTACTTTTCGACAAGTCTCTGACTTATTGAGGGATGTTCGGCCATGACAAGTCCCCTCTGCCTGCTGTTCGATTGTGATGGAACCCTGGTGGACAGCGAACCATTGCTTGCCACCGAGATGGCCATCAGCTTGACACGGCTTGGTTTGCCGTTTCAGGCCAGTGACTATATCGGCGAATTCCGTGGTAGCCGCTTTCGCAATATCGTGGCAGTACTGGAAAGTCGCTACGGCAGCGTGGACCCGCTTCGGCTGGCCGAGACCGAAAGCGAGATGCGGATCAATCTCAACCGCCGCCTCGCAACCGAGCTGGTCCCAATCGCAGGTGCTACCGAGGCCTTGATGGCGCTGGCCGACTTCTCCAGCGGCGTGGTGTCAAACGGCCCCGAGAACAAGATTCAGACATCTCTCAAGGCAATCGGCCTGTCCGAGCATTTTGGCAACAACCTCTTCAGCGGCTATACCGCCAACTGCTGGAAACCCGACCCCCGGCTCTACCTGCACGCGGCCAATCGGATGGGCTTCGAAGCCGAGGACTGCGTCGCCATCGACGATGCCCTGGTGGGGGTCAAGGCCGCCTTGGACGCGGGGATGACGGTCATTCACCTCAATCGCTTCCCCGATGTGGAAGAAACTCCCGAAGGCGCCATCATGATCAGCAGCATGTATCAGCTGCCCACCGTGATCGGTCATCTCATCCATCATCGGGCCAAAGACTACCGCCTGGCCGCCTATAGCCGCTGAGCCTGGCCGGCCGACGTCTCCTCTTCCCGCCTTGCACTGCCTTTGCTGCCCTGCCCGTATTGTCCCACAGCCTGTGTCGATGCAGCCCACGTCCTTGAGCGGTATCATCTGGCCATCTCGCGTTTTACAAGGAGCTCCCATGGCCTCTCTGCGCGACCAGCTGAATGGCCTGGTCTATTCCACCGAGTATGGCGATATCTGCCCGGACTGCCGCCAGCCCCAGGCCGACTGCCGCTGTGCCGAGATCGCCGAGAAGGTACGTATCGAGGCACTCGACGGCATCGTGCGAATTCGCCGGGAAACCAGCGGGCGCAAGGGAAAGGGCGTGACCACGGTTGCCGGCATTCCCCTTCCCGATGCTGAACTGAAGGCCCTGGCCAAGCGTCTCAAGAAACGCTGTGGAACCGGTGGTGCCGTCAAGGAGGGCATCATCGAGATCCAGGGCGATCATCGCGAGGTACTCAAGGCCGAGCTTGAGCGTAGCGGCTACACCGTGAAGCTGGCCGGCGGCTAAGCAAGGAGTAAAGCATGCACGACACGACGGTTGCGGCGCCCCCACTGGGCAAGCCGGCACTGGGGTTGCTGGCTCTGCTGGAAGCGCATGCTCCGGACGAACCCGTCACCCTGCCGCTTTCCCCGTGCCCGTAAGAGCCGCCGCCAGGGCACCCAGCGTGTCGCCCACCGGCGCCTCGACCTTCAGCGAATAGAGCGCATCGGCCCGGGTGTGCCCCAGGTTAAGGCAGGCGATAGGCTTGCTGGCGCGGAATGCCTGCCGGGCGAAGCGGTAGCCCGAATAGACCATAAGCGAAGAACCCACGACCAGCAGCGCACCGGCCTCGTCAACCATCGCAGTGGCACGCGCCACCCGTTCACCGGGAACATTGTCGCCGAAGAAGACCACGTCGGGCTTCCAGATCCCCTGGCCGCAGCGACGACAACCGGGCACCTGAAAGGCGGAAAAGTCGGCTTCCAGGCTCGCATCGCCGTCGGGCCGGACCGCTGCCTCTCTGTCCAGCCAATGCGGGTTTCGTTCGGCCAACTCGGTGTGCAGGTCATGACGCATGCGCAGCGCCCCACACTGCATGCAGCGCACTTGTTCGGCGCGGCCATGCAGGTCGATGACCCGACGTGAGCCGGCTTTCTGGTGCAGCCCATCCACGTTCTGGGTAATTACCCCCGCCACGAGCCCCTCGGCTTCCAGTTGCGCCAGTACCGTGTGAGCGATACCCGGGCGGGCCCGGTGCAGGGTACGAAAGCCGACCAGGGCACGCGCCCAGTAACGCTGCCGTGATGCATGGCTGTTCATGAACTGCTGGTGCTGCATCGGCGGCGCGCACTTCCAGGCACCGCTGGCATCACGGTAATCCGGGATGCCGCTGTCGGTGCTTACCCCGGCACCGGTCAATACCGTCAGGCGTGGGTAACGGGTCAGGAAGTCCGCCAGTCGTGAAGCCGCCTGGGGAATTGGCAGGTCGCGCATCGTCTCTCCGCAGTCTTCTGCAGCCGCCTTCATCAGAACAACATGGCTCTTCTGGTGGAACGTTGTCTAGAATGTCATGCTCACGTCACTATAACAGGCAAGGACGGACCCCCGATGGCCTGGCTAGAATACCTGCTCCCTCTGATCTTCCTGTTTCCCCTCGGGGCAATGGCGGTGATCGTGATCGCCCTGCGCAACCTGCACGATGCCCGGGTGCGCTCACCGTTCAACGCCCGTCCCCTGAGGGAACCCGGCCAGGCCCTGCGCGACAGACTCGACCGCGCCTTCGCCGCCCTGTTCCTGGACGGCGCCCTGGGGCCGATCCTGTCCCTAGCGCCGCTGGTCTATGGCATGGGCCGCATGCTCTTTGCCAATCGTCAGAACTGGCTGGAATGGGCCCTCTACGGCGCGCTCAGCACCGTACTGGTGCTGGTCTACTGCTTCCTGCTGATCCGTGACTTCCAGCTGATCCGTCGCATCAAGCTGGGCCTAGCCTGCGAACTAGCCGTGGGCCAGGAGCTGGAGCGGCTGATCCACCCCGAGGCGCACCCCTACTATGTCTTCCACGACGTGCCAACCGACACCGATACCATCGACCATGTGGCCGTCACACCCCACGGCGTCTTCGTCGTCGAGACCCGCGCCCGCACCCGGCCCTTCACGGCGGATGGGCGCGAGATCAATGTGGTGACCGTTGAGCCAAAGCGCCTCCGCTTCCCCGGCTGGAGCGAACAGCGCCCCCTGACAAAGACCCTGCGCGCTACTCGCTGGTTGGGCGAGTGGCTTGAGAGCCGTTGCGGGGCACCGGTCCCCATCCTGGGGGTGCTGACCCTGCCCGGCTGGGACATCATCTGTGCCGGCACGCCGGAGGGGCTGATGGTGGTGAGCGGCGAGTCGCTGGCCCAGCAACTGGGCGAGAAAACGCTGGGGCATATCGATGACGACATGCACGACAAGGTGATCGCGGCGCTTATCGAACGTGCCGCCGAACTGGAGAAGAACACGCCGCTGAATGCCCCCTCCATCTAAACTGGTCGCGGCTCGATCGAAGGCGGCGATGGCTAGCCAAAGACCAAGCGGCCGCGGTCCAGGTGGGTCTTCACATCGTTCAGTCCCCCCGCAGTCGACCGCCCATTTCCTGGGCCAGGTCAACGGCGTAGTGGTCGGTCATGCCGCCGATGAAGTCGAGCATGCGCCGATAACTGTCATACAACGACCAGGAGGGGCGCGGCGTGTTCTCGCCGACCAACGCCAGCACCCGCTGGTGCTTGAAGCTCGACTCGCCGGTGTAGTGCAGCTCATGGGCCGCGCCAATGAAGGCTTCCAGCAGAATACCCAGAGTGGTGTAGGCGCCGATCTCCAGCTTGGCCTTGCGCTCGTTCTGAAAGATACGCTCGCGGGCCAGCTGCTTGGCCGCCGCCACACCCCAGCCCAGGTCGGGATGGCAGAGCTCCAGCAGGTCGCTGGTCAGGGTGCCGTTTAGCAGCGCCGTCTCATGGTCGACGAAGACCGCCCCCACGTCGTTGACCGCTCGCTCCATGGCCGCGCCGCGCAGGGCGGCAATGCGACGACGTTGGGAGACGCCGCTGCGCTCCATGGCGGCGTAATCCGGCGGGGCGTCACCGGCGATCTGCAACAGCACGTCGGCCACCTCATCGAAACGCAGGATGCCCATCTCCAGTCCGTCTTCCAGGTCGAGCAGAGCGTAGCAGATGTCGTCTGCCGCCTCGACCAGCCAGGCCAGCGGGTGACGACACCAGCGTCCCTCGCCTCGGGGCAGCAGGCCCAGGCGGTCAGCCACTTCGGCCAGCAGTGCCTTCTCGCTTTGATAGCTGCCGAACTTGCCGGCACTGCCGCCGTGTTCCACGGTCCAGGGGTACTTCAGCAGGGTCCCCAGCGTTGCCGTGGTCAGCCGCATACCGCCACCGAACTGGTTATACTCGATCTGGGTGACCACCCGGAACCCTTGGGCATTGCCCTCGTAGGTGAGCAGGTCGGCGCGCTCAGGCTCCGTCAGTCCCTTGAGCAGCCCACTGCCATCGGCTTCGGCACACTTGAACCAGTCGCGGATGGCATACTCGCCGGCATGGCCAAAGGGCGGGTTGCCGATGTCGTGCCCCAGGCATGCCGCCTGCACGATGACGCCCATGTCGGCCGGGGTGATCCACTCCGGCAGCCGCTCGCGCAACAGCTCGCCGACGATCATGCCCAGCGAGCGCCCCACACAGCCTACCTCTAGCGAATGGGTCAGCCGGGTGTGGATGTGGTCGTTGTCGGTCAGGGGGTGCACCTGAGTCTTGCGTCCCAGGCGACGAAAGGAGCCGGAGAAGACGATCCGGTCATGATCCTTGTGGAAGGGGCTGCGGCCGATCTCGTCACGCCCGGCCCGGCCACCGTAGAGTCGCGACGGGTCGAGCAAGCGCTGCCAGTGCATCTGCGTCATGGGCTACCTCTCTCCTTGAAGCCTCCATTCTGGCACCACAGCAGCAGTAAAGGCCACGCTCGGCCTTTACCCTTGTCAAACAGGCTAGCCGCCGAGCGTGCTCAGTCCTCCGCCAGGGCCGGCAACAGCGTCTTGAGCTTGCGGGTCAGTGTGTTGCGCCCCCAGCCGAGCAGCTCGGCGGCCTCGCCCTTGCGGCCACCGGTATGCTTCAGAGCGGTCTCGATCAGGATCTTCTCGAAATCGGGCACCGCTTCTTCCAGCAAGTGGGTATGGCCGGCGGCCAGGGCCCGGTCGGCCCAGTCGCGAAACGCGATTCGCCAATCGCCGTTGCCGCTCTCCGCCGCGTCCGGCTCACGCAGCTCCGGCGGCAGGTCCTCGACCAGCACCTCGCGACCGGATGCCATCACCGTCAACCAGCGGCAAGTGTTCTCGAGTTGACGCACATTGCCGGGCCACGGCAACCGGGTCAGGTGTGTCTCGGCATCTTTGGTAAGCACCTTGACATCGCTAGTCAGCTCCTTGGCCGCCTCGGCGAGGAAGTGACTCGCCAGCCGCGGGATGTCCTCACGCCGCTCGGCCAGCTTCGGCAGATGTACACGAATCACGTTGAGGCGATGGAAAAGGTCCTCGCGGAAGCGCCCATCCTCAACCAGGGTCTCGAGATTCTGGTGGGTCGCGGCAATGATACGCACATCCACCTTCACCGGGGTGTGACCGCCGACCCGATAGAATTCGCCATCAGCCAGTACCCGTAGCAGTCGGGTCTGGGTCTCGGCGGGCATATCGCCAATTTCGTCGAGAAACAGGGTGCCGCCATCGGCCTGCTCGAAGCGTCCCTGGCGCTGGGCGGTGGCCCCGGTGAAGGCGCCTTTCTCATGCCCAAATAGCTCGGACTCGATGAGGTCGCGGGGGATTGCCGCCATGTTCAGCGCGATGAACGGCTTGCCAGCCCGCGGGCTATGCTGATGCAGGGCGCGGGCCACGCGCTCCTTGCCGGTTCCCGACTCACCATTGATCAGCACCGTGATGTGGGAGTGCGACAGCCGGCCGATGGCACGAAACACCTCCTGCATGGCCGGCGCCTCGCCGATGATCTCGGCGTCCAGCCCTTCCGGCACGCTGACCGGCCGCTTGCGCTCCCGCGCATGGGCCACGGCACGACGCACCAGCGCCAGCGCCTCATCGACGTCGAAGGGTTTGGGCAGGTATTCGAAGGCCCCGCCCTGATAGGAGGCGACGGCGCTGTCCAGGTCGGAATGCGCGGTCATCACGATGACCGGCAGGTCGGGGTGCACGTCCCGCACCCGTGACATCAGGTCCAGGCCATCGATACCCGGCATGCGGATATCGGTGACCAACACATCCGGCGGGTCGTCCAGCAGTCGGCTGAGCGCCAGGTCGGCCCGCTCGATACATTCGACGTCGAGGTCGGGCTGAGCCAGGGCGCGCTCCAGCACCCAGCGAATGGCGCGATCGTCATCGACGACAGCGACACGTGCGACATCAGTCATGGCGCCTCTCCAGGGGAATAAGCAAGCGGAATTCGGTATGGCCAGGGCGGGATTCGCATTCGATCAAACCCTGATGTTGATGCAGGATGCCTTGGGCAATGGACAATCCCAGTCCACTGCCCTCGGCACGGCCGGATACCATGGGATAGAAGAGCGTCTCCTGCAGACTTTCTGGGACACCGGGACCGTTATCGATCAGCGCCACCTCACAGACCAGGCGGTGTCGTTCGGCACCCAGCGTGAACTGGCGCCGTGCCCGAGTTCTCATCAGCAAGTGCGGCTGGCCGATTCCTGCCTCGGCCATGGCCTCCACGGCGTTACGTGCCACGTTGAGAACGGCCTGGATCATCTGCGCCTCATCACCCGGGAAGTCCGGCAGACTGGGATCGTAATCACGCGCCACCTGCACCCCGGGAGTCTCGGCAATCAGCAGTGCGCGTACTCGCTCCAGCACTTTATGGATATTGAGCGGCTCATGGCGTACCAGCTTGTTGGGCCCCAGCATGCTGTCGACCAGGTCGCGCAGGCGGTCCACCTCCTCGATGATGATACGGGTGAACTCGGCCAGATCAGGATCATCGAGGTCACGCTCCAACAACTGGGCGGCGCCGCGAATACCGCCCAGCGGATTCTTCACCTCATGGGCCAGCCCGCGCGACAGCACCTTGATCGCCTCCTGGCGGTTGAGCAGCGCCTCCTCCCGCGAGATACGCAGCAGACGGTCTCGGGGTTCCATTTCGACCAGCAGCTCCTCCGACGAGAGCGGCGTGACGGTATAGTCGACGGTGATCGCCGCACCGGTGACGAGGGATAGCCTCACCTCCCGCTGGGTGAAGGGATGACCGTCATCGCGGGACTTGGCCAGCACTGCACTCATTCCGTCATCCTCGGCGACCAACGCCGACAGGCGCATACCTTTCACACGCCCCAGACTGACCGCCAGCAGCGCTTCGGCGGCCGGGTTCATCCAACTCAGCCGTAGCTCATCGTCCAACAGCAGCACCGCGGTGGTGAGATGTTCCATCAGGCGTCGGTACATTGGCCTTCCCTTGGTGTGAACCTGCACCCGTTTCGCGCATCCCGTGAAACGGCCGCGACGACAGCAGTTTTCGTGACCAGCATAGCTAACCATTGCTGAAGCAAGAAACGCGCCAAGTTTGAAAGACGCGCTTTGGCGCCGCTTCAGGGCATTGTGGCAGTCATGTCGCGCACCATTATGGTGCGCAGGCGGAGTGTCTACCAAGGCGTCACCGGCAAACGACCTCTCATGGAGCACAGATGGACGAAAAAAACAGGCGAGCCAAGTGGCCGTTACTACCTCAGCCGACAGGGGTGCGCTGAATATGGAGGGTCACCGGCTGGGTGCGATGGCGAATCTCCCCGCTGGCGTCCAGCAGCTCGGCCTGGATCACATACTGGCCACGATCGAGATCGGTAAGCATGAAGGTAGTGGAGTGCATCGCAGTCTGGCTCACCCGGCCATCGACCAGCAGCCGGACCCGGTGGTCGGGCCGTAGCCCAGGCTCGATGGCAATTTCGACCTGCACGTTTCCCGCATAGCTGGCAGCCAGATCGGCGCCATGTGCTGGCGAAACGATACGAAAGGCATCGTAAGGCATGAACGGCTGGCCCAGGGACTCGCTGAGACGCGGCGTGCGGCCCTCCACGCGGGGCGGCTCTGCCTGACCCGAAAGACCTCGGGACGGCACTACGGTGAGCGGTGTCAGCTCAACCGGTTCGCCGCCCCCGTCCGGGCTGTCGGTGAAGATCACGTTACCCTGGGAGTCGACGGTGCGATAGATAGTCGTCGCCAAGGCCGACGTCGCGATCAACAGCCCAACCATAGTCAAAAGCGCCTTCTTCATGAGGATCGGTCTCCTTCGTCGGCGCCCCGCATCGTTTGGGCGTCACGGTCAGCGGCCTGTCGTATCAAGCCAAGCCATTGGTTCAAGTGTACGACAAAAAGGGGCTCCGCCAAGACGGAGCCCCTGTGATTGCAGAACACGATTCCCGACACGCTTGCCTGACACGACTGCCTGACACTAGCGCGCCCGAGTCGCCCCGGGCGGCCCGACCCAGTGATACGGGTCGGGCGGCTCGGCGTGCCTCAGCAGCTGTAGTACATGTCGAACTCGACCGGGTGCGTACTCATGCGGATACGCTCCACGTCTTCCATCTTCAGTTCGATGTAGGCATCGATCATGTCGTCGGTGAAGACACCACCTTCCGTGAGGAAGGCACGATCGGCATCCAGCGCTTCCAGCGCCTGATCCAGGCTATTGGCCACGGTGGGTACGGACTTGCCCTCTTCCGGCGGCAAGTCGTACAGGTTCTTGTCCATGGCATCACCGGGATGGATCTTGTTCTTGATGCCATCGATACCGGCCATCAGCATCGCCGCGAAGCACAGGTAGGGGTTGGCGGTCGGGTCCGGGAAGCGAAGCTCGACGCGCTTGCCCTTGGGGCTGGCGGTATAGGGAATACGGATGGAAGCGGAGCGGTTGCGAGCGCTATAGGCCAACATCACCGGCGCCTCGAAACCCGGCACCAGACGCTTGTAGGAGTTGGTCGAGGCGTTGGTGAAGGCGTTCAGAGCACGGGCGTGCTTGATGATACCGCCGATGTAGTAGATCGCCATCTCGGACAGCCCGGCGTACTGGTCGCCTGCGAACTGGTTAACGCCATCCTTCCAGAAGGACTGGTGCACGTGCATGCCGGAGCCGTTATCGCCAACCAGCGGCTTGGGCATGAAGGTCGCGGTCTTGCCATAGGCGTGAGCCACGTTGTGCACGACGTACTTCATCTCCTGAAGCTCATCGGCCTTCTTCACCAGGGTGTTGAACTTGACGCCGATCTCGTTCTGGCCGGCGTTGGCCACCTCGTGGTGATGCACTTCGACGGTCTGGCCGATCGCTTCCAGGGTATTGCACATGGCACCACGGATGTCGTGGAAGCTGTCCACCGGGGGTACCGGGAAGTAGCCGCCCTTGACCCGCGGACGGTGTGCCAGGTTGCCGCCCTCGACCTGACGGTCGGTGGACCAGGCACCCTCTTCCGAGGAAATCTTGTACATAGCCCCTTCGATATCGGTCTTCCAGTGGACCTCGTCGAAGATGAAGAATTCCGGCTCCGGACCAAAGAAAGCGGTGTCGCCTAGGCCGCTGGACTGCAAGTAGGCTTCCGCGCGCTTGGCGATGGAGCGCGGGTCTCGCTCGTAGCCCTGCATGGTGGCGGGCTCGATGATATCGCAGCGCAGCACGATGGTGGCATCTTCGGTGAACGGATCAAGGAAGGCAGTGCCGTCTTCCGGACGCAGAATCATGTCCGACTCGTTGATGCCTTTCCAGCCGGAGATGGAGGAGCCATCGAACATCTGGCCGTTCTCGAAAAATTCGTCGTCCACGTCACGCGCGGGAATGGTGACGTGCTGCTCCTTGCCTATAGTATCGGTGAAGCGCAGGTCAACCCACTTCACGTCGTTTTCTTCGATCAGGGCGAGAGTCTTGGCAGACATTATGTCCTCCATTAGAGCGAATATGGCTCGATTCGTTGGCTGATGATCCACTGGCGCTGGTTTCGGCCCAACGCATGTTGTAGCACGCTGTGAGCTTGGTGCCCACGATCACCATGCACGGGCATGGGAGCTGGGCAATCCAATGCAGGCTGCATGCCAACATTGCACCATCACAAGCCATATTTTTTTAATGCATTGTTTTATTGATGTTTTTTCCCACTCTCGCCCGTCCTTTCTTGCACCAGATATGTAAGTCGAGCCATCAGAAATGACGGCACGCGCCATTCTTGCACCAAAATAGCGCTCACTTGCCGCTTTTTGCACTATATGAATGCAAACCTTACTTCTGCCCGTGCTGCTCCTGGTTTCGAGCCAGATAACCTGTCTCAGCGCCCGCCTCCCGGTGAGCGCTGCCATGTCCAGCGAGAGGGGGCTCAGGCGCTCTCTATCGATACTCGAGCCTGGCAAGCTTGCAGCCGCTCGATCAGCTCGGGCAGGGCGCTTTGCTCCAGCGCGGGATCAAATCCGCCGATACGCTCGAACCAGCGGTGTGTCACACAGAAGGTGTCGGTAGGCGATGTGCGGTGCAGCCGACTCAACAGCCGCAACAGTACGCTCTCCCGTCGCGCCCGCAATACCACGGCATCCCACTCCTGCCGGCCCAGGCCGGCGAACTGGCTAGCCAGCCATCGGTGGAAGCCGTCCAGAGCCAGGCCGGGAAAGAGCAGCAATTCACCCTGACTGGCTGCCACGGCAATGTTGAGACGCTCCCCCAGCGGGTGAGAACGACAGGACACCAGGGTGACGCCGAAACGACAGGCCAGCCCTGGCAAGCGCCGATCGCCGGTATCGTCGACCACCAGCAACTCATGCTTCCCCTCCCCGTAGCGCATGACACGATGCAGTGCGGCGAGATGGCGTGGTAGCTGGGCGCCGAACGAGCGGGCATCGAAAACAATACTGCTCGCATACATGGCCGCCGTCTCCTTGACGACAAGCGTAGGTACGAACTTGCCGGGCGCGGAAAGAAAAATATTGTCAATAAACGTATGCTTAGAGTGTACAAAAGCATCGAAAAGTAGCCAGACTGGTTTTTATCGCACCGATCTTGCTAATTTCATCCGCTGGACACCAGCAGAACAGGCAGCGCGGAATCACCCGCAAGGAGGTCTCGGCCCTGCAGCAAGCTGAGAAGCGCCTACAACCACGGCGCAATGCTGAGGTTCTGCTATTCGCCTACCTTCCTAGTCTGTACAATGCGCCTCCACTCTCCCTACCCCCGCGCCTAGGGTACTTTTTCATATGTGTACATAGGTGCGTAGATGATGACGAGCCACAACCTATGAGCACAGCCGTTCCCTCTCAGATCGAGAGCCTTCGTAATATCGCCATTATTGCCCACGTCGACCATGGCAAAACCACCCTGGTCGACAAGCTCCTCAGCCAGTCCGGCACGCTGGACCGCAAGGCCGAGGGGCAAGAGCGCGTCATGGATTCCAACGACCAGGAAAAGGAACGCGGCATCACCATCCTGGCCAAGAACACCGCAATTCGCTGGCAGGCACCCGATGCCGACCAGGTCTACCACATCAATATCGTGGACACGCCAGGACACGCCGACTTCGGTGGCGAGGTCGAGCGCGTCATGTCCATGGTCGACTCGGTGCTGCTGCTGGTGGATGCTGTCGACGGCCCCATGCCCCAGACCCGCTTCGTGACCCAGAAGGCCTTCGCCCAGGGCCTCAAGCCGATCGTGGTGGTCAACAAGATCGACCGCCCCGGCGCGCGTCCCGACTGGGTCATTGACCAGATCTTCGACCTGTTCGACAACCTTGGCGCCACCGATGAGCAGCTCGACTTCCCGATTATCTACTGCTCGGCGCTCAACGGCATCGCCGGCCTGGACCCGGAAGAACTGGCTGACGACATGACGCCGATGCTGCAGTCCATCGTCGACATCGTCGAACCGCCCAAGGTCGAGCTCGACGGCCCATTCCAGATGCAGATCTCGGCGCTCGACTACAACAGCTATGTCGGCGTCATCGGCCTGGGGCGCATCAAGCGCGGCAGCGTGCGTCCCAACCAGCAGATCACCGTGATCAGCACCGACGGCACCACCCGCAAAGGCAAGATCGGCCAGGTGATGACCCACATGGGCCTGGAGCGCGTACAGACCGAGCAGGCCGATGCCGGCGATATCGTCTGCATCACCGGCATCGACAACCTGTCGATCTCCGACACCCTGTGCGACCAGGCCACCGTCGAAGCCCTGCCGCCGCTGTCGGTGGACGAGCCCACGGTCTCCATGACCTTCCAGGTCAACGACTCGCCCTTCGCCGGCCGTGACGGCAAGTACGTCACCAGCCGCAACATCAAGGAGCGTCTCGACCAGGAGCTGATCCACAACGTGGCGCTGCGCGTCGAGCTGGGCGAGACCCCCGAGAAATTCAAGGTCTCCGGTCGCGGCGAGCTGCACCTCTCGGTGCTGATCGAGACCATGCGTCGCGAGGGCTTCGAGCTGGCAGTTGGCCGCCCCGAGGTGATCATCAAGGAGATCGACGGCGTCAAGCAGGAGCCGTACGAAGAGGTGATCATCGACTGCGAGGAGCAGCACCAGGGCGCCGTCATGGAGGAGCTTGGCTACCGCAAGGGCGAGCTGACCAACATGAACCCCGACGGCAAGGGCCGTGTGCGCCTGGACTTCATGATCCCGGCCCGCGGCCTGATCGGCTTTCGCGGCCAGTTCCTGACCCTGACCTCGGGCACCGGCATCCTCACCAGCCGTTTCGACCACTACGGCCCGCTGAAGCCCGATGCCTCCATCGAGCGGCGCAATGGCGTGCTGGTCTCCATGGTCGACGGCAAGGCCCTGGCCTACGCGCTCTATGCCCTGCAGGAGCGTGGCAAGCTGATCATCGACCACGCCACCGAGGTCTACGAGGGCATGCTGGTCGGCATCAACAACCGCGCCAGCGACATGGTGGTCAACCCCACCAAGGGCAAGAAGCTCGACAACATGCGCTCCACCGGCAATGACGAGAACATTGTCCTGACCCCGCCGGTGAAGTTCTCGCTCGAGCAGGCCATCGAGTTCCTCGACTCCGACGAACTGGTCGAGATCACGCCCAACCATATCCGCCTGCGCAAGAAGTTCCTCAAGGAAAACGAGCGCAAGCGCGCCAAGAAGTAAGCTGTACTGCTCCAGGCAAACAACACCCGCCCTTATCGGCGGGTGTCGTCGTATGGTGCGAACGACGTGTCAGTCGTTATGGCATCTCACAGGTGATTTGCTTAGAGTGCTGTGCTTCTCCACTGCCATGGCTACCCTTGGAGAAAAACACCACCCAAGGAGAAACGATCATGCACAAACACGTGGAATGGGACGACCCCGGTGCCGACAGTGTCATGCGCCACTACGAAAAGAACCCCATCGGATACTCCGATCCCGGTCCGGGCGACATTCTCTCGGCCCGCTACCAAGGCGTAGTGGTGCGCATTCGGGTCGACGCCTACGTCGACAGTACCAGCATCGGTGAGGTGGTGGCACTGATCAACCCCGGCACCGGCAAGCGGCGCCAGCTTGCCGGCAAGCTGGCCAAGGGCGATATCGTGCGGCTGCCAGATGCAAGCCGTGCCTTCGAACCCACCGGCGGTGACAAGGACGATGAAGACGATGACCCTACATGATCGATGGCGCCCGTCATCAGTCGCCCCCAACGTAACCTTAACGCAACACCACTGGCCAGAACCCTGGGTTCTGTCGCACAGTGTACGCGCCGCTTGGATCCCATCTACCGGTACGGTCACGGGCGGCAACCATAGACGGCCCACAAGGCCCTGACCCGATCCTCGGAACCTCAATGAGCACGCACAACGTCTGGACACACAAGGGCACCTTTCTGCTGGCTGCGGTCGGCTCGGCAGTAGGTCTCGGCAACCTGTGGCGCTTTCCCTACCTAGCCGGCGAGAACGGCGGCGGGGCTTTCATCCTCGTTTATGCGCTGACCATCTTCGCCGTCGGCATACCTATCCTGATCGGCGAGACCATGCTCGGCCGGGCCAGCCGCCGCAGCCCCATCATGGGAATGCGTCACCTGACCCGAACGCACAACACTTCGCGGGCCTGGGAGTGCATCGGCTGGCTGGGAGCGGCCTCGGCCTTCCTGATCCTGAGCTTCTATTCGGTCATCGCCGGCTGGGCATTTCACTATACCGGACAGATGTTTACCGGCTCGCTGGCCGGTGCCGACGCCGATACCATCGGTGCCAGTTTCGACGCATTGCTTGCCTCCCCAGGGCTGCTCACCCTCTATCACACCCTGTTCATCATTGCCTCTGGGCTGATTGTCGGCATGGGTATCCACAAGGGCCTTGAAAACGGCTTGCGCATCATGATGCCGTCGCTGTTTGTGATCCTGCTGGTGGTGCTTGGCTACGGAATCGCCAATGGCGACTTCGGCGCAGCGGTCGGCTTCCTGTTCACCTTCGATATCGGCGCCCTGAGCCTCGAAGGCTGGCTACAGGCGATGGGGCAGTCGTTCTTCACCCTGAGCCTCGGCATGGGCGCGATCATGGCCTATGGCGCCTACATGTCCAGCGAGGTGTCGCTGACCCGCACCGCCTTTGCCATCGCCATCGTCGATACCGCCGTGGCCATGATTGCCGGCCTTGCCATCTTCTCGCTGGTGTTCGGCGCCGGCCTCGATGCCGCCGCCGGCCCCGGGCTGATGTTCGTGTCACTGCCACTGGCGTTCGCCGAGATGCCGTTCGGCGCCCTGGTCGGCGGGGTCTTTTTCATTCTCGTGCTGGGCGCGGCGGTCAGTTCCTCGATTTCGTTGATCGAGCCAGTGGCCGCCTTCCTGGTGGAGCGCTTCGACCTGACCCGCCCCCAGGCGGTGTTCGGCATGGTGACGGCAAGCTGGGCCCTGGGGCTACTCACCGTGGTGAGCTTCAATATCTACGCCGAGGGTACGATCTTCCACACCCTGTTCGGCCGCAGCGCCTTCGACTTCATCGAACTGCTGACCAATATCTTCATGCCGCTGGGCGGGCTGCTGATCGCGCTTTTTACCGGCTGGGCATTGACCCACTCCGAGGTCATGAAGGAGATGCGCACCAGCGAGACATGGTTCACTATCTGGCGCTTCCTGGTGCGCTTCGTGGCGCCAGCAGCAGTGGCCTTCGTCTTCCTGCGCAGCATTCCGCAGATCGAGGGCTACCTGATTCCCACCGTGGGCGCCCTGGTGATCGTCGGCGCCTTTGCTGCCGGACGCACCTTCCTGGTCAGCAGCAACCAGGAGTCGTAACGCAGGCCGCCGCCGCCCCCGTGCGGCGGCCTCACAATCCAGTGTGTCACCGCAAGGAGGTACCGACAGGTACTGCGGTGCACCATAACAAGACTCCGGGAGCCATCGGACTCCGGAAAAACTGGGCGGAACCAACATGCCAGCCATCATCGACGTCAGGCACGTCAACAAGGCCTTCGGTGGCCTGAAGGTCATCAACGACTGCTCCATCCAGGTGGAGGAAGGCTCCATCACCGGGCTGATCGGCCCCAACGGGGCCGGCAAGTCCACCCTGTTCAATATCATTGCCGGCGCCCTGCCGCTGGACAGCGGCCAGGTCCTGCTAGATGGCGAGGACATCACCAACCGTCCGGCCAACGAACTGTTCCACAAGGGGCTGCTGCGCACCTTCCAGATCGCCCACGAGTTCTCCCAGATGACCGCACTGGAGAATCTGATGATGGTGCCACCGCGCCAAGCCGGCGAAAGCCTCTTCAGCGCCTGGCTGAAGCCCGGAATGGTGCGCAGCGAAGAAGCCGAGGTGCGCCGCCGTGCCCTGGAGGTGATCGACTTCGTCGGCCTGCACCACGTACGCAACGAGCTGGCCGGCAACCTCTCTGGAGGCCAGAAGAAGCTCCTCGAGCTCGGCCGCACCATGATGACCAATGCCCGAGTCGTGCTGCTCGACGAGATCGCCGCCGGGGTCAACCGCACCCTGCTCGGCGACCTGGTGACCAATATCGAGCGCCTCAACCGCGAGATGGGCTACACCTTCCTGGTCATCGAGCACGACATGGACATGATCGCCCGGCTCTGCGACCCGGTGATCGTGCTCGCCCAGGGCAGCGTGATGGTTAAAGGCACCATCGAAGAAATCCAGAACAACCCACAGGTGATCGAGGCCTACTTTGGTTCCAACGTCGCCTGATGGCGCCGACACCAGCGGCGCCTGAACCACTGCCCTGCCCAGACGGGTCAAGAGAAGAACAGTAACGACTAGCGCAGAGAATCCAAGATGCCACTACTCGAAGCACGCGATGTGCACGGCGGCTACGGCGGCATGAACATCCTCAACGGGGTGAACATGACCATCGAGGCCAACGAGATCGGTGTGATCGTCGGCCCCAACGGCGCCGGCAAGTCGACCATGCTCAAGGCCATATTCGGCCTGCTCACCGTCAACCAGGGCGAGATCCTGCTGCGCGGCGAGCCGATCCATAACCTGCCTCCCAATAAGTTGGTACAGAAGGGCATGGGGTTCATCCCTCAGGAGAAGAATGTCTTCCCCAGCCTCACGGTCAAGGAAAACCTGGAGATGGGGGCCTTCCTCAAGCCTAACAACGTCAAGCGCATGCTCGACAAGGTCTACGGCTTCTTTCCGCCGCTCCATGAAAAGCGCCATCAGCCCGCCGGCGAGCTCTCCGGCGGCCAACGCCAGATGGTGGCCATGGGCCGGGCGCTGATGGCAGAACCCGATGTGCTGCTGCTCGACGAACCCACCGCCGGCCTCTCCCCGCTCTACATGAACGAGATCTTCGAACGGGTGAAAGAGATCAATGCCGCGGGTGTGGGCATCTTGATGGTGGAGCAGAACGCCAAGCAGGCACTCGCTATCGCCGACAAGGGCTTTGTGCTGGCCGCCGGCCAGAATCGTTTCACCGATACCGGCGCAGCGCTGCTAGCCGACCCGGAAGTCGCCAAGAGCTTCCTCGGCGGCTAGCCAGTACCTGGAGAATAATGACGTGAATGAACTGGTTTTCTTCATCAACAACGTGGTGATCGCCGGCAGCGTGACCGGCTCGATCTACGCCATCGGCGCCATCGGCGTGACGCTGGTGTTCAGTATCATGCGCTTCGCCCACTTCGCCCACGCCGACATGATGACCTTCGGCGCCTTCATGGTGCTGCTGCTGACCATGGCCTTCCCGGGGGCCGGTGCCGTGGTCGGCCTGCCCACCGCAGTGGTCATGCTGCCGCTGGCCATGGCGCTCACCGCGCTGCTGGCCGTGGGTATCGACAAGGCGTTCTACAAGCCGCTGCGTGCCCATGGGGTCAAGCCCATCGTGCTGGTCATCGCATCGCTTGGCGTCACCATGATTCTGCAGGGGTTGATCCGCCTGTTCGCCGGCACCAGTGCCCAGAGCCTGTATATTGCCGAGCGCAAGGAGATCTACCGGCTGGACTTGCCCTTCGAACTCGCCACGCGCCCGGTCATCATCACCGAGCCGCAGGTCATCCTCTTCATCCTAACCATCGCCTCGGTGGTGGGGCTGCACCTGTTCCTCAACCGCTCACGGCTGGGCAAGGCGATGCGTGCCATGTCCGACAACCCGGACCTGGCCCGCGCTTCGGGGATCAATACCAACACCATCGTGGCAGTGACCTGGGTAATCGCTGGGGGCCTGGCGGCCATTGCCGGCACCCTGCTGTCGCTGGACGTGACCTTCAAGCCCGACCTCAGCTTCTTCCTGCTGCTGCCGATCTTCGCCGCGGCCATTGTCGGCGGCGTGGGCCACCCCTACGGCGCCATTGCCGGCGGTTTCGTGGTTGGCTTCGCCGAGACCCTGGCGGTGTTCAACTGGGCGGTGCTGCTGCGGCCCATCGCCCATTACTTCCCGGAGTGGTTTGAACTGCCCCGTAACCTCGCCTTCGTCGGCACCGAGTACAAGATCGTGGTGCCCTTCTTCATCCTGGTGGCCATCCTGGTTTGGCGTCCCACCGGCATCTTCAAGGGTAAGGTGATCTGATGAGCAACCCCACTCCCACCCCGACCGAGACGACGTCACAGAGCCGCTTTCCGGTACGCGAAGTCGTGCTATTCGGCGCCCTGCTGGTGGCAGTACTGGGCGTCTATATGGCCATGGGCACCGCCTACAGCACCCGCATGCTGGTAGAGGCCTCCTGCTACGCCATCCTGGCCCTGGGCCTCACCATCCAATGGGGCTACGCCGGCCAATTCAATGCCGGCGTCATGGGCTTCGTCGCCATCGGCGGTTTCTCCGCGATGTTCTTCAGCGTACCGATCAACGACGACTTCTGGGGCAGCGAACTGCCCGGCGAGCTAGGCCGCGTGCTGCTCTATATAGTGGCCGCGATCGTGCTCGTGGTCGGCGCCACCCGGCTCGACCGCCTCGGTGTGCCGAAAACGCTGCGTACGGTATTCGCCGTGATCCTGGCAGTGGTGCTCTATCTGGTCGTCATCAGCATGCTGCGCGAGGTCACCAGTGAAATTCAGTCCCGGGCAGGCTTTGTCGGCGGCCTGGGTCTGCCGGCCTGGACCGGCTGGATCGTCGGCGGAGCGCTGGCCGGCGGCATCGGCTATTACATCGGGCGCATCTGCCTGGGCCTGCGCAGCGACTACCTGGCCATCGCCACCCTGGGCATCGCCGAGATCATCAAGGCCTTCCTCAAGAACTCCGACTGGCTGACCCGCGGCACCGCCACCGTCTCACCGCTGCCCTGGCCCACACCTGGGCCTGCCGAACTGGGCTTCACTCTCTCTCGTGCGATCTATCTGTCGGTGACGGCGGTGATGATCGCGGTGATTTTCTTCCTGCTGCACCGCGCTTACCATGCACCGTGGGGCCGCATGATCCGCGCCATCCGCGACAACGAAGTCTCCGCCGCGGCCATGGGCAAGGATATCAACAAGCGTCGCCTGGAGATCTTCGTACTGGGCTGCATTCTGATGGGCGTCGGCGGCGGTGCGCTGGCCACGTTCAACAGCCTGTTCGACCCCCAGGGCTACCTGCCGCTCAACCACACCTTCCTGGTGCTGGTGATGGTGATCCTCGGCGGCCCCGGCAATAACCTGGGCACCATTTTCGGCGCCGTGGCGGTCTATATCATCTGGCTGATGTCGGAACCGCTGGCGCTGTTCCTGATGAACCTGGCGGTGATGTTCGGCGAAGGCGCCTTCGGCTGGGAGCCTCCCGCCAATCTCTCCAGCCGGGCACTGCAGGCCCGGGTGCTGGTGATCGGCCTGTTGATCACCCTGGTGCTGCGCTTCGCGCCAAAGGGGTTGTTGCCAGAGAAGGTCAAGCACCACGGTTAGAAGTAATAAGCCCCGGCGGGGTATAAACCCGCCGGGGCTATTTATTGCCGCATTGCGCTACCGTCTTAGAGGTCGACCTGCCCCTTGCTGACGAAGGCGCCGTCTTCCACTACCATTTCGACCACGACACCAGGCACGTCGCCGGCCTCGTCGAACTCATGCCGGCCGGAAGCGCCCTCGTAGTTGATCTCGGTACCGGCAGCGATCAGCTCAACGGCCTTTTCCCACTCGCCGGGCAGGATCACTTCGCCGGGCTCGCTGGAGACGCTGCGCAGCGCCGCGGAGAGCCCTTCACGCTCGGCGCTGCCGTTCTGCTCGATGGCCAGCGCCAGCAGGAAGGCGGCGTCGTAGGCCTGGGCGGCGAAGACCGCGCTGGGGTCGAAGCCCGCTTCCTCGGCGGCCTGGTTGAAGAGCTCGGTACCCGGCAGGTCCGGGCTGCCCGGGCGGGTGGCGATCATGCCTTCTAGGACATCGGCACCCACCGCCTCGACCAGCGACGTACCCACCATGCCGTCGGCGCCAGCGTACTGGGTGAACATACCGCTCTCGTAGGCCTGACGCAGCACGGTCTGGCCGGAGCCGTCGGCATAGGCCAGCACTACCAGCGTCTCGGCACCGCTGCCGGAGAGCGAGCCTAGCTCGGAGCGATAGTCGGCGCGGCCGTCCTCGTGGGCCAGGTTCTCGGCGACAAAACCGCCGCCGGCCTCGAAGGCCTCGACGAAGGCGTCGGCCAGGCCGCGACCGTAGTCGTTGTTGACGTAGGTGACCGCAACCTCATCGAAGCCCTTGTCGAGCATCAGCTTGGCCAGGATCTCGCCCTGGAAGGCATCCGACGGCACGGTACGAAAGACCAGGTCGTTGTCGTCCAACTCGGAAACCGCCGGAGCCGTGGAGGCCGGCGACACCATCACCACGCCGCCGGGGATGCCGGCGTTGTTGGCCGCCGCAATGGTCGCCCCGGTACACAGCGCACCCACGATGGCGGTGACCTGTTCGGTGTTGACCATGCGGTCCGCCGCATTGGAGGCCGCCGAAGCGTCGCTACAGGTGGTATCCGCACTGGGCATGACCAGCGTCTGGCCGCCCAGGATGCCCCCCTGATCATTGATCTGCTGGACCGCCAGCTGGGCACCATCGAAGATCGGTGGCGTCAGGCTCTCGATCGGGCCGGTGAAGCCCCCCAGAAAACCGATCTTCACTTCAGCCTGCGCCGCACCGACGAATGCCAGGCTGGATGCTGCGACGGCCATCGCCAAAACGCGTTTTTTCATGGTTGTTCTTCTCACTCTGGTTGCGAAAAAAGTGCACCCCCTAAATCTGGAAGGATCGGCACCAAAACACAAGCCCCACTGCCAACGTTAGCGACAATCAATGAAGCGCTAACCCGCTGATCACGTGGAATAATCGCCGACAGACTGATGGGGAAAAATTCAACGTTGGCGCCTGGCCGTCTCCGGGGCACCTATACTGAGGGTCCGAACCACGCCCAAGCGACAGGAGCAACCCCATGCGGCCCGCAACCTCTCCCCGCCTGGCAGGCAGCCTGCCCCTACTGGTCAGTCTTGGCCTTGCCACCAGCGCCCACGCTTTTACCCCGTCCGGCAGCGATATCGTCTACGAGGTCGACAACAAAAGCTTCGAAGGCTATCTCGCCACCGCCGACGGCGAATCCCGCGGCGCGGTGCTGATCATTCATGACTGGAACGGCCTGGACGACTACGAACGCCAGCGCGCCGACGAGCACTCCTGGTCGGCCTTCCTGGATCTGCTCGAGGAAGTGCTGTGACCGAGCCCACCCACACCCTGGCGGTGACCCGGTTGTCCGGCAACCGGCATGACATCGGCGCGGCGCATGGCCGCATTCATACCCGGCTTATTCAACACAGCCTGGCGGTATACGCACAGCTATTCCACGACTTCGTCGGCATCCGCTGGGAAGAGGCCCGCCAGGAAGCCGTGCGCTTCCAGGCCATGATCGAGCGGGGTTTTCCCGCCATCCTAGAGGAGATGGCAGGCATCGCCGAAGGCGCCGGGGTCGACGTCACCGACATCCTCACCCTCAACTGCCGCAGCGAGATCGCACTGACCCGCGCCAGCGGCGGCTGCTCGGCCTTCTCGCTGCAGCGTCAGGGCCGCCAGTGGCTGGCCCAGAACTGGGACTGGCGCACCGATCAGTTGCACAACGTGGTGGTCCTGCATATCGACGGTACCGGCAGCGTGCCGCTGGTCAGCGTCGGCGAAGCGGGCATGGTCGGCAAGGTGGGCATGAACGCCAACGGTATCGGCGTATGCCTCAACGCCATCCGCTCGCAGACCTGCGGCGACGGACTGCCGATCCACGTGGCGCTGCGCAAGATACTGGAATGCCCCGACTGGGAGAGCGCCCTGGACGTGGCCCGTAACGACCGGGTTTGCTCACCGGCCCACTTCCTGCTCGCCGCTGGCGACGGCCGGGCCATGGGCCTGGAGGTGCAGCCCGGCGAGCCCGGCCGGCTCACGCCGCAGGACGGCATCGTCACCCACACCAACCACCTCTACGCCGCCGGCTGCCAGGTCCAGGACTTCCCCCGCATCGACTCGCAGCCCCGGCTGCAGCGGCTCGATACCCTGCTGCACGACGAACTGGCCACCGACAGCGAGGTGGACGAAGCCACCCTGTTCGACATCCTCAGCGACCACCACAACGCCCCGCTGTCGATTTGTCGCCACTTCAACCCCGACCAGCCCCCCGACGAACGCATGGAAACCCTGTTCGCCGTGGTCATGGAGCTGGGCGAACGCCGCCTGACCCTGCGCCACGGGAAGCCGTGCGAAACCCAAGACAGCCTCACGGTGACCCTGGGCCGGCCGAGTCAGCGCTAACCGTCCTGACGCACCTCACCATCCCTGGAAGAGCACCACCTGCACTCGGCTCAATCCCGCCTAGCCCGCCAGGGCTTCCTCCACCAGCCCCCGCGCCTTGTCGGTCATCGGCAACTCGAGCGCCAGTTCATGGGCCTTTGGCGACATCTTCTTCCAGGTCATCTGCACGATGCGAATCAGGTGATCGTGGTCGACCTGCTTCGAGAAGTCGGCGAAGTAGTTCTCCAGGAACACCAGGCAGGCACAATCCTCCACCGCCTGGGTGCCCTCGTCGCGGCCTAGGCCCTGCTTGCGGATCATCTGCGCCACCCGCGCCGCATCCTCCGGCGAATAGCCGCACGCCTCCATCACCCGCGCCGTGGTCTCGCCGGCCCGCTTGGCCTGGTCACGCCGCCAGGTCAGATACCCCACCCGGCCCTCCGGATACTCGCTGCGCGGCACCTGCCAGCGCTGCATATGCTGCGAACGCACCGCCAGCTGCGTCAGCTCATCCGCCGCCGGCGCCACCCGCTCCAGCCAAGCACTCATGCGCCCCGCATGCCACAGCTCCATCGGCAGCGACTCCCCCTCGACCTCCACCCGGCGAGGATCCTCCGCATGCAAGGCATCGAGAGCCGCCATCGCCTGCTGAAAAGCGGTTTGATCGGTCATAGCAAAACCCTCCCAAGCTGTTGTCGCACCAGCATACCGCAACCCAACACCACACAAACGACTCAACGACATAAGAAAAAACCGCTGCAGGAGGTAGCTTCAGCTCGCGACCGCGGTGTTGCCAAACCTGGCGATGAACGCCAACGCCGGCAATCACCACCGCCGCACCCCACGGCCATGACACGGCGCATAAACGGAACGCCCCTGGCCGCCTTCCATCCACATAAGAAAAGTACGCTGTTGGAGGTAGCTTTAGCTCGCGACCGCGGTGTTGCCCGACCTGGCGAAGAACACCAACAGCAACGCTCCTCACCGACGCACCCCACGGCCATGACACGGCGCGTAAACAGAACGCCCCTGCCGCCTTCCATCTACATAAGAAAAGAACGTTGTTGGAGGTAGCTTTAGCTCGCGACCGCGGTGTTGCCAACCTTGGAGAGAACACCAACAGCAGCGCTCCCCACCGCCGCACCCCACGGCCATGACACGGCGCGTAAACAGAACGCCCCTGCCGCCTTCCATCTACATAAGAAAAGAACGTTGTTGGAGGTAGCTTTAGCTCGCGACCGCGGTGTTGCCAAGCCTGGCGATGAACACCAACAGCAGCGCTCCTCACCGACGCACCCCACGGCCATGACACGGCCCGTAAACGGAACGCCCCTGCCGCCTACCATCTACATAAGAAAGGTACGCTGTTGGAGGTAGCTTCAGCTCGCGACCCCGGTGTTGCCCGACCTGGCGAAGAACACCAACAGCAACGCTCCCCACCGCCGCACCCCACGGCCATGACACGGCGCGTAAACGGAACGCCCCTGGCCGCCTTCCATCTACATAAGAAAAGAACGTTGTTGGAGGTAGCTTTAGCTCGCGACCGCGGTGTTGCCAGGCCTTGCTTTCTGAGCTGCCTGGGCGGCAGCGCACGGGATCGAGACGCCGGAATCCCTCATTACCGTTTTCTGAGCTGCCTGGGCGGCAGCGCACCGTGATGCCCGATTACCTCGGAGCCGCGCCACTTTCTGAGCTGCCTGGGCGGCAGCGCACCCGAGAGAGCGGCATCAGCGCGTCAACAATCCTTTCTGAGCTGCCTGGGCGGCAGCGCACGCAGCCCGAATCTACTGATGCTTGGATCTCCCTTTCTGAGCTGCCTGGGCGGCAGCGCACACGGGCGCATTCCGCTACCGCTCGATGGAGGTTTTCTGAGCTGCCTGGGCGGCAGCGCACATCCTGGGCGTCGAGAATGTGCTGGAGGACCTTTTCTGAGCTGCCTGGGCGGCAGCGCACGCCCCGACTGGAAGGCCGTGACCGTCTTGGTGTTTCTGAGCTGCCTGGGCGGCAGCGCACTAGCGGATGACCTCATCACCGATGCGCACGGCTTTCTGAGCTGCCTGGGCGGCAGCGCACAGACACACCGCAAGATGAGGAGCAGTTCTAATTTTCTGAGCTGCCTGGGCGGCAGCGCACGTTTTTCTTGCCCGCCCTGCCGCGTGGCGAGTTTTCTGAGCTGCCTGGGCGGCAGCGCACATAACGCCAGGCAGGCGGGCAACGGCGGCAAGTTTCTGAGCTGCCTGGGCGGCAGCGCACACCACCAGGTCGTCGGCAGCGAAGGTCTTGAATTTCTGAGCTGCCTGGGCGGCAGCGCACCGTATCAGCAAAGCGCAAAACAAAGCACGCGATTTCTGAGCTGCCTGGGCGGCAGCGCACTACTATACCCAGGAGCTTATGATGCGTCCTTGTTTCTGAGCTGCCTGGGCGGCAGCGCACTCAAGCTGAGCGCCGTAGCTGGTGGGCTCATCTTTCTGAGCTGCCTGGGCGGCAGCGCACCCGATGGTGCTGTCTAGCTGGCGGGCCAGCTTTTTCTGAGCTGCCTGGGCGGCAGCGCACTTAGCCGCCTGCATGGCCACGCCGCGCTTCATTTTCTGAGCTGCCTGGGCGGCAGCGCACCTGAGATGGTCAACCTGCTACGGCAGGGTGGCTTTCTGAGCTGCCTGGGCGGCAGCGCACTCGGATGGTTCGGGCTTGGCGCCCAGGTCGTATTTCTGAGCTGCCTGGGCGGCAGCGCACGGTCATCAGCGCATCGACGTGGCTGGTGTCGTTTTCTGAGCTGCCTGGGCGGCAGCGCACAGAGATATGCTGGCGGAGCGGGTTGTGGAGCTTTTCTGAGCTGCCTGGGCGGCAGCGCACTCGGATGGTTCGGGCTTGGCGCCCAGGTCGTATTTCTGAGCTGCCTGGGCGGCAGCGCACTGTCTCTGCCCTCCGCTTCTTGCGTACCGGCATTTCTGAGCTGCCTGGGCGGCAGCGCACTCATCCTTCCGCACTGTTCGCGCGACATAGGCTTTCTGAGCTGCCTGGGCGGCAGCGCACTTCAAGCGACCTGCCTGCCGCTAGCCGCGAACTTTCTGAGCTGCCTGGGCGGCAGCGCACAGCCCCAGCGGGGTCAGCGCGCACGGCGTGCTTTTCTGAGCTGCCTGGGCGGCAGCGCACTAACGACCTCCCACTCATGCGCATATTGTGCATTTCTGAGCTGCCTGGGCGGCAGCGCACCCACGGGTGGTCGGCAGCCGGCTTGCTGGCCTTTTCTGAGCTGCCTGGGCGGCAGCGCACATGGCGAACCACTTACGCATCGTCTAGCCCCTTTTCTGAGCTGCCTGGGCGGCAGCGCACCAGCGATGCGCCCGCCTCATCCGCGCTGTCATTTTCTGAGCTGCCTGGGCGGCAGCGCACCTGATGGCGACCGGCATGGTGATCAACTGGTTTTTCTGAGCTGCCTGGGCGGCAGCGCACCAATGACCACCATCTACCACCGCGTCCATCGCTTTCTGAGCTGCCTGGGCGGCAGCGCACTCTCGCATCCTCCATCTCTATGCCAGCATCATTTTCTGAGCTGCCTGGGCGGCAGCGCACTTACATAGCTGCGTGCCATGGGGTGGCTCCTGTTTCTGAGCTGCCTGGGCGGCAGCGCACGCTCACACAGAACACCGCACAGCGCTTGCCCTTTTCTGAGCTGCCTGGGCGGCAGCGCACAAGCTCTCCCGCAGCGCCATGCCCGCTATCAATTTCTGAGCTGCCTGGGCGGCAGCGCACCCGTTCTGCGCTGGTTGGGGCCATTATGTGGATTTCTGAGCTGCCTGGGCGGCAGCGCACTGGTTATCCATGATTTTGGTGACACTGTGGTGATTTCTGAGCTGCCTGGGCGGCAGCGCACTTGGTGTGCAGGGTGTACGGCAAGCTGGACATTTTCTGAGCTGCCTGGGCGGTGCGTATTCCGGGTCATCGTGACCGACCGTTCCGTTCTATCGTGACCGCCTGTTCCGGGCCATCGTGACCGCCCATTCCGTTTCATCGTGACCGATTTCGGCGTCTTCCCCGGAATCCACG
>NZ_QPKI01000022.1 GCF_003339685.1 Halomonas sp. DQ26W | reverse complement strand
CGATGACGGGGCCATGACGGAATGATGGGCAGCCAGGCTATCCACAGGCGGCCTGGGACAAGTGGCTGTGGATGGATTACTCAGGCCAGAGACAACAACACCCGCACATGGCGGGCGTTGCAGGCCAACTGACCTGTCATCAGTGGCACTGGAAACAAACGCATTGGACTCAGCTCAGGGCCACCCGCGCGTGGCGCTTCTTGCCCGCCTGGATGATGTAGCTCTTACCGGTATCGAGCATATGGTCCTTGGCGACCACCTCACCATCGACCTTTACCCGCCCATTACCCAGCATGTCCTTGGCCTGGGCGCTGTTGTTGACCAGGCCCGAACGATTGAGTACGGCGGCAATGGGTGCCTGAGGACTGCCTTCGAAATCGACCTCGACGTCGGGCAGGTCCTCGGGCAGCTCACCCTCGGCCAACTGATTGCCAGCCGATCGGTGAGCATTGGCAGCCGCGCCTTCGCCGTGATAGCGAGCGATCAGCTCCCGGGCCAGAATCATCTTGATATCACGCGGGTTGGCACCCTGCTTGGCATCGCGCTTGAGACTCTCAATTTCTTCGTTGCTCTTCAATGACAGCAGCTCGAAATAGCGCCACATCAGGCTATCGGGCAGGGAAACCAGCTTATTGAACATAGAGCCTGGCGCTTCGTCGACGCCGACATAATTGCCCAGCGACTTGGACATTTTCTGCACGCCGTCGAGCCCCTCGAGCAGCGGCATGGTAATAACGATCTGGGGTTCCATGCCGAAGTGCTTCTGGATCTCTCGACCCATCAGAAGGTTGAACGTCTGGTCCGTACCACCCATTTCCACGTCGGCCTTCAGCGCCACGGAGTCATAGCCCTGCACCAGTGGGTAGAGAAACTCATGAATGGAGATCGGCTGACTCGATGTGTAGCGCTTGTCGAAGTCATCCCGTTCCAGCATGCGTGCCACGGTACTCTGGCCGGCCAGCTCGATCATGTCGGCCGCGGTCATGGCGGAGAACCACTCCGAGTTGAAGCGCACCTCGGTCTTCTCGGGGTCGAGGATCTTGAACACCTGCTCCTTGTAGGTCTGAGCGTTGGCGCGGACCTCTGACTCGGTCAGCGGCTTGCGCGTGACATTCTTGCCGGTGGGATCGCCGATGCGCCCGGTGAAGTCGCCGATCAGGAAGATGACCTCGTGCCCCAGTTCCTGGAACAGGCGCATCTTGGTCAACAGCACGCTATGACCGAGGTGCAGGTCCGGGGCGGTAGGATCAAAACCCGCCTTGATACGCAGCTTGCGTCCGGACTCGAGCTTCTTGACCAGCTCGTCCTCGATCAGGATCTCGTGGGTGCCACGCTTCAGAAGCGCCAGCGCGCTCGCGACATCGGTCATCGTCTCCGACTCCACATAATACGGTTACCAGGCCCTGCCACCAGGGTCCATTGAGTGGAACAGGATGTTAGCATGACTTGGCGCCTCGCGGAGGAGGCTCAGCAACGGGGAGTAGCGGAATGACACTGTTCATCGGCCTGATGTCCGGCACCAGTCTCGACGGTGTCGATGCCGCTCTGGTAGAAATCGACGGCCACAACAATGCGCGCCTGCTCGCCACCCGGGCCGAGCCTATGCCGGAGAGTCTGCGCGAATCGCTACTGGCACTCTGCCAGGCCGAACGCGCGGCATTTGCCGAACTGGCTGCGGCCGAGAACGCGTTCTGCCGCTTGCAAGCGACAGCCGTGAAACGGCTGCTCGCCGCCAGCGACAAATCGCCCGATGCTATCGCCGCCATCGGCAGCCACGGCCAGACCATCGAGCATGCCCCATGGGGGCATGGCAGGGGGCATGGCGAGGCGCCTGCCTATACTTTGCAGCTGGACAACCCCAGCCTGTTGGCCGAGCTGTGCGGTTGCACAGTGGTAGCCGACTTCCGGCGCCGCGACCTGGCCGCAGGCGGCCAGGCGGCTCCGCTCGCTCCCGCTTTTCATGAAGCCCTGTTTCGTCGGCATGGGGCGTGGCTGCTGGTGCTCAACCTGGGCGGCTTCGCCAACCTGACGCTGCTGCCGCCTGCCGAAAGCGACGCCGAGGTCATCGGCTTCGATACCGGCCCCGCCAACGCCCTACTGGATGGCTGGCATGCGCGGCATCGCGGCGGACGCTTCGACCCGGAGGGCACCTGGGCCGCGTCGGGACGCGTCGATGAAGCCCTGCTGGAGCGCTTGCTGACTGAGCCCTTCTTCCATCGCCCGCCACCGCGCAGCACCGGCCGCGAGGTCTTTCATCTCGACTGGCTGGAAGAACGTTTGACGGGAAGGGAAGCCTCCGAGGACGTGCAGGCCACGTTATCGGAGCTCACTGCCACCAGTGTTGCCCTCGGCGTGGAGATGGCTCGTGAGCGACTTCGGGCTCCGCCAGCAGCAGCCTTGATTCCCTGCGGCGGCGGCACCCACAACCCGGACCTGCTGACCCGTCTTGGCCGACATCTGCCAGAGACTCCCCTGGTACCCAGCAGTGACTGGGACTGGCCTGCCGACTGGCTTGAAGCAGGCGCCTTCGCCTGGCTCGCCTGGCGCAGGCTCGAAGGGTTGCCCGGCAACCTGCCCAGCGTCACCGGCGCTGCCGGCCCGCGAGTGCTAGGCGGCATCTACGCCCCGTAGCCCTCTACGCACTGTAGAAAAGAAGCACCGCGCAACACAGCGATCCGCCCGCACAGGCATTGATTCAGTGTTTTCTAAAAATCATCCTCGTCGCGCAGTGAAAGACGCTGTGCCGTATCCTGCGCCTTGGCCAGCACGTCGCTGCCTTCATCCTCGTACTTGATCATCATGCGCAGGTTATTGGCCGAATCGGCATGCACCAGTGCCACTTCCTCGGTGATCTGCCCAGCCGTGTAGAGCTCGTAAAGCGCCTGATCGAAGGTCTGCATACCGAGGTCCCGTGAGCGAGACATGACGTTCTTGATTTCACCGACATCGCCCTTGCGGATCAGGTCAGCGATCAAAGGGGTACGCAGTAGTATCTCAATAGCCGGGCAGCGCCCCCCATCACGAGTGGGCAGCAACTGCTGGGCGACGATGGCGTGCAGGTTGAGCGAGAGATCGAGCCATATCTGTTCGTGCCGCTCATGGGGAAAGAAGTGAATGATGCGATCCAGGGCCTGGTTGGCGTTGTTGGCGTGAAGTGTGGCCAGGCACAGGTGTCCCGTCTCGGCAAAGGTGAGTGCGTGTTCCATGGTTTCGCGCGTGCGCACCTCGCCGATCAGAATCACGTCCGGCGCCTGGCGCAGCGTATTCTTCAACGCCACCTCGAAGGACTCGGTATCGATTCCCACCTCGCGCTGATTGATGATCGCCTTCTTGTGCGGGTGCACGTACTCGATAGGGTCCTCGACGCTGATGATATGCCCCCCCACCGTCTCGTTGCGCTGCTGGATCATCGACGCCAGGGTGGTCGACTTGCCGGTACCGGTGCCGCCCACCACGAACACCAGGCCACGTTTGAGGTTGGCCAGCTCACCCAGTTGCTGCGGCAGGGACAGCTCTTCGAGATGGGGGATGTCGAAGGCGATACGCCGGATCACCATGGCCAGCTGACTGCGCTGCTGAAAGGCACTGACTCGGAAGCGGCCGAGTCCCGAGATGCTCAAGGCGAAGTTGGCTTCGCGATCGATCTGGAAACGCTCCCGCATGCCTTCGGGCACCGCCGTATTGACCAGCTCACGTACCTGAGCCAACGAGAGGCGCTGGTCACCAAGCGCGGTCAGCTTGCCGGCGATCTTGATGGTGGGGGGAGCCTGCACCGAGATCAAAAGGTCCGATGCTTCCTTCTGGGCCATGATGCCCAGCAGTTGCTCCAACCATTCTTGTGCTGTCATGTCCCTGCCCCCTTGTCTGCTTCTGTTTCGGCTTTCATTCATTAGCCCCGAGCCATGCCTGCGCCAGCGTGCCCTATGTCAGCATACCCTTATGTCAGCATACCCTTGGCCCGTGCCTGAGCCTCTTCGCGGGTCACGACATTATCGGTGATTAGCTTGGCCAGGGCCGCATCCAGGGTCTGCATACCCAGATTGCCACTGGTCTGGATCGCCGAGTAGATCTGCGCCACCTTGTCCTCGCGAATCAGGTTGCGCACCGCCGCATTGGCGATGAGGATCTCGTGGGCGGCCACTCGTCCGCCGCTCTGGCGCTTGAGCAGGGTCTGGGATATCACCGCCTGCAACGACTCCGAGAGCATCGAGCGGACCATCGATTTCTCATCACCAGGGAAGACGTCGATGATACGGTCGATGGTCTTGGCGGCGGAGGTGGTATGCAGGGTGCCGAATACCAGATGCCCGGTCTCGGCGGCGGTCAGTGCCAGCCGGATGGTTTCCAGATCGCGCAGCTCGCCGACCAGGATCACGTCGGGATCCTCGCGCAGGGCACTGCGCAAGGCCTGGGCAAACCCATGGGTATCACGATGCACTTCGCGCTGGTTGATCAGGCAGCGCTTGCTCCGGTGCACGAATTCAACCGGATCTTCGATAGTGAGAATGTGGTCGTAACGGTGATCGTTGATATAGTCGATCATCGCCGCAAGCGTTGTGCTCTTGCCCGAGCCGGTGGGGCCGGTCACCAGCACCAGGCCGCGGGGCAGCAACGCCAGGCGGCGGAAGACGTCACCCAGCGCCAAGTCGTCCATGGTCAGCACTTCACTGGGGATGGTACGGAAGACCGCACCGGCGCCGCGCGCCTGGTTGAAGGCATTGACACGGAAACGCGCCACGCCCGGCACCTCGAAGGAGAAGTCGGTCTCGAAGAATTCCTCATAGTCGCGGCGCTGGCGGTCGCCCATGATGTCGTATATCAACTTGCGGACTTCTCGGTCCTCCATTGCCGGCACATTGAGCCGACGAATGTCGCCATCGACACGGATCATGGGCGGCAGACCGGCCGACAGATGCAGGTCGGAGGCGTTCTGCTTTGCCGAGAACGCCAGCAGTTCGGTAATATCCATGCGGTTCCCCTGCTACCAGGTAAGGTTCGTTTCAGTATGCCAGACCTTTTGACATGAAGGACTTCAGGTGAGTAATACCACGAATTTCATTCTCGGTGACTACCTGGCCTTCGCCCAGGCGCGGCTGGCCGATGCCCTGGCAGCAGCCGGCCGCCAGACCGGTGACGCTCGGCTGCTGGCGGTCAGCAAGACCAAGCCGGCTGCCTTGATCCGCGAAGCATGGGAGCTGGGGCAGCGGGACTTCGGTGAAAACTACGTTCAGGAAGCGCTCGCCAAGCAGGCCGAACTCGGCGATCTGGAGGGCATCGTCTGGCATTTTATCGGCCCCCTGCAATCCAACAAGTCCCGGGAGGTGGCCGAGCACTTTGCCTGGGTACACAGCGTCGACCGTGAGAAGATTGCCCGGCGCCTGAACGAACAACGCCCTGCCGGGCTCGGGCCGCTGGACATCTGCCTACAGGTCAACATCAGTGCCGAGCCGAGCAAGTCAGGCATCATGCTCGAGGATCTACCACGCCTGGCCGAGGCGGTACTGGCGATGCCGGCCCTAAGGCTGCGCGGACTGATGGCCATTCCCGCCCCGACTGAGGAACCATCGGCCCAGCGGGAACCGTTCGCCCACCTGCGCCAGGCGCTTGAGATGCTGCAGAAACGCTTCCCCGACGCACCTTTGGATACCCTGTCGATGGGCATGAGTGCCGACCTGGAAGCCGCCGTAGCAGAAGGCGCTACCCTGGTTCGGCTGGGAACCGCCATATTTGGCAAGCGGGAAGCCGCATCGCGCTGATTGATGCTAATGCGTACCGGCCTAGAGCCGGTCGTTACATAACGTAAAAGGATATATTTCAATGGCCAGCAGAGTCACTTTCATCGGCGCCGGCAACATGGCCAGCGCTATCATTGGCGGGATGATCGACAACGGTTACCCGGCCACCGGCATTACCGCCACCTCTCCCAGCGATGCCTTCCTGGCGCCGATTCATGAGCGCTACGGAATTCGTACCAATACCGATAATGCCGCCGCGGTACGCGATGCCGACGTGGTGGTGCTGGCCGTCAAGCCTCAAGTGATGAAGGAAGTCTGCGAGGGGCTGCGCGATACTCTGCAGCGTCAGCGTCCGCTGATCGTTTCGGTGGCCGCCGGAATCGACGCGGCAACTCTGCAAGCCTGGATGGGGGGCGGCATGGCACTGGTTCGCTGCATGCCCAACACACCTTCACTGGTCGGTTGCGGTGCCGCCGGTTTGTACGCAACGCCCGAAGTCGCCGCCGAACAGCGTACCCAGGCCAGCGAACTGCTTGGCGCCGTCGGGTTGGTCGAATGGGTCGAGGAAGAGTCGCTGCTGGATGCGGTCACGGCAGTTTCCGGCAGTGGCCCCGCCTATTTCTTCCTGATGTTCGAAGCCATGGAAGAGGCTGGCGTGAAACTGGGCCTGCCTGCGGAAACGGCTCGCCGCCTGGCGATCCAGACCGCACTCGGCGCAGCCCGCATGGCCCAGGAGAGCGAACTTACCCCGGCCCGGCTCAAGCGCAACGTGATGTCGCCTGGCGGCACCACCGAGCGTGCGGTAGAGCATCTCGAGCAGGCGGGACTGCGCGCCATGATGGTCGACGCCATGGATGCCTGCGCCGGCCGCGCCCGCGAGATGGGCAATGAATTCGGACAGCGCTAGCGCTTAGAGGCCGCCCGCAGCACGCGGCGGCCTCCCCCTACATGAGAGAAAGGAGCCGAACATGGGAAATGCTGGCCTGTTGCTGGTCAACACCCTTATCAATATCTATCTATTTCTGATGATGCTGCGCTTCCTGCTGCAGGCATCGCAGGCCGATTACTACAATCCCATCAGCCAATCGGTGGTGAAGATCACCCAGCCGGTGGTGCGCCCCTTCCAGAGCTTCCTTGGTCCGGTGATGGGCCGCTTCGACCTGGCGACCCTGGCTGCCGCCTTCGTGCTTAAGGCAATCAGCATCGTGGTCATCCTGCAGATCGCCGGCTTCGGCATGCCGCCAATAGCCAATGTCGCCATCGGTGCGGTTGCCGCGATTGCCAATGCGATCCTCAAGATCTATTTCTTCGCCCTGATCGTGATGATCATCCTGAGCTGGGTAGCCCCCAACGCCAGCCACCCCGGCGCACTACTGATCATGCAGTTGGTGGAGCCGATCATGGCGCCGGTGCGCAAGGTCATCCCACCGCTGGGCATGATCGACCTGTCGCCGATCGTGGTCTTCATCGCCATCAGCCTCATCGATGGTATCGTGGTGGGCGCTCTGACTCGTGCCGCCGGTATCGCCGGAGCGCTGGTCGGCCTGTAAGACCATGTCGACCCATACTGGATCCCAACGACTGGACACAGAACAACAGATGCCCGAGTTTCCCGCCGACTCGGTCGGCCTGGTGACGCCACAGACGGCGCACTTCGACGACCCCTTGGACCTGGCCTGCGGCAAGACGCTGCCGGCCTACGACCTCGTCTATGAAACCTACGGCACACTCAATGCCACGCGGACCAATGCGGTACTGATCTGCCATGCGCTATCGGGGCATCATCATGCTGCGGGGTTTCACGACGCCAATGATCGCAAGCCCGGCTGGTGGGACGCCCATATCGGCCCGGGCAAGTCCATCGACACCGACCGCTTCTTTGTGGTCTCGCTGAATAACCTCGGGGGCTGCCATGGCAGTACCGGACCGGTCAGCGTCAATCCCGCCACCGGCCGCCAATGGGGGCCGGACTTCCCGATGATGACGGTGGGTGATTGGGTCCACAGCCAGGCACGCCTGGCAGACCGTCTGGGCATCGAATGCTTCGCCGCCGTGATCGGCGGCAGTCTGGGTGGCATGCAGGTGCTGCAATGGGCCCTTACCTACCCGGAGCGTATCGCCAATGCCGCGGTCATTGCCGCCACCCCCAAGCTATCGGCCCAGAACATCGCCTTCAATGAAGTGGCCCGACAGGCCATTCGCTCCGACCCCGACTTCCACGACGGCTGGTACAACGAGCACGGCAAGGTCCCGCGTCGCGGCCTCAAGCTGGCCCGCATGGTGGGACATATCACCTACTTGTCGGAAGATGCCATGGGCAGCAAATTCGGCCGCGACCTGCGCAGCGAGGATCTCAACTTCGGCTACGGCGTGGAGTTCCAGGTGGAGTCCTACCTGCGACACCAAGGCGATACCTTCTCGAGCTCCTTCGATGCCAACACCTATCTGCTGATGACCAAGGCCCTGGACTATTTCGACCCTGCCGCGGTTCACGGCGGCGTCCTCGCCAAGGCGGTGAAGCCGGCACAGTGCCCTTTCCTGGTGGTCAGCTTCACCAGCGATTGGCGATTCACCCCCTCTCGCTCCCGAGAGCTGGTCAACGCCCTGATCCGGGCCGGCAAGTCGGTAAGCTACGTGAATATCGATTCTCCCCACGGCCATGATGCTTTCCTTCTGCCGGAGCCACGCTATCAGGCCGTCTTTGCCGCCTTCATGTCCCGTACGGCCCGGGAGATGGGCCTGGAGGAGCGCTCATGATGCGAGCCGACCTGGAGCTTATTCACCGCTGGATTCCCCGAGGGGCGCATATCCTCGACCTGGCCTGCGGCGACGGCATCCTGCTCGAGGCTCTGGCCCGTGACAAGGACGTCACCGGCTATGGCCTCGAGATCGACCCGACGGGCATTACCGCTTGCATCGACAAGGGCGTCAGCGTCATCGAGCAGAACCTCGACGAGGGTCTGGTAAACTTCGAGGATGACACCTACGATCTGGTGGTCATGACCCAGGCATTGCAGGCGCTGCGCCGCCCCGACCGCATGCTCGACGAGATGCTGCGAGTCGCCGACGAGTGCATCATCACCTTTCCCAACTTCGCCTACTGGCGGCACCGGGTGCATCTCGGCATACGCGGCTACATGCCGGTTTCCAAGTCGCTGCCCCACGCCTGGTACGATACCCCCAATATCCATCTTTCGACCTTCAACGACTTTGAACACCTGTGTCGCGAAAAGGGCTTGGCGATCACCGACCGGGCGGTGGGGATACGCGACCATGAAGGACACTGGACCTCGCGGCTTTGGCCCAACCTGTTCGGTGAAATCGCCATCTTCCGCATCAGCCGACAGCAGGCCGAGGCCACGACCAAGTCAACGAGCAAGACGTAGCAACGAGACATAATAGCCGAGAGACGAGATGCAACGACAAGTCGAGGGAGCTACCGATGATGCATCGTGCCAACTTGTACCGCCTGTTCACCACGCTGCTGCTGTTCTGCCTGACCCTGCCGCTTCAGGCACAGCAGTTCGAGCGGGTCGGCGACTATCAGATCCACTACAGCGCCGTCAGCACCAGCTTCCTTAGCCCGGAGGTGGCATCTACTCATGGTGTCCAGCGCAGCCCAGCCATGGCGCTGGTCAATATCAGTGTGCTCGAGCAGCGTGGGGATGGCACCACCAGGACCGTGAACGCCCCCGTAAGCGGGACGGTCGGCACGGTTGGCGACACTTCGCCCGCTTCGCTCTCCTTCCGTTCTCTGCGCACCGGTGACAGCGTGTCGCAAATTGCGGTCTTTCGAATCATCGAAGGTGAGCCCATGCACTTCGACCTTGAGATCCGCCACGACCGCAACGAAGCGCCAACCAACGTCGGCTTCATTCAGCGCTTTACCATAGACCGATGAGCCGTCTCCGGCTGGCCCACCGGACCGAGCTCGACGCCACCTCGGCCCTGGGCATACGACTGCCCGATGGACGCAACGTGCTGCTGGTGAAGGTCCATGAGCGAATCAGCGCCTTCGTCAATCGCTGCCCCCATCAGGGGGTAATGCTGCAGGCGGAGCCAAACGTCTTTCTCGAAGCGAGCGGGGAGCTAATCCAGTGCACCATGCACGGCGCCCTGTTCCTGCCCGAAACCGGTGAATGCATCTTCGGCCCCTGCCAGGGGCGCCACCTGGAGCCGGTGGTGGTGTCAGTCGACGCCGAAGGCAACATCCAACTGGCGGGTAAGTGAAACGGGCAGCACCTCGGCCAGCCGTATCACCCGCGGCACCCCATCGAGGCTGTCGACCCGGCAGCCGTAGGCCAGTATCTCGACGCCGCGTTGTGCTGCCTCGCCCAGTGCCAGCGCATAGGCGGGGTCGAGGTGTGCGGCCGCGGCCACGTCGCCGATGCCGGTATGGGCCACGCAGAACAGCAGCACCGCCCGATGGCCCTGGGCTGCAAGATCGCCCAGCACCCCCAGATGGCGCCGTCCCCGCTCGCTCACCGCATCGGGAAAATAGCCATGGCCATCGCTCTCCTTGAGGGTGACCTGCTTGACCTCGATGAAGACCGTTCCCCGCAGCGGGTCGTCCAGGCGGAAGTCGAGCCGGCTCGCGCTTTGTCCCGGTTCCGCCATCACCTTCGCCTCGCGTTTCAGCGAGGCATAGCCCGCCAGGGCGGCCACCTGCCCCCCACGCAGCGCCTCTTCGACGATGCGATTGGCCCGCCCGGTATGCACCGAAGCGAGCGCCAGGCTACCGTCGGCCTGGGGCAGCTCGATCAGTTCCCAGGTCCAGGCCAGCTTGCGCACCGGATTGTCGCTGGGTGCCAGCCATACGCGGCAGCCCGGCACATTCACCGTGCGCATGGAGCCGGTATTGGGGCAGTGGGCGACCACTTCGCGACCGTCGACGAGGCGCACATCGGCCAGGAAGCGTTTGTAGCGGCGCAGCAGGGTGCCGGGCACTAGTTGTGGATACTCCATGGCAAAACCTCCGGTTCGTGGCTGCGCTCTCTACGCTTGGCGCGCCAGGAAACGCTCGAGCCGAGCCACTGCCTCTTCGAGGCGTGCGATTCCGGTGGTGAAGGCGATGCGCACGTGATGCTCGCCCCCCGTCAGCGCGAAATCGATACCCGGCGTGATCGCCACGTTCTCCTCCTCAAGCAGCTGACGGCAGAAGGCCTGGCTGTCGCGGCTATAGCGGGAGATATCCAGCCACAGGTAGAAGGCGCCCTGGGGCGGCAGCGAGGGGGCCAGCCCCAGCCGGGCGAGCCCTGCCAGCAGCGCATCACGGCGGTGACCCATCTCGGCGCGGCGCGTCTCGAGGATATCGCGACACTCGGGGGTAAAAGCAGCCAGCGCCGCGTGCTGGGCCGGGGTCGAGGCCGCCAGGAAAACGTTCTGGGCCAGCCGGGTGAGCGGCTCCACAGCCGCCTCGGGTGCCAGCAGCCAGCCCAGGCGCCAGCCGGTCATGCCGAAGTACTTGGAGAAGCTGTTGACCACGTAAGCATCGCCAGTGATCGCAGCCACCGATAGCGGCGCGATGTCGTAGCAGAGCCCCTGATAGATTTCATCCACCAGCAATTCACCACCGCGGGCCGCCACGCTGTCGGCAACCGCGGAAAGCTGTGCACTATCGAGCATATGGCCGGTCGGGTTGGAAGGGGTAGCCAGCATCGCCAGGCGGGTGTCATCGCGCCAATGCTGCTCAATCAGCGACGCATCCAACTGCCAGCCGCTTTCCGGGCCGACCGGCACGGCATCCACCTCGGCACCGGCCAGGGCCATGAAGTGGCGATTGCAGGGATAGTTGGGGTCGGCCATCAGCACCCGGTCGCCGGGCCCTGCCAGCAACTGGCTGGCCAGCAGGAGTGCTCCCGAGGCCCCCGGCGTGACAAGAACACGCGACGGGTCGACTGCAGCCCCGAAATGCTCGGCATAGTGCCCGGCGATCGCTTCGCGCAGCGCTGGTAGGCCCGCTGCCGGGGTATAGCGGGTATGCCCCGCCGTCAGCGCCTGCTGCCCGGCGACGAGCACCGGCTCCGGCGTGGCAAAGTCGGGCTCGCCCACCTCCAGGTGAATGACATCGTGGCCGGCCGCCTCGCGGGCCTGCGCGATTTCCAGTAGGCTCATCACCCGGAAAGGGGCTACACGATCGACTCGCGCATTCCACAACATGTCAGACTCCCGAACGAAATGACCGGACCTAACGGGAACCTTTCACCGCCAGGCTTTCCAAGGTAGATTCTATCTTTTTTCAGGACCGTCGCGCAGGCCGCTCTTCGCGCCAACATTACGAAGATCGCTATTGCAAAGGCAGCGATTTTCCGCTAAACAAGCATGCCTTTGGCGTGAGATACCTTGCAATCCATCGGAGCGGGTATTGATCAGCAGTCACTAAAGTTAAAGAGGCAGTCCCATGCCAGTAGCAGACAAGAGAACGGAAGCGCCCAAGAAATTCACCCCGTATGAGCCGGTCTCGGGTGAAGAGTACATGAACGAGCAGCAGCTGGAGCACTTCCGACAGATCCTGCTGGGCTGGAAACAGGAGCTCATGGAAGAGGTGGATCGCACCGTGCGTCATTTGCAGGAAGAGGCGAACAACTACGCCGACCCGGCCGATCGCGCCACGCAGGAAGAGGGCTTCAGTCTCGAACTGCGCACACGGGACCGTGAGCGCAAGCTGCTCAAGAAGATCCACGAGACCCTCGATAAGATCGACGAGGACGACTACGGCTTCTGTGAGGCCTGCGGCGTCGAGATCGGTATCCGCCGCCTTGAAGCTCGCCCCACCGCGACACTGTGCGTGGACTGCAAGACCCTAGCCGAGCTCAAGGAAAAACAGCTCGGCGGATGATGCCCCTTCAGTGAGCGTCATTTCGCTTCGCGACGGGCACCGCTGGGTGCCCGTTTGCATGTCGGCCACCGCTGCCAGGAGCCAGCCATGACCGGCTACCGCGGCCGCTTCGCACCCACCCCGTCCGGCGCGCTGCACTTCGGCTCGCTGATCGCCGCCCTGGCCAGTTTTCTCGATGCTCGCCGGGTGGGCGGTCATTGGCTGCTGCGCATCGAAGACATCGATCCGCCACGCTGCCCCCCGGGTGCCGCCGATACCATTCTGCGCCAGCTCGAGGCTTTCGGCCTGCACTGGGACGGCCCGACTCGCTGGCAGCACGACCGTGATGAGGCCTACGCGGCCGCCCTCGAACGCCTGAGGTCGCAAGACCTCGCCTACCCCTGCAGCTGTTCCCGCAAGCAGTGGCGCGACTTTCCGACCTACCCCGGCTGGTGTCGCCATGGCGTGCAGGAACCTGACAAGCCGTTAGCTTGGCGGCTGCGCAGCGACAAGGGGCTGCGTCCTGTCACGTGGCAGGATAGGCTGTTCAACACCCAGCGCTTCGACCCTGCCGCACTGGGTGATGTGGTACTCAAGCGCAAAGATGGCCTTTGGGCCTACCAGCTCGCCGTAGTGGTCGATGACGATGACCAGGGCATCACCGATGTGGTCCGTGGCTTCGACCTACTCGACAATACGCCATGGCAGCGCCAGCTGCAGCACGCCCTGGGTCTGGCAGAGCCACGCTACCTACATCTGCCACTGGTGATGAACCGCGACGGCCAGAAGCTCTCCAAGCAGAACCTGGCCCCGGCGCTTCCCGAAGACGAGAGAGCGATTCGTCCGCTGCTGCATCGTGCCCTGGCAACGCTGGATCAGGCCCCGCCCGAGACACTCGCCCTGGCGCCGGCCGCCGAACAGCTCGACTGGGCCATTGCCCACTGGGACGTGGATCGCATCCGACCCGAGGCCGCCCGGCCGGCCACCGATGCCGACATGGCCGCCCACACACCCTGAGCAAGGAGCACGCCGTGTACGTCTATCGCATCATGCTGCTGCTGGTGTTCGGGGGCTACCTGCTGTCGCCGCTGTTGATGAGCGGCTGGTCCAGCCCAGGTGTGGCCTGGTATCGCCCTTTTGTCATCTGGGGGATACTGATCGCGCTGACCCTCTGGCTGGAGCAGAAGAGGAAGCTGGATGAACAGTAGCCTGGCCAGCGTCTTCGCCCTGGGCACCAGCTACCTGCTGCTGATGTTCCTGTGTGCCCTGGCCGTGGAGCGCGGCTGGATCGGGCGACGGATTACCCGCCACCCCGCCGTCTATACCCTGGCGCTGGGAGTCTATGCCAGCGCCTGGGCGATCTATGGCAGCCTGGAGCTTGCCGCCAGCGAAGGCTACGGTTATCTCGCCTATTACCTGGGCGTAGCCGGTGCCTTCCTGCTGGCACCGGTCCTGCTGGTTCCCATCCAGCGCATGACCCATACCTACCAGCTCTCCTCCCTGGCTGACCTCTTTGCCTTCCGCTTCCGCTCGCGCTGGGTGGGCACTCTGGTAACGATCATCAGCCTGCTGGCGGTGCTGCCCTTGCTGGCGCTCCAGGTACAGACCCTGGGCGATGCCATCTACCTGATGACCGGCGCCGCCTCGCCCGCCTTGCTGGCACTGGCCTTCAGTGCCCTGATCGCCCTGTTCGCCATGCTCTTCGGCACACGCCACAGGCACCAGCACGCACGACACGACACACTGCTGGCCGTCATCGCCTTTACCTCGATCATCAAGCTCGGCGCCATGCTGGCCCTGGGCGGCATCGCCCTATTCGTCGTCTTCGATGGCCCCGCCGACCTTCAGCTCTGGCTGGATGGCCCCGGCCAGGCCTATCAGGCGGGTGTTGCGCAGCCCGACCCGGCCCACTGGCGCACGCTGCTGCTGCTGTTCTTCGCCGCGGCACTGCTGATGCCACATATCTTCCATATCACCTTTGCCGAAACACTCTCACGACACACCCTGCTCCAAGCCAGCTGGTCTCTGCCGCTGTTTCTGCTGCTGATGGCGCTACCGGTGCCGTTGATCCTGTGGGCCGGCCAGCGACTGGGGAGCGACCAATTGATCGGCTCCGCCTATCTGGCCTTCGGGCTATCGGATGCGTTCTGGGTACAGGCACTGGCCTTCATCGCCGGTCTGGCCGCTACCAGCGCGACCATGGTGATCATCGCCCTGGCGCTATCGGGAATGATCCTCAACCATGTCCTGCTGGTCGCCCACCCCCCAGAGGCCCAGCCCAACCTCTATCGCTGGCTACGCTGGCTGCGCCGCGGGCTGATCGCCATGGTGATCCTCAGCGGTTGGCTCTTCTACCAAACCGTCGGCGTCAATCATGACCTCACCACCCTGGGACTCGCCGCCTTTGTCGGCATGGCGCAGTGCCTGCCAGGACTGCTCGCCTTGCTCTACTGGCCGGGGGCCAACCGCAAAGGCATGGTATCGGGGCTGGCTGTCGGCACGCTGATCTGGCTCGTCGGGCTATGGCTGCCACTGCTTACCGATCTGCCTGCTCTAGTGCTGATACCGCCAGGGCTTGAGATGCTCGCTGGCGAGCCTGACTGGTACGTCGTGACCCTGGTCTCGCTGGCTGCCAACATCCTGACCTTTATCATCGTCTCGCTGGCCACCCACACTTCTCCCGGCGAGCGTGCCGCTGCCGAGGCCTGCTCGGTGGACGCTGTGATCCGCCCCAAGCGCCTACCCCTACTCGCCGCCACCGGCGAGGAGTTCAAGTTGCCCCTCGCCCGGGCACTCGGTGACGAAGTCGCCGAACGGGAAGTCGAACGAGCCCTTACCGACCTGGGGCTCTCCCCGCTGGACGGTCGGCCCTATGCACTACGCCGGCTACGCGACCGGATTCAGGCCAACCTCTCCGGCCTCATGGGCCCGTCGGTAGCTCAGGACATCGTCGATCGCTACCTGCCCTACCGGCGTGGCAGCCAGGAGCCAACCGACGACATTCACTTCGTCGAGAGCCGCCTGGAGGCCTATCGTTCTCGCCTTACCGGCCTGGCTCGGGAACTGGATGGGCTGCGCCGCTACCATCGTCGCATCCTTACCCGGCTGCCGGTGGGATTGTGCGCCTTCGGCGTCGACGACGAACTGCTAATGTGGAACGACGCCCTGGCAGAGCTCTCCGGCATCGACGGAAATAGTGTGGTAGGCGCCCGCCGCGATAGCCTCCCCACGCCCTGGGGAGAGCTCTTGAGCCGAGCCGAGCAGGACGATCATCTCTATAAACAGGCGGTGGACTTGGAGGACGGTACCCGTTACCTGACCCTGCACCGCGCCGAACTCAAGGCGGACGACGACGTTCGCGGCGGCACCGTGATCCTGATCGAGGACCACAGCGAGATGAAGTGGCTGGAGGACGAGTTGGTCCATGCGGCGCGACTCGCCTCCATCGGACAGCTTGCCGCCGGAGTGGCCCATGAGATCGGCAACCCCATCACCGGCATCTCGTCGCTGGCCCAGAACCTGCGCTATGACACCAGCGACCCCGACGTACTGGAAACCGCCGCCCAGATACAGCAGCTGACCGATCGTGTCTCGCGTATCGTCGGCTCGCTGGTGGGCTTTGCCCACGGTGGCCGACATATCAGCGGCACCGGCTTCGCCCCGGTCTCCATCGCTGCAGTCACCGATGAAGCGTTGCACTTGCTACAGCTGGCACGCTCGGGCGAGGATGTCAGGTATCATAACTTCTGCCCCGTAGAGCTGGAGACGATCGGCGATGCCCAGCGCCTACAGCAGGTGATGATCAACCTGCTGAGCAATGCCCGCGACGCCAGCGAGGCGGGTGGCAACATCGTCATTGCAGCGGAGCCGGAAGGCAGCCTGCTGAAGGTGACCGTCACCGACGAGGGCGAAGGGCTCGATGCCAGAGTCCGAGACCACCTGTTCGAGCCCTTCACGACCACCAAGCCGCCCGGCGAAGGAACTGGCCTGGGCCTGCCGTTGGTCTACAGCATCATCGCCGAGCACCATGGCAGAATCGAAATCGAGTCACCGCCCCCCGGGCATGAACGCGGCACCCGCATCTGCCTGTGGCTGCCCACCGAACGACAGGATGGTGAAGAAACCAATGAGCAGGATTCTGATCGTTGAAGACGAGGCCATCATTCGCACCGCGCTTCGTCGGCTGCTGGAGCGCCATGACTATCGTGTCAGTGAAGCCGGTTCGGTCGATGAGGCACTCGCCCTGGAGCCCCGGCACTTCGACCTGGTGATCAGCGACCTGCGGCTGCCCGGCGAGCCCGGAACCACTCTTATTGCCAGCGCCGCACCAGTTCCCGTGCTGATCATGACCAGCTATGCCAGCATGCGCTCGGCGGTCGAGGCCCTCAAGCAAGGCGCCGTCGATTACGTGGCCAAGCCCTTCGACCATGACGAACTACTCGAGACCGTGTCGCGGGTGCTGCATCAGCAATCCTCTCACCGCTCTCCTCCACCGGACATCACCGATGCTGGCGGCTCGCGCCAGCAGATGATCGGCGAATGCCAGGCCATGCAGGCCGTCTACACCCGCATCCGCAAGACGGCTCCCGCGGATGTCACGGTGTTGATTCAGGGCGAGTCGGGCACCGGCAAGGAACTGGTGGCCCGGGCCATTCATCAGCAGAGCAAGCGCGCCGCGGCAGCGCTGATCTGTGTCAACTGCGCTGCCATTCCCGAAACGCTGATCGAATCGGAGCTGTTCGGCCATGAAAAGGGCGCCTTCACCGGTGCCAGTGCCGCCCGCACGGGACTGGTGGAGGCCGCCGACGGCGGCACCCTGTTTCTCGATGAGATCGGTGAACTGCCCCTGGATGCCCAGGCACGCCTGCTGAGGGTGCTGCAGGAAGGCGAGATCCGCCGTATCGGCTCGGTGGAGACCCGGCATGTCGATGTGCGCCTGATCGCCGCCACCCACCGCGACCTGCGGGCCCTGTCAAAGACCGGCGAGTTCCGGCTCGATCTCTACTATCGCCTCAACGTGATGCAGATCGACCTACCGCCGCTGCGCGATCGAGACGAGGACGTCCTGACCATCGCCGATGTTCTGCTGGAGAAGGCGTGTCGCCGGCATGAGCGGGGTGGCCTACGTCTTTCCCGAGCGGCACGGCGGGAAATCTATGACTACCCCTGGCCGGGTAACGTACGCGAACTCGAGAACGCCCTGGAGCGCGGCGTGATTCTGGCCGAGGGCCATCTGATCCATCCCGATGACCTCGGCCTCAAGCCCGGACTCCCGGCCTCGCCCCGCCACCCGCCCGAACCGATGCCGCGAGCGGTCGAACCGGTCGATAGCGAACAGGACGAGAGCGGCGACGACCTCTCCCTCGAGGACTACTTCCAGCACTTCGTACTCGAGCACCAGGATCAAATGAGCGAGACAGAACTCGCCCAGAAACTGGGAATCAGCCGGAAATGCCTGTGGGAGCGCCGCCAGCGACTAGGCATTCCTCGCAAGAAGCAGGCCAGGCGCAACAGCGCCTGACCCGCCTGGGGCAGCAATCCTGGTTCACGCTGCCCGGCACCTTGATGGGCCCACAAGGGTCGTCTATGACTATTGTCCAAGCGCCGTTGGCACATGCCACCGGCGCTTTTTTGATGATTCTCCGGGATTTTTGCACCAGTTGTTACCTTCCCACCCAGAAATTGCCCCGATATGGTCAAGACCGGGTAACACCTACGAAGCGAGTTGGACCGTCCCACCTCACGGCCTGTCATAGACCGCTGTTTTTCAATGCCAATAAGCGTCATGGCATGTGGCGTGCAGTATTCATCGATAAGAAAAACAACATCCGGCTGTCACCCGCGCCAACAACAATAACAAGGCGGCCAGGAGAGACAGAGCCCGCGCCAACAATAACAAGGCGGGCTGTGAAAGGATGCGGAGGCGGGAGCAATAAGAACAAGCTCATCCCGATAGGCTCTGCCCTTCGATGCCTTCAACAAAAGCAACAATATTCGCTCGAAGCACCGGATCCCAGGACGCGACGCGCTCACACGCCTACCAACAAGAACAACGGCCTGAGAAGCGCACCTTCGGCAACAACATCAACAAGCCGAGGGGAGGCATATTCCTAATGCCGTCGTGGTTGGATTATTGTTTTGAATACGAGGCGGTCGCAACCAGGAACATCAACAATCACAACAACATTGCTTGCCTGTGAACTCTTGGTGACTGTGGTGCGTATTCAAGGCGATGTGCCATCACGAAGAAGAAACAGCCGCATGGATGCAGCATTTTTAGCTTGTCAGAGGAGGCCAATCGGCCTCCTCTTTTGCTGTTGGGCTACCTAGCGATTCGGCTCACCGCTTTGCAAGGTGTCGCTGGTCGACTACACTCAACAACTTTCGCAAACTGCGAGTCGATATCGCCGCATGTTCAAAGGATTTACCCGCTTTCTGCAGAGCCCTGGCGAGCATCTCAGGTCACTCTTCGGCCCCGAGGATGCTGCCACCGGCGAACAAGCCGGCCCGCGGATCATTCCGCGTAGTGAGCACCCCGTATCGCGCCAGCACTTCAGCGAGTCGGCGCTCAAGGTGCTCTATCGCCTGCACAATGCCGGCTATGAGGCCTACCTGGTCGGCGGCTGCATTCGTGATTCGCTTCTTGGCAGGATGCCCAAGGACTTCGATGTTGCCACCGATGCCACGCCGGAGCAGGTACGTGAGCTGTTTCGCAACTCGCGGATCATCGGCCGTCGCTTCCGCATCGTGCATGTGCGCTTCGGCCGCGAAGTGATCGAGGTCACTACCTTCCGGGGCAGGCCCAACGACGACCATGGCGACCACCTCGCCCAGCAGTCCGAGCACGGCCTGCTGCTGCGCGACAACGTCTGGGGTAACATCCAGGAAGATGCCGTGCGCCGCGACTTTACCGTCAATGCGCTCTACTACAGCATCGCCGACTTCTCGATTCATGACTTCGCCAACGGAGCTCGTGACATCGAGTCTCGTACCCTGCGCATGATCGGCGACCCGACGACACGTTACCGCGAGGACCCGGTGCGCATGCTGCGTGCGATTCGCTTCGCCGCCAAGCTCGAGTTCCATATCGCGCCAGACTCCGAAGCACCGATCCGGGAGCAGGCCCATCTGCTGCTGCAGATCCCCCCCGCTCGGCTGTTCGACGAGATACTCAAGCTGCTCATGGCCGGCCACGGCGTCGAAACCTTCCGCATGCTGCGCTACTACGGCCTGTTTACCATGCTGTTCCCCGAGACGGACGAAGCCATGGTTCAGCTCCCCTGGGCAGAAGGCCTGATCGAGGCGGCCCTGGCCAGCACCGACAAGCGGATTCGCGAAGAACGCCCAGTAACGCCTGCCTTCCTGTTTGCGGCACTGCTGTGGGGGCCCGTCCAACTGCGCCAGGCAGCGCTGGAAGCAGAGGGCATGCCACCCATTCCCGCCCTGCATCTAGGCTCTCAGCAGGTGCTGTCGCGCCAACTGAAGCATATCTCGATCCCCAAGCGCTTCAGCATGCCGATGCGTGACATCTGGGACCTGCAGCAACGCCTACCCCAGCGCCGCGGCAAGCGCGCAGTGCAGACCCGTGAACACCCGCGCTTCCGCGCTGCCTATGACCTCCTGCTGCTGCGGGAAGAGGCCAGCGAGGTCGAGCCCGGGCTCGGGGCCTGGTGGACCGCCTATCAGGAGGGCGACGAGCACGAGCAGCAGCGTCTGTTGGAGAAAGCCGGCGGCAACGCCACGCCCGGTGATCGCCCCAAACGCCGCCGACCCCGCAAACGCCGCCGGCGCAGCTCGCCTCCCGAGTCACCGTGACACCGCTGGTCGACGCCTACGTGGGGCTCGGCAGCAACCTCGACGAGCCCGAAGCGCAGGTCGCCCAGGCCCTTGAGGCGCTCGGCGAACTACCGTTGACCCATCGGCTCGATGCATCGAGCCTGTACGCCAGCCGCCCCCTCGGCCCCCAGGACCAACCCGATTTCGTCAATGCCGTGGCCCACCTGGCGACCCGGCTCTCACCGCTGGCGCTGCTCGATCAGTTGCAGGCGCTGGAACAGCGCCATCGCCGCGTTCGCCGACGTCACTGGGGTCCCCGCACCCTAGACCTGGACCTGCTATTGTTCGGGAAGCAGGTCATCGAGATGCCTCGGTTACGCGTGCCCCATCCCGAGATGAGCGCGCGTGTCTTTGTCATGGTCCCCCTCGCCGAGCTGTCCCCGGCGCTGATCTTGCCCGATGGCCGAGGCGTCAAGGCGCTGGCCGAGTCGCTGGCGTCACCGGACCTGATCAAAGTGTTACCTTAACTTTCGAGGTAGGTGTTACCCATCGACACCACGACCGCATTCTGGTAACAATCACGTCCACCGCAAGGCAGCGCGGCAAACCTCGGCCGACCCGAAGACAACACGAGAGCACGCCATGAAAACCGTCACCCTGAGCACGCTGCAGGCCCACAAGCGCGCAGGCGAAACCTTCAGTTGCCTGACAGCCTATGATGCCTCCTTTGCCAGGAGCGCGTCCGAGGCCGGCATCGATGTGCTGCTGGTCGGCGACTCCCTGGGCATGGTGCTGCAGGGCCATGCCAGCACCCTTCCGGTCACCCTTGACGATATCTGCTACCACACCCGCTGCGTGGCGCGTGGCAAGGGGCAAAGCCTGCTGATGGTCGACCTGCCTTTCATGAGCAACTCCAGCCAGGAGCGCCTGCTACAGGATGCCGGTGCGCTGATGCGTGCCGGTGCCGAACTTGTCAAAGTGGAAGGCGAAGCCTGGATGGCCGACGGCATACGTGAGCTGACACAACGGGGGGTGCCCGTCTGCGCTCACCTGGGGCTGACGCCACAAACCGTCTATCAGCTCGGCGGTTACAAGGTGCAGGGACGCGACGCCGAACGCGCCACGCAGATCCTCGAAGATGCCCGCACCCTGGTGGCGGCAGGTGCCTCGGTGATACTGCTTGAGTGCGTACCGGCCAGCCTCGGCCGAGCCATCACCGAGGCACTCGACGTGCCGGTGATCGGCATCGGTGCCGGCCCCGACACCGACGGCCAGATACTGGTGATGCATGACGTGCTGGGTGTGACCCACGGCCGCGTGCCACGCTTCGTCAAGAACTTCATGGCGGAGGCCGACGACATCCCGGGCGCCTTCCGTCGCTATCACGAGGACGTCAAGGCGCGACGCTTCCCGGCCGAGGAACATGGTTTCTAGGCTATGTTCGAAAAGTCGGCGAGCGAAGGTCAGGCAAGGCAAAAATCGGCGAAAAAGTGGAGTTTACGGGGTGTAAATGAGCATTTTGAGCCAATTTTTAACGCCGCATGGCCGAGCCCAGGCAGTTTTCGTACAAAGCCGGGTTCCCTCGTGACACCCTGGAGTTCTAGATGCGTACCCTGAGAGATATCCCTGCGCTGCGTGAGACCCTCGATGTGCATCGCCAACGTGGCCAGCGTATCGCCCTGGTACCGACGATGGGCAACCTGCACGCCGGGCACATTGCCCTGGTGGAGACCGCACGCCGCCACGCTGACGTATTGGTGGCGACGATCTTCGTCAATCCGCTTCAGTTCGGCCCCAGCGAGGACCTGGATTCCTACCCTCGCACGCTGGCCGACGATCAGGCCAAACTCGCAGAAGCGGGCTGCGACCTGCTGTTTACTCCCGATACGACAATGCTCTACCCACGCGGCCTGGACGACCAGACCCGGGTATGCGTGCCTGACGTCAGCGAGGGGCTGTGTGGCGGCGCAAGGCCCGGCCACTTCGACGGCGTATCCACCGTGGTGAGCATCCTGTTCAACCTGGTACAGCCCGACACGGCCTGCTTCGGTGAAAAGGACTATCAACAGCTGGCAGTGATTCGCAAGCTGGTGGAAGACCTGCACTTCCCCATCAAGATCGTCGGGGTGCCCATCGTGCGCGACGAGGATGGCCTGGCGCTCTCCTCGCGCAATGGTTACCTTGACCCTGACCAACGCGCCACCGCACCCCGGCTCTACCAGACGCTCTGCGAGCTGCGCGACGGCCTGGAGGCCGGCGAGCCGGTCGCCACCAGCCTTGAAGCAGGCCTGGCCCGACTGCGGCAGTATGGCTTCGAGCCGGACTACCTGGAGCTTCGCGCCACCGACCTGGCGCCGGTCACCGCGGCTACCCGGGATGCCGTGCTGCTCGTCGCCACCCGGCTGGGACCGACCCGCTTGATCGACAACCTGACCCTGACATTGCCGCGTTGATGCGGCGTTCGACGTGCACCCCTTGCACCGTATTCCGGAGGAAGCGCTTCCATGTACACCATCATGCTCAAGGCCAAGCTCCACATGGCCCGCGTCACTCATGCCGTACTCAACTATGAAGGCTCCTGTGCCATCGACGGAGACCTGCTGGACCTGTCGGGGTTACGCGAGAATGAGCAGATTCAGATCTATAACGTGGAGAACGGCCAGCGCTTCACCACCTACGCCATCCGCGCCGAGGAAGGCTCACAGGTGATCTCCATCAACGGTGCCGCCGCCCACCTGGCCGGCCCCGGCGACCGGGTAATCATCTGCAGCTATGCCCACTACAGCGATGCAGAAGTGGAAAATCACCAGCCAGCCCTGGTCTATTTGAAGGAAGGCAACGACGTCAGCCACACCAGCAATGCCATACCCGTTCAGCTCGTCTAACGGAAAGCCGTCATCGCCGGACAACCCATCGACCCCATTCACTGACGAATTTCACCCCATGGGGCATTGCCGCAGCGCACAAGCCTCGCCTATGCTGAGAGCGTTATAGTCCGCGACAGACTTAAGGAGAGTTTCCTATGCAAGATGTGGTAATCGTTGCCGCCCGCCGTACCGCCGTAGGGGCCTTCGGTGGCTCACTGGCCGGTATTCCCGCCAGCGACCTGGGCGCTCTGGTAATCAAGGATATCCTCGCCAGCACCGGCGTTTCCGGCGACCAGGTCGATGAGGTCCTCCTGGGCCAGGTCCTGACCGCCGGCGTGGGCCAGAACCCCGCTCGCCAGGCCGCCATCAAGGCCGGCCTGCCCGACACCGTGCCCGCCATGACCATCAACAAGGTCTGCGGCTCCGGCCTCAAGGCGCTGCACCTGGCCACCCAGGCAATCCGCTGCGGTGACGCGGAGCTGATTCTCGCCGGCGGCCAGGAAAACATGTCGGCATCCCCGCACGTACTACCCAATTCGCGCAACGGCCAGCGCATGGGTGACTGGAAGGCCGTCGACACCATGGTCCACGACGGCCTGTGGGATGCCTTCAACAACTACCACATGGGCATCACCGCCGAAAACCTGGCGGAGAAGTACGATATCACCCGCGAGCAGATGGACGAGTTCGCCGCGGCTTCCCAGCAGAAGGCTGCTGCCGCTATTCGTGATGGCAAGTTCAAGAGCCAGATCGTGCCGGTGGAAATTCCCCAGCGCAAGGGGGACCCGGTGGTCTTCGACACCGACGAAAACCCGCGCGAAGTGAGCGCCGACAAGCTCGGCGGCATGAGGCCAGCGTTCAAGAAGGATGGCACCATCACCGCCGGCAACGCCTCCTCACTCAACGACGGCGCCGCTGTGGTGATGATCTGCTCCGCCGAGAAAGCCAAGCAGCTGGGCCTTGAGCCGCTCGCCCGCATCGCTGCCTACGCCAACGCGGGCGTCGACCCGGCCATCATGGGCATCGGCCCTGCGCCGGCCACCCGCCGCTGCCTGGAGAAGGCCGGCTGGTCGCTGGAGGACCTCGACCTGGTCGAGGCAAACGAAGCCTTCGCCGCCCAGGCCCTGTCGGTCAACAAGGAGTTGGGCTGGGATGTCTCCAAGGTCAACGTCAACGGTGGCGCCATTGCCCTTGGCCACCCGATCGGCGCCTCCGGCTGCCGCGTGTTTGTGACCCTGCTGCACGAGATGATCGCGCGCGACGCCAAGAAGGGCCTGGCGACCCTATGCATCGGTGGGGGGCAGGGGGTTGCCCTCGCCATCGAGAGGTAAGGTCACACACTCCGCCAGGCGCCGGGAACAGATCTGAGCGGAGGTCTTTTGCCAGGGAAGGCAAAAGTAGCGCCCAGGGAGGGGTTTACAGCGCCTCCGCGTTGATCTGTTGCCGGAGAGCCGCGGCGACAAAAAACCGCCCCCATGGCCAGGCCATGGGGGCGGTTTTCGTTGGAACCCTGGCTGTCTCAGGCGACAGGTTCGGCTTCCGCCGCTTCGAAGGCGGCCTTCTCTTCCGGGGTGATCTCCTTGATGGAGAGCTTCACGCGGTTGCGGTTGTCGATGTCGAGCACCTTGACGATGGCCTCGTCGCCCTCGTTGAGGAAATCACGCACGTCGTTGACCCGCTCGGGCACGATCTGCGAGATGTGCACCAGCCCGTCGGTCCCTGGCATGATGTTGATGAAGGCACCGAAGTCGGCGATACGTACTACCTTACCGCGGTAGAGCTTGCCAATTTCCGCCTCGGCAGTGATCGCCAGCACGGTATCGATGGCCTTCTTGGCCGCAGCCTTGTCCTCGGCGTAGATGCGTACGGTACCGTCGTCGTCGAGATCGATGGAAGCACCGGTGTCTTCGCAGATCTTGCGAATGGTGGCACCGCCCTTGCCGATGACGTCGCGGATCTTGTCCGGATCGATCTTGATGGTCGCCATGGAGGGGGCGTTCTCGGACACCTCGGCCCGGCTCTGGGCGATCACGTCATTCATCTGCTGGAGTATGTTCAAGCGAGCCTGATTGGCCTGCTGCAGGGCCACCTCCATGATCTCCTCGTTGATGCCTTCGATCTTGATGTCCATCTGAAGGGCGGTGACACCTTCTGCGCTACCGGCCACCTTGAAGTCCATGTCGCCGAGGTGATCCTCGTCGCCCAGGATATCGGTTAGCACGGCGAAGCCATCGGCATCCTTGACCAGACCCATGGCGATACCTGCCACCGGAGCCTTCATCGGCACGCCGGCGTCCATCAGCGCCAGCGAGGAACCACACACCGACGCCATTGAGCTCGAACCGTTGGATTCGGTAATCTCGGAGACAACACGGATGGTATAGGGGAAATCCTCGGACGACGGCAACATGGCCTCGATGCTGCGACGTGCCAGGCGGCCGTGGCCGATCTCGCGACGCTTGGGCCCGCCCATGAAGCCGGCTTCACCGACACAATAGGGAGGGAAGTTGTAGTGCAGCATGAAGCGATCCTTGCGCTCCCCTTCCAGCGACTCGATCAGTTGAGCATCGCGTAGGGTGCCCAGGGTGGCAATGACGATTGCCTGGGTCTCGCCGCGGGTGAAGGTCGATGAACCATGGGTCTTGGGCAGGCTGCCCACTTCGATATTCAAAGGACGCACGGTCTTCTGATCGCGACCGTCGATACGCGGTTCCCCCTTAACCACCCGGGAGCGCACCACGCGCTTCTCCAGGCCGGCGAAGGCACCCTTGACCTCATCGGCGTCGAACTTGCCTTCGTCTTCACCGGCCAATTGCTCGACGGCCTCAGATTTCAGAGCGGAAAGCGCATCCTGACGAATCATCTTGTCGGTGATACGGTAGGCCTCACCCACCTTTGCCTCGAAGGCCTCGATCACAGCAGACTTCAGTGCGGTATTCTCGGCCGGGGGCTGCCAGTCCCACTTCGGCTTACCGGCCTCGGCGGTCAGTTCGTTGATGGCCTGGATGGCAACCTGCATTTCCTGGTGGCCATAGAGCACGGCGCCGAGCATTTCGTCCTCGAGCAGCTCCTTGGCTTCGGACTCCACCATCAGCACCGCTTTTTCGGTACCGGCGACGACCATGTTCAGCTCGGAGTTGGCAAGCTCCTCCACCGTGGGGTTGAGGAAGTAGCCCTTCTCCTCGTCGAAGCCGACGCGGGCCGCGCCGATGGGACCATTGAAGGGTACACCGGCGATGGACAGCGCCGCGGAGGTACCCAGCAGGGCGGCGATATCCGGATCATGGTTACGGTCGGTGGAGAGCACGGTACAGATCACCTGCACCTCGTTCATGAACCCCTTCGGGAACAGCGGACGGATCGGGCGATCGATCAAGCGAGAGGTAAGGGTCTCTTTCTCGGTGGGACGTCCCTCGCGCTTGAAGAAGCCGCCGGGGATCTTACCCACGGCGTAGGTCTTCTCCTGATAGAACACGGCCAGGGGAAAAAAGGGTTGATCGGGCCTGGCTTCTTTCTTGGCGACCACGGTGCAGAGCACAACGGTGTCGTCCATGGTGACCATCACGGCCCCGGTGGCCTGGCGGGCGATACGCCCGGTTTCCATGATGACGGTACTGCGACCGTACTGAAATGTTTTCTTGACCGGATTCACGGCGACTTCCTTCAACGTTACTTTTCTGTGTTTAGGTCGTTTTGACTCGGCGACCATTTTAGGGGTTGACGCGCGCCAGGGCCACCGGTTAGCGACATTTCCACAAGGCAATCGCGTATCGCCGCCTCTCGGGGCTAATCCGGCGACAGACCTGCGAGGAGGCGCTGCGAACCCATCCCTGGGCGCTACTTTTGCCTTCCCTGGCAAAAGACCTCCTCTCCGGCCTGCCCCCAGCGCCCCTTAGGTCATGGATGCAGAAAGCAAAACGGGCAGCCCCGGAGGGGCTACCCGTTTCGAATGATCTGAAGAAAAGGGTGATTTCGCGTTACGAGCGACGAGAGGCTGGTTGCCGCCGGAGCGCAGGAACCGGAGTGTAGCCCGCTACATGAGGATTCCGAGCACCGCCGGCGACCAGGATATCGAGCGCAGTAGCGAAATACCCTTTTCTTAGCGACGCAGGCCCAGACGCTGGATCAGTGCCTGATAGCGCTCGAAGTCCTTACGCTTAAGGTAGTCAAGCAGCTTGCGGCGCTGGTTGACCATGCGGATCAGGCCACGACGTGAGTGGTGATCCTGCTTATTGGTCTTGAAGTGATCCTGCAGCCCGTCGATGTTGGCGCTGAGCAGGGCTACCTGCACTTCGGGGGAACCGGTGTCGTTATCACCACGACCGTATTCATTGACGATCTCAGCTTTCTTTTCGGCGGTAAGTGCCATCTTTCTCTCCAGTAAGCAATATGCCTGAGTAATGAATGTCGGAGACCACGCATATTTGCAGTCTCCACGCCTGCGCCCGAAGGCGCTGGTCTCACACCGAGTCCACCGTGGCGGTACTCAGCAGGCGGCGTGGGACGATTTCCCCTGCCACCCTGACCACGCCGAGACCGATGAAGATCCCGTCGTGATAGAGTCTTGTCGTCGCACCCGGCACCATGGCGTTGGGCACGACAATGGCCGACTGCCCGTGTTGCAGACGCCCCGCAGCCTCGGCATCGAGGTCGAGCGACGGCAGATGCTCGACCAGCACATCGACCGGCAGCAGCCTTGCCTCGAGGTCGGCCTGGCCTGGCTGGGCCTCCAGCCCCTCGAAGGCAACCATGTCGCTGGCGTCGAAGGGCCCGGTCTTGAGCCGCCGCAGCGCCGTGATATGGGCGCCGCATCCGAGCGCCCGACCGATGTCCTCGGCCAGGGTACGAATGTAGGTACCCTTGCTACAGCGCACTTCCAGCGCAAATCCATCGCCATCATGAGCCAGAAGGCGCGCATCATACACCGTCACGCGACGGGCTGCACGCTCCACCGTCTTGCCCTCGCGGGCCAATTCGTAGAGCTTGCGGCCCTGATGCTTGAGCGCCGAGTACATCGGCGGAACCTGCTCGATATCGCCACGAAACCGCTCAAGCACCCTCTCCAGGTCCCTCTCGCTCAGCACCGGTACTAAATGGCGTTCGACCACCTCGCCCTCTGCGTCACCGGTATCGGTCACCACACCCAACTGGATGCGGGTACGATAAACCTTGTCGGCCTCCAGCAGGAACGATGAGAATTTGGTCGCCTCGCCGAAGCAGACCGGCAACAGCCCGGTCGCCATGGGGTCGAGCGTACCGGTATGGCCCGCCTTCTGCGCCTGAAACAAGCGCCGGGCACGCTGCAGGGCATGGTTGCTCGACGCACCCTGGGGCTTGTCGAGCAGCAGCACCCCGTTCACCGGCAGACCGCGGCGGCGACGCGCCATCAGTCCCTCTCGTCCTCGTTGCCGCCATGCGCCTGGCCGTCAGCGACGTCGCCGTCTTGATTGCCAGCAGCCTCGCCGTCCTCCGCCGCGTTACGGGCACGATCGCGGGAGACCGCCTCGTCGATCAGCGACGACAGCCGCTGGCCACGCACCACACTTTCATCGTAATGAAAGCGCAGCTCCGGAACGTGGCGCAGTTTGATGCGCCGGGCGACCTGGCTGCGCAGGAAACCAGCGGCCTGCTTGAGCACCTTGAGGTTTTCCCGGATGCGCTCGGGGTCCTCCTCGCCCAGCAGGGTCACGTGGACGTCAGCATAGCCGAGGTCACGGCTGACCGTGACCCCGCTGACGGTGACCATCCCCAGGCGCGGGTCCTTGACCTCGCGCTGGATCAGTACCGCCAGTTCTTTCTGTAGCTGATCGCCGACACGGTCGGTACGCTTGAATTCGCGCATGCTCGACTCCTCGGCCGGTTAAAGCGTCCGCTCGACCTTGACCTGATCGAAGACCTCGATCTTGTCGCCAACCTGAACGTCGTTGTAGTTCTTCACGCCGATGCCACACTCCATGCCGTTACGCACTTCGTTGACGTCGTCCTTGAAGCGACGCAGCGACTCGAGCTCGCCTTCGTAGATGACCACGTTGTCGCGTAGCACGCGGATCTTCTTGTTGCGATGCACGCTGCCCTCGACCACCATGCAGCCCGCCACGGCGCCGATCTTCGGTGCGCGGAAGACATCACGAACCTCGGCCACGCCGACGATCTCCTCCTTCCACTCCGGTGCCAGCATGCCGCTCATGGCCTGCTTGACCTCGTCGATCAGCTGATAGATCACGCTGTAATAGCGCAGATCCAGGCCTTCACGCTCGATGATTTCACGGGCGGCGGCGTCGGCACGAACATTGAAGCCGACCACGATGGCCTCGGAAGCTAGCGCCAGATTGGCATCGGTACCGGTGATGCCGCCCACGCCGGAGGAGACCACAGCCACTTCGACTTCGCCGGTGGAGAGCTCTTCCAGAGCGCCCTTGATCGCTTCCAGCGAGCCCTGCACATCGGCCTTCAGCACGATGTTGACCTTGGCCACCTCGTCCTGACCCATCTGGCTGAACATGTTCTCCAGCTTGGCCTTCTGCTGACGCGCCAGACGCACTTCGCGATACTTGCCCTGACGGAAGTTGGCGACCTCGCGAGCCTTCTTCTCGTCGGCCACAACCATGAAGTCGTCACCGGCATCCGGGGTACCGTCGAGGCCTTGGATCTCCACCGGCATCGCCGGACCCACTGCGTCGACCTGATGGCCAAGCTCGTTGGTCAGGGCACGCACGCGGCCATAATGCAGGCCTGCCAGGACGATGTCGCCCTTGCGCAGGGTGCCGTTCTGGACCAGCACCGTGGCCACCGGGCCGCGACCCTTGTCCAGACGCGACTCGACCACAACACCCTTGCCGGGTGCCTCGGGCACCGCCTTGAGCTCGAGCACTTCGGAAACCAGCTGGATCGCTTCCAGCAGCTCCTCGATGCCGTCACCGGTCTTGGCCGAGACGTGAACGAACTGGGTATCGCCACCCCACTCCTCGGAAATGACCCCGTGCTGGGAGAGCTCGTTGCGAATACGGTCGAAGTCCGCACCTTCCTTGTCGATCTTGTTGACCGCCACCACCATCGGCACTTCTGCTGCCTTGGAGTGCTCGATCGCCTCGACCGTCTGGGGCATGACGCCATCATCGGCCGCGACCACCAGGATGACCACGTCGGTGGCCTTGGCACCACGCGCACGCATTGCGGTGAACGCCGCGTGACCCGGGGTATCGAGGAAGGTCACACCGCCATGGTTGTCTTCCACATGATAGGCGCCGATATGCTGGGTAATGCCACCAGCCTCGCCGGTCGCCACCTTGGCCTTGCGAATATAGTCAAGCAGCGAGGTCTTGCCGTGGTCGACGTGACCCATGACCGTGACCACCGGCGAACGGGTGATCTCCTCGCCCTCGTAGGAGATGCCGGACAGCACTTCGGTTTCCAGCGCATCGTCCTTGACCAGCTTGGGCTTGTGGCCCATCTCCTCGACCACGATGGCCGCGGTGTCCTGATCGATGGTCTGGTTGATGGTCACCGCCGCCCCCATGGTGAACATCGCCTTGATGACCTCGTTCGCCTTGATCGACATCTTGTCGGCAAGCTCAGCAACGCTGATCGACTCGGGGATGGAGACTTCACGAACGATCGGCTGCGTCGGCTTCTGGAAACCGTGCTGACCACCGCCCTGGGTGCCACCGCGACGGCTGCCACGACGCTCAGAGCGCTTGGCCTTCTTGGCGACGCCACCACGACGACGCTCCTCGCGGTCGCCGCGATCCTCATCGTCTCGACCACGCCCCTTCTTGGCAGTCGTCTTCTTAGGCGGCGCCGTGCGTCGGTCGCTGCGCCCCTCCTTGGGCGGAGCCGGAGGCTCAGCCGAAGGCTCCGACTGATCCAGTTCGGGGACCGGTACCGGCGGCACCTCGGCGAGCTTGGCAGGCTGCTCGACGGGTACGGGTGCTGCGATCTCAGCCTTGGCGGCCTCCTCGCGGGCCTGCCGCTCGGCAGCACGCTCCTTGGCATCCTCGGCATCTTGCGCTTCGCGCTTTGCCCGCGAATCCGCCATGTCGCCCACCAGCTGGCGCGGACCGGCATCTTCCGCCGACTCGGGTGGCGGCGCCTCATCCTCGGCGCGCTTGACGTAGGTACGCTTCTTGCGCACCTGCACCTCAATGGTCTTGCCCCGCTCACCGGTCTTGATGCGGCTCCTGGTCTTGCGGGTCAGGGTAATGCGATTCTTGGCCCCTGCACCGCCGCTGCCACCATGGCTCTTGGTGAGATAGTCGAGCAGCTGACGCTTGTCCTCCTCTGACACCGCATCCGTCTCGACCTTGTGCTCGAGCCCGGCTTCTTTCATCTGTTCCAGCAGGCGGGGGACGTCGCGCCCCACCTTCGCTGCAAAATCTTTAACGGTCATTTCTGACATGTTGACCCTCCTCAGCCCGTGACCCGTTTACTGTTCGTTCTCGAACCAGGGCGCACGGGCAGTCATGATCAGTGATGCAGCGCGCTCCTCGTCCATGCCCTCGATGTCCATCAGATCGTCGACGGACTGCTCGGCGAGGTCCTCCATGGTGACAATGCCGCGACTAGCCAGGATGAAGGCTAGATGACGCTCCATGCCCTCCATTTCCAGCAGGTCCTCGGCCGGCTGAGCACCGTCCAGCTCCTCTTCGGAGGCGATGGCCAGGTTCAGCAGTTCATCCTTGGCACGCGCACGCAGCTCTTCCACCAGTTCCTCATCGAGCTCCTCGATTTCAAGAATTTCCTCGAGGGGCACGTAGGCGATCTCTTCCAGCGTGGTGAAACCCTCCTCCACCAGCAGCCTGGCGAGATCATCCTCAATCTCCAGATGCTGGATGAAATGCTCGACCAGGCTGTCGATCTCCTGCTCTCGCTTGTCTTCGGCCTCGCCCTCGGTCATGACATTGATCCGCCATCCGGTGAGCTCCGAGGCCAACCGCACGTTCTGGCCGCTGCGACCGATGGCCTGGGCCAGATTGTCCTCGGCAACAGCCACGTCCATGGCGTGGGCGTCCTCATCGACGAGGATCGAGCCGACATCCGCCGGCGCCATGGCGTTGATCACCAACTGGGCGGGGTTGTCGTCCCATAGAATGATATCGACCCGCTCGTTCTGCAGCTCACTGGATACCGCCTGCACCCGGGAGCCACGCATACCGACACATGCGCCCACGGGGTCGATGCGCCGGTCGTTGGTCTTGACCGCGATCTTGGCCCGGGAACCGGGGTCGCGGGCTGCTCCCTTGATTTCGATGAGCTGCTCGGCGATTTCCGGCACCTCGATCTGGAACAATTCGATGATCAGTTCGGGGCAGGTGCGCGACAGAATCAGCTGAGCCCCACGTGCGTCGGCATCGACCTTGGTCAGCAGTGCCCGCACCCGATCATTCATGCGATAGCGCTCGCCCGGAATCATTTCGCTGCGGGGCAGGAACGCCTCGGCGTTATCGCCCAGGTCGATGATCAGGCCATCGCGCGTGGTCTTCTTGACGATACCGGCAACCAGTTCCCCCTCGCGCTCGGCGTACTGGCGAACCACCTCGGCACGCTCGGCCTCGCGCACCTTCTGCACGATGACCTGCTTTGCGGTCTGGGCGGCGATACGACCGAAAGCAGCATTCTCGATCTGCTCCTCGACCACATCGCCCCGCGTAAGCGGCGGGTCGCGGCGCTCGGCGAAGGACTCCTTGATCTCAGCGTCGGGATTCTCGAACTCGTCGTCCTCCACCACTTGCCAGCGGCGGAATGTCTCGTACTCGCCAGTGTAGCGATCGATATGGACGCGCACGCTGACTTCCCGACCCTCGAAGCGCTTGCGTGACGCGCTGGCCAGGGCCGCCTCGACGGCCTCGAAGATCACGTCGCGGGGCACGCCTTTTTCATTGGAAATCGCATCGACGACCGTCAGTATTTCTTTACTCATGCCTTTGCCTCGCCAGAAAACCTGTCCATATGCATCGACCTCTGTCCTCGACCTAAGCTCTTGAGCTCAGCCTTCAAACCGGGGCACAACACGTGCCTGGTCAATGCTTTCGATGGGAAAGCAATACTCTTCACCGTCCTGCTGCAACAGCACCTCATCCTCCTCGATGCCGGCCAGCAGCCCCTGGAACTTGCGTCGCCCATCGAAGGGTACCCGCAGCTTCAACGCCACATCATGACCCGCATAGCGAGCGAAGTGATCCAGGGTGAAGAGCGGACGGTCCATGCCCGGCGACGAGACCTCCAGGCGATATTCACCCGGTATAGGGTCTTCCACGTCGAGTACGGCACTGATCTGGCGACTGATATCAGCGCAGTGGTCCACGCTCACACCCTCGGCATGATCAATGTAGATCACGAGACGGGAATGCTTGCCCTGGGGGCGATAGTCGATACCCCAGAGCTCGAATCCCATGGCGGTGACCACCGGCTCGATCAGCGCATACAGCGCAGCGTCCTTGAGTGCCACAGAGAAAGCTCCTAGAGCCGTTGCATCAGGCACCTGGCCGGGAGTAAGCAGGAAAGCTAGGTGGCTGATTGGCGTTGCCCGGATAAGCGCTGCCGGCCCGAGCCGACAGTTAGCTGCTAACAAAAAGCCCCTTCACAGGAAGGGGCCTTTCACAAAAAACCTGTAGTACCACTTCCTTGCTCATCACTGTCTCGCAAGACAGCTGATCGGAAGATGGTAGCGGGGACCGGATTTGAACCGATGACCTTCGGGTTATGAGCCCGACGAGCTACCAGACTGCTCCACCCCGCAACATTCCAGGTCGGCGATTGTAGGTGCCTGATGCGCTTGAGTCAAGCAGCGATGGTGCCTACTCCCGTTCTCTTACAACCTTCCTGGTGCCAATCCTACTTCTGTCGTCTCGCAATCCCTTGCTGCTCACTCGGATCACGGCGTTTCAGATGGTGCCGAAGGCGGGACTTGAACCCGCACGACCTTACGGTCACTACCCCCTCAAGATAGCGTGTCTACCAATTCCACCACTTCGGCTTTCTTGATGACTGGAGCAACAACCTTAGTTGTTGCTTTCTTCCAGTACTGGCGCGGCATTATCCACGTCACGGGCGCCGTCGTCAAGGGTCGGCACGCCGTTCCGCTGATCGATCAGACGAGCATCGGGGATACCGACTTCCGGCGCCTGAGCTTGAGTGGCGTACCAGGCCAGGGCCAGCGACGTGGCGAAGAAGGTGAACGCCAGCACTGCCGTGGCACGGGACAGGAAGCCGCCACTGCCCCGAGAGCCGAATACGGTCTGGGAGGCCCCGCCACCGAAGGCGGCACCGGCTTCGGCGCCCTTGCCCTGCTGCAGCAGGATGAGGACGACCAGGGCGATGGCGATCACCACATGGATCATGAGAATGGCAACTTGCATGGATTCAACCTGCTGACTGACAAATGGCTAGAAAATCGTCGACCTTGAGCGAAGCACCGCCCACTAGGCCGCCGTCGATGTCCGGCTGGGACAGCAGCTCAGCCGCGTTGTTCGCGTTCATGCTGCCGCCGTAAAGCAATCGCATCCCTGCCGCCAGGTCGCGATCGAAACCGGCCTGGTACTTGCGAATCCCGGCCATGACTTCCTGGGCCTGCTCGGGGGTCGCCGTACGTCCGGTGCCGATCGCCCACACCGGCTCGTAAGCGATGACGACTCGCCGGCGCTGCTCGGGCTCCAGGCGCGCCATCACGTAGCCCACCTGTCCCAGCACCATTTCCATGGTACGTCCCGCATCTCGCTCTTCGAGGCTCTCGCCCACGCAGAGAATCGGAGTGATGTCGACGCCCAGCGCTGCCAGCAGCCGATCATGCACGGCCTCGTCGTTCTCGCGATAGAGCTGGCGACGCTCGGAGTGCCCCACCAGCGCACACTTGACGCCGAACTCCCGAAGCATCTGACCGCTCACCTCACCGGTGAGGGCACCGGAATGCAATGGATTCAACGTCTGGGCACCCAGCGTGAGCGAAGTATTGTCGAAGGCCCGCTGCGCCATGTCCAGATAGGGGAAGGGCGGCAGTACAACCACATCCAGCGACGCCGGTAGCACAGCACGCAGAAACGCACGTCCGAAATCCTCGACCAGAGTAGCCGAGCCGTTCATCTTCCAGTTCCCGGCAATCAGCGGCGTTCGCATGCTGCGTCCTCTTTCAAAGTGGTGCGAAATGGTATAGGAGGTGCCGAGCCAAGACAACCATTCGGCGTGGTCGTCAACCCAACTGCTGCTCCACTTCGGCGGCCAGGCGACGGGCCATGCCCTCCACATCGAGATGCGCCCGCCCCTCGACCATCACGCGAATCAGCGGCTCGGTACCCGATGGTCGCAGCAGTACACGCCCCTCGTCACCCAGCTCCGACTCCAGGGCGGCCACCGCATCATTGACCGCCGAACTCGCCATCAGCGCCTTGCTATCGCTACCGGGCGGCAAGCGCACATTGACAAGCACCTGGGGCACCTTCTCCAGCCCGGCGAGAAGTGCCTGCAGCGACTTGCCCTCGCAGACCATGATCGCCAGTACCTGCAACGCCGAGACAATTCCGTCACCGGTAGTCTGCACATCGGCACAGACGATATGCCCCGAGGACTCACCGCCCAGCTTCCAGCCATTGGCAACCAGGCGCTCTACCACGTAGCGATCGCCCACCTTGGCGCGTTCGAAGGGGACACCCATCGCTTCCAGCGCCATAGCCAGGCCGAAGTTGGTCATCAGGGTACCCACCACACCGCCGCTGAGCTGCCCCCGCTCGTGCCGATCCCGAGCGATCAGGTAGAGAATGTCGTCGCCATCGATCTCGCGACCGTCGGCATCGACCATCAATACCCGGTCACCATCGCCATCGAAGGCGACGCCCAGGTCGGCACCCTGCTGGATCACCGCCGCGCGAAGCGTGGCCGGAAAAGTGGAACCCACCTCGCGGTTGATGTTGAACCCATCGGGGCTCGCCCCCACCAGGCTGATTTCGGCCCCCAGCTCACGGAACACGCTGGGAGCGATGTGATAGGTCGCCCCGTGGGCGCAGTCCAGCACGATCTTCAGCCCCTGCAGGTTGACCCGGTTGGGAATCGTCGACTTGCAAAACTCGATGTAGCGGCCGGCGGCATCGTCGATGCGCACGGCCTTGCCCAGTCGATCGGCCGCCACGGTGGTCAGCGGCTCGTCAAGCATCGCCTCGATGCGCTCCTCGATCTCGTCGGCCAGCTTGGTGCCTTCGGTGGAGAAGAACTTGATGCCGTTGTCCGCAAAGGGGTTGTGCGATGCCGAGATAACGATACCGGCATCGGCCCGGAAAGTCCGCGTCAGGTAGGCTATCCCCGGCGTGGGCATCGGGCCTAGCAGCGCCACATCGACACCCGCCGCCGAGAGCCCGGCCTCCAGCGCTGATTCGAACATGTAGCCCGAGATACGGGTATCCTTGCCGATCAGCACGCGCACGTGTTCCTTGTCCCGGGCCAGCACCCGCCCCATGGCCCAGCCCAACTTCAACATGAAGTCGGCGGTTATTGGAGGTTTCCCTACTGTGCCCCGAATCCCATCGGTACCGAAATAGCGTCTAGTCATTCTCGCAGCCTTCACTAAGCACGGCCCATGTCATGTTCACCGCATCCAGGACTGGGCCAACATCATGGACACGCAGAATCCTTGCACCGCGCTCGACGGCCAGCGATGCCAAAGCCAGGCCGCCCGGCAGGCGCTCCTCGACTGGCCGGCCTAGCACCTTGCCGATCATGCTCTTACGAGACAGCCCAACCATCAGCGGCAGACCCAGTTTCGCCAGTCCCTCCATGCGGTTGAGCAGGCGCAGATTGTGCTCGACGCTCTTGCCGAAGCCAAAGCCCGGGTCGACCAGCAGGCGCTCGCTACGCAGCCCTATCGTCTCACAGGCGGCAATGCGCGACGCAAGGAAGTCACTCACCGAGTCCTCCACCGCCTCATCATAGCGAGGGCAGTGCTGCATGTCCTGCGGCTCACCCTGCATATGCATCAGACAAACCGGCAGGCCGGTAACCAGGGCCGCCTCAAGGGCGCCATCACGCTGCAGGGCGCGCACGTCGTTGATCATCCCCACGCCCATCGCGGCGGCCTCACGCATCACCGTGGGGCTGCTGGTATCCACCGACACCAGGGCGTCGAGCTCGCAGATCAGCCGCTCGATCACCGGCATTACCCGGTCCAGCTCCTGCTGGGTGGAGACTGCCTGGGAGCCCGGCCGGGTGGATTCGCCGCCCACATCGACGATTGCTGCCCCTTCGGCAAGCATGCGCTCGGCATGCCGCACGGCATCGTCGATGACGATATGCCGGCCACCATCGGAGAAGGAATCGGGTGTGACATTGAGGATCCCCATGATGCGGGGGTAGGAAAGGTCGAGACGATGACGCCCACACGGCAGCCAGGTCGGTGAAGCGATATCCATCATGCAGTCGATCCTGTGGCGGCATGCTGACAAAACGGTTGCTCTGCACGGCAAAGGCGCCCCGATGGGGCGCCTACCTACAATGGGGGCGATATCAGGACCCGGCCGGGCCACCCAGCGGGTCGGAGGGACGGCGACGCGACTCGTCGTCCTCATCCTCGTCATCACTGTCACCACCCTCGCCACTGCCGTCGTCGCTACTGCCGCTATCGGTGGGCTCGGTGACATCGGGCTCTTCGCTATGCGGTGACTCCTCGCCGCCGGTTACCGGTGCACCACTGCTGGAGTCACCGTCCTCCCAATCCTTGGGCGGCCGTGGCGAACGCCCTTCCATGATATCGCGCAGTTGGTCGGCATCGATGGTCTCATAGAGCATCAGCGCATCGGCCATGGCGTCGAGCTTGTCGCGGTTCTCCTCGAGGATCTGGCGCGCCTTGGCGTAGCAGTCATCGATGATCTTGCGTACTTCCTTGTCGAGCCTAGTGGTGGTCTCGCCGGACTTGAGCTTGCCGCCCTGGCCGGGGCCACCGAGGAACTGATGAGACTCGTCCTCGTCGTACATGATCGGGCCCATCTCGTCGGAGAGCCCCCACTTGGCCACCATGTTGTGGGCCAGCTCGGTAGCACGCTTGATATCGTTCGAGGCGCCGGTGGTCACGCCATCCGGGCCCAGGGTCATCTCCTCGGCGATACGGCCGCCGAACAGCGAACAGATCTGGCCGATGATCTGGCGACGCGACAGGCTGTAGCGATCTGCCTCGGGCAGGAACATGGTCACACCCAGGGCGCGACCACGCGGAATAATGGTGACCTTGTAGACCGGGTCGTGCTCGGGCATCACCAGGCCGATGATGGCGTGGCCCGACTCGTGATAGGCGGTGTTGAGCTTCTCCTTGTCGCTCATGACCATGGACTTGCGCTCGGCGCCCATCATGATCTTGTCCTTGGCCAGTTCCAGCTCCTCCATGCTCACCAGGCGCTTGTTGCGGCGTGCGGCGAACAGTGCCGCCTCATTGACTAGGTTGGCCAGGTCGGCGCCAGAGAAGCCGGGCGTGCCACGAGCGATCAGCGACGGCTTGACGTCGTCACCCAGCGGCACCTTGCGCAGGTGCACGTTGAGGATATGCTCGCGGCCGCGAATGTCCGGCAGCCCGACCACCACCTGGCGGTCGAAGCGCCCCGGACGCAGCAACGCCGGGTCGAGTACGTCGGGACGGTTGGTGGCGGCGATGACGATGACGCCCTCATTGGCCTCGAAGCCATCCATCTCCACCAGCAGCTGGTTCAGGGTTTGCTCGCGCTCGTCGTTGCCACCGCCCATGCCGGCACCGCGGGAACGCCCCACGGCATCGATTTCGTCGATGAAGATGATGCACGGCGCCTGCTTCTTGGCCTGCTCGAACATGTCGCGCACGCGGGATGCCCCGACACCGACGAACATCTCGACGAAGTCGGAGCCGGAGATGGAGAAGAAGGGTACCTTGGCCTCGCCGGCGATGGACTTAGCGAGCAGCGTCTTACCGGTACCTGGCGGGCCGACCATCAACACGCCACGGGGAATGGTGCCGCCCAGGCGCTGAAACTTGGAGGGATCGCGCAGGAAGTCGACCAGTTCCTCGACCTCCTCCTTGGCCTCGTCGCAGCCGGCCACGTCGGCGAAGGTGGTCTTGATCTGATCCTGAGAGAGCAGCTTGGCCTTGGACTTGCCGAAGCTCATCGGCCCGCCCTTGCCGCCAGCGCCGCCCTGCATCTGGCGCATGAAGAACATGAAGATGGCCAGGATCAGCAGAATCGGGAAGCTGGCTATCAGCAGCCGCGTCCACAGGCTCTGCTGCTGAGGCTCCGTGCCTACCACAGTGACATTGTTGGACAACAGGTCGTCCATCAACCGCGGATCTTCCGCCGAGGGCCGAATGGTCTGGAATTCAGAACCATCCTGCCGCTCACCGGTGATCGTGTAACCATCTATGGTTACGCTGCGAATCTGCTGGTTCTGCACCTGCTGGACGAACTGAGAGTAGTTCATCGTCTGTGGTGCGGTATCGACGGTAAAGTTGTTGAATACCGTCAGCAATACTGCGGCGATAACCAACCACAGAACCAAGTTCTTTGCCATATCATTCAAGGGCCTACCCTCGTTGCAAGCATCTGTCGGCCGAAACGCCTATTTGTAAGACCACGCACTGCCGAGCGTGTTCCGCCCAGCGATGGGGGCCATGTCTGTCCATACTGTGACATAGTTGAGCAGCCCTGTCCGGCCATTGAGCCATTAGTCTCTGACTATCATTGCGGCCGAGCCGGGGCACAACCGTGAAATCCTTCCGCCAGCAAGTACACTTCACGCGAACGAGCGCGCGAGGCTTCCGGCTTGCGGGTCACCACCCGGTGGAAGCTGCTGCGCAGATCCTTGAGATAGGCGTCGAAGCCTTCACCCTGGAATACCTTGGCCAGAAAACGTCCCTGGGGTTTCAGCGTCTGGCGTGCCAGATCGAGCGCCAGCTCGACCAGATACATGGCCTGTGGCTGGTCGATGGCCGCCATACCACTCATATTGGGGGCCATGTCGGACATCACAAGGTCCACCGGTCGATCCCCCAGGGCAGCAAGTATCTCTTCGAGCACCGATTCCTCGGTGAAATCACCCTGAACGAAGTCGACGCCGGCAAGCCCATCCATTTCCAGGATGTCCGAGGCGATCACCAAACCTTCGGGACCCACCTTGTCGGCGGCCACCTGACTCCAGCCACCCGGCGCCGCTCCCAGGTCGATCACCGCCATACCCGGTTTGAACAGCCGGTCCTTCTCGTCAAGCGCCAACAGCTTGTAGCTGGCTCGGCTGCGGTAACCATCCTGCCAGCTCTGCTGCACGAAACGATCGTCGAAGTGCTCCTTCAGCCAGCCCTTACTGGTCTTGCTGGTACCGCCGGCCGCACGCTTGTCGCCGACATTGGGGCTGGACGCATTGCCACGCGAGGAGGAAGTGGAACGAGCCACGGCATCACCTTGAAACATCGTTTGAAATAGATATCTGTAAAGCCAGCAGGCCGATGCCTGAATCGGCAAGGAGCGAAGCGAGACGGTGGCCGCCGGGAAGCACTTGATTGCTTTCGTCGAAGCGGATTTCACCGTACCATGGTGCGCTGAGCGCAACCGGGAAGACGCAACATACCATGAGCTTGTCACAGGCACAAAAGAAAGCATTTCGCAGTATCGGCCACCACCTCACCCCGGTGGTAACGGTATCCGAGAATGGCGTATCAGAGGGGCTGCTGGCCGAACTCGATCGCGCCCTCAGCGACCATGAGCTGATCAAGGTCAAGCTGGCCCTGGGCGAACGCGACGATCGCGCTGCCGCACTGGAGACACTGCTTGCGGCTAGCCGTGCCGAGCGGGTGCAGACCATCGGCAAGATGGCGCTGCTCTATCGAGCAAACCCCAAGGGCAACCCCAAACTCTCCAACGTCAAGCGTTTCGAGGGCCACCACGGCCGCCACTGAAGCAGGGCCGCCACTGAAGCCACGTACCGGGCCCCTCCAGCGTTCCTTCAACAGAGCCCTGTGCAAGAGCCCTGTGCAAGAGCCTTGCGCAATAGAGACAATCCCCGCCGAGCTGAGTCGCCGGGGATTGTTCACATGGCACGGACTCAGCGGTGCTCGACGCCGCCGATCTCGAATTCCACCTCGCCCCCCGGGGTGTTCACCACCACTACGTCACCCTCCTCCTTGCCGATCAGGGCACGGGCGATGGGTGACGTCACCGATATCTTTCCGGCCTTGATTTCGGCCTCGTCCTCGCCAACGATCTGGTAGGTGACCGTCTCGTCATTGTTGAGGTTGATCAGTTCGACGGTGACACCGAAGATCACCTTGCCGGTCTGCGGCAGTTTCATCACATCGATCACCTGGGCCGCCGAAAGCTTGCTCTCGATCTCCTTGATACGCCCCTCGATGAAGCCCTGCTGCTCGCGGGCGGCATGGTACTCGGCGTTCTCCTTGAGATCGCCGTGCTCACGGGCATCGGCGATATCGGCGATCACCTTGGGGCGCGCCTCGCCCTTGAGATACTCCAGCTCCTTGCGCAGGCGCGCCTCGCCGGCAACGGTCATGGGGACCTTGTTCATTGCGTTGCTCCTGCATGCAGTTCCTGTAGCCGACGTACCGTGATGCCATCGCCATATTCGAGCGCCATGCAAACGGCACTGGCCCCTGCCAGGGTCGTGGCATAGGGCACCTTGCGGGCGAGCGCGGTACGACGGATCACCGAGGAGTCATTGATCGCCTGACGACCCTCGGTGGTATTGACGATATAGGCGATGTCGTCGTTCTTGAGCAGATCGACGATATGCGGCCGGCCCTCAAAGACCTTGTTGACGATGTCGAACGGGAGACCTGCCGCGTCGAGTGCCGCAGCGGTGCCACGAGTGGCGACCAGGCCGAACCCTAATGCTAGCAGAGAACGCGCCACCTCGATAACACCCGGTTTATCCGGATCGCGCACCGAGAGGAACGCCTTGCGTTCCCCGGTTAGCGCCGGGATCGCCTCGCCAGCACCCAGCTGCGCCTTGTAGAAGGCCTCCGCGAAGGTGTCGCCACTGCCCATCACCTCGCCGGTGGACTTCATCTCCGGCGACAGGATGGGGTCGACCCCGGGGAACTTGTTGAACGGGAAGACCGCCTCCTTGACGCTGTAGAAGTGCGGCACGATCTCATGCTCGAAGCCCTGCTCGGCCAGGGTCTTGCCGGCCATGCAGCGGGCGGCGATCTGGGCCAGGGAGATGCCGATGCACTTGGAGACGAAGGGCACGGTGCGTGACGCGCGAGGGTTTACCTCGATGACGTAGATCTCACCTTCCTGCCAGGCCAGCTGCACGTTCATCAAGCCCACCACGCCCAGCTCCACGGCCATGCGCTTGACCTGGTCGCGCATCTCGTCCTGCACCTCGGCGGGCAGCGAGTAGGGCGGCAGCGCACAGGCGGAGTCGCCGGAGTGCACGCCGGCCTGCTCAATGTGCTGCATGATGCCGCCGATCACCACCTGGTGGCCATCGGAGACGGCATCGATATCGATTTCGACGGCGGCGTTGAGAAAGTGGTCAAGCAGCACCGGCGAGTCGTTGGAGACCTTCACCGCATGGGTCATGTAGTTCTCGAGCTCGGAGGCGTCATAGACGATCTCCATGGCCCGACCGCCGAGCACGTAACTGGGGCGCACCACCAGCGGGTAGCCGATCGCCTCGGCCTTGGCGAAGGCTTCCTCGAAACTGCGTGCGGTGGCGTTGGGCGGCTGCTTGAGACCCAGCTTCTCGATCATCTGCTGGAAGCGCTCGCGGTCCTCGGCACGATCAATGGCGTCCGGCGTGGTGCCGATGATCGGCACGCCGGCGGCCTCGAGCTCGCGGGCCAGCTTGAGCGGCGTCTGGCCGCCGAACTGCACGATCACTCCGACCGGCTTCTCCTTGTCGGCGATCTCCAGCACGTCCTCCAGGGTCACCGGCTCGAAGTAGAGGCGGTCGGAGGTATCGTAGTCGGTGGAGACGGTCTCAGGGTTGCAGTTGACCATGATGGTCTCATAGCCATCGTCGTGCATGGCGAAGGCGGCATGCACGCAGCAGTAGTCGAACTCGATGCCCTGGCCGATGCGGTTGGGTCCGCCGCCCAGCACCATGATCTTCTGGCGATCCGAGACCTCGGCTTCGCACTCCTCCTCGTAGGTTGAGTACATGTAGGCAGTATCCGAGACGAACTCCGCCGAGCAGGTGTCCACCCGCTTGTAGACCGGGCGGATACCAGCCTTCTGGCGGGTCTTGCGGAACTCCTTCTCGGCGACCCCCAACAGGCTCGCCAGGCGCGCATCGGAAAAGCCCTTGCGCTTGAGGCCGAACAGCTCGCGAGGACTGAAGTCGGAAAGCGAACGCTTGCTCACCTGCTGCTCGGTGTGCACCAGGTCCTCGATCTGCACCAGGAACCAGGGGTCGATGTTTGTCAGCGTGAAGATCTCGTCGACGCTCATGCCGGCGCGCATGGCGTCGGCGATGAAGAAGATGCGCTCGGCACCGGCGGCCTGCAACTCGCCCTTGATGTGCGCCATGGCATCGTCGGTGAAATCGGTCACCTTGGGGTCGAGGCCGTCGTTGCCGGTCTCCAGGCCGCGCAGCGCCTTCTGCAGCGACTCTTGGAAGGTGCGACCGATGGCCATCACCTCGCCCACCGACTTCATCTGCGTGGTGAGGCGGTCGTTGGCCTGGGGGAACTTCTCGAAGGTGAAGCGCGGAATCTTGGTGACGACATAGTCGATGGCCGGCTCGAAGGAGGCCGGGGTGCGCCCGCCAGTGATGTCGTTCTGCAACTCGTCCAGGGTATAACCGATGGCCAGCTTGGCGGCGATCTTGGCGATCGGGAAGCCGGTGGCCTTGGAGGCCAACGCCGAGGAGCGCGACACCCGCGGGTTCATCTCGATCACCACCAAGCGACCGGTCTTGGGATCGACGCCGAACTGCACGTTGGAGCCGCCGGTCTCGACGCCGATCTCGCGCAGCACCGCAAGCGATGCGTCGCGCATGATCTGGTACTCCTTGTCGGTCAGCGTCTGGGCCGGGGCCACGGTGATGGAATCGCCGGTGTGCACGCCCATGGGGTCGAAGTTCTCGATGGCGCAGACGATGATGCAGTTGTCGTTCTTGTCACGAACGACCTCCATCTCGTACTCCTTCCAACCCAGCAGCGACTCGTCGATCAACAGCTCATGGTTGTTGGAGAGTTCGAAGCCGCGGGTGCAGATCTCCTCGAACTCCTCCTTGTTGTAGGCCACGCCACCGCCGGAGCCGCCCATGGTGTAGGAGGGGCGGACGATAGTGGGAAAGCCCAGCTCAGCCTGGATCTCCCAGGCTTCATCCATGGAGTGTGCCACCTTGGCCTTGGGGCACTCGAGGCCGATGCGACGCATGGCCTGGTCGAACAGGTCGCGGTCCTCGGCCATGTTGATGGCGTCGGCGTTGGCACCGATCATCTCCACGCCGTACTTGGCCAGCACGCCGTGCTTTTCGAGATCCAGCGCACAGTTGAGTGCGGTCTGCCCGCCCATGGTGGGAAGGATGGCATCCGGGCGCTCGGCGGCGATGATCTTCTCCACCGTCTGCCAGGTGATCGGCTCGATATAGGTGGCGTCGGCCATGGCCGGGTCGGTCATGATGGTGGCCGGGTTGGAGTTGACCAGGATGACCCGGAAGCCCTCCTCGCGCAGCGCCTTGCATGCCTGGGCGCCGGAATAGTCGAACTCGCACGCCTGGCCGATGACGATGGGGCCGGCGCCGATGATGAGGATGCTCTTTATGTCGGTACGTTTGGGCATGACGGTTCCCGCGAAAATGGATGGCTAACGAGTGAGACGGCTCTCGCAGAGTCGCTGAAGCGATCGATGCCCGGCGGCGGGCCGGGCAGATGCTCATTCAGCGCGTCGCGAGGCGCCCCTTCATCATGGCGACGAAGCGGTCGAACAGCGGCGACACGTCCTTGGGGCCGGGACTCGCCTCGGGGTGCCCCTGGAAGCTGAAGGCCGGCCGGTCGGTGCGCTCGATGCCCTGCAGCGATCCGTCGAACAGCGAACGGTGGGTGGCGCGCAGGTTGGCCGGCAGGGTCGACTCTTCGGCGGCGAAGCCGTGGTTCTGGCTGGTGATCATCACCTGGCCGCTGTCTAGGTCCTGCACCGGATGGTTGGCGCCGTGGTGGCCGAGCCCCATCTTCACCGTCTTCGCTCCGCTGGCCAGCGCCAGCAGCTGATGGCCCAGGCAGATGCCGAATACCGGGATATCGGTCTCGAGGATCTCGCCGATCGCCTTGATGGCGTAGTCGCAGGGCTCGGGGTCACCGGGGCCGTTGGCCAGGAAGACACCGTCCGGGTTCATGGCCAGCACCTCGGTGGCCGGGGTCTGGGCCGGCACCACGGTGAGGCGGCAGCCGCGGCTGGCCAACATGCGCAGGATATTGCGCTTCACCCCGTAGTCGTAGGCGACCACGTGTAAGGGGCGCTCTGACGCTGCATCAGGGTCGGCGGTGTCGGCGTAGCCCTTACCCAGGGTCCATTCGCCCTCGGTCCACTCGTAGGGGACCTGGCAGGAGACCACCTTGGCCAGGTCCATGCCCTTGAGCCCCGGAAACTCCCGGGCCGCCGCCAGGGCGCGCTCGACGGCGTCTTCGCCCTCGGCATCCGCTCCGGCCAGGATCGCCCCGTTCTGAGCGCCCTTGTCGCGCAGGATGCGGGTCAGGCGCCGGGTATCGATATCGGCAATGCCCAGCACGTTCTGGCTCTTCAGGTAGTCGGAGAGCGACTGTTCGGAGCGGAAGTTGCTGGCGATCAGCGGCAGGTCGCGGATCACCAGGCCCGCGGCGGCGATGGCGCCGGACTCCACATCCTCGGCATTGACGCCGGTATTGCCGATATGGGGATAGGTGAGGGTGACGATCTGCCGGGTATAGGAGGGATCGGTGAGAATTTCCTGATAGCCGGTCATGGCCGTATTGAACACCACCTCACCGCTGGTCTGTCCATCGGCACCGATGGCCGTGCCATGAAAGAGACTGCCATCTTCCAGGGCCAGTATCGCGGGTTTGTTCAATGCGGGGCTGTTCAAGACAAGGTCCTCCCATGCTGTGGGAGCCTGAGGCGCGCAGGCTCCGCGGCTATCGTCGCTGCGACAGATTCGGCTCGTAAAAAAGCGGGACGAAACCGATAGAAGAACCGGTTTCATCCCGCTTGTTGTCATATTCTTCGGGGCTGGCAAACGCAACAAGCACGCAGTGATGACCGCTGTTTTCAGGCGCCCGGCCAAAATTTTGGGGATATTACAGGATTCGGCCTCATTTGACTACCATCTTGCGCCCTGAACCTCATATCCACGCTGACGATCCGGGGCTGATCCGAGCACAGGCCTACGAGGAGGCGCTGTAAACCCATCCTTGGGCGCTACCTGCCACCGAAACACCGCAGAAATCTGCGAGCGAGATGAAGCGCAAGGCGCACGGAGCACAGGAACCGGAGCATATGGGGTATATGTGAGGATTCCGAGCACCGCGCAACGCAGCGATTCGCTCGCGCAGCTATTTCTGCGATGTTTCGGCAAGACCAAGCACGTCCTGCATGTCATACCGACCGCTTGGCCGGTCGGCCACCCAGCGCGCCGCGCGTACCGCGCCCTTGGCGAAGGTCATGCGGCTCGACGCCTTGTGGGTGATCTCGATGCGCTCACCCTCGGTGGCGAACATCACCGTGTGTTCGCCGACGATATCCCCGGCACGCACCGTGGCAAAACCAATTTCCTTGTCCGTGCGCGGACCGCACTGGCCTTCGCGGGCGAAGACGCCGTGCTCCTTGAGCGTGCGGCCGAGACTCTCGGCCACCACCTCGCCCATCTTCAGCGCGGTGCCCGAGGGGGCATCCACCTTGTGGCGATGGTGCGCCTCGATCACCTCGATGTCGTAGCCCTCGTCACCCAGCGCCCGGGCCGCCGTCTCGAGCAGCTTCAGCGTCAGGTTGACCCCGACGCTCATGTTGGGGGCGAAGACCAGCGAAAGCCTGTCACGGTAGCCGTCGAGCTCGGCCAGTTCGTCGTCGGAGAGGCCGGTAGTACCGATGACGATCCGCTTGCCGTGCTTCGCGCAGAACGCCAGGTTGGAAAGCGTCACCTGCGGGCTGGTGAAGTCGATCAGTACGTCAAAGTCATCGACGATGGCCGCGAGGGAGTCCACCGCCGTCACCCCCAGTTTGCCGACGCCCGCCAGCTCGCCGATATCAGCTCCGGCCAGCGAACTGCCCGGCTCGACGATGCCGCCGGCCAGGGTGGCTCCAGCGTCCTGCTGAACGGCGTTGACCAGGGTGCGGCCCATGCGGCCGGCGACGCCGACGATGGCGATACGGGTCATGCGGACTCCTGAACACTATCTTGGCATTGAGAATGGCGTGGAGTATACCAGAGGCTCAGGCTGCATCTCGCGGCAATACGCTGCGCTCGATCTCCTCGCCATGATCGAGCTCGACTCTCTTGAGGTCATAGGCTGCCTGAAGGTTCAGCCACGACTGGGCATCACCACCGAAATAACGCGCCAGACGCAGGGCTGTATCCGCCGAAATCGCACGGCGCTCCTTGACGATCTCGTGCAACCGGGTCGAGGGCACACGCAGCTCACGCGCCAGGGCGTTGACGCTCATCCCCAGCGGCTCCAGATAGTCTTCCCGCAGCATCTCGCCTGGATGGATAGGTCGCATGCCATTCTTGATCATGATGGCAACTCCTGCTTGACAGAGGTCAGTGATAATCCACGATTTCGACATCGAAGGCGGCGCCACTCTCGAAGCGAAAGCAGATTCTCCACTGATCGTTGATACGAATGCTGTACTGCCCCTGCCTGTCACCGCGTAGCGCCTCGAGACGGTTACCCGGTGGCGAGCGCAAGAAATCCAGCGTGGTCGCCGAATCCAGCAGTTGCAGCTTGCGCTCGGCCTGGCGCCGGAAGGCACGAAATGCGTTGGCGCACCCTGCCCCCTCGAAAAGCCGCTGCGTTCGCTTACAGGCAAAGAACTCGATCATGCCACCATGATATTACGCACCGCGTTATACGTCAAACAGAACTATCCGCCCGACCACCTGCTGCTAGCACCGACACACGGCACCGAACCGGCGCGGCCTCGTGGCTCATGACGGCGCGGCAGCGCGGCCGTTACGCAGCAGCAGTGCGATGGCCGTCAGCACCAAGAGGCTGCCCGGCGCCCAGTGCCAGCCGATCTGCGCTGGCATCTGGACGAACAACAGCAGCATGGAGACAAAGGGCACCAGGTAGCCGTAGGCGGTGACGGCACCGGGAGTCAGCGCCGAGGTGGCCCGCTGCATCAGCCAGAAGGTCAGGGCGCTGGAGAACAGTCCCAGGTAGGTCACCAGCAGCAGGTCCTGCCAGCGCATCGACGCCAGCTGGGTGACGGGCTCGATAGCCAGCCCCAGCAGGCCGATCCAGACTCCGCCCATGCCCAGGCTCCAGAAGGTACGCACCGAGGCCGACTCCGGCAGCCAGCCATGGGCGAGGCCCCACTTGCTGAGCACCGGGTAGAGCGCCGATGAAACACAGCCGAAGAAGAAGACCGCCTCGCCGATGCCGAACCGCAGCCCTTCGCCATGGCCCATCGACTCGGCAATGGCCAGCCCCAGCGCCCCCATGGCGCCGAGCGCGAGGATCGCCGGCAGCTGCCAGGTCAGCCGTTCGACGCGAAAGCCAAGCCCCAACAGGAAGGCCAGCAGCGGCACGGTGACGTAGAGCGTCGACATGGAGAGCGCCGTGGCATGATGCGCCGCCCAGAACATGGCGCCGAAGAAACCGGCCAGGCAGAGACCCATCAGGCTATAGAGAGGCAGCAGCCGCCAGGAGGGCAGGAAATCGGCCGAGCGGCGCGCCAGCCACCACAGCCCCGCGCAGGCGATGGCGAAGCGCAGCGCGGTCAGCGACAGCGGCGGCAGCTGGCTCATCAGCTCCACGGCGGGAAACGATAGCCCTACCAGTACCGCCCACAGCAGCATGCCAAGGTGGGCGGCGCGGGGCGACGCCGTGACGTTCAATTTTCCCAGACGATGACCAGTTCCTCATCACCCGCCATGCGCTGAAGGTGGGAGTCCACGACGCCCTCCAGGCGGTCGAGGCTCCCCTCCTCCAGCGCCTCGAGGGCCACGATCAGCTTGCCCGGCTCAACCTGCATCAGGCAGGAGCCCTCCTCGAACACTACCCGGCTGTCGGTATCGCCCTGCTCAACCTCCAGCTTGTGCGCCCAGTGCTTGCACAGCTGGTTCATCAGCTTCTCGGCTGACTCGGTAGCGATCTCCGTTCGCGACATCGGCATAACGATCTCCCTTCGTTTTCGATTGAACTCAAGACTAAGACGAGCAGATGGCCAATGCCAGCCCCCAAGAAAGCAAGGCCCCGGCCTCCTGTGGAGGCCGGGGCCTTGTCGCCTTACGGACAGCCGGAAGTCTTACGGTTTCATGTCCTCGAAGAACTTCTTCACGCCGTCGAAGAAGCCGCTCTTCTTGGGCGAGTGGTGGGCGCTGTTGGTGCCCCCCAGGCTCTCCTGGAGTTGGCGCAGCAGGTCCTTCTGCTCGTCGTTGAGGTTGACCGGCGTCTCGACCACCACCTTGCACAGCAGGTCGCCGGGAGGGCCGCCGCGCACCGGCTTGACGCCTTTGCCGCGCAGGCGAAACAGCCGGCCGGTCTGGGTCTCGGCGGGGATCTTGAGTTTGACCCGGCCGTCCAGCGTCGGCACTTCCAACTCGCCGCCAAGTGCGGCGTCGATGAAGTTGATCGGCACGTCGCAGTGCAGGTGCTTGCCGTCGCGCTGGAAGATGTGGTGCGGCTTGATTGCCACCTGAACGTAGAGATCCCCCGGGGGCCCACCGTTGATACCGGATTCGCCCTCGCCGTTGAGCCGGATGCGATCGCCGGTATCCACGCCGGCCGGGATCTTCACCGACAGGGTGCGGGTCTCGCGCACGCGGCCTTCACCGTTGCACTTGTGGCACGGCACCTTGATGTGCACGCCGTTGCCATGGCAGGTGGGGCAGGTCTGCTGCACGGCGAAGAAGCCCTGCTGCATGCGCACCTGGCCGTGACCGTTACAGGTGGGGCAGGTCTCCTTGCTGGAGCCCGGCTCGGCCCCCTGGCCGTCGCAGCGCTCACACTCGACGTGGCGCGGTACGCGGATGTCAACGGTGGTGCCGGAAACCGCGCTCTCCAGGTCGAGCTCCAGGTTGTAGCGCAGGTCGCTGCCGCGCTGGGGCGCATGGGGGCTGCGCCGGCCACCGCCACCGCCGAAGATGTCGCCGAACACGTCGCCGAAGATATCGCTGAAACCGCCGGCTCCCGCGCCGCCGCCAAAGCCGCCACCGCCGAAACCACCGGCCTGGCCGTCGACGCCGGCATGGCCGAACTGGTCATAGGCGGCACGCTTCTCGCTGTCGCTCAAGATCTCGTAGGCTTCGGAGACTTCCCGAAATTGTTCGCCCGAAGTCTCGTCATCCGGGTTGCGGTCCGGATGATATTTCTGTGCCAGGCGTCGGTAGGCCTTCTTGATGTCTTTCGTGTCGGCCCCGCGCTCGACGCCGAGCACTTCGTAATAATCGCGTTTGGACATGGGTCCATGCGCCTCCTGGTCTAGGCAGTTATCGCCTGATCCGCGGAAACGGCAACGCGGGAGTCATCCCCCCGCGCTGCCGTCGGCCGTGGCATACCCTCGACGTTTACGACTTCTTCTGGTCGTCGTTGACTTCTTCGTACTCGGCGTCGACTACGTCCTCTTCCGGTTTGCCGGCGTCTTCGCCGCCTTCACCGCCGCCCTGCTGGGCCGCCTCGGCCTGCTCGGCGTACATCTTCTGGGCCAGGTTGCCGGAGGCTTCGGTCAGCTTGTCCAGCTTGGCCTGGATGTCATCCTTGTCGTCGCCCTTAAGCGCCTCTTCAAGGTCGGTGATGGCGGTTTCGATGGCCTGCTTCTCGTCATCGCTGACCTTGTCACCGGCCTCTTCCAGGGTCTTGCGCGAGGCGTGGACCATACCGTCGGCCTGGTTGCGCAGCGCCACCAGTTCCTCGAACTTCTTGTCCTCGTCGGCGTGAGCTTCGGCGTCACGGACCATCTGCTCGATCTCGTCGTCGGACAGGCCGCTGGAGGCCTTGATCACGATCGACTGCTCCTTGCCGGTAGCCTTGTCCTTGGCCGAGACGTTGAGGATGCCGTTGGCGTCGAGGTCGAAAGCGACCTCGACCTGCGGCACGCCGCGCGGCGCCGGCGGAATATCGGCCAGGTCGAAGCGGCCCAGCGACTTGTTGCCACCCGCCTGCTTGCGCTCGCCCTGCAGCACGTGGATGGTCACGGCGGTCTGGTTGTCATCCGCGGTCGAGAAGGTCTGGGTCTTCTTGGTCGGGATGGTGGTGTTCTTCTCGATCAGCGGGGTCATCACGCCGCCCAGGGTCTCGATGCCGAGCGTCAGCGGGGTGACGTCGAGCAGCAGCACGTCCTTGACGTCGCCGCCCAGCACGCCGCCCTGGATCGCCGCACCCACGGCCACGGCCTCGTCCGGATTGACGTCCTTGCGCGCTTCCTTGCCGAAGAAGTCAGCGACCTTCTTCTGCACCATCGGCATGCGGGTCTGACCACCGACCAGGATCACGTCGTCGATCTCGGAGGCCGACAGGCCGGCGTCGGCCAGGGCAGTCTTGCAAGGCCCCAACGAGCGCTGGATGAGGTCTTCCACCAGCGACTCCAGCTTGGCCCGGGTCACCTTGACGTTGAGGTGCTTGGGACCGGTGTTGTCGGCGGTGATGTAGGGCAGGTTGACGTCGGTCTGCTGGGCGCTGGACAGCTCGATCTTGGCCTTCTCGGCGGCTTCCTTGAGGCGCTGCATGGCCAGGTTGTCGCCGGAGAGGTCGATGCCGCTGTCGGACTTGAACTGATCGACCAGATAGTTGATCAGGTGCATGTCGAAGTCTTCGCCGCCCAGGAAGGTGTCGCCGTTGGTGGCCAGCACTTCGAACTGGGTCTCGCCGTCGACGTCGGCCACTTCGATGATGGAGATATCGAAGGTACCGCCACCCAGGTCATAAACCGCGATGGTCTTGTCGCCGCGGGCCTTGTCCATGCCGTAGGCCAGCGCCGCCGCCGTGGGCTCGTTGATGATGCGCTTGACCTCGAGGCCGGCGATGCGGCCGGCATCCTTGGTGGCCTGGCGCTGGCTGTCGTTGAAGTAGGCCGGCACGGTGATGACCGCCTCGGTGACTTCTTCACCCAGGTAGTCTTCCGCGGTCTTCTTCATCTTCTTCAGCACTTCGGCGCTGACCTGCGGCGGCGCCAGCTTCTTGCCCTTCACTTCCACCCAGGCGTCGCCGTTGTCGGCCTCGGTGATGCCGTAGGGCACCATCTTGATGTCCTTCTGGACGACGTCGTCCTTGAAGCGACGACCGATCAGGCGCTTGATCGCGTACAGGGTGTTCTCGGGGTTGGTGACCGCCTGGCGCTTGGCCGACTGTCCCACCAGAATCTCGCCATCATCGGTGTAGGCGATGATGGAGGGTGTGGTGCGGGTGCCTTCGGCGTTCTCGATCACCTTGGCGCTGTCGCCGTCGAGCACGGCCACACAGGAGTTGGTGGTCCCCAGGTCAATACCGATGATGCGTCCCATAGGAAATCCTCGAAAGTCGTTGCTTGAAATCGTCTCTGCGGCGCTTGCCGCGGGGTTGTCGTCTATCTGGGGGGCAGTGTCCGTTTTTTCAAGTCCTGCCCCCATTTCTGATGTGCTAACTCAACCGGCAGCCTTGCTGACCACCACCATGGCCGGGCGCACCAGGCGTCCGTTAAGCAAGTAGCCCTTCTGCATGACTTCCATCACGCTGTTGGCCTCGAGCTCGGGATTGGGCACCATGGCCATGGCCTCATGGTACTGGGGGTCGAAGGGCTCGCCCTGCGGGTCGACCGCCTCGACGCCGAACTTGCCCAGCACGTCGTGCTGCATCTTCAGGGTCATCGAGACTCCCTCCCAATGGGCCTCGCTGGCCTCCTCGCCCATGGCCTCCAGCGCCTTCTCCAGGCTGTCGACCACCGGCAGCAGCTCCTTGACGAAACGCTCCAGGGCGAACTTGCGCGCCTTCTCGGCCTCCTGCTCGGCGCGCCGGCGCACGTTCTGCGCCTCAGCTGCCGTGCGCAGCACCTGGTCCTTGGCCTCGGCCAGGCTCTCCTCAAGTTCCGCGACCTGGGCGGCCAGCATCTCGGCTTCGGGGTTGTCGCCCGCTTCGGCCGGCTCGACCAGCGCCTCGGCCTCGTCGGCCGCCTTGATTACCTCGTCTTCGAGTTCGCCCTCCACGGGCTGCGGCTCGGCCTCTTCTTCGCGCCTTGCCAGCTCGTCATCCAGCGGGGTCTGGGATTCTTTAGCCATGAACATCTCCTGAAACGGTGAATCGGCCCCACGGGCCGAACAGGATTCGGGTTGGCGATAGCATCGCAATCTGCCGCCTATATGGGGGCCATGGCCAGAAACTCAAGAATAAATGGCCAAGAATCGACATGTGCATTGAGAGAGAGGCTGGTCTACTGTATAAAAACTCTTTGATAGTGTATGGACATACAGCCTATTGTTCAGGTCAGTTGTCGTGACGAACCGTCATGAAGGGCCGTCATAAAGAGCTGTCGAACACCAAGGCGCCGGGAGGAAAGATGCTGACTCAGCTTGCCATTCGTGACTACGCCATCGTCGAACGCCTCGACCTGGAGCTTGCCGGCGGCATGACCGCCATCACTGGCGAGACCGGGGCCGGCAAGTCGATCCTGCTCGGCGCCCTGGGACTGTGCCTGGGCGAGCGCGCCGATGCCGGCAGCATTCGCCATGGCTGCGAGCGTGCCGATCTCAGTGCCCGCTTCGATATCGCCGCACTGCCGGCCGCCCGCGCCTGGCTCGAGGAGCGCGAGCTGCCTACCGACGACTGCCTGCTGCGCCGCGTGGTGCCCGCGGCCGGCCGCTCCAAGGCATGGATCAACGGCCAGCCGGCGACCATCGCCGACCTCAAGGCGCTCGGCGAGCACCTGGTAGAAATCCACGGCCAGCACGCCCATCAGGCACTACTGCGCGAAGAGACACACCTGCGCCTGCTCGACGACTTTGCCGGCCAGCGCACGGAGGTAGCTGAGCTCACCGAGACGTTTCGCAACTGGCAGGCCGCCCGGCGTCGGCTCAAGCGGCTGGCCGAAAGCGGCGACGAATTGCAGGCCCGTCGGCAGCTACTGCGCTATCAGGTCGAGGAGCTGGATAGCCTGGCGCTGGGAGACGACGAGCTGGCGACCCTGGAGCGCGAGCAGGAGCAGTTGGCCCATGCCGAGGAGACCCTGCACGAGGCCCAGTTCGCCGCCGATTGCTGTGACAGCGACGAGGGCGGTGCGCTATCGCTGTTGCACCAGGCGAGCAGCCGCCTCGGCGTGCTGCCTGGCCACGCCCAGGGCGGGCTGGCCGAGGCGCTGAGCATGCTGGGCGAGGCACGCATCCAGATCGAGGAGGCGGCACGGGAGCTGCACCGCTTCGTCGATACCACCGAGCTGGACCCGGAGCAGCTGGCCTGGGTCGAGTCGCGGCTGAGCGAAGTCCACCGCATCGCTCGCAAGCATCACGTCATGCCGGAAGAGCTGCCCAGCCTGCACAGCCAACTACAGGCGGAGCTGGAAGGCCTGAATGGAGGTGAGCACGACCTGGAAGCGCTGCGCGCCGATGTGGAGGCCCTGCGCGACGCCTGGCGGCAGCGGGCCCGCAGCGTCAGCGAGACAAGGCAGCGGGCAGCGACCCGGTTCGGCAAGGCTGTCCAGGAGCAACTGGCCTTCCTGGCTATGGGCAAGGCGCGCTTCGAAATCGAGGTACAAGCCCGCGAGGCACCAGCCGCCGATGGCCTGGAAGGCATCCGCTTCCTGATCAGTGCCAACCCCGGTCAGCCACCCCGGCCGTTGTCCAAGGTGGCCTCCGGCGGCGAGCTGTCACGCATCAGCCTGGCGATCCAGGTAGTAGCGGCACGCCACTCGACCATTCCCAGCCTGATATTCGACGAGGTGGATGTCGGCGTGTCGGGCGCCACCGCCGAAATTGTCGGCCAGTTGCTGCGGCGGCTCGGCACCGACGGACAGGTAATGACCGTGACCCACCTGCCGCAGGTGGCGGCCCAGGCCCACCACCACCTGCATATCGAGAAGCAGGCATGGCGCAACACCACACAGACTCGCATGGCACTACTCGACGAGGCCGGGCGGGTCAGCGAGCTGGCTCGCATGCTGGGCGGGGTCAACCTCTCCGATCGAACCCTGGCCCACGCCCGGGAGATGCTCGACGCCAGCCAGCAGAGTGCACACCACTAGCCCATTCACCACCACAAACGACAGCGACCCCGCACTTTTCGGAGCGGGGTCGCTGTCGGGTCTGGGTCGGCGAACCACTCCAACGGATTAGACGGAGCCGCGGGGTTTCACGTAGAGCACCAGGGCGTGATCGACGAGTTCAAAGCCATGCTCTTCGGCGATCTCTCGCTGACGACGCTCGATGGTATCGTCGAAGAATTCAATGATTTCGCCGCTGTCCAGGCACACCATGTGGTCGTGGTGCTCCTCCTGGGAAATCTCGAAGACGGCGTGGCCACCATCGAAATTGTGGCGAATCACCAAACCGGCCGTCTCGAACTGGGTCAGCACGCGATAGACGGTGGCCAGGCCCACGTCTTCTCCGGCATCCAGCAGCGACTTGTACACATCCTCGGCGCTCAGGTGGTGCTGGCCCGTGGCATTCTCGAGAATCTGCAGGATCTTCACGCGGGGCAAGGTGACCTTGAGGCCCGCCTTGCGCAGTTCATGGTTCTGGTCGGCCATGTTAGCTCTTCGCAGTATCAGGTAGGGTCGGGTATGATCGACCGAATCCACGATAGTGAAGAACGGACCCAAATGCAAAAGCTGATCAATACCGCTACCCTTATCCTCGCCCTGACCCTGGTCAGCGGCTGTGTGTACAAGCGCGACCTGACCCAGGGCAATTACATTACCGAGGGCATGGTCGAACAGCTGCAGCCCGGCATGAACCGTAACCAGGTCGTGGGGGTCATGGGCCGCCCGCTGCTGGAAGCGCCCTTCGACGCCAACCAGTGGGACTACATCTTCCGGCTCGACGAGGCCTATGGCGGCGTCCAGCAGCGTCGCGTGACGCTGACCTTCGACGGGGATCGGCTGGTCGACGTCCAACGGCGTGGCGACTTCTCCGAGGACATCCAGCTTCGTGCCCAGGATGGCGCAGGCCCTGCCGTCGAAGGCGCCAACCCCATGGACGCGATGCCGGAGACCCAGCCACAAACCACGCCTCGCTCCGCGCCTGAAGCGGGCGGCACCCTGCCGCAGGGCGGCGAGCCGGCTTCGACCGAGCTGCTGGAGCCCTAGGAGCCCTAGGCGAATCACGGACACCGGTCTGAGAGAAAAACCAGAAGGCGTTACTGCCGGGTGCGCGCCGCACGCTCGGCACGCGCCGCCTTGGGGTCGATCACGAGCGGACGGTAGACCTCGACCCGGTCGCCTTCCCGCAGCGCCTGAGCGTCGGGGTCGCGTACCGGCTTGCCGAAGATGCCCAGGTCGGCCCGGCCGAAGGTTTCGGGCGTCACCTCCGGGAATAGCCTTGCCAGCTCGGCCTGGACCACGGCCTGGCGCACCGTGGTCCCCTCGGCCACCGTCAAGGCAACGATGCGTTGCCTATCGGGCAGCGCAAAGGCCACCTCGACGTGGAGACACCCTTCGAGACGCCCATCACTAGCGGCCATAGACGTCATCGGCCCGGTGCGTGAAGGAGTCCACCAACTGCCCGGCCACCTGCTGGAACAGCTTGCCGAACGCCATGCCGAGCAGGCGGTTGGCGAATTCGAACTCCATCTCCAGGCAGACCTTGCAGGTGCCCTCACCCACGGGAATGAACAACCAGCGGCCGCGCAGGCGCCTGAAGGGGCCGCTCACCAGCGACATCTCGATGCGCTCCGGCTCGATCAGGTCGTTGCGGGTCATGATGCTCTGCTCGATGCCGGCCCGCCCCAGAGTCATCTCGCCGATCAGGTGTGACTCGTCTCGTTCGACCAGCCGCGCCCGTCGGCACCCGGGCAGAAACTCCGGGTAGCGCTCGAAATCGTTGACCAGGTCGAACATGTCCTGAGGGGTGTGCCGCACCAGGGCGGAACGATTGACCGATGGCATGGAGCTCTCCGCTGACTTCACAGTGCCCAAGGCGTATCATGAGCGGTTATTTCACGCCTTGAATGGTATCACGCTTCCCCCCATATCGAAGGGAGCTCGCCAAAGGCCGAACACGATACGAGGTACCATGGCCAACAAGAAAGCCAAGGGCAAGGGCCCAGGCAGCAGCACCATCGCCCAGAACAAGAAGGCGCGTTTCGAGTATCACATCGACGAGACCTTCGAGGCCGGCCTGGTGCTGGCCGGCTGGGAAGTGAAGAGCCTGCGCGCCGGCAAGGCCCAGCTCACCGACACCTACATCCTGATCAAGGATGCCGAAGCGTGGCTGCTCGGCTGTCACATCATGCCACTCAACACCACCAGCACCCATGTGCTCGCCGACCCCACGCGCACCCGCAAGCTGCTGCTGCACCGCAAGGAGATCGCCAAGATCTTCTCGCGCTCCCAGGAGAAGGGGCACACCTGCGTGCCGCTGAAGCTCTACTGGAAGGGCAACAAGGTGAAGTGCGAGCTGGCCCTGGTGACCGGCAAGAAGCTCCACGACAAGCGCGCCACCGAGAAGGATCGGGACTGGCAGCGCCAGAAGGGCCGCATCATGCGGGAACAGACCAAGGCCTGACGGGTTCGCAGGCTGCGTGAACCGATTGAACCCAGCCAGCAAACAGGTGTCACACTACTGCCCATGCTGATATGATGGGCCTGCTACGGGGGCGACATGGCTTCGACGCTGGTGACAACCTCCTAGGTGCATGCCGAGAGCGTGATGTATCTCGTAAATCCAACATCACGACTAAATAGTCGCAAACGACGACAACTACGCTCAGGGCGCGCTGGCAGCTTAATAGCTGTTAGCTTCTAGCCCGGCCCCGAAGCGATGTGCCCATTCATTGCGGACGGGATATGAGCTAAAAATGATGGGATCGCGGTTGACGGCGTCCTCACGTCAATCGCTAAACCTTTGAGGAATCGCGTTGCTGGATCCTGCCCGTTGGAGCCAGCCGCGTTAAATCAAAAAACGGACCTAAGCATGTAGAGCCGAAGAGCGAGTGCCGGCGGACGCGGGTTCGATCCCCGCCGCCTCCACCAAACCAAGGTTTCAGGAGGTTCCACAACACTTCAGAAACCGCATGAACAGGGGCCTCCGGGCCCCTTTCTTGTGTCTGGACATTTCACAACATTCCTTGACATGCCCCCTCGTATTATTCCAGTGAGTTAGGTGATATCCCGGGAACGTGAACGCGGCTTCCGGAAAAGACGCCGAAATCGGTCACGATGAAGCGGAATGGCAGGTCACGATGACGCGGAATACGCACCATGTCTGAAAGTGGTGCCCCCCCCCAAGGGTGAGCTCCAGTATTGGAAGGGTCGACTCACGTCCTGCGCCCCCTGCTTTGGTCGAGTATTCGCCATGAAAATTGCTTGATACCGGGGGCCCGGCGCGCCATCATCGCGCCCAGCGCGTGAGCGAGACCGGGGTGGCATCGGGTCCGGGCAAATCAGGTTGGCCCACGTTCCGATAAGACCCTATATTTGAAAGACATTTCCTGACCTGGATTCGAGAGCCAATGAGCAAAGTCCTGATTATCGGCGCCGGTGGCGTCGGTGGCGTGGTTACCCACAAGTGTGCACAGCATCCCGAGGTCTTCTCGGAGATCTGCCTGGCCAGTCGCAATGAAGACAAGTGTCGCGCCATAGCGGCCCAGCTGGATCGCCAGATCCAGACCGCCCAGGTGGACGCCGACAACGTCGAGGCACTGGTTACCCTGATCGAGTCATTCAAGCCCGACTTGCTGATTCACGTGGCGCTGCCCTACCAGGACCTGACCATCATGGAGGCTTGCCTGCGCACCGGCGTGCCCTACCTGGACACCGCCAACTACGAGCACCCGGACGAGGCCAAGTTCGAGTACAAGGAGCAGTGGGCCTTCCAGGAGCGCTACGCCAAGGCCGGCGTCATGGCCACCTTGGGCTGCGGCTTCGACCCGGGCATGACCAACATCTACTGCGCCTACGCCCAGAAGAACCTATTCGACGAGATCCACCAGATCGACATCCTGGACGCTAACGGCGGCGATCACGGCTACCCGTTCGCTACCAACTTCAATCCGGAGATCAACATTCGCGAGATCACCGCGAATGGCCGCTACTGGGAAAAGGGTGAGTGGGTGGAGACCCCGCCGCTGGCCGAGAAGCGCAAGTTCGACTTCGACGGCATCGGTGAGAAGGACATCTACCTGCTTTACCACGAGGAGCTCGAGTCGCTCAGCCAGAACATCAAGGGGCTGGAGCGGATTCGCTTCTGGATGACCTTCTCAGAGAAATACATCACCCACCTGAATGTGCTCGAGAACGTCGGCATGACCAGCATCGAGCCGATCGAGTTCGAGGGCAAGCAGATCACGCCGCTGCAGTTCCTCAAGGCGGTACTGCCCGACCCGGCGTCGCTCGGCCCGCGCACCAAGGGCAAGACCAACATCGGCGTGATCCTCGACGGCATCAAGGACGGCAAGCGGCGCAAGGTACATATCTACAACATCTGCGACCACGAAGCCTGCTACCGGGAAGTCCAGTCCCAGGCGATCTCCTATACCACCGGCGTGCCCGCCGTCACCGGCGCCATGCTGATGCTCGAGGGCCTCTGGAAGGGTAACGGCGTGTTCAACGTCGAGCAGCTGGACCCGGACCCCTTCATGGAACGCATCGGCGAGATGGGCCTGCCCTGGCAGGTGGTCGAGCTGGACCCCGAAGCCGACCCGCTGGCCTGATCGCGCATGGCATCGCAGAACATGGAAACGCCGGTCTATCCCTTTGATGTTCAGGCCTGCCCGTCGCCCGCCTACGTGGTCGACGACGCCCTGCTACGCAAGAACCTGGTCCTGCTCAAGCAGGTCCAGGAGGCGAGCGGTGCGCGTATCCTGCTGGCCCTGAAGGGCTTCGCCATGTGGGATACCTTCGCCATGGCCCGGGAGTACCTGGTGGGCACCACCGCCAGCGGCCAGGACGAGGCTCGCCTCGGCGCCGAGACCTTCGGCGGCGAAGTGCACTGCTACTCGCCGGCCTTCACCGAGGAGGAGATGCAGGTGGTGCTGCGCTATGCGGACCACCTCAGCTTCAACTCGCCGGGCCAGTGGCGGCGCTTCCGCGATACCGTCGCGGCCGCACCCCGCCGGGTCTCCTGCGGCATGCGGGTCAACCCGGAACACTCCACCGGCGCGGTACCGCTCTACGACCCCTGCGCGCCGGGCTCACGGCTCGGCACCCGGGCCGCGGACCTGTCGCCTGCGGATCTCCAAGGCCTCGAGGGGTTGCACTTCCACACCCTTTGCGAGCAGAACAGCGACGCCCTGGAGGAGACCCTGGCCGCCTTCGAGGCCAAGTTCGGCCAGTACCTGGCTAGCCTTGCGTGGGTCAATTTCGGCGGTGGTCACCATATCACCCGCGAGGACTACGACGTCGAGCGGCTGGTGCAGGTGATCCGCGACTTCAAGGCGCGCCATCCGCACCTGACGGTCTACCTGGAGCCCGGCGAAGCCATCGCGCTCAACACCGGCTATCTGGTCTGCTCGGTGCTGGATATCGTCGAGAATGACGGCCCCATCGCCATCCTCGACACCTCCGCTACCGCGCATATGCCCGATGTGCTGGAGATGCCCTACCGGCCGCAGATCATCGGTGCCGGTGAGTCCGATGAGAAGGCCCACCTATATCGCCTGGGTGGCCTGACCTGTCTCGCCGGCGATGTCATCGGCGACTACAGCTTCGATGCCCCGCTGGCCATCGGCGACCGCCTGGTGTTCACCGACATGGCCCACTACACCATGGTCAAGACCACCACTTTCAACGGCATGCGGCTGCCCTCGATCTGCCGCATCGACGAGGCGAGCCGCGAGTTGCGCACGGTCAAGAGATTCGGCTACGAGGACTACAAGCAGCGCCTGAGCTAGGTGCCTTTCGGCTTCGGTCGCTGCGCAACAGGCACCTGACGGGTATCTGTTGCGTTTCTGCACCGCTGTTTTTCTCCTCGCCCCACCCCTCTTTTACCCAGCTCTGATTTCGCGCATGGTAGGAGCAGCGATATCACCAGCCAGGGAGAGCAGCGATGACCACCGTTTTCAAGTTCGGCGGCGCCTCGGTCAAGGATGCCGACGCCATACGCCACCTGACGCCTCTCATCGAGGCCCACAAGGAGCGGCCACTGGTGGTAGTGATCTCCGCCATGGGCAAGACGACCAATGCCCTCGAGGCACTGCTGGCCGACGCCCGTGACGACAGCCGCGGCGAGGACTACCGTGAGCGCTTCGCGTCGCTCAAGGCCAGCCATCGGGAGGTGGCAGACGCGCTCTTCGGTGACGACGCCGACTCGTTGAAGGCACGCCTCGACACCCTGTTCGACGAGCTGGACGAACAGCATCGGCGCCATCGCGACAGCCCCTACCCGGAGCACTACGACCAGACGGTCTGCTATGGGGAGCTGCTATCCACCACCCTGGTTGCCGAGTGGCTGAACCGCCAGGGCGTGGAAACGGAGTGGCTCGATGCCCGCGAGCTGATCATCACCGACGGCCAGCACCAGAACGCCAACCTGGACTGGTCAGCCACCACGGATGCCATCCGCAAACGAGCGGGGGGTGACGACCGGGTACTATTGACCCAGGGCTTCATCGGCGGCACCCCTGGTGGCGTCTCCACCACCCTCGGCCGGGAAGGCTCGGATTTCAGCGCGGCGATCTTCGCCCACTGCCTCGACGCCGCGGAGGTGGTGATCTGGAAGGACGTGCCGGGGCTGTTCAACGCCGACCCCCGGCGCTTCGACAACGCCGTGCAGCTGAAACGGCTCTCCTACGCCGAGACCATCGAACTCGCCTGGCACGGGGCCAAGGTCATCCACCCCAAGACCCTGGGGCCGCTGAAGCAGAAGGCGATTCCGCTGACGGTACGCTCCTTCGAGACACCGGAGGCGCCCCCCAGCGTCATCGACGCGGATACCCGGTTCGATGCCGAGCACCCCTCCTGCATCCTGCGCGACGACCAGGTTTTGCTCGAGGTGAAGCCGAAGGACTTCTCCTTCATGGACGAGCCGCGCCAGCACGACATCCTCGGCCGGCTTGTAGAGAATGGCGTTCATGCCAACCTGATCGACGGCGGCGCCATGCAGATCACGCTCTGCTGCGACAACAAGCCCGAGCGGCTGGAGTCCCTGATCGAATCTCTGAAAGACGATTACGAAGTCACTCGGCAGGACGAACTGACGCTGCTCACCGTGCGCTACCCTTGCCAAGGCATGCTGGATGCCCTGAGCGAAGGCCGCGAAACCCTCGCTGAGCGCCGTAATGCCACAACCACCCAGCGACTGTTCCGCACCGAGGAGTGCCCCGAGACCTGGCATCTCCCCGACTGAGCGAGGCTCGGAATGGTTGCCCAGCCTGCCATTGGAAGGCCGCGACCCCGGTGGCATCAAAACCGGGGCGATTCATCGCCCCGGCGTTCATTGTATTCGCCCTATGACTGGCTTACCGCATCAAGCTGCTTCGCGCTTGGCGTCGCTCGCCGCCTGCATCGCCAGGGCGGTATCCAGCATGCGGTTGGAAAAGCCCCACTCGTTGTCGTACCAGGCCATTACCTTGACCAGGCGCCCATTCACCCGGGTGTGGTTGGCGTCGAAGGTGGAGGAGTGGGCGTCGTGGTTGAAGTCGATGGAGACCAGCGGCTGTGTGTTCACCGCCAGCACCGGTGAGGCCTCCGCCGCCTTGGCGACGATGGCGTTGATCTCTTCCTTGGTGGTGTCACGGCCGGCGGTGAATACCAGGTCCACCAGCGAGACGTTGATCACCGGCACGCGCACCGCCAGGCCATCGAACTTGCCAGCAAGCTCGGGCAGCACCAGGCCCACGGCGGCGGCGGCACCGGTCTTGGTGGGGATCATCGAGTGGGTGGCGCTGCGAGCCCGGTAGGGGTCGCTGTGATAGACGTCGGAGAGGTTCTGGTCATTGGTGTAGGCGTGCACCGTGGTCATCAGTCCGTTCTCGATGCCCACCGACTCGTTGAGCGCCTGGGCGATCGGGGCCAGGCAGTTGGTGGTGCAGGAAGCGTTGGAGACCACCTTGTGCTCGGGCTTGAGCACGTCCTCGTTGACGCCGAAGACGATGGTGGCATCGGCATCGGGACTCGGCGCCGAGATCAGCACGCGGCCGGCTCCGGCGGCCAGGTGCATCGCCGCCGCCTCACGCTTGGTGAACAGGCCGGTGCACTCCATCACCAGGTCGACCCCAAGGGCTTTCCAGGGCAAGGCCGACGGATCGCGCTCAGACAGGATGGCAATGCGATCACCATCCACGGCCAGGCTCTCCTCGTCGTGCTCCACGGAGAAGGGGAAATGACCATGCACGGTGTCGTGACGCAGCAGGTGGGCGTTGAGGGCGGGCGCCCCCAAGTCGTTGATGGCGACCACCTGAACGCGGTTGCGATAGCCGTTTTCAAAGAGCGCGCGAAGCACGTTCCGACCGATACGACCGAAACCGTTGATAGCAATCTTGAGTGTCATGGCATCTTCCTCCCGGGAGTGGGCAGCATTTTTTTAATGTGGTGCAATTATGGCTGAGTCTCAAGTTTTTTTGGTAATATTACAACAAATTTTGCGCAACCTTCCTCTCCCGCCTCTTCATCGCGCCGCAACATATGCATATTACTCAGTCAGACTCGGCTCTGACCGGCGCAAACGGGGGATCTCCGCCGAGGAAGAATTCTGTAGTAATATTACGTCTTCGCCGCTAAGGTAGTGGCATCCCAAGAAATCACCCGGCTGCCGCCAATAGGAGGACTCTCCATGCCTCACTACCAACCTCGCCTTCCCCTTCGTCGCACCAAGATCGTCGCCACCCTGGGGCCGGCCAGCGACCGCATGGGTGTTCTTGAGGCCATGATCGAGGCCGGTGTCGATGTGGTACGCCTCAACTTCTCCCACGGTTCGCCGGA
>NZ_QPKI01000021.1 GCF_003339685.1 Halomonas sp. DQ26W | reverse complement strand
TCCGGCGAACCGTGGGAGAAGTTGAGGCGTACCACATCGACACCGGCCTCGATCATGGCCTCAAGAACACCCATGCGGTCGCTGGCCGGCCCCAGGGTGGCGACGATCTTGGTGCGACGAATGGGGTCATGGATGGGAGCGTGGGGGGGAAGCGTCATGATGTCCTCGGCAAGACCAGAATGGCACGGAAGTCGTTGACGTTGGTTCGAGTCGGCCCGGTGACGATGAGCCGGTCCAACGCCTGAAAGAAAGTATAAGCGTCGTTGCGTGACAAGTGCTCAGCGGGATCAAGGCCAAGCTCCCGAGCGCGGGGCCAGTCGCCAGGCCCGAACAGCGCGCCGGCATTATCCTCGGAGCCATCGATGCCGTCGGTGTCGATAGCCAGGGCATGGATACCCCAGGCACCTTCCAGGGCATCGAAAAGGCCCAGCAGGTACTCCACGTTGCGCCCCCCACGGCCGTCGCCTTGGACCGTGACGCTGGTCTCTCCGCCGGAGAGAATCAGCCGTGGCCCACCGTTCTCGGCCACGGCCTCGAACGCAAGACGCGCCTGAGCCCGACCCAGTTCGCGGGCTTCGCCCTCCAGATCGTCCCCAAGCAGGCTCACCGAGACACCGGCTGCCTCGGCGGCTTGCCTGGCTGCCTCCAGAGCGTTGCAGGCCCGCGCCAGCATGACGCTGTCGTCGCGAGCGAAGTCCGCATCGTCGGCTGATGGGGCATCGGTGCTCCCCTGCAGGTGACGGCGCACGCTGTCGGGAATGGCGATGGCGTACTGCTCGAGTACTGCCAGGGCGTCGGCCGGCGTCGTGCGGTCGGGCAGGGTCGGTCCGGAAGCGATCAGCGACGCCTCGTCGCCCGGCACGTCGGAAATCAGCCAGGTCACCACCTGGGCGGGATGCGCGGCCGCCGCCAGTCGGCCGCCCTTGATCGAGGAGAGGTGACGTCGCACGGTGTTGATCTGGCTGATCGGTGCGCCACAGCGCAGCAATGCTTGGTTGATGGCCTGCTTCTCGGCCAGGGAAATGCCCTGTGCCGGCAGCGTCATCAAGGCCGAGCCACCACCGGAAATCAGTGCTATGACGCGATCGTCGTCGGTGAGCCCCTCGACCGCCTCGAGCATGCGCCGGGCCGCCTTTTCCCCGAGATCATCGGGCATGGGATGCGATGCCTCCAGCACTTCAATCACGCCGCCACCGGCGCCCTGCCCTTGAACGCCATGAGCATAGCGGGTTACCACCAGGCCGGAGAGCGGCGCCTCGGGGCAGCGATCCTGCCAGGCGCGCTCCAGGGCTGCTGCCATGGCAGCAGCGGCCTTGCCGGCACCGACCACCACGGTGCGCCCCGGCGGTGGGTCGGGCAGCAGATCGGCCACCAGCGAATCCGGATGCACGGCGGTAACGGCGATGTCAGCAAGCCGGCGTAGCCAGGCCGCCACGTCCATTGCAGGGTCGAAGGGGGGGAGATCAGAATTCATGGGGCACCTCGCAGCGGGCGATAGGTTACGACGGTAGCAGTAGAAACGGGGGAAAGCACCGTCTGAATGTCTGCGCGACCGGCACACGGCTTGCTGTGCCAGCGGATGCTTCCCCGGTAAGATCGTTCAGCCGCCGACTTCATGGTCGGCCAGCGACTCAAGCGCCCTCAGGATACCAGCGTGGTCCCAGTCGGCGCCGCCCTGGGCGGCACAGGCCTGGAACAACTGTTGGGCATTGGCCGTACCCGGCAGTGCCAGATTGAGACTACGCGCCCCTTCCAGCGCCAGGTTGAGGTCCTTCTGGTGCAGACGGATCTTGAAGCCCGGATCGAAGGTGCGCTTGATCATGCGCTCGCCGTGGACATCGAGGATCTTCGACTGGGCCAGGCCACCGAGCAGCGACTCGCGCACCTTGGCCACGTCGGCCCCGGCCCGTGACGCGAACAGCAGCCCCTCGGCCACCGCCTCGATGGTCAGCGCCACCACGATCTGGTTGGCCACCTTGCAGGTCTGGCCGGCACCATGGCCGCCGATATGGGTGATCGTCTTGCCCATCACCTCGAGGATCGGCAGGGCGCGGGTGAAGCCCTCCTCGGTGGCACCAACCATGATGGTCAGGGCCGCGTTGATGGCCCCGCCCTCGCCGCCGGAGACCGGTGCGTCCACATACTCGCCGCCGGCTTCGGCAATGCGCCTGGCGAATGCCTGGGTGGCAATGGGGGCGATCGAGCTCATGTCGATGACCAGGGCCCCCGGCTTGAGCCCCTCGATGACGCCGTTCTCGCCGAACAGCACCGCTTCGACGTCGGGGGTGTCCGGCACCATGGTGATGATCACCTCGGCCTGCTCGGCCACGGCGCGGGGGCTGTCGAGTTCGGTCATGCCCTTCTCGGCCAGGGTGGCGTCGAGGGTGCCGCGCTTGACGGTGACGAGGTCATGGCCGGCGTCGAGCAGGTGACCCGCCATGGGGCGACCCATGATGCCGAGGCCAATGAAACCGATCTTGCTCATGATGATTCTCCTTTCAGCTTAGCTTTGTCATTTGCAACCTTACCCGGCGGCTGTCGCAGGTGACGTCGCCACTCGGGGCTGATCCGTCGGCAGGCCTGCGAGGAGGCGCTGTGAACCCTTCCCTGGGCGCTACTTTTGCCCTGCTGCGCTCTCGCATCCTGCTTCGCTTGCAGGACCGGTGCTGGCCATCCATGGCCAGCCCGTTCGGAGCAATGCTCCTCACCCATGGCAAAAGACCTCCTCTTCGGCCTGCCCCCGGCGCCCCTCGTTAAGGGGGCTGCAGCGCTCTTCAGCCGCGGGCCTGATCGAGCCAGCCCAGCCCTTCTCTTGTCGTGGAAGCCGGCTTGTACTCGCAGCCGATCCAACCGTCGTAGCCCAGCCGGTCGAGATGAGAGAAGAGGAACGGGTAGTTGATCTCTCCGGTGCCCGGCTCATGCCGCCCCGGGTTGTCGGCCAGCTGCACGTGGGCGATGCGATCCAGGTGCTTCTCGATGGTCGGCGCCAGGTCCCCTTCCATGATCTGCATATGATAGATGTCGTACTGCAGCTTCAGGTTGTCACTGCCCACCTCGTCGAAGATCGACAGCGCCTGCTCGGTGCGGTTGAGGAAGAAGCCGGGAATATCGCGGGTGTTGATCGGCTCGGCCAGCAGCAGGATACCGGCGGCTTCAAGCTTTCCAGCAGCATAGCGGAGGTTGTCCACCAGCGTCCGGTGAGCCTGCTCATCGCTCACCCCTGCAGGCTGAATGCCGGCCAGGCAGTTGACCTGCTTGCAGCCGAGCGCAGTGGCGTAGTCGATGGCCTTGTCGACACCGGCACGAAACTCCTCGACGCGATCCGGATGGCAGGCAATGCCGCGCTCGCCGGCGGCCCAGTCGCCGGCCGGCAGGTTGTGCAGCACCTGGGTCAGGCCATTGGCGTCCAGTCGAGACTTGATCTCGTCCGGCGTGTAGTCATAGGGGAATAGGTACTCGACGCCCTTGAAGCCCGCATCGGCGGCGGCCTTGAAGCGATCGAGGAACCCCTCCTCGGTGAACAGCATGCTGAGATTGGCGGCAAACTTGGGCATATCGAACTCCTTTGGGTCGTACGTTATTGCTAGGGGCTTGTCTTGCGACAGGCCTGCGAGGAGGCGCTGTGAATACATCCCTGTACGCTACCGATTCCTTCCCTGGAATCGGACCTCCTCTGCGGCCTGTCCCAAGCGCCCCTTGGTCAGTGCGCAGGTTTCATGTCAGGGCGCTGATCGAGGTCGGCGCATCCGCCTGGTTCTCGGCCAGAGCCTCGAACTCGTTGATGCCACCGAGATCGGTCCCCATGGCAATGTTGGTCACCCGCTCCAGGATGATCTCGACCACCACCGGCACCCGGTGCTCGGCCATCAGCTCGCGGGCCCTCGTGAAGGCGGGGGCGATCTCGTCGGGCCGGGTCACGCGAAGCGCCTTGCAACCGAGCCCCTCGACGACAGAGACGTGGTCCACGCCGTAGTCGTTGATCTCCGGGCAGTTGATGTTCTCGAAAGAGAGCTGCACGCAGTAGTCCATGTCGAAGCCCCGCTGGGCCTGGCGGATCAGCCCCAGGTAGGAGTTGTTCACCAGCACATGGATATAGGGCAGCTTGAACTGCGCCCCCACCGCCAGTTCCTCGACCATGAACTGGAAGTCGTAGTCGCCCGAGAGCGCGACCACCTGGGCCTCCGGATCGGCACGGCAGACGCCGAGGGCCGCGGGAATGGTCCAGCCCAGCGGGCCCGCCTGGCCGCAGTTGATCCAGTGCCGCGGCTTGTAGGTATGGAGGAACTGGGCACCGGCGATCTGTGACAGGCCGATGGTGCTGACATAGCGGGTGTTCTTGCCGAATACGCGGTTCATTTCCTCGTAGACCCGCTGCGGCTTGACCGGCACCTCGTCGAAGTGGGTCTTGCGCAGCAGGGTACGCTTGCGCCCCTGGCACTCCTCGGCCCAGCTGCTGCGATCCTTCAGCTTGCCTGCCGCCTTCAGCTCGCTCGCCACCTCGACGAAGAGTTCGAGCGCCGCCTTGGCGTCGGAAACGATGCCGTAGTCGGGACCGAAGATGCGCCCGATCTGGGTCGGCTCGATATCCACGTGGACGAACTTGCGTCCTTCCGTATAGGTCTCGAGGTTGCCCGTATGGCGGTTGGCCCAGCGGTTGCCGATACCCATCACGAAATCCGACGCCAGCAGGGTGGCATTGCCGTAACGATGTGAGGTCTGCAGCCCCACCATGCCCGCCATCAGCGGATGATCATCCGGAATGGTGCCCCAGCCCATCAGCGTCGGGATCACCGGCACGCCGGTCAGCTCAGCAAACTCGGTCAGCAGGTCACTGGCATCGGCATTGATGACACCGCCACCGGCCACGAGCAGCGGGCGCTCGGACTCATTCAGCATGGCGATGGCCTTCTCGACCTGGGCGCGCGAGGCGCTGGGCTTGTAGGCCGGCAGCGGCTCATAGGTGTCGGGATCGAACTCGATCTCGGTCATCTGAACGTCGATGGGCAGATCGATCAGCACCGGACCCGGGCGCGAAGAGCGCATCAGCTGGAAGGCCTGCTGGAAGACGCGCGGCACCTGGGCCGGCTCCAGCACGGTGACGGCCCACTTGGTGACCGGACCGGCAATCGCCTGGATGTCCACCGCCTGAAAATCCTCCTTGTGCAGCTTGGCTCGCGGCGCCTGGCCGGTAATGCACAGGATCGGAATCGAGTCGGCGGTCGCCGAGTAGAGACCGGTGATCATGTCGGTGCCGGCAGGCCCGGAGGTGCCGATGCAGACCCCGATGTTGCCGGCCTTGGTCCGGGTATAACCCTCGGCCATGTGTGACGCGCCTTCGACGTGGCGGGCCAGCAGATGATCGATACCGCCGACCTTGCGCATGGCGGCATAGAAGGGATTGATGGCGGCACCAGGCACACCGAAGGCAACGTCGATGCCTTCCTTCCTGAGCACGTGAACGGCGGCTTCTGCTGCGGTCATACGAGCCATGATGATTCCTCCAGTGAGGGGCGCTGTTCTTTTGCGGGAAATTATTTTTGGAAAATATTTCTGTATACAGAGATTAGGCGCGACCAAGCCCGCCGTCAACATTATATGGAAACTATTTTCATAAAATTATTTCGACACAAAAAGACCCAAGTGCCATCAGCCACTTGGGTCGTCATCGTCTCGTCAAAACCCGTAAATAATCAGCCGACGGTGACGCGCAGTGCCAGCGGGTGCTCGTCACAGTTATTGCCCTCACCGCCACGATCGATGACCAGGAATTCACCCTGCCCCACCCGTGCGAGATCTCGACAGCCTCGCCCCCGAGGAGCCCTACCTCAATCTCAGCGGGCTGCGGGGGCATTCCTCAAGCTATGATGCGGCGGCACCCAGTGAGTGCCGTTGGCCTGTGGCACAACGATGCGCCGCCCCACAGCTCGACGACCGTTGAGCCCAGCCGACTCAGTCGAGCCTCACCTCCGCCTCGCCAATCCCGGCGAAGTCGAGAAGCACCCGCTGACCGGCCAGCATCTCCACCACACCGTCGAAGGTACCGGTGGTGATCACCTCCCCGGCGGCAAAACCCGCGCCATCGCGGCGAATCCGGTCGTTGACCATCGCCACCAGCAGCTCGGCGGGATCGCCGCCGGGGTGGTTGCCGCAGCCACTCAAGACTACCTCGCCATCCAGGCTCAGGCGGTAGGCGGCGTTCTTCATCTGCGTTAGGTCACCGGCGGGGGCACCACTGCCCAACACGAATGCGCCGTGACTTAGGCCGTCGGCCAGTTGCCAGAGCGGCGGCACCTCGGGCCAGGCGATGAAGCGGCTGTCCACCAGCTCGATGGCGGCATGCAGACTGGCCACCCGCGGGGCGATCTCGGCCAGGGTGTAGGGGGCCTTCCTGGCCGAAATCGCCGCCCCCAGCACCACCGCCAGCTCCGGCTCCAGGTAGACCCGATGAAAATCGTTGTGAGCGAAGCGCCCCGGCGAAGCCTGGCTCCACTCGGCGAGCAGCCGCGAGTAACGTGGCACCTCACCCTTGATGATGCCTCCCAGCTTCCAGCCGGAGTGGGTGCCCAAGGCCGTCGAGACCCGCGCCTGGATGGCATAGGCGGTCTCCGCATCCCCCAACGGCAGCTCCTCGGGCAGCGGGATCGTCGATCCCGGCGGATAGGCCGCCAGCAGGCGGTCGGCGGCGGTATCGATCAGCGTCTGCGTGCTCATGCTCAGAACCCCTTGGCCGCGCCGCGAGGCCGGGCCGGCTGCGGCTTGTCACATTTCAGGAAGCGCCCGTGTCCCGGCGCGGCGGTGGGTTCGCCGTCACGGGACACCACCCGACCGCGGCACAGGGTGAGCACCGGGCGGCCGGTGAGTTCGAGCCCCTCGTAGGGGGTGTAGTCCACCGCATGGTGCAGGTCCGCGTTGCGCACCGTGGTGCGGGCCTCGGGGTTCCACAGGGTCAGGTCGGCATCGCTGCCGATGGCGATGGTGCCCTTGCGGGGATAGAGGCCATAGATCTTGGCCGGGTTGGTGGCGGTCAGCGCAACGAAGCGGGTGGCATCGATGCGCTCCTTCACCACCCCCTCGGAGAAGAGGATCGGCAGCCGCGTCTCGAGCCCCGGAATGCCGTTGGGGATATGGTGGAAGCCGGCCTCGTCACCATGCAGCTTCTTGCCCTGGGGGTCATCGTAGCGGAAGGGGGCGTGGTCCGAGGAGAAGACCTGGAAGACGCCACTCTCCAGCGCCTGCCACACCGCCTCCTGGGCCGCCTTGTCGCGGGGGGGCGGGCTGCATACGCACTTGGCGCCCTCGAAGCCCTCCTTGTCCAGGTCGGCGGCGGTGAGCATCAGGTACTGGGGACAGGTCTCGCCGTAGACCCGCAGGCCGCGTCCCTGGGCCCAGCGGATCTGCTCGATGGCCTCGGGGCCAGAGACATGCACGATCAGCAGCGGCACGTCGATCAGCTCGGCCAGAGAGATGGCGCGGTGGGTAGCTTCACGCTCGGCGATCGCCGAATGCGCCACGCCGTGGTAGAACGGCGACGTCTGCCCCTGGGATTCGAGCAGTTCAGTGAGATAGGCAATGCAGTCGGCGTTCTCGGCATGCACCATCACCATGCCGCCCTCGCGGCGGGCCATGGCCAGCACCTCGAGGACCTCCCGGTCGTTGAGCTTGAGGTCGTCGTAGGTGAGGTAGATCTTGAAGGAGCTGTAGCCCTCGGCGATCAGCGCCGGCAGCTCCTCCTTGAGTACCGTCTCGGTGGGGTCGGTGACGATCATATGGAAGGCGTAATCGATCAGCGCCTGGCCCTCGCTGCGGCGGTGATAGTCCTCCACCGCGGCACGCAGGCTCTGGCCCTTCTGCTGGGCGGCGAAGGGGATCACCGTGGTCGTCCCACCGCAGGCCGCCGAGCGGGTGCCGCTCTCGAAGCCGTCGGCCATCACCGCGCCGTCGCTCAGGGGCTGATCCAGATGACAGTGGGCATCGATGCCGCCGGGCATCACCCAGAGGCCATCGGCGTCGATCACCTCGTCGGCGCCCTCAAGCCCCTGGCCCAGGGCGACGATGCGCCCGTCCTTGATGCCGATATCGGCCTGGTAGCGATCAGCGGCGGTGATGATCAGGCCGTTCTTGATCAGGGTATCTAGCTGCATGATGTCACTCTCTTGTTGTATTGATGGGCAGGTGCGCGCGGTTCGGCCCGCGCGAGGCGCCGGCGGCGCCCCGGCTGGCGCAGGCCGATCACCCCGGTCCCGCCTTCGTTGCCAGCGTCTTCAGGTAGTTCAACCAGCCGCCATGCCGGGTGATATCCACGACACCCGGCCCATCGATGGCACTCTCTCGCAAACGCATGCTCAGGGCGCCCGAGCCATCCTCGAGCTCGATGATGGTCAGCTCGAGTTCATCCGGCTCATTCGGCAGCAGGTCCTCGCGCAACTGCGCATGAGAGAGCGCGTAGAGCTCGCCCGGGACTTGAGCCCCCGCGGATGACACGGGCAGCAAGCCGGGAAACTCGTCCCTTATCGAATAGAAGCGATAGCGGGGGGCCGTAGTGATCGCGCCCAGGAATCGGGCCCCCTCCAGTGCGAAATCAAGGCTGCCCCCTGACATGGCCTGCCCGTTGACGAACATCCTCAGTGGGATCTCGTGATGTTGCATGCTTAGCTCCTGGTCGTGCTGAAGGTGAGCTCCTCGCTGGCGTCGCATCGACAGCCAACGGTCATGACGTCACCGAGTGCGATCACTGCAAAGGTGGCAAGCGCCGACAGCCCCAGTACGGTATAGCCGTCGATCCTCACCACCCCGTCTTGAGTTGGTTGCTTGTTGTCCATCAGCGGCTCGCAAGAGGGATCGGGAGAAGGCTCATACCAGCAGCCGCGGATCCTGAAAGAGACCGCCCCATCCCTGGATGGAAGTGGTGTCCTCCCCCGCAAGCCGCAGAGACTTCCATACCGCGACGCTCACCGAGTCATAGATGGGAATGCCCAGCTCCTGCTCCAGCGCCGGCACGATGGCGGCACCTCGCATATTAGTGCACAGCAGGGTGATGGCCTGGGGATGGCTCTGGGCCACCTCCCGCACCAGCCCCGCCAGGGTCGCTTCGTCGTATTCCGAGAAGGAGAAGTTGCCACGGTCATTGAGGTGGCGCTCCGCCATCACCTCGATGCCCTCGGCGGCGTAGTTGGCGACGATAGCCGCCTGGATATCGCTCAGGTAGGGCGTCACCAGCCCCAGCCGGGTCACTCCGGTGCGCGCCAGGATCTCGTTGAGTGCCAGCACGCTGCTGGTGGCCGGCACCCCGGTCGTCTCGGTGATGGCGTCACACAGCTGGCGGTCGGTCTCGAAACCCAACCAGCTCCCCGAAGTGCCGCTCCAGGCGATCACGTCCATCTGCGCGTCGTTGAGCAGGCGTGCGGCCTCCAACTGCGGCGTGGGATCGAATTGAACCTGGGCCCGACCGCTGAGTGCAGTCTCCTTGACGGTGAAACGCTGAAAATGAGCCGTAACCCGAGGAAAAAGCTCTTGAAGCAGGGCCGCGGTATAGGGCTCGAGCACAGTATTGGAGGAAGGCGTCAGCATGCCCAGCAGGGTACGATTCATGGCTTGCTCCGGGGCTGTTATTGATATTCTGTATACAAAAACCTCACCCCCAACAGATTCGCACAGCTCTGATTTTTTGCAAGCAAAACACACTGAAATACAATTTTTCATAAAAATAGAAAAGTTATCTAATTGTTTTTTAAGTATTTTTAAAAAACCTGTATTCTATGTTTTGTATTTTCTGAAATCCTCCGCTAGGGTTCAGAAAGTCGCCCACACAGAAATACAAGGCGATCGGCAGTCCACTCGTGAAACAAAAGGAACCCTGTATGACAACAACAACACGACTCGCAAAACGCTCTGCAGCCATTCTGTTGGCGCTCGGCCTAGGCTCTCCCCTGCTCGTCAGTGCCGAGACCCTGCGCTTCAGCGGCAACTTCCCCGATGACCATTCCAGCAGCCGGGCAATGGAGATTTTCAGGGATACCCTGGCCGAACGCACCGACGGCGACTTGAGCGCCCAGCTGTTCCCCAACATGCAGCTAGGCGGCGCCAGCGAGAACGTCGATCAGGTTTCGTCTGGGTCCATCGCCGGCACCTGGGTCGGCATCGCCTTCCTGTCGCGTACCGTGCCGGAGCTGGAGGCACTGAGCCTGCCCTTCGCCTTCGCTGATCGCGAGGACGCCTTCGCCCTGATCGATGGTGACTTCGGCGAGCTCCTCGACGAGAAGCTGGCCGAGAAGGGATTCGTGGCGCTGGGCTATATGGAGCTGGGCTTCCGCCATGTGACCAACAACGAACGCCCCATCGAAACCATCGAAGACCTCAACGGTCTGAGAATCCGCCTGCAGCCCAACCAGACTCACCTGGACACCTTCCGTGCCATCGGCGCCAGCCCGATCTCAATGGATATCAGCGAGGTCTACGGTGCACTGCAACAGGGGGTGCTGGACGGCCAGGAGAATCCCTACAGCATCATCAGCACCCGCCGACTGGACGAAGTACAGGGCCATCTCTCCGATACCGGCCACTTCTACGACTTCATCGTGGTGGTGGCCAACCGCAACACCTTCAATCGGCTGAGCGAGGAGAAGCAGCAAGTCGTACGCGAGGCCATGGCAGAGGCAGTAGCCTGGCAGCGGCAGACCGCTGCCGAGGAGGATGAGGCGGCCCGGGCGACGCTGATCGAACGGGGCATGCAGTTCACCCCAATCAGCGACGAGACTCGCGCCGCCCTGCGTGAGGCCAGCCAGGGGGTGGTGGAGCAGCTGCGCGACAGAATCGGTAACGAGGTCGTCGACCAGGTGCTCGAGGAACTCACGTCATGACTTCCGCCTGGCACCAGCTGGAGGCGCACGCCTCCAGCCCGGTCAAGCGCCACTTCCTGCATGGCCTGGTGCTGCTCGACCGGACATCCTATTACGCCATTCTGGTGGCCATGGGCATGATGACCCTCCTCGTCTCGGCCCAGGTGTTCACCCGCTATGTACTCTCCAGCTCTATCGACTCAGCCGACGAACTCTCGCGGCTGTTCTTCGTCTGGGCGATCTTCCTGGCCATTCCCCACGGCATCAAGGTCGGTATCCATGTGGGTATCGACGCCCTGGTCTCCCACTTGTCCGAGGGGCTACAGCAGCGCCTGGCGCAACTGATGGCCCTGTTCGGCGCCGCCATGATGGCGTGGCTGTTCTGGATCAGCCTGGGCGCGGTGGTCAGCAAGTGGCAGGAGCTGATGCCCACCCTGCCGATCACCGCCGCCGTCTTCTATATCGCCGTGCTGGTCTGCGCCGGCCATAGCTGCCTGCATCTGATGGCTCAGGCAATGCGCCTGGAGCCACTTCCCAGCGCCCCGACCCACCGTGGAGGGCTGCCCTCATGACTCCGGCCATCGTCTTCACCTTCCTGAGCTTCGCCCTGCTGCGGATGCCCCTGGCCTTCGCCCTGGGCCTGGCCTCCCTGGTGGGTCTGTATGTAGGTGGCATGGATTTCTCGATACTCCCTCAGCGCATGATGCACTCGGTCAATAGCTTCCCGCTGATGGCTATCCCACTGTTCATGCTGGCCGGCGAGCTGATGGTGGCCGGCGGCGTCCTGCAGCGCTTGGTGGACTTCGCCAACTCGTTGATCGGTCGCATACATGGTGGCCTGGCCCATGTGGCCATTGTCGCCGGCATGGTACTGGCGGCTGTCAGCGGGGCCGCCGTGGCCAGTGCTAGTGCGTTGGGCAGCTCACTGGTGCCCTCCATGCGCCAGCAGTACGGTACCGGCTACAGCAGCGCCGTGGTGGCCTCCGCCGCCAACCTGGGGGCCATCATCCCGCCCAGCAACGCCATGATCGTCTACGCCTTGATGGCCGGGTCATCGGTCTCGGTAGGCGGACTTTTCATGGCAGGCGTCGTACCCGGAATCATCTTGGCGGTGGGTTTCATGGGACTGGCCAGCTTCATCGCCATGCGCCGCCGCTACCCACTAGGCACCGAGAGCAGGATCGGCCTCAAGCATGTGCTGGTGCAGACCTGGCGCGCCCTGCCGATTCTCTTGATGCCAATCGTGGTGGTGGGCGGCATCGTTGGTGGTGCTTTCACCCCTACAGAGGGAGCTGCCATCGCGGTGGTCTATGCACTTCTCATCGGCTTCTTCGTGACCCGCAAGCTGCGCATCTCCGACCTGCCCAAGGCGATGTTCAATGCCGCCGTGACCGCTGCCATGGTGGGCGCCCTGATCGCCTTCGCTTCCACCATGACCTTTGCCTTCACCCTCGACCTGATCCCCATGCAGCTGTCCCAATGGGTACAGAACTTCACCCAGGATCCGCTGGTGTTTCTGCTGCTGGTGATGGTGTTGCTCATCGGGGTCGGCATGTTCATCGAGTCCAACGCCGCTTACATCATGCTGGTACCGCTACTAGCGCCCATTGCTTTGGCCTACGGCATCGACCCGCTGCTGTTCGGCTTCCTGTTCGTGATGAACCTGGTGGTGGGGATGATGACGCCGCCGGTGGGCGTACTGTTGTTCGTGATGTGTGGTATCTCGAAGATAAGCCTCAACGAGCTGATGAAAAGCGCCTGGCCCTTCATTGTTTTCCAATATGTGGTGCTGTTCGCCTGTATCGCTTTTCCCGGCATTGTCACCTGGTTGCCGCGGGCACTGGGGTACTGACTACCGCCTCCTCCGGCTCCAAACAGGGGCCGGGGCTCTTTCTTTTCAGCGGCGCGGGCTACCCCGCCACGAACATACTTAGTGAGCACGCCATGAAACTACTGGTCATCAATCCCAATATCTCAATCGACGTCACCGCCCTGATCGAACGGGAGGCCCGCCGCAGCATCCGACCAGGCACCGAGCTGACCATGGCCACCGCCCCTTTCGGTGTGGCCTATATCGAGACCCGCGCCGAGGCCCAGATTGGCGGCTATGCCGTGATGCAGATTGCCGCAGAAATGTATGAAGATCATGATGCTGTGGTGGTGGCGGCGTTTGGCGATCCGGGGCTTACCGCCCTGCGTGAGATCTTACCGATCCCGGTAGTAGGAATGACCGAGGCAGCTCTGGTTAGTGCCTGTCAACAAGGAAGCCGTTTTTCGGTAATCGCTATCTCCCAGCGCATCCAGGCCTGGTACCGGGAAACCATAGCCAGCTACGGCTTCTCCGATCGCTTGGCCAGTATTCGCGCCCTGGACGAGCCCTTGGCCCATATCGGTCGAGTGCAGGAGGATCAGGGCGAGCGCCTGGTGGCTCTGGCCGAGCGAGCGGTTCATGACGACGGTGCCGATGTCCTGATCCTTGCCGGAGCCCCCCTCGCCGGCCTAGCCCGCGACGTAGCTGCACGCCTGCCAGTACCTGCCCTCGATGGTGTTACCTGTGCGTTGCATCAGGCTCAGGCCATGGTCAACTTGGGGGCGGCAGCACCCTCCGCCGGCAGCTTTGCCGCTCTGCCCAGCAAGCCCTGCCATGGTCTCCCTGAGAAACTGGTAAAGTTGGTAGGCCGTCAAGTACTGACGAATCGCATCTGACTGGAATTCCATTGTGCCAGCGGGAAAAATAGAACTATCCGGTCAAGAGGAGATGCCTATGAGTACAGATGCCCCAGCGGGTGTAGCCCGCATAACCGCACCAACCCTGGCTGAGGAAGCCTACCAGACCCTGCATCGGCTTATCGTTCGGGGCCAACTACCTCCGGGGGAGCTGCTTCAGGAACCCACCCTATGCGCACAGCTGGGCATCTCCCGAACCCCCCTGAGAGAGGCACTGAAGCGGCTGTCCGCAGAGGGACTGGTGGTGATGCCTCGCAACCGCCGGGCTCGAGTGGCCCCCATCAATGCCAAGGAGCTGGATCACCTCTTCGAGGTAGAGGCGGGGCTGGAAAGCCTGGCCGCCGGCTTGGCAGCAAAACGCATGACCAAAACCGAACTCAAACGCCTAGAAACCTTGCAAGAACGTCTTGAGCGACTTCTAGTGAAGGGCGACCGTAGTGCCTATTTTGAGCTTAACCAACGCATTCATGGGTTGATCGTGGCCGGCGCCAAAAACCCCGCGTTGGAGGAGACCCATCGCAGCTTGCTGGGACGGCTGGAACGAGCACGCTATTTGGCCCTCGATCATTTGGGTCGCTGGCAGGAATCGACGGAGGAGCACCGCCAGATCCTTGAGGCACTGAAGGCCCGTGACAGTGACCTAGCCCAGCGCCTACTGGCCAGCCATATCCGACATACCGGTGAGGCGATTGCCAGCATAAACCGCCCACCCTCTTGACGCCCTAGGCACTGTCTGAAAAGTCGACGAGCGATGGTCAGATAAGGCAAAAATCAGCGAAAAGACGGAGTTTACGGGGTGTAAATGAGTATTTTGAGCTGATTTTTAACGCAGTATGGCCGAGCGCAGACAGTTTTCAGACAATGCCTAACATCCTGCTGAAAGCACAAGTGGCCCCTCCCGCCTGGAAAAGCCACTTGCTTGGCAGCAACTTGAGTTAGAGGCTAACTCGCAGTGCCAGCGGGTGCTCGTCACAGTTATTGCCCTCACCGCCACGATCGACGACCAGGAATTCCCCCTCACGCTCGAGCACCGACTGGATCGCATGCCAGGTCCCGGCTCGGTAGTTCACCCCCTGGCGGCCATCGGTGACGAAAGCGCGCACCTCGTCCGGGTCGATGGTCTCGCCCGGTGGCGCCACCACGACCACGAAGCGCTCCTCGTGCAGCGGCATGAAGGCCTGGCTGCCCAGGGGATGACGCTCCAGGAAATCGAGTTCCAGCGGCAGCGAAATCGGCTGGCTGACGAAGATGCTGATCAGTGCCCTCGTCTCCTCACCGAGGGTCTCGACCTTCGCCAGGTCGTGGTAGCGTCGGGTGCGCCCGGCATTGATGTGAAAGTATTCGGCCGTGCGCGTGTCGATGACGTCGCCAAAGGGCGCGAAGGCTTCCGGCGTCAGCGGCTCGGCTTTGAGTTCCAGCATGGCTGTTTCCTTTAGCAATTTCTGTGTTCACCCGATCAACCTTACAATCTAAAGGCAGCGCTCCAGCGAGAGGCGCCGGGGACAGGGTGAAGAGGGGGTCCGATTCCATGGATGGAATCGGTAGCGCCCAGGGAGGGGTTCACAGCGCCCCCTCGAAACCCTGTCGACGGATCAGCCTCGAGCGGCGAGACGACTCCAAGCGCCCTGCCCGTCTCAGCGAGCCCCGAGCCGCAGCTTCGGATGGCGATTCACATCCTTGTAGAGCAGGTAGCGGAACGGCCCCGGGCCGCCGGCATAGCAGGCCTGGGGGCAAAAGGCGCGCAGCCACATGAAGTCGCCGGCCTCGACCTCGACCCAGTCCTGATTCAGGTGGTACACCGCCTTGCCCTCCAGCACATAGAGGCCGTGCTCCATCACGTGGGTCTCGTCGAAGGGAATCACCGCCCCCGGCTGGAAGGTGACGATATTGACGTGCATGTCGTGACGCACATCGGCCGGATCGACGAAACGGGTGGTGGCCCAGCGGCCTTCCGTGCCCGGCATCGGGTTGGGCTCGACATCGTTCTCGTTGACCACGAACGCCTCCGGCACGTCGATACCCTCGACGAACTCGTAGGCCTTGCGCACCCAGTGAAAACGCACCGGGGCGTCGGACTCGTTGCGCAGCTGCCAGTGACTGCCCGGTGGCAGAAAAGCGTAGCCGCCCGCGGCCATGCGATGGCGCTCGCCGGCCAGCGTCAGGGTCATCTCGCCTTCCACCACGAACAACACGCCCTCGGCTGCGGGGTCGAGCTCGGGCTTCTCACTGCCACCGCCCGGCGACACCTCCATGATGTACTGGCAGAAGGTCTCGGCAAAGCCGGAGAGCGGCCGAGCCAGCACCCATAGCCGGGTCTCCTCCCAGAACGGCAGGTTGCTGGTGACGATGTCGCCGAATACCCCCTTGGGAATCACGGCGTAGGCCTCGGTGAAGACCGCCCGGTCCGAAAGCAGCTGGGTCTGGGGCGGGTGTCCGCCGCGGGGGGCGTAATACGTGCGTTGGCTCATGAGGCGTCCTGAAAGAAACGTTGAGGCTGATAAAGATGCGTTCTGGATAGAGTCACTGACAGCTGTCAGGTCAGTCGCTGCCACCTAAGCGAGAGGCGCCGAGGACAGGTCGAAGAGGGGGTCCGATGCCATGGATGGCATCGGTAGCGCCCAGGGAAGGGTTCACAGCGCCCCCTCGTAGGCCTGTCGTCGGATCAGCCTCGCGCGACACATCAAGCTAGGATAAAGCTAGCATTTCAGCGCGCCGGTGCCGGGTGATGCTCGGCCCAGTGCCGCGCGATATCCACCCTGCGAGTTACCCAGACCCGGTCGTGGGCCTCGATATGGTCGAGGAAGCGTTGTAGAGCGCGGAAGCGGCCGGGGCGGCCCAGCAGCCGACAGTGCATGCCCACCGAGAGCATTTTCGGCGACTCCTCCCCTTCCGCATAGAGCACATCGAAGGCGTCGCGCAGGTAGCTGAAGAAATGGTCGGCGGTGTTGAAGCCCTGGGGCGCGGCGAAGCGCATGTCGTTACTGTCCAGGGTATAGGGCACGATCAGGTGATCGTGTTCGCGGCCCTGGCTATCCGCCTGGCGAGTCCAGAACGGCAGGTCGTCCCCATAGTAGTCGCTGTCATAGAGGAAGCCTCCCTCGTCGAGCACCAGCCGGCGGGTGTTGGGGCTGTCACGGCCGGTGTACCAGCCCAGCGGCTTCTCACCGTAGAGACGCTGGAAGATCTCCATGGCCTGTTGCAGATGCTCGCGTTCCACATGCTCCGGCACGTCCTGGTAGTGGATCCAGCGATAGCCGTGACAGGCGATCTCGTGCCCCAGCTCCTTGAAGGCATGGGCCACTTCCGGGTGACGCTCCAGCGCCATGGCAACGCCGAACACCGTCAGCGGCAGGCCGCGCCGCTCGAACTCGCGCAGGATGCGCCAGACCCCGGCCCGGGAACCATACTCGTAGATCGACTCCATGCTCAGGTGGCGGTCGGGAAACGAAGGGGCACCGATGATCTCGGAAAGGAACTGTTCGGACCCCGAATCGCCATGCAAGACGCAGTTCTCGCCGCCCTCTTCATAGTTGAGCACGAACTGCAAGGCGATCTTCGCCTTGCCGGGCCAGTTGGCGTGGGGAGGCGTGCGGCCATAGCCGATCAGGTCGCGGGGGTAGTCGTTACCGTTGGCGGAGCGCATGGCGCCTCTCCTTGTTATTCGGGTCCGTGATGCTGCCACGAGGTCGCCAGAGTGGATGGCCCTTAGAATTCCTTTCACGACCCATCAGATAGGCGAGTCGTTTGGAAATGAACTCCTAGTAGCAACAATCTATGTATACAATAAAAAGATAAGGTGTATTCAGCTTGGTTGCAAGTCCCGTCACGCCAATGACAGCCGCTGCAGGCACATCAGCGCCTGGCACTGCATTACGGCAGCTTCAAAGCAGTCCAGCAGCCGGCAACCCGCCGGGCGCGGCATATCGGGCGCCAGCCCGGCAAATGCCGCGCCGCCGATGATCACCACATCCGGCGCGAGCCTGGCATATTGCGCCTCCAGAGTAGCGGCCAGGCGCTGCCCGGCCTGTTCACGCTGGTCGGGTAGCCGCAGGTCATCGATCACGATGGCATTGATACCCAGACAGCGTCGTGTAAGCCCTAATCCGTGCAGCCCATCCTCGATCATGCGCGGCCAGCGCTCACCAGGAGTGATGATCGAGAAGCGCTCACCCAGCTGAATGGCGGTCAGCAGCGAGGCCTCCAGCATGCCAACCACCGGCACCGGGCTGATCTCACGCACCGCGGCGATGCCTGGCTCGCCGAAGCAGGCAAGCAGGATGGCATCGAAGCCGATCGGATCCTCGGTCAGGTGTCGTTCGACCAGGGGCACCAGCGCAGCCCCGGCCAGGGCACACTCTCGCCGAGAACCGATATAGGCCACACTGTCGGTGGCGGTATCGGCGACGATCTCCGCCTCGTGTCCCAGCAACTCGCGGGCACGCCCCGCCATCTGCTCGGTCATGGAGACATTGGAATTGCCATTCAACAGTAATAAACGCATGCAAGACTCCTCCCCCACCCCTGGCCATAAGGGCCAAAGATGGGGTCTACAGTTCAGTGGGAAAACAAGATGTGTTCAGGTAGCGCGGCTATCCCATCATGTTGCGAGGTAGCCAGAGCGCAATATCAGGGAAGGCGATCAGCAGGAATGTGAACAACAACAGGATGATCACGAACGGAAAGGCGCCCCACATCACTTCGCGGAAATCACCGCCGCTTGGACGCACGCCGTGCACCACATAGAGGTTCATGCCCACCGGCGGGGTGATCAGGCCGATCTCGCACATCAGGATGATGAAGATGCCGAACCAGATCGGATCGATGCCCGCTGCCATGACGATGGGCACGGCCACCGGCACGGTGAGCACCAGCATCGACATCACGTCCATGAACATGCCCAGCAGGATGTAGAAGACGATCAGGATCAGCAGCAGCGCCAGCACCGAGAGGTCGAAAGCCACCACCCACTGGGTCAGGGTCTGTGCCACACCGGTCAACGACACCGTTACATTGAGCATCAGCGCACAGATGATCACCAGCAGCACCATGCCGGTGGTGCGCGCCGAGTTGATACACACTGCCTCGAGCAGTTCCAGATTGAGCCGCCCGCCGTACCAGACAAAGAAGATCGCCGTGACTACCCCCAGTGCCGCCGACTCGGTGGGCGTGGCCAGGCCGGCATAGATCGAGCCCATGACGATGAAGAAGATCACCAGCGGCGGGACCAGGCTCTTCGAGGCACGCAGCTTGTCCGCAAAGGAGATCCGCTCCTCCTCGCCGCCATAGTGCTTGCCCCATTGACTGATTAGCAGGTAGAGGCTGAACAGCATGGTGAGGGCGATCCCCGGGATCACGCCGGCCAGGAACAGCTGCCCCACCGAGACATTGGCTAGGGAGCCGAACACCAGCAGGTTGACGCTGGGCGGAATCAGAATCCCCAGGGTGCCGCCTGCGGCCAGCGAGCCCAGCGCCGGCCCCATGGGATAGCCGCGCTTCTCCAGGGTGGGCAGGGCCAGGGTGCCGATGGTCGCCGCGGTGGCCACCGAGGAGCCGGAGGTGGCGGCGAACAGCGATGAGGAGGCGATATTGGTGTGCAGTAGCCCGCCCGGCAAGCGGTTCATCCAAATCGACAGGGCATAGAACATGCGATCTGCGATGCCGCCGCGCAGCAGCAGTTCACCCAGCAGGATGAAAAGCGGAATCGCCGTCAGCAGGCTCTGGTTGAGTGAGGCCCAGATCACCGAGCCCATGGACTCCACCAGCGGCATGCCGAAGGTGACCAGTCCCCCGACCACGCCGATGGCGACCATGGCCACGGCAATGGGCATGCCAGCCAGCATCATGCCCAGCATGACCAGGAAGGCGAGGAACACATAGGCAAGCGTCATGGCGTCACTACCTCCTCATCACGGTGGCGGATATCCTCCAGCTCCTCCCGGAGCTCCTCCTTGGCACCGCGCGGACCGAAGTCGCGGTTCAGCGCCTCGGTATCGCGGCGCAGCAGCAGCCGGGTGGCCTGCACGGCGAAATAAACCGAGAGCAGGCAAAAAATCAGCAAGGCCAGGAACCAGGGCGCCTGCGGGTAGACCAGCGGGGTTGCCCAGACGGTGGGGGCACGACTGCCGTAGGCGACCGTATCGCCGAGTACGCCGTAGGCCAGCCAGATGCAGAACACCCCGAGCACCGCCATGGAGACACTGGCCAGCCAGTTGAGAAACGCCTGCTTCTGCTTTGACAGGCGAGCCGTGACGATATCGATGCGGATATGCGCCCGCTGGATCAGGGTCACCGAGAAGGCCAGGCCAGCGGCCACGGCCACCGCATAACCGGAAAGCTCGTCGATCCCACCCAGCGAAATATTGAAGAGCTTGCGGATGAGGGTCTCGAGACTCACCACGAAGGAGAGCGAGAAAAAGATCACTCCGAAGATAATACTGAAGATTCTTATCAAACCGTTCATCATTGACCTCCTCAGCGAAGTCGGCCGGCGCCTTTCTGGCGCCGGCCGCAGCACTTACAGCCCCAGATTGGCACCCACGGTAGCTTTCCAGTCTTCCGAGCAGCTCGGGTTAGTCCTGTCGCACAGTTCGATGAAATTGGGCAGGGACGTGGCTTCGACGGCTTCATTGACGGTCTGCAGATCCTTCTCGGTCACCTCCATGCTGGTCAGTGAATAGGCTCGGCCGTTGACACAGGGCTCGCCGCCGGTATTGCAGCGCGAGGCATCCTCGAAGAGCTCTTCTGAATAGGCCCAGATCTCATCGACCAGTTCATTGAACGCTGCCTCGAGCTGTGCCTGCTCTTCCTCCGTGTACTGGTTCCATACATTGAGGTTGATGGCATAGCCGTTCATCGCCATCTGCACCGGCAGGGGGTAGACGTAGCTGGTGACTTCTGGCCAGCCAGCGGCATTGGCGGAGCTGGGGCCGGTCACGCCGCAATCGACCAAGCCCCGGGCAATGCCCTGCTGGGTCTCGGGGAAGGAGAGCGGCACCGGTGCGGCTCCCAGGCCCGACATGAAGTTACCGAGGATATTGTCGTAGACCCGCACCCGCTTGCCGCGCAGGTCATCGAGCCCATTGATCTCCGGCTCGCAGAAGATCACCTGGGGACCCGCCGGCCAGACGCCCAGCAGCTTGGAATTGAAGCGCTCCTGCAGTCGCGCATCGGCCACCGGCAGATAGGCATCGACATTCTGGCGGGCGACCTCATAGGTAGGGTTCTGGCCGACCAGGTCGAAACCGAGCAGTGTCGGCTCGTCACCGCTGATCTGCGATAGCCGCAGCGAGACGATGCCGAACAGGTTATTGCGAAGCACCCTGAGGCCTTCCGCATCGCTGACGCCGGAGGTATCCACAGGGCTGTAGCGCACTTGGGTATTCACCCCGGTACGCTCGGCGAAGTTCTCGAAGAAGGGTTGCTCGAGGTCGTTCTGAATGGCGCCGGAGCCGACCGGTTGGCCGAGCACCCGAACCGAGGCGGGGGCGGCCATTGCCGAGGTAGCGACGATGGATGCCAGCACAGTGGCGGCAACGGGAAGGGCGAAAGGATTACGCATGGAGTCTCTCCTGCCGTGGGGGTCATTGTTGTGTGAGTTGCGGCGAGGTGGCCTTTGCAGTCTTTTTTATCTTTTTCGTACACCTTAAATCTAGATCAACAAGTACGAAAAATCAAACTCTAGTATACAAAGAAAAGAGCAGCGCAAAAAATTCTGCAACCTATTGTTTTTAATCGATTAAAATCAGACCTCTTGCCTTGTCCTGCCCGCAGCCACATGACGTCATCGTCCTCCGCCTGCTCTCTTTCTGCCCTCCTCCTGCCTTTATCCCCATTCTTCTGGGCCTGACACCGCCTTGCGCCAATGCTTAATGTACACAAACCATCTCATCTATTTTCGATCAACTTGCTTTTCTACAGGATGTCATCCTTCTGGAAAAAACCTAATTTTTATTAAAAAATGTTTATTATAAGGGTAAGATGCTGTTTTAATTAAAATATAAGCCAGTTTTGGATCGTGAAAAAATGGCTTGCACGGACGCTAATTGGCGCCTATTTTGTATACATATGCAATTGAACTTGTCCACAAAACCAACTATAGGCAGCCTATGCACCTGCATGTCATCAACCCCAACACTACCGCCAGCATGACGGCAACGATCGGCGAAGCGGCCCGCCGCATCGCCGCACCCGGTACCGAGATCGTCGCCACGCAGCCGGCCCATGGCCCGGTCTCCATCGAGAGCCATTTCGACGAGGCGATCAGCGCCGTGGGGGTGCTGGAGGAAGTGCTGTCCGGAGAGCGTGAGGGAGCGGACGCCTACGTCATTGCCTGCTTCGGCGACCCGGGACTGATGGCCGCCCGGGAGCTGACCCGTGCGCCGGTGATCGGAATCGCCGAGGCGGCCTTCCATATGGCCGCCCTGATCAGCACCCGTTTCTCCATCGTTACCACGCTGGGACGCACCGGCATCATTGCTGAGCATCTGCTGGAGCAGTATGGCTTTCGCCATCACTGCCGGCGGGTCCGTGCCGCCGAGATCCCGGTGCTGGACCTGGAGGAGAACGGCACAATGGCGCTGGAGCGCATCATCGACGAGTGCCGCCGCGCCCGGGATGAAGACAACATCGGCGCCATCGTGCTCGGCTGCGGCGGCATGGCCGACCTCACGGAGAAAATCAGCCAGGCTGTAGGGCTTCCGGTCGTAGAGGGGGTTACCGCCGCCGTCAAGCTGGCCGAGGCCGTGGTCGACCTGGGGCTTGGCACCAGCAAGCATGGCGACCTGGCCTTCCCAAGACCCAAGGCCTTTACCGGCCAGTTCGAGCACCTCTCCGACATGACCCCCACCGACCGGAAAAACCCCAAGCACAAGTCAGCACCATAGGCAGCCGTTAGTTGAACAACTGCCCGGCCAACGGCACGGGCGACCGACAACGATAAATTTGCTAAACATCCTTGCGAGGACACAACAATGAGCAATCCGACAGCAAAGGCGCAGCCCACCGCCCCGGATATCACTTTGGGCACGACACATGACGCCACCAAGGGCATAGGGGAGGAGAGCCTGGCCCCCCAGCAGACCCGCATCATGGGACGGCCCTCCTACTTCCTGGCCTGGTTCGGCGGCTGCGTGTCCATCGGCACCTTCGCCATGGGCTCCAGCGTGGTCGGCACGCTGAACCTGGTTCAGGCGACACTCGCCATTGCCATCGGCTGTTTCGTGATTGGCATCGCGCTCGCCATCAATGGCGCAGCCGGCTACAAGTACGGCATCCCTTTCATGGTTCAGGCGCGCAGCGCCTTCGGCTTTGCCGGCACACGCATACCTGGCCTGGTACGGGCCGTGCCTGCGGTGGTGTGGTACGGCTTCCAGAGCTGGATCGGCGCCGGGGCATTGAACATGGTCTCGGCCACCCTGTTTGGCTTCGACAACCTGATCTTCTACTTCATCACCTTCCAGCTGCTGCAGATCGGACTCTCGGTGATGGGTTTCCAGGGCATCAAGTGGCTGGAAAACATCGGCAGCGGCTTCATCCTCGTCTCGCTGACGTACATGTTCTATGCCACGGTACAGCGCTATGGCGATGAGCTTTCCGCCAACCTGCTGACCATGGAAGGTTCATGGGGCATGCCGTTCTGGGGCGCCACCATGCTGTTCCTGGGCATCTACAGCACCATGATGCTCAACGTCAGCGACTATTCACGGGAGCACAAGCACGGCACCGGCCCGGGGCTGCTGACCACCATCTACGCCATGTCGATCCTGCCCTGTACCCTTTTTATGGGCCTGATCGGCTTCATGGTCTCGGAAGCCACCGGCACCGCCGACCCGATCCAGGTCTTCGCCAATGCCGTGGACAACACGCCGCTGCTGATGACCACCCTGCTGTTCATCGCCTTCGCCCAGGTCACCACCAACGTGCTCAATAACGTGGTGCCACCGACCTACGTGCTGATGGACGTATTCAAGCTGAAGTTCCCCATCGCCACCGTCATCGTCGGCCTGCTGGCCTTCGCCACCTTCCCCTGGAAGCTGGTCCAGCCAGAGTCCGCCGCTGGCCTGCAGCTGTTCGTGCAGACCTACTCCGCCTTCCTCGGCCCGGTCTTCGCCATCCTGGTGGTCGACTATTACATCATCCGCCGCCGCACCCTTGACCTCGGCAAACTGTACGACGAGACCGGCCCCTACCAGGGCGTCAACTATGCCGCACTGATCGCCACTGTCGTCGGCATAGTGTCCGCTCTGACCTTCTCCGCCGTCTCCTGGTACGCCAGCCTGATTCCGGCCGGCATCACCTACTACCTGTTGATGCAGCACTGGGCCCCCTGCCAGCGTTTCCGTAGCTGACAGCTCCTGCCTGCCCGGCGAGTCAGGCAGGCAAAAGACCCAGACCTCAAACAACCTCGCCTCGGCCATTGCCGAGGCGTGGTTGTTTGGGCCAAGCAGGATGGCTCAAGGGAAACAGCGCAATCAGCTGCGTCCGAATAAGTTTCTCTTCACTTCAACAAGGTGCTCCTCGAGCAACACCCGTGCCATTTCTTGATCACGATCACGCAGGGCGGCGACGATGGCACGATGCTGCGTCTCGTAGCGCTCACGACGCTCGGGCGTCAGTGAAATCCGCTTGAGGCGGCCCCACTCCCCCTCCTCCCGAACGACATTGGTCAACTCCAGGATGCGCAGGAAGAAGCTGTTATGGGTAGCCTCGGCAAAGGCCTGGTGCAGGGCACCATCCCAATGCTCGAACGCCTCGATGCTGGTGGCCGCCTCGGATTGTGCCAGGCAATCATCCATGCGTTCGAAATCGGCGGCAGTGGCAAAGCGAACGATCAGGGAAACCATCTGCGGCTCGATCAGCAGCCGGGCTTCCATCAACTGGGCCGGGCTCACCTGCCCCGCCATGCTACCAGCACTCGGAGAAACGACGGATGCTTCAGCCGTGGGCGGCGTAAACAGCTCGGCGGCGCGCTCGCTGACGAAGGTGCCACTCCCCACCACTTGCGTGATCGCGCCTAGTGACTTGAAGTGGCCCAGCACACGCCTCACCGCACCGCGTGAGGCACTGAAACACTCGCTCAGCTCACGCTCCGTGGGCAGGCGATAACCGGGGGGAAAGCGGCCGCTGGCAATCTCGGCCTGCACATGGCGGGCCAGGGCTCTGGCGCCGTCCGAGCGGATACCGCTCTCGGCCAGGGCGTCCCGAAGATTCCTGTCATCGATGGTGCGCATCGGCCTGTCGCTCACTGGATATCCTTTCTCACGTCATGCATTTGCAAATCCAATTCTGCTGAATTTAGATCATTTGGTACATCAAGACAAAATTACTGGCTTGAATTAGTACCAATCGCCTTCTAATCTCGGTCATTACAGAACCAAAACGAACCAAGGGAGAGCCAATCATCATGAAATTTGCCACCCTGCGACCGTCGGCCGGCCAACCGCCCCTCGTCGCCTTGATCGACGCTGCGGGCCAGCGCTACTGGCCGCTTAGCGAGCTCGTTCCCGAGTTTCAGGGCGACATGCAGCAGTTGATCCACGACTGGGCGACGCTGAGAGATCAGATCGCACCCCAGGGTGAAGGCCGCCTTCTCGACGGCGCACGTCTCGAGCCTCCCCTTCATCCTCAACGCAACATGTTCTGCGTCGGGAAGAACTACTTCGAGCATGCCGCGGAGTTCAGTGGCTCCGGCTACGACAGCAGCACCTCTGCCGACGATGTGGTGCCCAAATTCCCGATCATCTTCACCAAGGCCTACAACACCCTGGTCGCCCACGGCGACGAGATCCCGCGTCATGCCGAGGTCACAGAGCAGCTCGACTACGAAGCGGAGTTCGCAGTCATCATCGGCAAAGGCGGCCGTGGCATCAAGAAGGCCGAGGCCTATGATCATGTCTGGGGCTACACCATTGCCAACGACGTGACCGCCCGCGACCTTCAGAAGAAACACAAGCAGTGGCATCTCGGCAAGTCGCTTGACGGTCTCTGCCCCATGGGACCGTGGGTCGTCACCGCCGACGAGATGGACCGAGATAATGCCACCATCAAGTGTTGGGTCAATGGCGAACTGCGCCAGGACGCCCGGCTGGATCAGCTTATCTTCGACGTGCCGACACTGATCGAGACTCTCTCGGCCGGTATCACGCTCTCGCCCGGCGACGTGATTCTGACCGGCACACCGGTCGGCGTCGGTATCGGCTTCTCCCCGCCCAGGTTCCTGCAGACCGGAGACATCGTGCGCATCGAGGTCGATGGCATGGGCGTACTGGAAAACCGGGTCGGCCGCTGAGCGACCGGCAACACGCGCAGGCACCAGGTTCAACAATGCGCATCGAGCGCCACAACAACACCAGGAGCACGCCATGTTCATTCCCGACACCAAGCTCAAGACACTTTCTGCCGCTATGCTGATGGCAGCTGGCGGCTTTGCTGCAGCCCCGGCCATGGCCGAGGATTTCTACGCCGGCAAGACCATCGAGATGGTCGTGCCGTTCGGCGAGGGTGGCGCCACCTACGTGGCAGCCAAGTTCCTCGAACCCTTCCTGGAGCAACACCTGCCGGGCAACCCGAAAGTCAACGTACGCACCCGGCCGGGCGGTGGCTCGATCCTCGGAGCCAACTGGTTCCAGCAGAATGCCGAGCCCGACGGCGAAACCATCCTCTTCACCACCTCCTCCACTTCCAATCCCTACGTACTGGGCATGGACGCGGTGGCATATGATTTGGCCGCGATGCGCCCGGCCTACAGCCTGCCCTTCGGTGCCGTGGTTTATGTCTCGCCGAATACCGGGATCGAGTCACCTGCCGACCTGCACTCGTCAGACATGCCACTGATCTACGGCGGGATTGCCGCCGCCGCCAGCGATTTACCCGTGCTGCTTTCCTTTGAATTGCTGGAGCTAGACCTGCGCGCAGTGCTCGGCTTCGACGGCCGTGGCCCAGCTCGCCTGGCCTTCGAGCGCGGTGAAACCAACATCGATTTCCAGTTCACTCCGGCCTACATGTCGCAGGTGGTGTCCATGGTCGAGGCCGGCACTGCAGTGCCGATCATGACCGGTGGCGCGGTGGGCGATGATGGCGTGTTGAGCGCCCGCGACCAAGCCTTCCCCGACTATCCCTCAGTTTACGAAGTCTATGAGGAGCTCCATGGCGAGCCTCCTTCCGGGGTGGAGTGGGACGCCTTCCAGGCGATCGGTGCCACGACCTTCAACTTCGGTCTGACCGCCTACCTGCCGGAAGGCACACCGGACGAGGTGCTCGACATCTTCGAGGAAGCCATCGCCGCCATCAACGCCGATCCCGAATATCAGGACAAGAGCCAAGAGGCCATTGGTGGCTACGACCTGCTTCCGGCATCGGTGGTCACCGGTTCGCTTCGCGAATCCTTGCAGCCCTCAGATGAGGTGCGCGACTACCTGCGTACCCTCCTCGCCGAGAAGTACGACGTCCAGCTGTAAGTCAGCACCGATGCGGCCAACCCTTTCCATTGGGTTGGCCGCATTCGATGCTCGACATTTCCCTGATCCTGCATAGTCCTGCAAAGGAATCGCAACGTGCTCGAGAATATCGTTTCGGCCCTGGATCTCCTGTTCCAGCCCGCGCGGCTCCTGGCGCTGTTCATCGGCATGCTGGCCGGGATGGTGTTCGGCATGCTACCGGGCCTGGGTGGCGTCGCCGCCGTATCGATCCTGCTGCCGTTCATCTACCTGATGGATGGCTACTCCGGCCTGGCGATGCTGCTCGGGGCCATCTCGGTGATCTACACTGCGGATACCATTACCTCGGTGCTGATCGGCGCCCCGGGCTCGCCGGCCTCGGCGCCAACTGCCATCGAGGGGCACGCGCTGGCCAAGCAGGGCAAGGCATCGCTGGCGCTCGGCGTCGGCTTTCTGGCGTCGATGGTTGGCGGCCTTTTCGGGGCCCTGATCCTCTCCGTCGCCATTCCCATTGCCGGGCCACTGGTACTGGCGCTGGGCACACCGGAACTGTTCATGTTCGCCCTGGTAGGGCTCTGTTTCGCCGCCAGCATGGTTGGCAAGGACTTGGCCGTGGGGCTAGCCGCCGCCTGCCTCGGCATCCTGCTGGGGGTGATCGGTGCCGCGCCGGCTGCCGCAAACTATCGTTTCATCTTCGGCCAGTCCTACCTGATGGATGGACTCTCGCTACCTATCGTGGCACTGGGGCTCTTTGCCGTCGCCGAACTGATCAGCATGGTCGCCTCGGGCGGCGGCATCGCCGGCCAGCCGATGACCCTTGGCAAGTGGGGCGAGAGTTTCCGTGTGTTCTGGCGCAACCGCTGGCTGATCTGCCGCTCATCGATCATCGGCATTTTCGGAGGATTCGTCCCCGCGGTGGGCGCCAGCGCCTCTACCTGGATCGCCTACGGCCACGCCATGAGCTCCACCAAGGACAAGCGCAACTTCGGCAAGGGCGAGATCCGCGGCATCGCCAGCGCCGAAGGGGCCAACAACGCCACGATCATTTCCGACCTGGTGCCCACCATGCTGTTCAGCGTACCGGGCGGACCCGCCGCTGCCATCTTCCTCGGCGCGTTGTTCTCGTTCGGCTTCTATCCCGGCCCACGCATGGTCAGCGAGTCGCCTGACCTGATGTACATGATCGTATGGAGCGTGGCGCTGGCCTCGGTCATGGGGGCCGCCATCTGCTTCGCCGTGACGCCCTATATCGCCCGACTGACCCGAGTGAACTTCGCGCTGATTGCCGCCCCACTGTTGCTGATCATGGTGGCCGGTGCCTACCAGGGGACTCAGACTTTCGGCGACATTCTTGCCCTGCTGGCACTCGGCATTCTCGGTTGGCTGATGAAGAATGCGGGCATTCCCCGTGCGCCGGTGCTGGTCGGCTTCGTCCTGGCAACGCCCATGGAGCAATACTTCTGGCTGACTACGCAGATCCACGGCTTCACCTGGCTGACACGCCCCGGAGTGCTGATCATCGCTTCGCTGATCGTCATACCCTTGGTGCTGAATGCGGGGCGCTGGCTGCGCCAACGACGTAAGCTTGCCAACGATGCAACACAGCGCCAGGCTGAAGCGTCGCCGGCCAGCGCCGAGCCCCCGAGCCATGACAGCAGCATCATCCTGATCGCGGCGCTGGTGATGGTGGTGGCCTTTGGCTATGCGCTGGTGGAGATGCTGGGCTTTCGTCCCAATGCACGGTTGATGCCGAGCCTCGGAATCGTGCCGGGCCTGCTGCTCAGCCTCTACGTGCTGGGCCGCCAGCTGATCAGGATCCGGCGCCAGGGACACATGGCCAATCTTGCCAGCCGCCAGGAACTACCCGTATTGGGGGGCATTCTCAGCTATGGCCTGGTCATGTGGCTGATTGGCTTCAATCTCGCCACGCCGCTATTGCTGGCCTGGCTACTGGTCGGTTGTGCAAGGATGCGCTGGGGGACCGCCCTACTCTACGGACTTGCGGTCTATGGCGTCGCCCAGGGCATGTTCGCCATGATGCGACTCACACCACCCGCAGGCGCGCTGCTGGACCTGCCGATGCCGTGGTAGACGCCGCCCTGCGGACACAGTATTCATGGGCGGTACCAGGGATGCTCAGGCCCCAAAGATACTGTGCAGGTCAGGCACCTCTTCAGCTTCCTCGACAATCGACAGCGATGCCTCGATCGCCTTGAGGTGACGACTCATGAAGGCCTGGGCGCGTTCGCCGTTGCGAGCTTCCAGGTAGCTGATGAGATCGTCATGATCGTGGGATTCGCAGCCCAGATGGCCGGGATTGCCATACACGGCCAGGATCAGCGACGAGCGTGAACAGAGCTGACCGACGAATGCCGACAGCGTCGCGTTCCCGGAGAGCTGGGCCAGGCGCTCATGGAAGGCGGCAGAAAGCTTGATCGCACGACTCTGCTCGCCGGCTCTCAACGCCTCGCGCTCACGCTTCGCCATGTCACGCAGCTCGCGGACATCCTCGGGCGTGATGCGCCGGGCGACGTCCGGCATCAGGCCGCACTCGATCATCTGCCGGGCATCGAAGACGTCCTTGGCTTCATCCGCCGTGGGGCGCGTGACGCTGGCACCGCGGCGGGGCGTCAGCGTGACCAGCTGCTCCAGGGCCAGGCGCTGTAGAATCTTGCGGATACCGGTACGGCTGATGCCGAACACTTCGGCGAGGGCATCCTCGCGCAGCCGGGCGCCGGGCTTGAGCCGATGCTCGATGATCGCATCGCTGATCGAGCGATGGATCGACTCGTGGCGTTCGGCGCCATCGCCGTTCTTGCCCAAACGTCGAGGAGGCATCTTGCCTGCCGCTTCGCCATCGGCAAGGCTTTGCCGCTGATCCATGGTATCCCTCCTTGTATGCCCTTCTATGGTAGCCATTGTATACGCAACACGGCTCGACTATGAACCTGGGAAATGAACCTGGCTGAACGTACACAGCCCGCCATGCGGCGGGCCGTGCGTCGATTACCGGACGTGTACAACTACCGGCTCATTCCGACCAGGCAGCGATCACCTCGCGCTCCTCGTCAGTCATGCTGGTCATGTTGCCCAGCGGCATGTACTTGCTGGCCACCACCTGCTGGATCTGGCTCTTCTGGCGCAGGATCTGGTCCTCGCTGTCGTAGGCGATACCGGCCGGCGGCGCGGCAAAGCCGGGCTGCGTCGGCTCGCGGGAGTGGCAGGCGACACAGTGCTGGTCGACCAGGGCATGAACCTCCTCGAACTCGGGGCCTGCTGCTTCCGTGTCCCTGTCCGTAGCGGCGGGCTGCCCAGCAGGCATGCCCAGCCAGAACGCCACCAGGACCAGCCCAACACCCGCGACAGGGTAAGCCGGCTGGATCTTGCCCGCGTGCATCAGTACGAAGAACTGACGGATCAGCGCGCCGGCGAAGATGAACAGCGACATCAGCACCCAGGCGTGTTCATGGCTGTAGGCGAAGGAGTAGTGGTTGCTGATCATAAGCAGCACCACCGGCAGCGTGAAATAGGTGTTGTGCACCGAACGCTGCTTGCCACGCTTGCCATCGAGCGGGTTGGGTGTCTCTCCCGCCTTCATGGCATTGACCATGCGGCGCTGGCCGGGAATGATCCAGAAGAACACGTTGGCCGACATGGCGGTTGCCATCACCGCACCGGTCAGCAGGAAGGCCGCCCGACCGGAGAACATCTGCACGCTGAGATAGGCCACCACCACCATCATCACCGCCACCGCGATGCTAAGCACGCCATCACGGGTCATGTTGGGACTGATGCGCTTGCACAGTTCGTTGTAGACGACCCAGCCACCCAGCAGGAACAGCAGTGCCAGAATGTTGGCTTGCCAGCCGCTCATATTGGCGGCCCACTCCCAACTGGCATTGGGGTTCACCAGGTAGAAGCCCGGGTTGAACATATAGAGGGTGACGAAGAGCGCAAACCCGGAAAGCCAGGTGGTGTAGGATTTCCAGAACGACCAGTGCAGGTCGTCGGGCAGCTTGGCCGGTGCCGTAGCATATTTCTGATTATGGTAGAAGCCGCCGCCGTGAACGGCCCACATCTCGCCGAAGACACCTTTCTCACGATCCTCGGCGGCCTTGGGCTTCTTCAGCCCATTGTCCAGCATTACGAAGTAGATCGACTCGCCGATCCAGGCGATGGCCGCAATGACGTGCAGCCAGCGCAGCATGAAATTGACGAAGTCGAGTAGGTAAGCTTGCATTGCAGGGTTCTCGAGCAGTGTTGTTGTTCAGCGCCTGGTGCCGAGCGCTGCCATTGACTCAGCGCTTCCCTAGCTGCCTCGGTAGGTGGAATAGCCGTAGGGAGAGAGCAGCAGCGGCACATGATAGTGCTGTGACGCATCGGCCACGCCAAAGCGTAGCGGTATCACGTCCAGGAACCGAGGCTCGTCAGCTACCACCCCTTGCCGCCGCAGATAGGCGCCGGCGTGGAAGACCAATTCGTACTCGCCGGCCACGAAGTCGTCGCCCTCCAGAATGGGTGCATCGCAGCGACCGTCATCATTGGTCGTGACACTCTTGAGGCGTGTACGCTGCTCACCTTCCAGCCGGTAGACCGCTATCTCGATCCCCTCACCGGGCTGGCCTTTCGCTGTATCCAGAACGTGCGTTGTCAGTCGTCCCATCGGTTTCTCCCATGCTTGGCTGGCGATGTCACCACTGTCGGTGCATCATGGTAACTGTAAGCCTGAAGACAGTTTTAGCTCTTTTGATGGTACATTTCAAAATTTCTTTGTATACACTTACTCGAAAAGCTGGATGTAGCCTGTTCCCCGAACACCATTGCGGAGGCCCCGATGAGTGACAAGACCCTTGAACCGCGCCCCAGTACCCTCGACCGCCAGGCATTCGTCTCGCAATACGGCGATATCTATGAGCACTCCCCCTGGGTCGCCGACCTGACCTGGCAACAGGGCCTCGGCGGCGAACAGGACACCCCGGCCGGACTCGCCGAGGCCATGAGACGAACGCTGAAAGAAGCGTCGGTGGAAAAGCAGCTGGAGGTGATTCGTGCCCACCCCGACCTGGCCGGCAAGGCCGCCGTCGCCGGAGAACTGACCGATGACTCCACCCGTGAGCAGGCGGGTGCCGGGCTCGATCAGTGCACCCCGGAAGAGATGGAGCGATTTCAACGACTGAATGATGCCTACAAGGCCCGCTTCGATTTTCCCTTCGTGATGGCCGTCAAGGGCAGCGATCGCCACGCCATTCTCGACGCCTTCGTGGCGCGACTTGAAAACACACCAGAGCAGGAGCGTCGTACCGCCATCGAGCAGATCAATCGTATCGCCCGCTTCCGCCTGGAGGCTCGCACCGAAGCATGATGTCATGCGGCACCGGCGAAGTGCCGGATGCCCTCCTGCGGCATTTTTCCTGGGTAGTAGTGGACAGCTCTCGCATCCAACTACACTTTGGGGAATAGTGATTTTGGAGACTCTGTGCATGTTTCGTGACCGTCTCGATGCCGCCAAGCAACTGGCTCAGCGGCTCGAGCACCTCAAGGGGCATAACCCGCTGATCCTGGCCATTCCCCGTGGCGGCGTGCCCATGGGACGCTATCTGGCCGATGCTCTGGAGGGCGAACTGGACGTGGTGCTGGTGCGCAAGATACGCGCACCGGGCAGCCCCGAATTCGCCATTGGCGCGGTGAGTGAGGATGGCAGCATGAAGCTCGATGACGCTGCATCGCAGTTCTCATCCGCTGCCGTGGAGCGTGAAGTCGAGCATCAGCGCAAGCTGTTGAAGGAGCGGCGGACTCGCTACAGCCCGATTCGCCCACCAATCCCGCCTGAAGGTCGGGTAGTGGTCGTGGTCGACGATGGCAGCGCCACGGGCGCCACCATGGAGGCCGCCCTGAAGATGTTGAGCGGCCGAGCCGAGCGGTTGATTGCCGCCATGGGGGTCGGATCCCGCAGTGCCGTGGCCCGCCTGAAAGCTGCGGCGGATGAAGTGGCCTGCCTGGAGGTACCACGGGGCTTCATGGGAGTCGGACAATTCTACGCCGACTTCAGCCAGGTGGAAGAGGAAGAGGTCGTCGAACTGCTTGGCCGTTCATCCAACTGAATCTGTCCGCGAGTGGTGGCATCTACGCAAAAGACCGCCATCCACAAGGATGGCGGTTTCGTCTCAGGCCTGAAGCCCTGATCCTGCTCGTTGCAGCAGAGCTTGCCTGGTGTTGTTGCGCGTCGAGCTTACTTGCTGGCCTGGGCCTTCTTGGTGGCATCTTCTACCAGCTTCTGGCCAGTCTTGACGTTTTCTTCCGCCAGTTTCTGGCCGCTCTTGACGTTCTCTTCCGCCAGCTTATGGCCTTTCTTCAGGAACTCCTGGCTCAGGGTGACCACTTTCTGGGTATCGCCCTGCAGGCGCTCGCCCAGGTCCTGGACGGCCTTTTGCTGATCGCTCACGACCTGCTTGAGGCCCTCGGCATCCTTGACGTCGACCCAAGCACGGGCCTGCGCCAGGCTCAGCTCGGAATAGGTGCGAAAGGCGTCCAGCTGGGCCGCCATCAGCTTTTCGTAATATTCCAGCGTCAGCGAGCCATAGGCGCGCGCCGGAGCGACAAACAAGCTCTCGAATTGCTGAGTAGCTTTTTCGGTGGCTTGCTCGGTTGATTTGCTCATGAAACACCTCCAGTACGGTTCGGTTGGCCAAGGCTGGTTCCCATCCGAAACCGCCTTGTTGCAATGCAGCATAACAAGCATTCTTGTGCACTGCAACATGCTCAGCGATAAGCGCCCTCGATATCGGTCACGCGCATTGCGCTACGACCAAGACCTTCGTGCAGGTCGAGCATGCGCTCGAGCCAGCCATATACCGGATCGGCGTTGGAAACCAGGTCGGCACTGGAAACCACCCGCGCCCACATGAAACTGCCGAAGACGAGATAGTCGGCCGCCGCCGGGGCAGACCCATCGATAAAGTCAGCTTCCTTTAACTGGCCGCGCAGCGGTTCCAGCGCGGCATCCAACTGCACAAGTCCCTTGGCGGGCGAATGAAACTCCTCGAGAGCACGCCCGAAGCGCTTCTCGCGAGTCTCGCGGAAGTAGTCACGATCCTTGGGGTGAATGGCATTGAGCAGGTCCATTATGATGGTACGCAGCATCGCCGGAGCCAGTGAGCGCTCGGCATAGTGCTTGAAGAAACGGGCACGCGCCTCCGCCAGGTCATTGCCGAGCAGTGGCTGTTCGGGGTAGGTGCGGTCCAGGTAGCGCAGTATCTCGTAGCTGTCGGCAATGGTCTGATCACCGTCGACCAGCACCGGCACCTTATCGGAACCGGAGAAAGCCAGCGACTCCTTGTCGGTGAAGTGCCAGGGACGGGTTTCCACCGTCAGCCCCTTGTGCGCCAGGGCGTAACGAACCCGCCAGCAATAGGGGGAGAAACGCAGCCCCTCGTCGATACCGCAGAGTTCATAGAGCACCATTGCCATGCCGTCTCCTCGCTTTAGCCGGGGGTGATAATCGATAGTGCCAGCCTTTCCCTGATGATGCCAATTCATCGGCGAGCCCACGGAAGAGGTCGACCTACTGTCCATTAGTCTAAACCCCTGATGGTAAACAGTGCCAAGTTCATCACCATGAAAATAGATAGTCTGTTGTTTTTTATCGATTAGTGAATAATAAAAGCAGATATGAAATTAGAAGATAATTGGTAATACCAATTAACCAGGATTGGAAATTCAAGATATCTAGTCGTATCGTCCATGCCCGTGGTGATAGTTCTGGGTCCCGTGCCTGAGCCATCGCCCCGATTCCCGAACACGAGACAGCGAGGTAACGTCAGCTCATGACGGACACGACACTTGCCCTACTCGCCTTTATGCCACTGGTCCTGGCCGGCGTCCTGCTGATTGGCCTGCGCATGCCCGCCAAGACCGCCATGCCGGCGGTCTATGTGGTCACCGCCCTGATAGGCCTGCTGGCCTGGGAGATGAGCTTCAACCGAGTCCTGGCTTCGACCCTGCAGGGCCTGATCCTCACCGTGTCGATCCTCTGGATCATCTTCGGTGCCATCCTGCTGCTCAACACACTGAAGCACTCGGGGGGCATCACCGCCATCCGCAACGGCTTCTCGGGCATCAGCCCCGACCGCCGCGTTCAGGCCATTATCGTCGCCTGGCTGTTCGGCTGCTTCATCGAAGGTGCTTCCGGCTTCGGCACCCCCGCCGCCGTGGCCGCCCCGCTGATGGTAGCGCTCGGCTTCCCGGCGCTGGCCGCCGTGGTGGTGGGCATGATGATTCAGTCCACGCCGGTCTCCTTCGGCGCCGTGGGTACGCCCATCGTGGTGGGTGTCACCGGTGGCATCAACCGCGAAGGAATTACGGAAGCGCTGGAAGCCGGCGGCTATACCTGGCTGGAGTACTTCCGCCTGATCGCCGCCGAGGTGGCCGTCATACACGGCATCGTCGGCGTCCTGATGCCACTGATCATGGTGGTGATCATGGTGCGCTTCTTCGGGGCCAACAAGTCCTGGAAGGAAGGCCTCTCCATCACCCCCTTCGCGCTCTTCGCGGGCGTGGCCTTCGTGGTGCCCTACATGCTCGCCGGCGTGCTGCTCGGCCCGGAATTCCCCTCGATGATCGGTGCCATGGTGGGCCTGGCCGTTGTCGTGCCCGCCGCGCGCAAGGGCTTCCTGATTCCCAAGGACGTCTGGGATTTCCCCGAGCGCAAATCCTGGCCGGACGAGTGGATCGGCAAACTGGAAATCAAGCTCGACGACATCGCCGGCAAGGCCCCAATCTCCACCCTGATGGGCTGGGTGCCCTACGTGCTGCTGGCCGTGATCCTGGTCGCCTCCCGCACCATCGACCCATTCCGCGAGGCACTTCAGTCACTGAGCTTCGGCTGGAGCAATATCCTCGGTGAGTCCGGTGTATCCGGCGCCATCCAGCCGCTCTACCTGCCTGGTGGCATACTGCTGATGGTGGTGCTGCTCACCGCCCTGCTCCACCGCATGCGCCTGGGTGAGCTCAAGGCGGCCTTCGGCGAGTCCTCACGGACCATCCTCGGCGCCGGTTTCGTGCTGATCTTTACCATCCCCATGGTGCGCATCCTGATCAACTCCGGGGTCAATGCCGCTGACCTGGTTTCGATGCCGGTGGCCATGGCCCAGTTCGTAGCCGACGGGGTGGGCGGCGTCTACCCGTTCTTCGCTCCCGCGGTGGGCGGCCTTGGCGCCTTCATTGCCGGCTCCAACACGGTATCGAACCTGATGTTGGCCGAGTTCCAGTTCAACGTGGCGCAGCAACTGGGTGTTTCCACCGCGATGATGGTGGCGCTGCAAGCCGTCGGTGCCGCCGCGGGCAACATGATTGCCATCCATAACGTGGTGGCGGCGTCTGCCACCGTGGGGCTTCTGGGACGCGAAGGCGAAACCATTCGCAAGACGATTCTGCCCACGCTCTACTACCTGGTTTTCACCGGCGTCATCGCCATGATCGCCTTCTACGTGATCGGCGTTACCGACCCGCTGATGCGCGCAGGCTGAGCCTTTACGGGAACGCAGCAAACAGCCCCCATGACCTTGGACTGAACCTAGGCCATGGGGGCTTCTCGTTGACGCTCAACCACCAAGCCTGTCGTCGACCCGAACGGCATGCTCGGTAAAATACGCCTTGATGCTTGCCACAAAGTGACCAACGTCTTGCACTGAAATGTCCAGGTGCGTCAACATCCGCGTGACCGGTGACGCGGCGATCAAGACGCCCCGGTCGGCGAGAAACTCCCCAAGCGCCTTGCAGTGAGCCTCGGGCAACGCGACGAACAGCACGTTGGTCTCACAGCCTCGCACCTCGATCTCGTCGATCTCGCCCAACCCTTCGGCCAGCAGCGCAGCATGGCGATGATCCTCCGCCAGACGCTCGACATGATGCTCCAGCGCATGGTGGCAGCCCGCCGCCAGGATACCGACCTGACGCATGCCACCGCCCAGGGTCTTGCGCCAGCGACGCGCCCGGCCAATGAATGCCTCGTCGCCCAGCAGCAGGGACCCGACCGGCGCGCCTAGCCCTTTTGAAAAGCAGAGCGACACCGAATCGAAACCCTGGCACAGCTCGGCGAGAGAGCGCCCGGAGGCCACCACGGCGTTGAATAATCGTGCCCCGTCCAGGTGGGTGGCCAGCCCATGCTCATGGGCCAGCGCCGTGGCACGTCGGGTATAGGCTTCCGGCAGCACTTTGCCCCGAAAGGTGTTCTCCAGCGCCAACAGCCGGGTGCTGGCATGGTGAATGTCGGCTCCCTTGATGGCCGCCTGCACTCTCTCCAGCGGCAGGCTGCCGTCCGGGTCATGCTCGATGGGCTGGGGCTGGATGCTGCCCAGCACCGCCGCACCGCCGCCCTCATCGCGATAGATGTGCGAAAACTGGCCGGCGATATATTCGTCGCCTCGCTGACAGTGGACCATGAGTGCCGCCAGGTTGCTTTGGGTCCCCGATGGAAAGAACAGCGCGGCCGCCATGTCAGCCCTCTCGGCCACCACCGCCTCGAAGGCGGCGACACTGGGGTCATCGCCCCATACATCGTCACCAACCGGCGCCCTGGCCATCGCCTCGCGCATGGCCGTGGTGGGTCGGGTCACGGTGTCACTGCGTAGATCGATCATTGTCGTTCATCCTCGTCACGACGAAAGGGGCGACCCCTGTCGCCCCTTTCCATGGTCATGATACTTGGCCATGGTCATGATGCCGGTCGGCTTCGTCTCAGGCCAGCGCCTGCTCCAGCAGTCGGGCCACGTGGATCGCCTCGCGCCCCACCCCGTCCTTGATCTGGTGACGACAACTGGTGCCGTCGGCCACCAAGACGACATCGTCAGCGGCCTCACGGATCGCCGGCAACAGCGACAGCTCGGCCATTTTCATCGAGGCGTCATAGTGCTCGACCTCGTAACCGAAACTGCCGGCCATGCCGCAGCAGGAGGAGTCGATGGTCTCGACCTCGAGCTCGGGAATCCATGACAGCACCTGCTCTATGGGGCGCACGGCATCGAAGGCTTTCTGATGACAGTGGCCGTGAAGCATCGCTCTCCGATACGCCAGCGGCTTGAGTTCCAGCGGCAGTTCTCCGGCCTCACGCGCCTTGACCAGGAACTCCTCGAACAACATCGACGCCTCCGCCAGCGCGCGGGCCTCCTCGCCGAAACCATACTGCAGGAACTCGTCACGCATGCTGAGCAAACACGACGGCTCCAGGCCGACAATGGCCATGCCACTGTTCACATAGGGCATCAGCGCCTCCAGCGTCCGCTGCGCCTCGGCTTTCGCCTTGTCGAACTGGCCGGACGAGAGGTAGGTGCGCCCACAGCACAGCGGTCGCTCACCCTGCTTCACGTTGAGGTGTACCTCGAAGCCGGCGGCTTCCAGCACGCGCTTGGCGGCCCTGGCGTTGCCTCCCTCCATATAGTTGTTGAAGGTATCGACGAAAAGCAGTACTTCGCGGGTCGCCGTCTCCTGCGCGGTGTGCGCTTCGGCCAGGAAGTTGCCAGCGAAGACCGGCAGCGCGCGCTCGGGGGCCAGCCCCAGCCCGCGCTTGATCCCACGGGCGATAAAGGGTGCTCGCTCGATGCCGTTGACCAGGGCGGAAAATCGGCTCGCCCAGGGCGCGTAGCGCGGCATCTCGCCGACCATGCGGTCGCGCAGGGAGAGTCCCTTGGCCCGCACCCGGGCACTACGCGCCTCGATCTTGAACTTGGCCATGTCGACCCCGGTCGGGCAGTCCCGCCGACAGCCCTTGCAGGAGACGCAGAGATCCAGCGCTTCCTTGACCTCATCGCTGGCCAGGCCCTCTTCACCCAGTTGGCCGGAGAGCACCAGCCGCAGGGTATTGGCGCGGCCCCGGGTCAGGTGTTGCTCGTCACGGGTGATGCGGTAGCTCGGGCACATGGTGCCAGCATCGAACTTGCGGCAATGGCCATTGTTGTTGCACATCTCGACCGCCATGGCCAGACCATGGGTGGGGTCGCCGGCGCTGCCTGGGTTGCTCTGCTCGCCGGTCAACGGATCGCGCCTGACGTTCCATGCCGACCAGTCGAAGGCCGGGGTCACCGGAATGGTCCGGTAATCCCTGGGGAAGCGAAAGTAGCGGTCGTCGTCCATCTTTGGGGTTTCGACGATCTTGCCTGGGTTGAAACGATTGTCCGGGTCGAAGAGCCGCTTTACCTCGCGGAAGGCGTCGTTGATCGTGGGTCCGAACTGCCAGGCCACCCACTCGCCGCGGCACAGCCCATCGCCGTGTTCGCCGGAGTAGGCTCCCTTGTACTCCCGCACCAGTGCCGACGCCTGCTCGGCGATCTCGCGCATCTTGCCGGCGCCGTCGCGACGCATGTCGAGGATCGGGCGCACGTGCAGGGTGCCGACGCTGGCGTGGGCGTACCAGGTGCCCTCCGTACCATGGCGGTGAAAGACCTCGGTGAGCTTGTCGGTGTATTCGGCGAGGTGCTCCAGCGGCACCGCGCAGTCCTCGATGAAGGAGACCGGCTTGCCGTCGCCCTTCATGCTCATCATGATATTTAGCCCCGCCTTGCGCACGTTCCACAGCGCCTTCTGCTCGGCGGGCTCGGGCATATCGACCACGCTGCCGGCCAGCCCCAGGTCGCCCATAAGCTGGCTGAGCGAGCGCAACGATGCCAGCTGCGCCTCGCGATCCTCACCGGCGAACTCTACCAGCAGCACGGCCTCAGGCCTGCCGATCAGTGCCTTCTCGATCACCGGGCGAAACGCCGGATTCTCCAGCGACAGCTCGATCATGGTGCGGTCGACCAGTTCCACCGCGGTGGGATCAAGCTTGACGATATGCTGGGTGAAATCCATGGCCTGGTAGAAGGTGGGGAAGTTCACCACGCCCAGCACCTTGTGCTCGGGAAGTGGCGAGAGCCGCAGCGTGATGCGCCGGCTCACCGCCAGGGTACCTTCCGAGCCGACCAGCAGGTGGGCCAGATTGATCCGGCCACCCGGGTCGTAAGGCTTGGGGTTCTGGCAGTCGAACAGGTCCAGGTTGTAGCCGCCGACACGGCGCAGCACCTTGGGAAAGTGATCGCGAATCTCCGGGCCGACCCGCTCTGCGATGGCCTGCACCTTGTCGGCGATCAGGCGCGCCCTGCTGCCCGCTGCCAGGTCGTCGACGAAACCGAAGCTCGCCTCGCTACCATCGGCCAGCAGGGCATCCACGCCGAGCACGTTGTGGACCATGTTGCCGTAGCGGATCGAGCGCGAGCCGCAGGAGTTGTTGCCGGTCATGCCACCCACAGTGCACTGGGCGCTGGTGGAGACATCCACCGGAAACCAGAGCCCATGAGGCTTGAGCCAGGCGTTGAGGTGGTCGAGCACGATCCCGGGCTCCACCACCACCGTGCGCGCCTCGGCGTCGAACTCGACCACCTGATCGAGCCAGCGGGTGGTGTCGATCACCAGCGCCTCGCCCACCGTCTGGCCACACTGGCTGGTGCCGGCACCCCGGGGCAGCACCGGAGCGCCAGCGTCTCGGGCGATGTCCAGGGCCAGGGCCAGGTCTTCCTGATGCCGTGGTATCACCACCCCCAGCGGCATCACCTGGTAGATCGAGGCGTCTGTCGAGTAGCGACCACGCGATGCATGGTCGAACAGTACCTCGCCTTCCATCTCCCGGGAAAGGCGGGCCGCCAGCTCGGTCACTGGCTTGATCCGCGCATCCGGGGAAGGGGTCTTTCCCGTCATAGACGTCATTCTGCCTTCCTCAGCCATGTCAGGATGGGCTCACCTGGCGTCGAGCGGATGCCGGGCAAAGTAGTCCAACGCCGCCACCACGCCACTATCCTTGAGCGGCACGCCGCTGAGTTTCATGCCGGCTTCACAGCCGCCCAGGGTGGCGATCAGCGTCAGGTCGTTGCAGTCGCCCAGATGGCCAATGCGGAACATCCGGCCCTTGACCTTGCCCAGGCCCATGCCGAGCGACAGGTCGAAGCGCTCGTAGATCAACTGGCGCACGGCATCGGCATCGACACCATCCGGCATCATCACGCCGGTCAGTACCGGGGAGTAGAGCGCGGCGTCCTGGCACTGGATCTCCAGGCCCCATGCCGCCACCGCCGCACGCACCCCGGCCGCCCAGCGCTGGTGGCGCGCAAGCACATGGTCGAGCCCCTCCTCGAGCAGCATGTCCAGCGACTCGTTGAGGCCATAGAGCAGGTTGGTACTCGGCGTATAGGGCCAGTAGCCGTTCTGGTTGGCCTCGATGATCTCGTCCCAGGCCCAGAAGCTCTTGGGCAGCTGCGCCTCGCGACTGGCAGCGATGGCCTTGTCGGATACGGCATTGAAGCTGATGCCCGGCGGCAGCATGAGGCCCTTCTGGGAACCGGAGATCGTCACGTCCACGCCCCACTCATCGTGGCGGTAGTCGGCGCTGGCCAGCCCCGAGATGGTATCGACCAGCAGCAGTGCCGGGTGACCCGCGGCATCGATGGCACGACGCACCGCCGCGATGTCACTGGTCACCCCGGTCGATGTCTCGTTGTGCACCACGCAGACCGCCTTGATCTCATGGCCACCGTCTTCCCTCAGGCGCGCCTCGATCATGTCCGCCTGCACCCCCTGCCGCCAGCCTTCCGCTCCCGGCAAGCCGAGGAACTCGGGTTCCAGGCCCAGGCGTAGCGCCATCTTCTGCCACAGGGTGGCGAAGTGGCCGGTCTCGAACATCAGCACGCGGTCGCCCGGTGACAGGACATTGACCAGTGCCGCCTCCCAGGCGCCGGTCCCCGAAGCCGGATAGATGACAACCGGATTCACGGTCTTGAAGACCTGCTTGATCTTGTCGAGCAGCTCACGACCCAGCGCGCCGAACTCGGGGCCACGATGGTCGATGGTCGGCAAGCTCATGGCACGCAGGATGCGATCCGGTACCGGCGAGGGACCGGGAATCTGCAAGAAATGGCGGCCCGAAGGATGGTAGTCAAGATTCAGCATGGGGGTCTCTCCGTACTATTTATCTGGTCAGGGTGGCGGACAGCGCCGGGCTACTTGATGCAGCCCGCCTCACGCAGCGTGGCGAGCTCGTCAGGGGCCAGGCCCAGATCACCGAGAACCTCGTCGGTATGCTGACCAAACAGCGGGGCCGGCGCACGAACCTGCGAGGGCGTGACCGAGAACTTGCTGGGAAAGCCGATGGTCTTCATCCGGCCCATTACCGGGTGCTCCATTTCCTGCACCATCTCCCGGGCCAGGTAGTGCTCGTCGGCCATGGCCTGGGCGAAGTCGTTGATCGGTCCGGCGGGCACCCCGGCGCTGTCGCAACGCTCGAGCCAGTCACCCACGCCGCGCTTGGCCATGATCGACTCCAGCAGCGCCTCGAGTTCCTCGACGTGCTGGCCGCGATCGAAGTTAGTGAGAAAACGCGGGTCCTCCATCAGGTCGGGGCGCTCCAGCACGTCGCCGCAGAAGCGCTCCCAGGTGCGCTGGTTGGCGCAGCCCAGCATCAGGTAGCCGTCTTGGGCCTTGACCGCCTGGTAGGGCGCCGAGACCCGATGTCGCCAGCCGGTGGGCTCCGGCACTTTCCCCTCTGAGAAGTAGGCAGCAGCCTCCCAGGTGAACCAGGGCAGGCCACACTCGGTGATGGCGATGTCGATATGCTGGCCCTCGCCGGTGGCCATCCGGTGGATATAGGCGGCCAGGATCGAGTAAACGGCGGTGATACCGCCGCCGATGTCGTAGACGGCGATGCCGGTCTTGAGCGGTCGTCGGCCCGGCTCACCGGTCATCGACATCAGGCCGGACATGCCCTGGGCCACCAGGTCGAAGCCGCCGCGGTGACTGTAGGGGCCGGTCTGGCCGTAACCGGAGATCGAGCAGTAGATGATGCCGGGATTGATGACCTTGATGGTGTCGTAGTCGATCGAGAGTGACGTCGTCACCCCCGGCCGATAGTTCTCGACGATGACGTCCGCTTCCCGGGCAAGTCGATAGAAAATCTCCCGCGCCCGCTCCTCCTTGAGGTTGAGCGAGATGCTCTTCTTGTTGCGGTTGATCTGCGCGAAGCAGGTCGACTCGTCGTTGACATAAGGACCCATCTGACGACTGTCGTCGCCGCCGTTGATCTTCTCGACCTTGATTACCTCTGCGCCCATGTCGCCCAGAACCATGGTGCAGTAGGGACCCGCCATGATCTGCGAGACGTCCAGTATCTTGAGCTTTTCCAGGGGAAGCATCGGCTTCACCTCGCTTGTCGTTGTCGTGTCATGCCAGCATCGGCCGGCCCGTTGACCGGCTCAGCGGCCGGTCCACTCGAAGGGTGTCTTATGCAGGAACTTGCTCACCGCCGCCTTGAAGTCGTCGCTCATGTAGCAGGCGGTAACCCAGTCATCGCTGGCATCCCTCTCGAGGCGGCGATGAGCCAGCACCCTGCCAACCAGCGCCTTGCTGGCCTTGAGAGTGAGTGGCGCTCGCCGTCCCAGCTGCTCTGCCACCTCGGCTACCTCTTCATGAATGTGCTCGGGCGCGACAACCGCGTTGAGCAGCCCGGCCGCATAGATCTGCTCTGCATCGAAGAGGGTGCCCAGCATCAGCGCCTCCTTGGTGCGAGCCACCCCCAGCATGTCGATCAATCGCGAGACATTGGTGATGGAGAGCGTGTTGCCCAAGGTGCGAGCGATCGGCACGCCGAACGTGAGACTCGGCGTGGCATAGCGGAAGTCGCAGACCAGGGCGAGCGCCGCGCCTCCGCCCACGCAGGCGCCCTCCAGCAAGGCGATGGTGGGCTTGTCGAGAGCCTCGAGCTTGCCGACCACCGCATCGATGCGCTGCTCGTAGCCGATGGCGTCCTCGGGGTCGCTGAAGTGCTCGAACTGGCCAATGTCGGTCCCCGCCACGAAGGCCTCGCCGCCCACCCCATGCAGTACCACTGCATGGATGGCGTCATTCTCATTGATGCGGTCGCAGTGCTCGGAGAGCGCGTCGTACATCTCCCAGGTCATGGCGTTGCGGCTTTCAGGACGGTTGAAGCCGAGCCATGCCACACCGTTTCGAACCTCATACAGCAAGGTATTCCCATTCATCGTGCCTCTCCCACATGCCGGCCTGGCACCTTAATATGAATAATGAATTCAGATTATTCCAGCTGCCGCCTCCCCCTTATCCACAGCTAGCCCGGCCGAACAGCGCCTGGAAGCGCGCTGCAAGCCGGGCCTCTCCCTAGCGGTAGAAGAACTCCACCAGGGCCATCGGAATGGCAGGGATGTAGGTCACCAGCAGCAAAATGAAGAGCAGCACGCTGATGAAGCCGAGGTTCGACCGGGTCACCGACCAGACATCCGTCTTGGCGATCGAGCAGGCTGTGATCAGCACGCTCGCCACCGGCGGTGTCTGCTGCCCTATGGCAAGGTTGAGACAGACCACCAGGCCGAAGTGAACCGGATCGATCCCCGCCGCGCCGACCAGCGGCATGACGATGGGCACCACCAGGATGATCGCCGCCGCAGAATGCAGAAAAAGCCCGATCAGCAGAAAGAAGACGTTCAGCATCATCAGGATGAGATACTTGTTGTCCGTCAGGCCCAACACCGCCTGGGCCAGTTGCTGGGGCATGCGCATCTCGGTCAGGAACACGCCGATCAGGGCCGAGGCCGCCACCAGCAGCATCACCACGGCGGTCTGCTGGCCCCCATCGATGATAGCCTTATAGAGAGTGCGCAGATCCAGCTCACGGTAGATCACGGCACTGATGAAGACCGCCGCCGCCACTGCCAGCCCCGCACCTTCGGTGGCGGTCACGAAGCCGCCGAAGATGGAGCCGAGGATGATGATCGGCAGGGTCAGGGCCCAGCTCGCTTCCTTGGCGGTCTGCCTGACGCGCTTGAACTGGAAGACCTCCTCCACCGGCCAGTCGTACTTGCGGGCATAGTAGTAGCTCAAGGCCATCAAGCCACCGGCCCCCAGCAGCCCTGGCACGATACCGGCCACGAACAGCTGGACGATGGAGGCGCCGGACATGACGCCGTAGAGGATCATCGGGATGGAGGGGGGAATGATAATCGCCAGGGACGCCGACGAGGAGGTCACGGCCGCGGCGAAGGGCGCCGGGTAGCCGCGCTTCTTCATGGCCGGGATCAACACGGAGCCGGTGGCGGCCACGTCGGCCACCGCCGAGCCGGAAATCTCGGCGAAGAACAGCGAGACGCCGATGTTGATCATCGCCAGTCCCCCCCGGATAAAACCGAACAGCGCCGAGGCAAAGGCGATCAGGCGCTTGGAGATGCCCCCCGTGTTCATGATGGCCCCGGCCAGCACGAACATCGGGATCGCCAGCAGCGGGAAGCTGCTCGCCCCCTCGAACATCGTCAGCCCGATGTTGGGCAGCATATCCAGGCCCTGGTAGACCACGATGGCCACCGTCGCGACGATCGCCAGGGCCACCGCGATGGGCAGCCCCATCAGGATCAGCCCCAGCAGGCCGATTATCATGAAGGGCAGTGTCATGGCTGATCCCTCTTGGTCAGGGCATCCGCAGTGAAGCCAGCCCGCGCGTTGTCACGTTCGGCCTCGGCGATGGCGTGGCGGATCTCTTCTTCTTCCTGAGTGAGGCCCGAGCGCATCCTGGTCAGATGACCCGGCATGCTGAGCAGTTGGGCGATGATGAACAGCGCCGCCCCGATGGGAATGACTGACTGGGTGAAGGTGAGCGGCACCCAGCGCAGGGTGATCAATGCCATGCCCTGCATGACATCGAGGACCACCAGGCCGGCCCAGCCAAGCACCAGGAAGAAGCCGATGAACAGCGCCTCGGTGAGATAGGCAATCGGCATGCGGATTTGCACTGGCATGGCGGCCAGTACGCCATCGACGCCAATGTGGCCACGCTTGAGCGCCGCCAGCGCCCCGGCATAGTAGGTCAGCCACACCAGCATGATGGCGGCCACTTCGTCATACCAGGAGGGGGTGCGCCAGGCGTAGCGGGTCACCACCGCATAGAGCACCACCAGCGTCAGCGAAACCATCAGCACCACGGTGATGATCTCGAGAAGACGCTCCAGGATGCGGGAAATGTTATTCACGGTACCCATGGGTCTCGACTCGTTCAGAAAAGTGGACAGGATCCCCCACGCCGAGGGGCATGGGGGCGGGTGCCCTGCGAGTGACGCAAGGCAGATCAGGAGTCGTTGCCGAGCTCCAGCACCCTGTCGATCAGTTCCTGAGAGCCGGACACTTCACTGGCGAAGGCCTCGTAGATGGATCCTGAGGCCTCGATGAAGACCGAGGTATCGACCTCGTTGACCTCGGTATTCGCCTGACGGATCACGTCGATCAGGTCTTCATCGAGCTGGGCGGCATGCTCGTATACGAATGTCTGGGTCTCCTTGGCCGCCTCGATGATGATCTCCTGGATTTCATCGGGCAGGTTGTTGAAGCGGCGTCCGGCGGTGAGATAGGCCGGCGTATAGACGTGACCCGTCAGTGACAGGTAGTCCTGCACCTCCTGGAAGCGCTGGCCGGCAATCTGCGCCAGGGGGTTCTCCTGGCCGTCCATGACGCCGGTCTGCAGGGCCATGAAGACCTCGGAGAGCGACATCGGCGAGGGCTCGGCGCCATACTCCTCGAACATCCTCACGCGCCACACGCCCTGGGGCACCCGAAGCTTGATGCCGCGCAGGTCCTCGGGCGTGTGGATGGCACGCCGGTTGTTGGTGATATGCCGGAAGCCGTTCTCCCAGACAGCCAGGATACGATAGCCGTTCTCCTCGGCCAGCGGCGCCAGCTCAGGCCAGACGATCTCCTCCTCGACCCGCTTCATGTGCTCGCGATCCTGAATGAGATAGGGCAGTTCGAAGAGACCGAACTCGTCCGCTACCGAGGACATGATGGTGGAAGGCAGTGCCAGGTCGACGGTACCCAGCCGCATGCGCTGCAGCAGCTCTGAGTCGGTACCCAGCTGGCTGGAGCCGAAAACCACCACCTCGTAGGGCTCGGGGAGACGCTCGTTGACAAGTTCAGCGAAGTAATTGGCCGAGTCGGAGAACAGGGAGTCGGGGCCTCCGACATGGCCGAAGGTAATCTCGCGAGCCTGGAGGGGGGCCGAGACTAGGGCAACGGCGGCGGCTACCGCCGTGAGACGTAGCAGATGCATGGCGCTTTTCCTCTTTTTGTAGTGTTGGCTCTTTTGTTGCGGGCTGGTCAGACGCAGGCAAAATGAATTCTTTATTCTAAATGCGTCTACGATCTAAGCTAGTCCTATCCGAGAAGAAGTGTCAAGCCGCAATCATCCTCGCGCTCGGCGGCAGGATCAGAAGGCAAGAGAGCATTTCTAATTCATGAGTCCTCGCTAGGTATGCCGTCAACTGCGCGTTGTGCTTGAATAGCGGGCAAGAGAAGCAACACCGTTCGCCAAGCAGGAAAAAGCCACGCTAGCGACAGCGGACAAGGAAAAATATCCATGACCAAGATTCAGCCTCGTACCCTCTACCGAGAGGTCGCCGATCGCATCCGAGACCTCATCGAGCAAGGGGAACTCGCACCCGGGGAACGCATCTCCGAGAAGCAGCTGTGCGAGAGTTTCGGCGTATCACGCACGCCCCTACGCGAAGCGCTCAAGGTGCTGGCCTCGGAGGGCCTGGTGGAACTGCTGCCCAATCGGGGTGCGCGAGTCAGACAATTGACCCTGAAGCAGGTCAAGGACACCTATGATCTGATGGGCGCCCTCGAAGGGCTCTCGGGCGAGTTGGCTTGCCAGCAGATCAGCGAGGAGGGCATCGCGACGATCTGCGCGCTGCACGACCGCATGCTCGAGCATTATCACAATCGTGAGCTGCCGGAATATTTCCAGGTGAACCAGCGGATCCACGAGAGCTTGCTGGCCGCCTCCAACAACGATGCACTGCTGGAGATGTACAATAACCTCAGTCAGCGGGTGAAGCGGGTTCGTTATTCCAAGAAGATGACCGACAGCTATTGGCGCCGCGCCGTACAGGACCATGAAGAGATGATCGCCGCACTCAAGAAGCGTGACAGCAAGCGGTTGGGCCAGGTACTGCGCGAGCATCTGTGCAACAAGCTCGAGGTAGCCTCGATCGCCGGCGTTATCGACGACGAGGAAAGCCGCAACGTAGCAAACTCCTGACCTGGCATGCCGCTACGCCCCTGCCGCCATGACTCTCAATGAGGCGTCTCTATGAATATCCTCTACGATGAACGACTCGATGGCGCCGCGCCGAAGCTGGACAAGACCGCCATCCGTGACAGTCTCGCCCAGGACGTGCCTGGCCTGACGCTGCTGCATCGTGAAGAAGACCTGCACCCCTTCGAGTGCGACGGCCTCTCGGTCTATCGCACCCTGCCCATGCTGGTGGCGCTGCCAGAGACCCTGGCCCAGGTCGAACAGCTGCTCAAGACCTGCCACCGCCTGGGTGTGCCGGTGGTGACCCGCGGGGCCGGCACCGGCCTCTCGGGCGGTGCCATGCCGTTGGAGCACGGCGTGCTGCTGGTGCTGTCGCGCTTCAGCCGCATCCTGGAGATCGACCCCGAGGCACGAATTGCCCGGGTCGAGCCCGGGGTACGCAACCTGGCCATCTCCGAGGCGGCCTCACCCTATGGCCTCTACTACGCCCCGGACCCCTCTTCCCAGATCGCCTGCTCCATCGGCGGCAACGTGGCCGAGAACGCCGGCGGCGTGCACTGCCTCAAGTACGGCCTGACCGTGCACAACGTGATCAAGGTCGAGGTACTGACCATCGAGGGCGAGCACATGACCCTGGGCAGCGATGCCCTGGACGCCCCCGGCTTCGACCTGCTGGCGCTGTTCAATGGCTCAGAGGGCATGCTCGGCGTGGTCACCGAGATCACCGTCAAGCTGCTGCCCAAGCCCGAGACCGCCAAGGTGCTGATGGCCAGCTTCGACGACATCGAGAAGGCCGGCAATGCCGTGGGCTCGATCATCGCAGCGGGGATCATTCCCGGCGGCCTGGAGATGATGGACAACCTGGCGATTCGCGCCGCCGAGGACTTCATCGGCGCCGGCTATCCGGTGGAGGCCGCCGCCATCCTGCTCTGCGAACTGGATGGCGTCGAAGCCGATGTCGATGACGACTGCGAGACCGTTCGCCGCGTACTCGAGGCGGCCGGCGCCACCGGTATCCAGCAGGCCCGCGACGATGCCGAGCGCGCGCTGTTCTGGGCTGGTCGCAAGAACGCCTTCCCCGCAGTGGGCCGCATGTCGCCGGACTACTACTGCATGGACGGCACCATACCCCGCCGCGAGCTGGCCCGGGTGCTGAAGGGCATCTCCGACCTGTCCGAGCAGTACGGCCTGCGCGTGGCCAACGTCTTCCATGCCGGCGACGGCAACATGCACCCGCTGATCCTGTTCGATGCCAACACCCCGGGCGAGCTGGACGAGGCCGAGGCGCTGGGCGGCAAGATCCTGGAACTGTGCGTCGAGGTGGGCGGCACCATCACCGGCGAGCATGGCGTTGGCCGCGAGAAGATCAACCAGATGTGCGCCCAGTTCCGCCCCGACGAGCTGGCCACCTTCCGCGCCGCCAAGGCCGCCTTCGATCCGACGGGCCTGCTCAACCCGGGCAAGAACATTCCCACACCGGCGCGCTGCTCGGAATTCCGCACCATCAAGAGCGCGGCAGCCGACCCCGCCAAGCAAGGCTGACTGGAGTGACCATGGACAAGACAGCAACGACGCCCCATGACCATGACGCCAGCGAGTCATTGGCAGAGCGCATCCGTCAGGCGAGTGCCACCGGCACACCGCTGCGCATCGTCGGCGGCGATACCCGCGGCTTCTACGGCCGTCCCACCGAGGGCGAAGTGCTATCCACCGCCGAACACCGCGGCATCACCTTCTACGACCCGGTGGAGCTGGTGGTATCGGTGCGCAGCGGCACCCCTCTCGCCGAGCTCGAGGCCGCCCTCGCCGAGCAGGGGCAGATGCTGCCCTTCGAGCCGCCACGCTTTGGTGAAGCGAGCACCGTGGGCGGCATGGTCGCCACCGGCCTCTCCGGCCCACGCCGCCCCTGGGCCGGCAGCGTACGTGATTTCGTGCTCGGCGCCCGGGTGCTCGGTCACGAAGGGATCGAGCAGCGCTTCGGCGGCCAGGTAATGAAAAACGTCGCTGGCTACGACCTGTCGAGGCTGATGGTCGGCGCCCAGGGCACCCTCGGGCTGCTCACCGAAGTCACCTTCAAGGTGCTGCCCCGGCCCGGCGCCAGCCGCAGCCTGCACCTGGATATCTCACTCGAGGAGGCGCGCAACAGGCTGGCCGACTGGGGCCGTGAGCCGCTGCCCATCAGTGCGGCAGCCTGGCTGGAGGGCGCCCTGCATATCCGCCTGGAAGGTGGGCCGAGCTCCGTGGCCGCCACCCGCGAGCGTCTTGGCGGCGACGAGCTGGATGAGAAATTCTGGCCCGCGTTACGGGACCTGAAGCTGGACTTCTTCGGCCAGGGTGACGCCTCCGCCAGGGCCAGCGACCGGCCCCTGTGGCGCCTGTCACTGCCCCATCGCACGGCCTCGCTGGGGCTCGCCGACGCAGCGGAAGCCTCGATGATCCACGACTGGGCCGGCGCCCAGTGCTGGGTCAGGAGTGCCATCGATGCCGAGACCCTGCGCAGCGCCTGCCGGCGCGTCGATGGTCATGCCACCTACCTGGGCGCCTGTGGAGGGCCGGGAAGCGACGAGCCCTTTACCCCGCTGCCATCGGTGCTGCTGAAGTATCACCGCAACCTCAAGGCCGAGCTCGACCCCAAGGGCATCTTCAACCCGGGCCGGCTCTACGCAGCGTTCTGAGACGTATCGAGGAAACCGACATGCAGACGCACTTTACCGAGGAAGACCTCAAGAAGCCGCACATCCGCGAGGCCGACCGCGTCCTGCGCAGCTGCGTTCACTGCGGCTTCTGCAACGCCACCTGCCCTACCTATCAATTGCTGGGCGACGAACGCGACGGCCCCCGGGGACGCATCTACCTGATGAAGGAGATGCTGGAGAACCCCGACGACGACGTGAACGTCACCGAGCAGACCCGGCTGCACCTGGACCGCTGCCTGACCTGTCGCAACTGCGAGACCACCTGCCCCTCCGGCGTGGAGTACCACAAGCTGCTCGACATCGGCCGCGCCGAGATCGAACGGCGGGTGCCGCGCAAGGCTAGCGACCGCGCCCTGCGCTATGGGCTGCGCAAGGCCCTGACCGATCCCAAACGCTTCCAGGCGCTGCTCAAACTGGGCCAGACCTTCAAGCCGCTGGTGCCAGGGAAGCTCAAGGACAAGCTGCCGCCCAAGCCGGTGGATGCCGGGGCACGGCCCGAGGGCAAGAGACACCAACGCCAGATGCTGATTCTCGAAGGCTGCGTGCAGCCGGGGCTTTCGCCCAACACCAATGCCGCCACGGCAAGGGTGCTGGACCGTCTGGGCATTGGCCTCACCCCGGCTCCCGAGGCAGGCTGCTGTGGCGCTGTGGATTTCCACCTCAACGCCCAGGACGACGGCCGAGCCCGTATTCGCGCCAATATCGACGCCTGGTGGCCACACGTAGAGGCCGGTGCCGAAGCCATCGTGCAGACCGCCAGCGGCTGTGGTGCCTTCGTCAAGGAGTACGGCGAGATGCTGGAGGGCGACCCCGACTACGCCGAAAAAGCCCGCCGGGTCAGTGAGCTGGCTCGCGATCTCGTTGAAGTGCTGCGCGACGAGGACCTGGAAATGCTGAAGGTGAAGGAGAGCCGCAGGCTCGCCTTCCACTGCCCCTGCACCCTGCAGCATGCCCAGAAGCTCGGCGGCGCCGTCGAAGGCGTGCTGGTCAAGCTCGGCTTTTCGCTGACGCCTGTACAGGACGCCCACCTCTGCTGCGGCTCGGCGGGCACCTACTCCATCACCCAGCCGGAACTTGCCACCCAATTGCGCGACAACAAGCTCAACGCCCTGGAAGCCGGCGCCCCGGAGCTCATCGTGACCGCCAATATCGGCTGCCAGACCCACCTCAACGGCGCGGGGCGAACGCCCGTCAGACACTGGATAGAAATCGTCAACGAAGCCCTGTCTCCGCCCGTAAACAGCTAGCCTCGGCGGGCAGCGCTTAAAAGAACATTCAGCACCGCATCCGATGAGCGCCGGGGACAAGGCGAAACGAGGGTCTTTTGCCATGGATGGCAAAAGTAGCGCCCAGGGACGGGTTCACAGCGCCCTCGCGAAGGCTTGTCGCCGGGAAGCTCATCACCGGCAACAGTAGCTCGAACCAAGGAGATACCCATGAAGACCAAGCCCGTACTCACCCTGACCGACGTCAACGCCATTCTCGATGCCGCCCAGCAGGAAGCGGAAGCCAACGGCTGGGCCGTGACCATTGCCGTGGCCGACGACGGCGGTCACCTGCTCGGCCTGCGCCGCCTGGACAAGGCGCCTCTGTTCAGCGTCGAGGCAGCCACCGAGAAGGCGCGCACCTCCGCCTATGGCGCCCGCGAGACACAGCTGTTCGAAGAGATGATCAACAACGGCCGCACCGCCTTCGTCACCGCCCCGATGAAGGCGATGCTCTCCGGCGGCGTACCGGTGATCGTCGACGGCCAGGTCGCCGGCACCGTCGGGATCTCCGGCGTCAAGCCAGACCAGGACGTGCAGGTCGCTCGCGCCGGCGTCGCCGCCATCGGCTGAAGTCCAGGCCAGGCCAACCTCGCAAGCGCCCTGCTGTTGCATGACAGCGGGGCGTTTCTGTCCTGTGCAGTTCGCCCGGGTTATCTATACTGACAGCGGCCGAACCGATGGCTCACCGGCACCGCATCACGTCGGGGAGAGCTGGCTCAGAAAGACGGTTACGGTCGAGGCATTGCCTATCCATTCGGACCAGCCGACCGGCTGCGTTCAAAGGAGACATCCACGATGATAAAGACACTGTTTGCCGCACTGGTATTACTCGCCTTCGCCTTTCCGGCCTGGGCCGCCAGCTGCCCCATGCTGATGGGCGAGATCGACGAGGCCCTGCAGGACGACGCCAAGGTCGCCCAGCTAAGCGAGGCCGAAATCGAGCAGGTCAACGAGCTGCGCCAGGAGGGCGAGGAAGCTCACAATGCCGGCGACCATGCTCGCTCAGAAGATTTATTGAACCAGGCCAAGGAAATCCTCGGCGTTTGACCGGATAGGCGACGAGGGCCAAAGCCCTTGTCGCTTTTCAAAGCGATTTTCAGGATGAAAATTGGCTCGCGAAGAGCCAGGGAGGAAGGACAGTGGCTGGTGGCTGGTCAAGAGACGGCGCCGAGCAGGAGCAGATCGAAAGTACGGTGGAAGATGCGCTGCAGCGGGTACGCAGCCAGCTTCCCACCGGCGAGAGCCTGACACACTGCGAGGAGTGCGGAGACGAGATTCCCCAGGCTCGCCGCGAGGCGATCAGGGGTGTGCGCCTGTGCATTGCCTGCCAGAGCGAGCGAGACAAGCAGCAGACGACCTATAGCGGCTACAACCGCCGCGGCAGCAAGGACAGTCAGCTGCGCTAGGGTGTCGCCCAACCAGCCTGGCGCTTCGTCGGCACGACTTCAAGCGGCTAATACCATTAGCCGTCTCATGACTTGCAGCGTCGTTTCAGCGCGATATGATGACAGCTCTCCAGAGCCCCGCCTCAGCGGGGCTTTGCCTTGTTCAAGAGGTCGCCATGCCGCTGCTCTATTTCCTGGCCCCGCTCGGTGCCGTGCTGATCTGGTCGGGCAACATGACCATCAACCAGCTCACCGTGGGCACCATCGCTCCCAGCAGCATCGCCTTCCTGCGCTGGGTGCTGGCACTGGCCGTGCTCACGCCCTTCGTGCTGCCGTCCGCCTGGCAGCATCGCGATGCCATCCGACGCCACTGGCCCAAGCTTGCGGTGCTGGGCCTGATCGGCATGGCGCTGTGGCAGGGCCTGGCCTATGTCGCCGCCGAGACCACCTCGGCTACCAACATGGGCATCCTTGCCGCCATGGTGCCGCTGCTAACCGTACTGCTCAGCGCGCTGATCCTGCGAGAGGCGCCGAGCCTCGGTGGCACCCTGGGCGGTATCGTGGCGCTGTTTGGCGTTACCGTACTGCTGGGGCGCGGCAACCCACTCTCACTGCTGCAGCTGGAAGTCGCCCTGGGCGACCTGCTGATGGTGGTCGCCGCTACCTGCTACGCGCTCTACGGTGTCATGCTCAAGCGCTGGCCGCTGGACCTGCCGCCCTGGGTCGTGCTCTACGTGCAGGTCTGCTTCGCCGTACTGTTCCTGCTGCCCGGCTACCTGCTGGGGCCGATGACGCCGGTGGACAGTCAAAACGTCTGGCTGATTCTCTACGCCGGCATTCCCGCCTCGATCGTCACCACCTTCCTGTGGATGCGCGCCATCCGCCAGATCGGCGCCAGCCAGGCGAGCATTTTCATCAACCTGATGCCGCTGTTCAGCGCCCTGATCGCCATGGCCTTCCTGAACGAGCGAATCGCGCTGTTCCACCTGGTTGGAGGCGTGCTGGTGCTGGCGGGTGTCATCATGGCGCAGACGTTGACCCAGCCTCTCATGCGCAGAGCCAATCGCAGCTTATGATTCTGGATACCCCACGGCCCAGCGGCCCCAACCGCGATTACCTGCTCAATCTTGCTGCCGTACTGAAAGACCTTGGCGCCGTGGATGAGCATGTCTTCACGCTGGCGCGGCAGGTGCGCGATCTTCAAGGGCGACGGCTGGGAGTGGTAGGATTGAAACCCCTACCCGCACCACCGTTCGACGCTACAGTGCCAAGTGAATAGCTGGCGACTACAATTCTAGACCAGCTCCATTTTTGCGCAGCCACTCCTTCCGCTCGCGCCAATCCGGGAGCACCTTATCGACCTCGTTCCAGAAAGTATCGCCATGATGTCGATAATGAAAATGGCATAGCTCGTGAACGACGATATAGTCCACGATCTTCGGTGGCGCCATCATGCACTTCCAATGGAAGTTCAGAGTGGCGCTCCTGCCGCAGCTAGCCCAACGATAGCCCATGTCTTTAACTTTAATCCCGCCAACCTCTACACCCACCTTGGGTGCGAAATACGCCACGCGCTCACGAAAGCGTTGTTGCCCCTTGTCAGCGTAAAAGCACACAAAAGCGTTACGAGCCGCAGGCGTACCACCTCGCTCGATGACATCACGGCTCAGACAAAATCGCCCTTCCCTAAGCTTCAGAGGCGCGCTCTGCTGAGACACTAATGACAACCTATAGGCGCTGCCCAGATAGAGAAAGCTTTCGCCATTTACCCATTCGCGAGCCACGGCGCTGGCATTCAGGTCTTTCCACTCAGCCAGGTTGCGGTAGATCCACATTCGCTTGCTCTCGACCACTGCATCCACCTGCTCGGGCGTGTAGCTGGCGGGTGGACGTACGACGATGCAACCATCGCGCTCGATGACAATGTCCGTGGTTCTACGCGAGCTGCCCGGTAGTAGCTGATATTCGATGTCCCTGACCCGACGAGCACTCATGAGCCACCTCCCTTGGCACCCTTGAGCAACTCGTCATGACGGTTCTTGGCAAGCTTCATGATTTCCACAGCGATCCTTTCCCGCTTGGCTTTCAACTCAGGAACACCGGTCAGGGTCATCGCCGCCTTGATTTCGCTCCGGGTTCTTTTCTGCTTATCACTGTTATGCCAGAAGTCGATACTGCCAATGCTCTCCTGAAGGGTTTCTACCACCGCCTCCATCACTACCTTCATCTTGGGCTTGGCGTCATGCGGTACCTCGCCATTCTCAAACGCTTCACTGGCAATGTGATCGAAAAAGGTCGTCGCCTCGCGGCTCATGCCGTAATCGCCCTGCTGGCGTCCCTCTGCCGCTACCCGACGCAACTTCTCCAGCTCTTCAGCAAGCTTGTCCCACTGGCCCTGGTACTGGTCAATCAGCTGTTCAACCTTTTCCGACAGGCTCTTGTAGAATGACGGATCTTCATCGTGGTGGACGGTACAGTGCTTGCGAAGGGCATGCTCCATCTCGCTGGCCTTGGCTTCGTCATTATCGCCCGCATGCTGGTTGAGCTTCTCGATGAAGTCCTCGGAGAGCAATTCAACCGGTGCAACCTTGGGGTTGATCCCCAAGCTGATCAAGTGATTGTTGATCAGCTCGCGTACCTTTTGACCGGCATCGCCCAGATCAAGGCTGTCATCCTTGTAGCGCTCCTTGGCCACACGCAGAATATAACCCAGCCGTTTGGCCGGCACCCGATAAGGGTGGCCCGCGGCATGTGGCAGGATGATATCCAGGCTGGTCAGAAATTTCTTCAGATAGACATCGAAGTCGGCGCGAGTCTTCTCATCCTTCAGCACCTTCACCGCCTCATGCACCACCGCTGCATCCTCTTCCACAGTGGCCAGTTGTCCCTCGACAAATTCGGATAGCTGGCTGACCTTGCGACTGGCAAAGAGCTGCAACAAGCGTTGGTAGCGCTCCTGCAGCACCGGCACTTCGGAGCTGATGTTCTTCAGACCGCTGGCCAGTTCCTGTTGCTCATCGGTCGTTGCGTAGAGCGTCAGCGCATCGGTCAGGTGATGGGTCAGGCCAATATAATCCACCACATAGCCACGCTGCTTGCCCTTCTTCACTCGGTTGGTGCGGGCGATGGCCTGTAGCAGCGTATGTTCGCGAATCTTCTTGTCGAGATACATCACCTGCTCGATGGGCGCATCGAAACCGGTGAGCAGCATGTCACACACGACCAGGAAAGCGATGCCGGCATAAGGCTTGTCCGGGTCGTCGAAGGCAAAGGGGCGGCAGAAATTCTCGACTGCATTCCAGGCCCTGGCCTGCTTTCGTGCTTCGGTGACGTAAGCGGCTTCATTGGTACCATCGCTCGAGATCACTACCGCGGCTTTCAGCGATGCGACCTTCGTGGCAAGTGCAGGCGATGCGGATTGCATGGCGCTGGCCGTATCAGCCAATGCCTGGTGGATGGCCTTCTGATAGCGCACGGCGGCCAGCTTGGAGTGGCAGACCACCTGCGCCTTGAACCCATTGGGAAAGATATGCTCGAGGTAGTGCTTGACCATATCCTTGGCGATGGCCTCGATACGCTGCTCGGCTTCCAGAAGGTCACCCGTGGCACCGTACTTCTTCTTGATCGCCAGCAGCTCCTCCTCGCTGCGATCCTTGAACAGGTTTTCGAACTGCGTTTCGAAGCCATGTTTATCGTTCAGAGCCGCATCGGCAGTCCGCCCTTCGTAGAGAATCTGCAGGGTCGTGCCGTCCTCCACCGCATCCATCAACTTGTAGGTGTCGATATACTCGCCGAAACGTTTGACGGTTTTTTTCTCGCCGTGACGTTCGGTAATCAGTGGCGTACCGGTAAAGGCGATGCGCGCAGCATTGGGAAACGCTTCGAAGATATTTTCGCCAAGGTCGGAGCCCTGCGTGCGGTGAGCCTCATCGATCATCAGCACGATGCGCGACGAGTCATTCACGACGCCAAAGGTCTCCTTGCCAGGAATGGCCTGATAGGTTCCCAGCGCTTCGGCTACCGATAGCGGCAGGCTCTGGTCCTGCAACTGAAACTTGTGCGCCATAACCATATTGATATCGGAACAGTCACCGGCGAGGTCGCTGCGCAGCGCCTGACGGCTTTCAATAACGTTCACCCGGCCACCGATCAGGGTTGCGGTCTCGGCTAGCTGATCTTCCAGATCGACTCGATCGTTGATCAGCAAGATCTTGTAGTCGTGCAGATCCCGTGAGGCGCGTAGCATCCGCGCCAGGAACACCATGGTCAGGCTCTTACCCGAGCCCTGGGTGTGCCAGACCACGCCGCTTTTCTCTTCCGCCGTTTGGCCACGGCGCAGCCGATCGACGATTTTGTTAGCCGCGCGGAACTGCTGATAGCGCCCCACTACCTTGATGCGCGGGCCGCCATCGGTATCCATGAACACCGAACAGGTGCGCAGCAGGCTTAGCAGGTTGGCCTTATCGAGCACTCCACTGATAAGCCGCTGCTGTGGATTCATCCCTTCGACCACGCTATCGGGCTGGGGCCACAGGGTCTTCCACGGGTAGAAGTGCTCTTCACCGGAGGTAATAGTGCCATAATCTGCCTCTACCCCAGTGGTGCGAATCAGCAGCAGGCTGCTGTGAAACAGACGCGGCTCACCCTCTTTCAGCCCCTGTTGGGCAGTGGCCTGACGGCAGTTCATGTAACGCTGCAACTGCACGAAGGCTTCGGCCATGGGGTTGGCGCAGGTTGGCCCACCCTTCTTGCACTCCACTACCGCCAGTGGAATGCCATTCACGAACAGCACGATATCGGGGATGATGAACTGTTTCACACAGCCCGGCGTGTCGACACGGAACTGGTTGATGGCGAGGAAGTGGTTATTCTGTGGGGTGTCGAAATCGACCAGCCGAACCACCGGGTCCTGTTCACCCGTGACGTCGTTGATATCGACCTGGGCCTTGAACAGCAGCTTCTGGACCGCCTCGTTGGCCTCCAGTAGAGACCGGTTGGGCTGACGCAGGATCTGATCCTGCAGATCCTGCAGTTGCTTGCCGCTCAACCACGGCTGCCCGTCAGGCAAGCGATTGAGATCGGCAACCGCCTGGGCAAACACGCGGGGCAGCAGCCACTGGCGAAAATTGAGACGCAGGCTCTTGGCAGGGTCCGAGGGAATCTCCTGCCCCTGATCGACAATCTGCCAGCCCAACGCCTGCAGTTGCTGGAGAAAAGGCTGCTCGACTTCGGTGTATTCACTCAAATTCCATCTCCAACGAACATTAACCCACCGACTGCAACGCCATGACTTCGAGCCGGTTAAGGGCTAGCTCGACGCTGGAGAGGTCAAACAGCTTACGCTTACGTTGTGCCGAGTGTTCACCACCCGGCCAGCGGCGCACCCCTTCCATCACCGATTCAGGGTCTGGTGCGGCCTGCGCCTGGGATAACAGCCAATCTACCGAAGCCAGCAGCTCCATCCCGAAAGGCGACTCGAAGCCATCGATCAGTGCTGCGGTCTTTTCCAACGCGGGCAGGTACGCTTTGGCTTCGGTGTTGAGGTACAGGGCCACTTTCTCCCGCTTGGCATCATTGAACCAGATGGTATCCAGCGGACCACAATCATTGATGCGCTTTTCGCTTTTCAAGTAGCTGCCATCCAGGCCGTTCAACAGATGACGCAGCCTATCCGCGTAGGGACCGTAGTTATTGGCCTCAAAGCGCAGATCCAGCGGGTTTTCCAGCCCTTCGGCGTCAATCGACCGCTCCAGGAACCAGGCCAGCTTCTGAATTTCCAGCAGGCTGCACTCCATGCCCAGCACCCAGTAGCGGCGCACCAGCTCGGCGATCAGCGCACGGGCCGGCGTCAGTTTTTCCACGCCTTGGCGTTTTGCGACGTTCTGATATTGGGTCGTCGGCTCGAAGACAACAATATTCACGCCATCCAGGTCTCCCAGGGCTTGCTCCACTTGGGGCTTGACCTCAGCCCACTCCAGCCCGCCATTGCCTGCTCCCAGCGGTGGAATGGCAATGGAGCGCACCCGGTTCTCCTCGATAAAACGGCGCAGGTCAGCCAGGCCGTCGATAATCCACTGCAGCTGGGATTTGGCGCGCCAGTGCTGCTTGGTGGGAAAGTTGACGATCCAGCGCGGGCCCATCAGTTCTCCGGTCTCGGTCACGAACACCTGGCCGGTCTTCACCTCGCCGGCCTTGCAGGCGCGGGTATAGGCAGAGGTATTGGCGGGAAAGCGCTCCTTGAACATCAGCGCAATGCCCTTACCCATGACACCCACCGTATTGACGGTGTTCACCAGCGCCTCGACCTCGGCATCCAGCAGATTGCCTGTCGTATAGGTGATCATGGCTGCCTCCTCAAAAGTACCAGCCGGGAATACAGCGGATATCCAGTTGGACACCCAACCCCGCCGCTTGTTGTTGTAGTTCGGCCCGCACCTCATCGGTATAGCAAACCGCACCCAGTATCGCGTGAATGGGCACCCACCCATGAACGAGCGCCTCTGCCTGGTAGCGCTCCACCTTCTCCGGGTCGTCCGGATCGCGCTGAAAGTTGCGCTGTTGCAGCAGCGGCCAATCAATGGCGCTCAGGTGATCCAACGCATTGTAGTAGTTGGCCGTTACCGGGTAGGCGTGACGGTCGGTGAAGACATAGGGCAGGCCCAGATCCGCCACCCTGGGCAGGCTGGACACCAGAATGACGATATCGACGTTGGCCACCTGCCGTACGCCACCACGGCCGGTGTAAATGTTGTACATCATCGGCGAAAAGGGGGTGAAGTAAAACGGCACGTAATCGTTCAACACCCCACCCGGAGGCAATGGCACCGCACGACGCGCACGACGATCGATCAGGTCCTCATTGCCAATGGTCACCCAATCCGGTGAGCGCGCACCGCCATTGCCGGCATGCAGGCCGTTGGCCAGAATCCAGGGCAGGTTCTGACGGTGGGTAATGCGCCAGATAAGGGCCTTACCCGGATTGAGGCTAGGGTAGCGGCTAGGCATTGACTGCCTCGGGTTCGGCCACTGTATCAACTCGGACCGGGACCTTGCCGGTAAGGAGGTCGTGCATCAGGGCGATTTTTTGTATCTTTAGCTTCCCTTTTCGCTTGATCTCTGACTGAACCATACACTCAAAGATGTTCATACGAAGAACAATTTCATCTTGTTCTGTGGCTGACGGAACTCCTATTTTTATCTGATACAAATCTTTCAGGTCAAACCTCTTTGTACCGTGAGTTGACTCAGTTGTCTTCTTTAAAAAAGAATTGGCATTTGCAACAAGCCAGTATGCCAAAAATCGATTTCCAAGCGACTTGCACCCGATTAACGCCTTAATATCTTGATTAAACGCAAACTCGTTCTGAGAAAGAACTACTGGAAACGAATGTGCCAGTATCATTCCGCGCACGACTATGAAAACAGTATTCTCTGGGACAATGCGCGACCCCTGTAACGCCGCAATTCGCGTGACGTGATGGTAGGTATCGGAAAGTTCAAACCTCTTCATATCCTTCGGCGATAGCCAGGGTACATTACCTCTCCACCAAACTTCTTGACTTTTGCTAGGCGTGCCTCCGCTATACCATTCACAAGTTTCAGAGAGTGGCTTCGTTACCCACTCCTTCGGAACCCACCCAATCGGGGTTTCATGGTACAGCTCTGGCGCTTCTTCGCGAGGCGGGCGAAGCTGACCGTCGGGGCCAATGCCGCGGGTAAAGAGATCATGCATCAGCCCGGTCTTGATCTGCTGGTACTTATCGATCAGGGCTTCGGTTTTTTCGATGGCCTGGTCGATGGTTTGGAGGATTCTCGCAATCTTCCTTTGCTTATCCAATAGAGGTGCACGGAGCATTGTTCTTGAAATTGCACCATTGGATAACCCGTAGCGTGTTGAGCCTGCTGCCACTCTTGAGAAATATGAGGCTGTTTCATAAGAGGCCAACTGCTTGGACAAAAAAACGGGATCAACCAAATCGACTCTTGGCTTGATCAAGGCTAGGTGATAACCACAAACCAAGCCTTCTATCTCGTCAATTACTACCGATGGGATGCCTATATCATAGGGCGTCTCAGAGTCCTTGGTGATCAGCACATCGCCTTTGCCAATCTTAAATTTCTCGATCTCGACGGCTGTTGCTGTTGCCTCCATAAACTCGACATCTTCAGTAACGTAGTCGTTCGAGTAGGCGTCCATATAGTTACATAACAACACGGGGCTCTCACCCGCGTTGCTTTTCTTATCGACATTGCTAACGCGAATGACAGCCAACTCTGCCAAAGCGTAGCTTTTCCATTCACTCATACCCCAACTCCACCAAAAACGCCTGCAACTGCCGTGATGCCTCATCCCGCTCGGCTTCGATCTCCCTGGCGGTGACCGCATACTTGCTCCACAGGTTCTCGATGGCCTTGGTGCAGGCGCGCTGCTCGGTGCGCAGGTAGCCTTGATAGATCGCCATCAGCCGCTGGCGCAGACGCTCGATAATCACCGTGCGGGCCTCGTCCACGGAAATCTTCTTGCGCGCACTTTCCACCAGATCGTCGCGCTTGTTCTCGATGGCCTTGATCGTCGCCTTGAGCGCCTTGGCTTCGTCCTCCAACCCCTTGTGACGAGCAAGGCTTGCGTCGAGCCTCCGGGCGCTATCATAGGCCTGCTGGCCCTGTTCCATGGCATGCCGCAGCGCCAGATCGAGCTGCGTAGAAAAGCGCTGCTGGGCTGCCAGGTCGATGATGCGCTGGCCGTTGGCGAACTGCGGCGCTTTCGCCGTCAGCCCCTCGCTGCAATAGAAGGCCTTCTTGCTACCCTCGTGCAGCTTGCCCGCCACCTTGAGCTCACTGAATAGGTGCGTCGCCAAGTCCTTTATGCGTTTCAGCTCGGCTTTCCACCCGGCATTCAGCGCCTTGAGCTCTTCCTTCTTGTTCTTCACCTCGCTGCCGGGCAGCACGCCGGTGTCGTCGCTGTCTTCGAAGTCCTCTTCGTCGGCGGCGGCAAACAGCGCCTGCAATTCGGCGAGGCGGGCCTGCGCCTGCTCCTGCTCCTCCAGTACCTCGGGGAACTGGCTCTGCAGGATATCCTCGTCAGGGATCAACTCCGGCCCCCAGCCGCTGGCGGCGATGGACTTGAAGTCCGCCTTGAGGTGATCCACGTAGGTAGCGAAAGCCCCGCGTATCTGGAAATCCGTCAGTAGCTGCTGCTCGGCCAGCGCCCGCTGGATGCTCTCCAGCAACTGGCTACGCATGACGTAGACGTTGCGTGGCCTGTCCTGTTGGTTGTCGGCATCCGGCGCCAGCGCCTCGACGATGGGCAGGTTCGCCTGCCACCACCGTTCAAGCGTCTCCATGAAGGCCTGGTTGGCCATCATCACACTCTGGTGGAGATTGACGAAGTCGCCAATCTTCCGCTTGTCACTCAATACCGTCGAGAAGTCCATATAGCCCACTTCCCGGGGCACGAAGGCATCGTCCTTCAGCTGCGGATAGTTCTCCCAGTAATGGCCAAGACTCTCGATCTCGGCGACCGGTACGCCACCATGGAGGTGGGCGCGAACGTCGTGGGGCTCGGGGGGAGGAGCGTTGTCCACATAGCGACGGATATTGCAGTTGTACTCCTCTGCCTGAATTTCCGCTACCGGCACCGGGCGGGCATAGCCTGGAATCTCATCGCCCTGGCGGTAAGCGTAGATGATCTTGTCGATATCTTCCGGGCGCAGGTGATTCTGAGCCTTGCCTTCGCGGTACTCCCGGTCGGCGTTGATGAAAAGCACGCTGCCCTGGTCACCCCGGCGCTGGTTCGCGCCCTGTTTGTTCATCACCAGCAAGCAAGCGGGAATGCCGGTGCCGTAGAAGAGATTGCCGGGCAGGCCGATCACCGCCTCAAGGTAGCCGTGGTCGATAAAGTACTTGCGTGCTTCGCGCTCCTCACCGCCGCGAAACAGCACGCCATGGGGCATGACCGTGGCCATGCGCCCATCGTGTTTAAGCACGGCCAGCATATGCTGCACGAACATCAGGTCCGCTTTCTTGCCCTTCTCGGGCATCATCACCGGGAAGCGGCCGCTGAACTTGAGATCCTTCTTGATATAGTTCTGGCTGAAGGGCGGGTTGGCCACCACGCGGTCGAAGCGCTTCAGCTCATTGTTGTCGTCGAAATGCTGCGGCTCGCGCAGGGTGTCCTCCTGGCGGATATCCGCGTGGGATATCCCATGCAGCAGCATGTTCATCTTGCAGATGGACCAGGTGGTGCCGATCTTCTCCTGACCGTAGAGCGCCAGCTCGCCGGCATCGCCGCCCTTCTCGCGCAGGTAGTCGCGCATCTGGATCAGCATCCCGCCCGAACCTACTGTTGGATCGTATACGCTCATCCCCTCCTCGGGGTCGCAAATCTCGACGCAGAGCCTGACGACTTCCCAAGGCGTATAGAACTCCCCCGCCTTCTTGCCGGCGGAGTCGGCGAAGTACTTGATCAACCACTCGTAGGCGGCACCGAGCAGGTCCGGAAACTCAAAGTCCTCGTCGCGTAGCGGGATCTTGTCGAAGTTCTGGACAAAGTCGGCCAGGGTATCGTCATCGAGCGTACGCTGACCGATCTTGCGGTTGAAGTTGATGCCCTTCAGAACATCCTGAAGAATCTCGATATTAGTATCTTCGATGGCTCCCAGGGCCTTGTTCAGCGCGCGGCCGACATCCGTCTTGACGTGCTTGAGTGCAGGCCGCTGCATGACCTTGGCAACACCGTTCTCGACCACCTCCTTTTGCCATGGCTCGTTCCAACGAGCGCGGGGCGGTACATAGAAGTACTTACCGGAGTAGTTATCCGGGTCCTCCAGCTCGACGGCAATATCCTCCTCGTTCATCCCCTGATGCTGGTAGCGCTTGCGCAGCTCCCTGCGACGCTGGTCGAACAGATCGCTGGCACGCTTGAGGAACAGCATGCCGAAGATATATTCCTTGTACTCGCTGGCGTCCATGCTGCCGCGCAGGTCGTCGCAGGCGCGCAGCAGCAGGCTTTCCAGGTGCGGGAGCGTCAATTTCATCGGTGTGCCAGGGCTCGTCTGTTCGGGGCTCGAAGATGACCCGTATGGTACCCGTATCGCCCTATTCTGCCCATCAAGCGATGACCCGTGCCAGGATTCCCGGAGGCTCCAATCCGTGCGAGGAAATAGGTCAACGGGCCACCTTGGGATGAGAGCCGCCAGGCTGGGCCGACAAGGGAAGTCGTGACCAATGCGGAAAGCGTGAGCTCTCTCGCGACGGCTGTCGTACCGCAGATGGTGAATGTAAGCCATTTCCTACAATGTTGTCGGTGAAGCCCCACAGATACTCACCCCTGCGATTGGTATGCTTTTCGCGCGAGAAACCGCGAACATTCCACGCTCAGTAGAGCGCTAACTCCAGACGCAGGGAGGCGTAATGGCCAAGGCAAGCGGATTGCAATTCACCTTGACCCTACCCGGGGCCGAGGACGTGGCGGTCATCGAGTTCACCCACCGCGAGCAGCTCTCCGCGCCCTTCGAACTGACGGTACGCTTCGCCAGCCGCGACGCCAACCTGGGTGCCGACGCTATCCTCGACCGCGAGGCCACGCTGACGATCTGGCAGGATGGCGAGGCGCTGCGCCGCATTCACGGGGTGGTGAGCGAGTTCGGCTGCGGCGATAGCGGCCACCGCCGTAGCTTCTACCATGTGGTGATTTGCCCCGCGCTGTGGCGCCTTGGGTTGCGCCAGAACTCGCGTATCTTCCAGAACATCTCGCCGCTTACCGTGCTCAACACCCTGTGCGATGAGCACGGCCTGAGCGACGTGGCCTTCGCCGCCACCCGCGAACCCGAGTCCCGGGAGTACCTGACCCAGTATCGCGAGACGGATCTCGCCTTCGTCCAGCGCCTCGCCGCCGAAGAGGGGTTGTTCTATTTCCACGAGTTCTTTGAGACTGGCGGTGAGACACCAAGCGCCGCCCACCGCCTGGTCTTCGCCGACGCGCCCCCGGTGCTGTCTCACCTGGGCGAGCGCAGCTACCACGGCCGCGCCGGCGGCAGGTCGCCTTCGTCGTCGGGCCCGAGGGCGAGGAGATCCACTGCGACGAGCATGGCCGGGTCAAGGTGCAGTTCCCCTGGGATCGCTACGCCGAACCTGATACCGCCGGGGC
>NZ_QPKI01000020.1 GCF_003339685.1 Halomonas sp. DQ26W | reverse complement strand
CTGGCGCCGTCAGGCGCCTCGGCGGAGGCTGAAACGCCGGTGATGGCCGCGAACGTTGGCAACACCGCCGGGAGTCCTTCGGCCTCCAGTCGCGATCTGAAGATGCTCCTACAGCGGCGTGTCACCGTCGGTAGAAAGAATCATTGTTGGAGCGCTGGTCCCCATCGCGACTGGCGCCGCCAGGCGCCTCGGCGGAGGCCACGGCGTTGGCGATGGTCGCCGGCACCGGCAACACCGCCGGGAGTCCTTCGGCCTCCAGTCGCGATCTGAAGATGCTCCTACAGCGGCGTGGCACCGTCGGTAGAAAGAATCATTGTTGGAGCGCTGCTCCGCATCGCGACTGGCGCCGGCAGGCGCCCTGGCGGAGGCTGCCGCAACGGCGATAATCGCAACCTAACCAACACCGCCGGGAGTCCTTCGGCCTCCAGTCGCGATCTGAAGATGCTCCTACAGCGGCGTGGCACCGTCGGTAGAAAGAATCATTGTTGGAGCGCTGCTCCGCATCGCGACTGGCGCCGCCAGGCGCCTCGGCGGAGGCCACGGCGTTGGCGATGGTCGCCGGCACGGGCAACACCGCCGGGAGGCCTGCGGCCTCTTCACGCCAGTCTGCGTAGAACCTTTTTTATATTGCACGACAGGCGGTGCGATCAGCTTCCCAGGGGGGCGAGCATGTCGATCAATTGATACATGAACTGCAGACCGTTGCTGAACAGGCGTTGCAGGAAGCGACCCATGTCTGTCATCAGGACCATCAACAGGATCAGGCCCACGGTAAGCGAGGTCGGGAAACCGATGTTGAATACCGTCAGTTGCGGCGCGGCGCGGTTGAGGATACCCATGGCCAGGTTGATGATCAGCAGTGAGCCGACCAGCGGCAGGGCCAGCGACATGCCGGCAACGAAGATGGTGCCGCCGTAACGCACCAGCATCTCGAAGGCCGCAGGATTGAAGGTGCCGATGCCGATCGGCAGGCTATAAAAGCTGGATGCCAGCGCTTCCAGCACCATCAGATGACCGCCCATGGCCAGGAACATCAGCAGTGTGATCATGAAGAAGATCCGTGACAGAATCATGGTGTTGGTCCCGCTGCCGGTATCGAAGAAGGTGGCGAAGGCCAGACCCATCTGCAGGCCGATGAACTCCCCCGCGGCCTGCACCACGGCAAATACCACATGCATGACCAGACCGATGGCGATGCCGATCAGCATCTGTTCCACCATCAGGCCGAAGCCGGCCCAGGAGACGATCGGCACATCGGGCATGGCGGGCAGTACCGGGGCGATGACGATTGTGACCAGGAACGCCAGGCCGATCTTGGCCTGGTTGGGCACGCTGGAATGCCCCCAGAGCGGCGAGGCCACCAGGAAGGAAGTGATCCGCACGAAGGGCCACAGCAGTATCACCAGCCAGCCGTGCAGCTGGTCGAAGGTCACCTCGACCATGGCGCTCTCACATCAACATGCTGGGAATGCTGGTGAACAGGTTGCGGGTGAAATCGGTGATCAGCTTCAGCAGCCAGGGTCCGGCGAATACCAGTACGGTAAAGACACCCAGGATCTTGGGGATGAACGAGAGGGTCATCTCGTTGATCTGGGTGGCGGCCTGGAAGAGGCTCACGGTCAGGCCTGTCAGCAGGGCAGTGATAAGCAGTGGGCCGGCCAGGAAGAGTGTGACGCGCATGCCCTGGTAGGCCATGCCCATTACCATTTCCGGTGTCATTCTTCGCTCCTTGCCGACAACGTCGTGTCGACCCAAAGGGTTGCAGCACTAAATGTAAAAACTTTCTGCCAGCGAACCGATGATCAGTTGCCAGCCATCCACCAACACGAACAGCATCAGCTTGAACGGCAGCGAAATGGTTGCCGGCGGCACCATCATCATGCCCAGCGACATCAGGGTGCTGGCCACCACAAGGTCGATGATCAGAAAGGGGATGAAGATGGTGAAGCCGATCTGGAATGCTGTCTTCAGCTCGCTGGTCACGAAAGCCGGCACCAGGATGCGCAGGGGGACATCCTCCGGCCCCTGCATGGGCCCGATTTCCGCCAGCCGGGCGAACAGCGCCAGGTCGGGCTCCCGGGTCTGGGCCAGCATGAATTCGCGGAACGGCTGCTGGGCCAGCAGCAGGAACTCGTCGAAATTGATCGCGTCACCGGTCAGCGGTACCCAGGCCGTTTCGTAGACGATGGAAAAGACCGGCGCCATCACGAAGAATGTCAGGAACAGCGCCAGGCCCAGCAGCACCTGATTGGGTGGCGTGGCCTGGGTGCCCATGGCGGTACGCAGCAGGCTGAGTACGATGATGATACGAGTGAAGCCGGTCATCATCAGCAGCGCCGCGGGCAGGAAGGCCATGGCGCTGAGCAGCAGCAGGGTCTGTAGTTGGATCGACCACTGCTGGCCGCCATCTTCCAGCGGCTGGCTGACAATGCCGGGTAACTGCTGGGCGACGGCCGCGAGCGGCATCGCCATCAACAGCATTGCCCCCAGTAGGGCAGGGGTTCTGAGTCGGGTCTTGGGCCGGGTCTTTGGCACAGTCTTGGGAAAAGCAGGGTGAATCATCAGGCTCCCCGACCGGGGCCTCCTAGTCCGGCATTGTGCTTGAGGGCACGGGCAAAGCGGGTGGCAAAGCGCTCCCCCTGCTGGTCGGCTGTTTCGGGCTCGCGGGGGCGTTCGGGAGCCTCCATCTCATGCAGCTTGTTGATCTGTCCACCACCCACCCCGAGGACCAGCCAAGTGCCTTCGACCTCCACGATCACCAGACGCTCGCGGTTGCCCAGCACGGTGCTGCCGACGATCTGCAGATGACCTCCAGCGGCACGGCGTTGCGGCCCCCAGCGCTTGAGCAGCGCCGTGCAGATCAGGATGATGGCGATGACCAGGCCCAGGGCGGCAGCGGTCTTGCCCAGCGTGGCCATGCCGACCAGGGCATCGCCGCCGACAGCCAGTGCCTCTAGCCCTGTTGCCTGTGCCTCGGAGGAGGTGGTGTCTCTCATCGGTTGAGTTTCTGCACCCTTTCGGAGGGTGTGATGATCTCGGTGATGCGGATGCCGTATTTATCATCCACCACAACCACTTCGCCTTGCGCGATAAGGTAGCCGTTGATCAGGATATCCATGGGCTCACCGGCCAGGCCGTCGAGCTCGATAACCGAACCCTGGGCGAGTTCCAGCAGTTGCTTGATGGTCAACTTGGTGCGGCCCAGTTCCACGGTCAGCTTGACCGGGATATCCATGATCATTTCCAGATCACGGGCGGTACCGCCGTCGCTCCCCTTGTCCAGCGGACGGAAGATGCGGTCGCCGGCCGCCTGGGCCGTCGGTGCAGCGACGGACTGGGCCGCGGCTGAGGCTTCCTGCTCGCTGGACTCGGCGGCTTCCTGCTCTGCCAGCGCGTCGGCCCAGGGATCGTCGTCGTCAGGAGAGCCGCCGGGCGCCTCCTGCTCGGCCTTGGCTTGTGCAGCCTCCTGCTCGGCCATGGCTTCCGCCCAGGGGTCGTCGTCGGGAATGTTCTGATCGGGCTTCTTGGGATCAGTCATGCTTGGATTCCTTGGCTTGAGGCGCAGCGCCCTTCTTGAAGGCATCGGGTGTAACAGAGTTCTGCGCACCATGATCGATGATACGAATGACACGCAGCGCGCGCTGTTCGTGCTGGCTGCCGTAATCGCACTCCATGACCGGAACGCCATCCACGCTGGCGGTCACGGTTTCCGGAAGCTCCAACGGCAGTACGTCCCCGACCTTCAGTGCCATCACATGGGCAATGCGGCTGGGAACATCGGCAAAGTTGGCAATGAGTTCCACCTCGGAGTGGCGGATCTCGCCGGCCATGCGCTCCGACCAGATACCATCCTGGCCGTGATAGCTGTCGTTGAGCGGGTTAGCCAGCAGGTCCCGGATTGGGTCGACCATCGAATAGGGAATACAGATCTGGAAGTTGCTGGTGAGATTGCCGACCTCGATATTGAAGCTGGAGTTCACCACGATCTCGTTGGGCGAGTTGGTGATGTTGGCGAACTTGGACTGCATCTCCGAGCGAAGGAACTGGATTTCCAGCGGGTAGACCGACTTCCATGACTCCTCGTAGGCGTCGATGGCCAGCCGCAAGAGACGCTGGATGATGCGCTGCTCGGTATTGGTAAACTCCCGGCCCTCCGACTTGGTCAGGAAGCGTCCGTCGCCGCCGAACAGGTTGTCCACCACCATGAATACCAGATTGGGCGGAAACACGATCAGTGCCGAGCCACGCAGCGGTTTCATCGCGATGATGTTGATGTTGGTCGGTACTGGCACGTTGCGCGAGAAGTCGCTGTAGCTCTGGTAGCGTACCGAGTCCACCGTGATGTCGGCACTACGGCGCAACAGATTGAACAGCCCCATGCGGAAGTGCCGCGCGAAGCGTTCGTTGATGATGTCCAGTGCCTGCAGGCGTTCGCGGATGACGCGATGCTGGGACGCGGGATCATAGGGACGGACGCGAGACGCCTCAGCACTGCCTGCGGCAGGTTCGTCGTCTCCGCTGACCCCCTTCAGCAGGGCGTCGATCTCATCCTGTGACAGTAGATCGTCTTGGGACATGGCGGCCAGGGTACCCGGTTATTGCACGATGAACTCGGTGAACAGTACGTCCCGGATATCGAGAGGCGGCTGCGGTTCGGTCAAGGGGGGGGCAGATAGCACGGCAATGACTTCCTCGCTCAGCCGGCGCTTGCCCTCCGGCGAGGTTAGCTGACTGGCCTGCTTGCCGGAAAACAGCATCAGCAGCCGGCTGCGCACCTGGGGCATGTGCTCGTCGAGAATCTCGCGTGTCTCCTCGTCGCCAACCTTCAGCGACATCCCGATATACAGCAGGCGGGAACCGAAGTCGTCGTCGGTGAGGTTCACGGTGAAAGGGTCGATCTTCAAGAAGATCGGTGCCTTACGCTCGAGCTTCTGCTCCTGCATGTTGCCTGAGCCATTGCTACGGTCGTTCATGACCAGATAGATTGCGACTCCTGCTGCTACCGTGGACATCATTACCAGCAATATCATCAGCCACAGCAGTTTGGATGAGCCATCCGTCGTTTTTGCCATTGCCTTGCCTATCGTGAAGTGGTGATCCAGCCGGAAAAGGGTAGTATGCAAAAATTGTGCGGGTCATGATGAAAGGAACAGGCCCCACGAACACCCCTATCTTGGCAATTCGTCTCAGGCGTAGAGATTCACCCGGCCATCCAGGCTGATGCCCGTTGTGTTCTCGGCCATGTCGATCTCGGCGGCGGAGGTCCGTGTCTCTTCGCCCCCATTGGTGGCGCTACTCCGTTGGCCCTCCTGGTTGGCGAAGGCTTCCCCCTCTTGCTGACGCTGGTCGCCGACCGAGGTTTCGCCCAGGGAAATACCCTGCTCAGCCAGTGCCTCGCGCAATTGCGGGATGGCCTGCTCAAGCACCTGGCGGACTTGGGCATGGGCGGAGAGGAACTGTGCTTGTGCGCCATGTTCGGTCATCTTCAAGGTGACGGAAAGCGGGCCCAGTTCGGCCGGGTTCAATTTCATCTCGATCCGCTGCTCGCCACCATGGCGAGCGAACTGCACCAACTGTTGACCAAGCTGGCCGGGCCAGACCTGGGACTGCACCGGTGAGGGCAGACTTGCTTGGGCCGGCATGGTCTGGGCCGGCATGGCCTGGGCCGGCATGGCCTGGGCCGGCATGGCCTGGGATGGCATGGCCAGAGGGGCGGTGCCGGTAGGCTGGGTTGTCGCCTGCTGGCTCGACGAGGTCAGCTCGATGCTTGCGGGGCGGAGGGCTTCTGCCGCCATGCCACGCAGTGCGCCCGCATTGGATTGTGGGGACATGTCGGCCGAGCGAGCGAACTCAGCAGCCCGTAGCGGCCGCTCGGCGGCACCGGGCTCCAACTGGGCGAGCAGGGCCGCATGGGGAGTCGCCTCAGCGACACCACGACTGGACTGCTGTGGTAGCGGCTGTGTCGTATTCAGGGCGGTCTCGGTAGTGCCAGCGGGAGGTGTTGCCAATGTGCGTGTCGCGTCGCCGGTGGTCTGACGCAGGGCATCGGCAGCGGCCAGTAGGGTCTCTGCACGCGTGGTGGGCTTGGCGGCTTGTTCCACTGCCGTTGCCTGCGGGGCTGCGATGTCGGTAAGCGGGCGAGCCTCGGCTTGCGGGTTGTCATCGATCAGTGCCAGGCGCCCCATTATCTCGCTCAGTGACAGCGAGTCGGGCAGGGGAGCGGCTGGCATGTCCAGGACATCCGCGACGAAATCCGGATCATGGCCGCCCAGGGCCTGCAGCATTGTCTGCTGGGCTGCCATGGTCGGCGGTAGGGTGGGTCGTTGGGTAGGCAACTCGACCGATTCGTTGGGCTGCGGCCGGCCGGCGCTGGCCAGGGCCAGTGCAAAGTGGCCTTCGGCAGTGTTGACGGTCGGCTTCGCGTTGCCCATGGGCTTGCCCGGAAGGGCGGACAGAATCATCTGTATATCCATTGCGATCTCCTGGCTCGGATCACGAGTCGTATTCGGGGCGCTGGCGAAACAGCCGTCCGGCAGCCATTTCGTCACTGTCGCGTTGCTCGCGCCGTGCTTCGTACTTCTGCCGTTCGGTGTTTCGGCGAGTAGAAAGGGTATCGTAGGCCGACAGCCGTTTCTGTTCCTGTTGCCAGTGCTGCTGACTCTGCTGGACGCGGCGCTGCTGTGAGTCCAGTGCGTCCCGGGCGCGCTGGAGGGCGGCATCCAGGGAGGCGAGGAACTGCTGGTAGTTGTGCATGCTGGCAGGATCAATGCCGTCGCGCATGGCGACCTGCAGCCGTTCGGCGTACTCCAACCGATATCGGGTGAGGGCTTCGAGCTGGGTTGCGACCTGGCGTTCGCTCATGCGTTCCCCGGCCAGCAGTTGGCAGGCCTGGTCGCGGGCATTCCGGGCGAGGTCGCCGAGCATGTCGAATTGTGACGATGCACTCATTGCCTGGCTCCTAGGGTCTCGGTGAGATCCTGTCGAGAGGCCTCGATCGAGGCATTTTCATTCATGCCCTGCTGGAGAAACTGCTCCAGCAGAGGAAAGCGCTGGACGGCTTCATCCAGTTGCGGGTCGTGGCCCGGGCTGTAGGCACCCACGCTGATCAGGTCGCGGTTGCGCTGATAGCGCGAGAAAAGCCGCTTGAACACCTGGGTCATGATCAACTGATCGTCGTCGATGATGTGTGTCATCACGCGGCTGATCGACGCTTCGATATCGATGGCGGGGTAGTGCCCCGCCTCCGCCAGCGTCCTGGAGAGCACGATATGGCCGTCGAGAATGGCGCGAGCCGAATCGGCAATCGGGTCCTGCTGATCGTCGCCTTCGGTCAATACGGTGTAGAAAGCGGTAATCGATCCCCGGCCGCGTTCCGCATTGCCAGCGCGCTCCACCAGGCTGGGAATCTTGGCGAAAACCGACGGCGGATAGCCCTTGGTTGCGGGGGGCTCGCCGATGGCGAGGGCGATCTCGCGCTGGGCCATGGCGAAGCGGGTCAGCGAATCCATGATCAGCAGTACGTTCTTGCCCTGGTCGCGGAAACCTTCCGCCAGGCGCGTGGCATAGGCCGCACCCTGCAGGCGCTGCAGCGGTGACGTATCGGCCGGTGCGGCTACCACTACGGCACGGCGTCGCCCCTCTTTGCCGAGAATGTTGTCGATGAAGTCCTGAACCTCCCGGCCCCGCTCACCGATCAGCCCCACGACAATCACATCGGCGCCGGTATAGCGGGCCATCATTCCCAGTAGTACTGACTTGCCCACACCAGAGCCGGCAAACAGCCCCATGCGCTGCCCGCGACCCACGCTGAGCAGCGCGTTGATGGCACGGATGCCGACATCGATCTGCTCGTTGATCGGAGCGCGGGCCAACGGGTTGAGCGGAGGCGTAGTGAGCGGTGCACGGGGGGCACTGTCCAGAGGGCCAAAACCGTCGAGGGGCTCACCGTTGCCGTCGACCACCCGACCGAGCAGTGTCTCACCCAGGGGGAAACGGCGCGCGGTGTGGTCAGGACCATCACCCAGTGGATAGACCCTGGCGCCCGGCATCAGGCCAGTGATTTCAGACAGCGGCATCAGAAACAGCCGTTCGTCGGCAAAGCCGACCACTTCGGCTTCGGCGAAGCGCGGCGATTCGCTGCCTCCCGGCGAAACCAGTTCGATGCGACAGGCGTTACCCAGGGCGACACGCAGTCCGATCGCCTCGATCACCATGCCGGTGGCTCGAAGCACCCGGCCGCTGGCACGAAATCCCGGCACGGCTTCCACGCGCTGGCGCACCTGCTGCAGCGTTTGCTGCCAGCGTGCCTGGTGCGCATTGCGTGGTTGTGCCAGGGTCTCGGACATGTCGCTCATTGGTGTTCGTCATCCGGCTCATGCGTGGAGGGGCGCCGCCGGCGTAACTGGGCCCGCACTGCTTGCCAGCGTGTTTCCCAGGTGGCATCGAGTTCACCGCTGGTGCTGGTGACACGACAGCCGCCACGGCTGAGCTGATCGTCGGGCTGGAGTGTCCAGCCGGCGGCCCTCAACTCCTGGCCGAGATGATGCTCGACCAGCTTGTGGTCCAGAGGATGCAGCCACAGGCGTTGCTGGCCCGTCAGCGGTGGGTCGGTGTGCAGCAGTGCCCTGACCAGCTCCAGCACTTGCCGGGGACGGGCCTTCAAGGCCTCGCCGGCCAATTGGTGCCCGGTTGCGAGTGCCAGCTCGACTATCTCATTGGCCACCTCTTCATCGAGCGAGGTCAGGGCTTCCGCAAAATGCTTCGCCAGCGGCTTGAGTGGCTCCAGCACCTCGTGAGTGCGTTGCTCAAGCTCCTGCTCGGCCTCGTGGCGGCCTTCCGCCAGGCCCTGGACATGGCCGTCGGTGCGGCCCTGCTCGAAGCCGGCCTTGAAGCCCTCTTCACGAGCTTCGCGCAAGACCTTCTCACGCAGCGCCTTGAGTTCTGCTTGGCGGCGGAAGTGCTCTTGGCGAGCGGTGTCCACCGCCGGCTTAGCGACCTCGTGTTGACGGTTCTCTACCTGCAGTTCTTCCATCTGCCAGCGACGCCAGGAGGTCGGCCACTCCGGGTGTGAGGGCGAGTGATCAGACATAGGCGTCGTCTCCGCCGCCCAGCACGATATCGCCGGAGTCGGCTAGCCGGCGAACCACCTGCAGGATCGACTTCTGCTCCGCCTCCACCTGGGAGACTCGAATCGGCCCGCGAGCTTCCATGTCCTCGCGCATAAGGTCGGCGGCGCGGCGGGACATGTTGCGCAGGAATTTCTCCATCAGACCTTCCGGCGCCCCCTTGAGAGCCACAACCAGAGAATTGGTGTCGATCTCCTTGAGTACCATCTGGATACTGCGGTCATCCAGATCCATGAGATTCTCGAACAGGAACATCTCGTCGATGATTCTCTGGGCCAGGTCCTCGTTGTGTGCCCGCACGGTCTCGATGGCGACCTCTTCCTGATTGGAGTTCATCAGATTGAGGATCTCGGCTGCGGTTCTTACGCCACCCATCTTGCTGCGCTTGAGGTTCTGTCCGTCGAGCATGCCCGACAGTACTTCGGTCAGTTCCTGCAGGGCGGCCGGCTGCACGCCGCTAAAGGTGGCGATACGCAGCACCACGTCGTTGCGCAGCTTGTCGTCGAACAGTTCAAGCACGTCGGCGGCTTGGTGGCGTTCGAGGTGAACCAGGATTGTGGCGATGATCTGCGGATGTTCATCGCGGATCAGCTCCGACACCATGGGCGCTTCCATCAGGTTCAGCGAGTCGATGCCACTGCTGCTGCCAGAGGACTCGAGAACGTCTTCGATCAGGCTGGTGGCACGCTCGCTGCCCAGCGCCTTGGTCAATACCGAGCGGATATGCTCGCTGGAATTGAGGTTAAGCGCGATGAACTCTTCGGTCTCGTCGCTGAAGTCCTGCATGACCTTCTGCATATCCTCGTGAGAGACCTGATCCATCTCGGCCATCTCCATGCTCAGTTGCTGGATCTCCTTGGGCGACAGGTACTTGAACACCTCTGCGGCGCTGTCCTCGTCCAGGGCAAGCATCAGGATGGCGCTGCGGCGTACGCCGGTCATGGTGGTTGCGGTGCTCATACTTTATTCATCCAACTGCGAACGATCATGGCAATCATGCGCGGATCCTCTTTAGCCAGTTCGCGCAGCTCGGCAAGGTGGTCCTCATAGGCTGACGACTTGCGTTTGCGCTTCGGCTTTTGATAGGTGCGCGATGCCGCTATGTCGTCTTCCAGTTCGCCGTCAATACCTTCCGGGGTCTCGCCGTCGACCCGGACCTGCAAGCCGGTCCCCGGTGCCGAGGCCAGCAGGGGCTGCTGCGTTTGCTGCTTGATCAACGGGCGCAAGATCAGCAGATAGGCCAGCAGAGCGCCCAGTGCCACCAGTAGATAACGGCCGATGGTCAGTGCCAGGTTGTGGATTTCGGGTGACTGCCACCACTCGAGCACTTCCTCATCGATCTCGGGGCGGCTGAACGGGCTGTTGACCACTTCGACTTCATCGCCACGGACTTGTGAGAAGCCCATGGCCTGACGTACCAGTCGCTCGACCTGAGCGATTTCCTCATCATCGAGCGGGACACGCTGCCATACGCCTTCCTCATCGCGCTGTTCGCGATAGTCCACCACCACCGCGGCGGAAAGGCGCTGTACCTTGCCCTGGCGGTGCTGGACATGTTCGATATTGCGGTCAACCTCATAATTGATCACGCCGTCCTGGCGCAGGTTGCTCAGCGCCAGGAGCTCCTGCTCGGCTTCCTCGAGGAGTTCTCCATCTTCATCGACCGGCAGGTTGATGGGGGAGGGTGCGGTACCCGGAGGCGTGTTGCTCAACGCACCGGGTATGCCCATGGCCAGGTCGTCGCCACCGCTGTAGGAGACGCTCGACTGGCGACTGCGTACCGCCGCCTCGTTGGGGGGCTGATTCTGGCCAAAGCGCTCGTTGGTCTCCTCGCGGCGCGAGAAATCGATCTGGGCGGCAACCTGGGCACGTACGCTCTGCTGGCCGAGAATCGGCGCCAGAATATTCTCGATGCGCTGCTGGAAGGAGCGCTCGACCTCGGCGATGTAGTCGAGCTGGGTCGCGTCGAGACCGCGGCGGTTGGCGCCAGGCATGGAGAGCAGACGTCCATTCTGGTCGACCACCGTGACGTCTTCGGCGGCCAGCTCCGGTACGCTGCTGGATATCATATGGATGATGGCGCTGACTTGGCCGTCGCCGATCACGCGGCCCGATTCCAGGGTTACGATGACCGAGGCCTTCGCCGGCTCCTGGTCCCGCACGAAGACCGAGGAGCGCGCCATGGCCAGGTGGACACGGGCCCTGGATACCGGGCCGAGCGATTCGATGGAGCGTGACAGTTCGCCTTCGAGGCCACGCTGGAAGTTGACCTGTTCGGCAAACTGGCTGACGCCGAAGGCCTGGCTGTCCATCAGCTCGAAGCCCACGTTGCCGCCCCGGGGCAGGCCCTGCTCGGCCAGCTGCAGGCGCAAGCCGTGCACCGCATCGCCGGGCACCAGCAGCGCCGTGCCGCCCTCGCTGAAGCGATAGGCCACGCCGCGGCTCTCCAGCTCGTTGATGATGCGACCGCCATCGGCCTCAGTGAGGTTGCTGTAGAGCACACGGTAATCGGGTTCCCGAGCCCACATCAGCAGCACCACCACGATAGCGATCGAGGCGGCACCGCCAATCAGGATCGCGATCAGCGGGTTGCCACGCATCTGCGCCTGGACGCGCTGAAACAGCGCGCCCTGGGGCGGGTTGGGCGTGGCCTCCTGACGGCCCGGCGTAGCGGCGCCATTGCTCATGTGCACCTCCGGAGAGATGCGCCGTTCGCCGCTCGAAAGCTTTTCCTAGAAGATGGCATTGCGTGCATCCGTCTACCGCATTCTGGCTGCCCTTACGGGCGCAACTATGATGAACGCTATTATGCGAACCCTCGTCGAGTCCAAAGGCGGGAAAAGCCCGAGTTTTGCATGCCATTTGCCAGTATGGTCGCGTGATCGCATCTGATAGTCTTGGTGGCATTCGTTGAACGTCACTTTCGATCCAGCAGAACGGGGGCCGCGAGCCATGAGTTCACCTGCTATTCAATCTGCACTGGCCCAGATGCAGACACTGGCGACACAGGCCGGCGGTCAGGCTGCCAAGGGGCAGCAGGTCTCAACCATGGTGGGGCAGGGCGGCTTCGCCGGGGAGCTGCAATCCTCCATTCAGCGCATCAACCGCCTGCAGCAAGCGTCCAGCGCCAAGGCGATGGCCTTTCAGGCCGGCGACCCCAATGTGGAGCTCAACGACGTCATGGTCGACATGCAGAAGGCAAGCGTCGCCTTCCAGATGGGGCTGCAGGTGAGGAACCGGCTGGTTTCTGCCTACCGTGACGTCATGAACATGCAGGTGTGAATGAAAATGCCTCGCCTCGGCTTAGACGCGCAGGTTGACCAGGTTGCCCTGCAACTCATCCAGCCTTGCGGCAATGGCCAGCACCTCTTCGGCGGGAATCTGCCGCAGCACGTCACCTGACTCACGATCCACGATCCGTGTCACCACCCGTGACGGTATCTCGTTGAGCTCGAATTCCACGCCATATTGACGCAGAACTTCATTGATACGCTGAATTGGTTCGATCAGGTCCGCCTGGGCCGGCGAGTGACCGTGGCTTTCGGCCTGGTTCAGCATGGTCCCCGCTGCGGGCAGTGAAGCCAGAACGGTCTCCTTGCGCTGTCGCGGTGTCAGATCGTGCAGCGCCGAAGTGCTCAAGCTGTTGGTGGCATCGGTGAGCGGTGAAGACATGGCCTTTTTTCCTTGTATGCGCCCTTCGCAAACACCCCACCTTCAAGCGTGTCATGGCTCGGTTTTCCTGTCCAGGGCGCGCTTCATGGTTGGTGCATCTCCAGAAGCCAGCCATCGAGCCGGCTTCTAGCCTTCATGCAATTTCTTGAAAGCTATGTATCCATCCTATCGGCACGTTCGGGTAAAGCTTTAGCAACAATGCTACCGATCGTTCCGTGAGGTCTTGGGAGGGCGAGTGTGACAGCCTGCGCGACTATGCTCGAGCCCGGCCGGTTGACCAGGTGAAGATATGCGATGCTATTGTTATTCTTCATGAAAACATCGATATGGCGTGATTTTGATCCAAGAAAACAGATTCGATGTGCTGCGGTGAGGCTGTCCCGTTGACGGCTGGTCAATCATTGCAACTAGTCATGTAATGCGAAACCATTGAAAATGGTCTGAGAAATAAACAGGGTTGTTGTTGAGTCCTGTCTTGTCGTCCTGTAGATCAGGGTGTATCAAGCCTTTTCCCCTCAGAGAGGCGTCATGAGTCACGAGCTTCCCGTTGAATGCATCATGCAGACCAGTCTGCTGACCTGCGAATCCGATACCTTGCTCTGCACTGCCGCTCAGCGCATGGCCGAACGTCAGTGCAGTTCGATCGTGGTGACCAAGGGGGGGGAGGCGCAGGGCATCTGGACCGAGCATGATGCCCTGGCGGTCAATTTTGCCGATCCTGAGGCGGGGCGCACCCCCATCGGCGACATCATGAGTCAGCCGGTGGCAAGCTTGCCACTCAAGACGCCGATCAGCGAGGCCGCACTGCGCTTCAGCACCGAAGGGCGACGCCACTTCGTCGTGGTCGATGGCGATGGCCAGCCGCGGGGTATCCTCTCTCAGACCGACATCGCCCTGAACCAGGGTGTCGAGCCCTACCTGCGTCTGCGCGAGGTGCGCGCCGCCATGCGTCAGCAAGCGCTGGTGCTCCAGGGTACGCAGTTGCTGTCCGAGGCCGCCCGCTCCATGTGCGATTCCAGCTGCGATGCCGTCGTGGTGAAGTGCAGCGAGCAGGGGCTGGGTATCCTGACCGAGCGCGACATGGTGCGCTTCGTTGCGCACTATCCGGGCAACCCCCCGATCACCGAGCTGGCCAGCCGGCCACTGCTTACTGTCTACCATAACGAGGCCCTGATCACGGCCCGGGACACGCTGCTGGAACAGCGGGTTCGCCACCTGGCGGTACTGGACGATGACGACAATGTGATCGGCCTGATCGGCTTTCGCGACATGCTGGCCGGTGCCGAACAGTACTATATGCAGGATCTTCGTGATGCGCTGGAGCAGCGCGACCGTGTCATCGCCAGTTCCCGCGAAAACCTGCAACTGGCCGAGCGGGTCATCGAATCCACGCTCGAAGGCATCATCGTCACCGACTCGAACAACCGCATCGAATTCGTCAATCCTGCCTTCACCCGCGTGACCGGATACACTGCCGAAGAAGCCATCGGCAAGACCCCCCAGATACTCGCGTCGGGACGCCACGACACTCTCTTCTACCACCAGATGTGGGAGGCGCTGCAACGTCAAGGCTTCTGGCGCGGCGAGATATGGAATCGGCGCAAGCATGGCGAACTCTATCTCGAATTGCTGACCATCACGGCGATCACCGGCGAGGGCGGTGAAGTGACCCATTACGCGGCACTATTCAACGACATCACCCGCAGCCGCGAAAATGAAGAACAGATTCGCAAGCTGGCCTACTATGATCCCCTGACCGCGCTACCCAACCGGCGTCTGCTGGAGGATCGGCTGCAATTGGCGATTCGCCATGCTCATCGCAACCAGACACGGCTGGCGGTGGTCTTCGTCGACCTGGACCATTTCAAGCAGATCAACGACACCCTGGGCCATGCGGTGGGCGACGAACTGCTGGTCATGGTTGCCGACCGGCTGCAGAGCCGGCTAAGGGAAGACGATACGTTGGCTCGACTGGGCGGCGACGAGTTCCTGATCCTGTTGCCTGACCTGGAAGAAGTCGAGGAGGTGACCCGTGTCGCCCGCCGGTTGGTCGAGGCGGTGAGCGAGCCGTGCGTCATCGATGGTCACGAGCTCAACATCGGCTGCAGCCTGGGGATCAGCCTTTATCCGGACGATGCCGCCAGCGCCGAGGCTCTGATCCACGATGCCGACGTGGCCATGTACCGAGCCAAGCAGGAAGGGCGCAACTCCTACCGGCTCTATCGCACCGAAATGAACATGCAGGACGACCGCCAGCGGGCACTGGAGGCTGCGCTGCGTTATGCCGTCGAGAGTGGCGAGGGTCTGGAGGTCCACTTTCAACCGCTCTTCGAACGGGAGAGTGGCCACTTGCACAGCGCCGAGGCCCTGATGTGCTGGCACCACCCGGTGCTGGGCAATATCCCCCCCGGCGAGGTCATACCGCTGGCCGAGCGTGCCGGGCTTATCGTGGCGCTGGGTGACCGCATGATGCGCATGGTTTGCACCCAGCTGAGCGAATGGCACCAGGCGTCTGCCAATCCAGTGCCGGTAAGCATCAACCTTTCCCCCCGGCAATTCTGGCAGCAAGACCTGCCCGGCAGGATCGCCGCTATCCTGGCCGAGCATGCCTTGCCGCCGGGCCTGGTGGGTTTCGAGCTGTCTGAAAGCACGCTGCTCGAAAAACCGCTGCAGGCCGCCGCCATTCTGCAGCAGTTGCGCGACCTGGGCGGCGAAATCACCATCGACGATTTTGGCACCAGTTACGCGTCGCTGAGCTACCTGGAGGACCTGCCGGTGACCACGTTGAAGATTGACCGCCGCTTCATTCAGCGGCTCGATGGCGAACAGCGTGGAAGTGCGGCCATCGTTGCGGCCGTCTGTGGCTTGGCAAGGGAATTGGGGCTTAGGGTGGTCGCCGTCGGGGTGGAGACCGAGGCTCAGCAGAATGCGCTGTTACGCCACAACATGGATCTGATCCAGGGTTTTCTCACGGGAAGGCCCGTTTCCGCCCAGCGCTTTGCAAGCAGTTACCTCGTTTCCCGCCAGTGGGAAGTTTCCGAGAAAGCGTAAACTCTCTAAAGTTTTTCTGTCCGTTGCCGATGTGAAGTGAATAAGGAAGGTGCTGTGCTAGGAATTCATGCGCGGCACCCGAATTCATCGGCGCAAGGCAGTTTCTCATGGCCAGCATCTCCTCCCTCGGCATTGGCTCCGGCCTGGACCTCAACGGTCTACTGGACCAGCTCAACGACGCCGAACGCGGCAAACTCGAACCCATCGAACGACAGATCGAGTCGCAGCAGGTGCAGCTCTCGGCCTACGGTGAATTGCAGGGTGCACTCTCTGGCTTCCAGGCTGCGGTGAATGCCCTGGACGATCCCTCCCTCTTTCAGAGTCTCTCTGCCGAGGTCAGCGGCGAGGCGTTACAGGCCGCCGCCGGCTCCGACGCCTCCCCGGGGCGCTACGATGTCACCATCAACGCATTGGCCACGGCGGGCAGCCTGGCCACCCAGCGGGTCGACACCCTGGAAACCGAGCTGACCGACAGCGAACAGACGTTGACCCTCGAGTTCGGCAATAACGAGCTGAATCGCGGCGTGACCATTGCCGCCGGCAGTACGCTGGAGGATGTCCGCGACGCTATCAATGCCGACCCCGAAGCGGCGGTTACCGCTTCCGTGGTCAACGACGGCGAGGGCTATCGCCTGGCACTGATGTCGGATGAGACCGGCGAGCAAGCGTCGATTACGGTTGTGGGTTTCGCGGATATTGTGGCCCCTGACGTGGCATTGACGGATCAAGAAATTGCCCAGGCCGGCCAGGATGCCTCCCTCGAGGTCAACGGCATCCCCATCATCAGCGCTTCCAACCAGGTAGAGGGCGCGATCCAGGACGTCACCCTGCGCCTGACGCAGGAGGGCAGCAGCACCGTCAACGTGGAGCGCGACACCCGTGCGGTGCGTGAGGCGGTGGCTGGCTTCGTCACGGCCTACAACAGCTTCAAGGGCACCACCGGCGAGCTGACCGCCTTCGACAGCGAAACGGGGCAGGCCGGGGAGCTGCTAGGCGACAGCGCCCTACGAACTGTGGAGTCGCGGCTGCGCGCCGACCTGGCCGGTGGTGTGGCCCAGGGCGGCGGCGAAGAGGGGGCGCTCGCCATGCTGGCGGATGTGGGTATCTCGCTGCAGCTCGATGGCAGCCTGGCGCTGGACGAGGACCGGCTCAACCTGGTGATCGGCGAAGACATGGATGCGCTGGGTGAATTCTTCGCCGGTAAAGGTGAAACGCCCGGCATGGCAAACCAGCTCAACGAGACCCTGGGGCAGCTGATGAGCAGCAACGGGGTGGTCGAGAACTCGATCAGAGGTGCCGAGAACCGCATCGAAAGCCTGGTCGACCGTTATGGCCGCATGGAGCAAGGTATCAACACCACCATCGAGCGCTACCGCACCCAGTTCGGCCAGCTCGACAGCATGATTGCGCAGATGAACCAGACCAGCTCGTATCTTACCGAGCAGTTCGACATGATGAATGCCCAGCTTGGGCGGGAGTGAGGGGGGGGCGCCTGAGCATTGACTGCCCTTGACTCCCATAATGGGAGGTGCTAAATTTTCTCCCAAAAAGGGAGGTTGCATGAGGGTTATCGCAAAAAGGACGTTGCGTCAGTTTTGGCAGCAGAATCACGCAGATGCCGAAACGCCTCTCACCGAGTGGTACAACATGATGCTGAGGGCATCCTGGGCAACGCCGCAAGCGCTGAAAGCGGATATTCGCACGGCCAGTATCCTCAAGGGTGGTCGAGTCGTATTCAATGTCGGAGGAAACAAGTACCGGGTTATCGTAGCAATACGCTATGCGCAGCAAATTGCCTGGATACGTTTCGTTGGCACTCATGCCCAGTACGATCAAGTGGATGCAGCGACGATATGAACATACAGCCTATTCACACCGAAGCGGACCTCGAGCGTGCTTTTGTCCGTATGGAAGCCCTATGGGGGGCTGAAGACGGTACGCCGGAGGCGGACGAGCTGGAAGTGCTCTCTATCCTGATCGAGAAGTACGAAGATGCGCATTACCCCATCGGGCCGTCCGATCCCATCGAGGCGATCAAATTTCGCATGGAGCAGCAGGGGCTGACACAGCGCGATCTTGAACCCTACATCGGCTCGAGCGGGCGAGTCTCCGAGGTGCTCAACCGCAAGCGCAAGCTCAGCCTTCGCATGATCAAGCGGCTACATGATGGCCTGCACATCCCTTATGAAAGCCTGATGGCGGAATCTGCGGCCTGATGCAGGGGAGACAGCTGGCGGCCGTCGCTGAAACGGCGCAGCGCCCAAGCCTAAAGCGCTAGCCCTTTCGGGCGATCCCGCGAGCCGATCGTTCAGCCGCCCCATAGTGGGCGGTTTTCCTTCTGAATGACGTTCAGCCGCCGCTGTATTTCCCGGCGTGTTCGGATGCTGACGCCAAGCGTTTTCGCCACGCCATCCCAGCCGCTTATCGCCGTCACGATGTCTTCTATCGCCTGCCTTGCTTCGCTCCAGCGAGTGAAGCCGGCCTGATCGGCCAGGAACTGTACTGCCTTGAGTGGCGGCTGCTTGCCGTGTCCCTTGAACGCTGTGGCGTGTTCACCATAAGGACTGGGGCTGAAGGTGAGGTCAAAGGCGGGAGCAAGGCGCCATTGGCCTTCGTCATCGAGAAGAAAGGCCCAGTTCTTGCTGTGATCGTCTTGGTTGCAGGCGAAGAGATTGAGCAGGGCACGACGAAACAGCGCTCTCCCGACGGCAGGGCTGCCACAGAGGACCTGGCCGGCCTTGATCAAGTCTTCGTAATCCAATGATGGAAAGCGAAAATCGGCGTCCAATAACCCGCAGGCGCTGCTCATGTGGTAACGCCCCTGCGCGCTGCAGTCGAAGCGGCGCAGCGCCAGCCAGGCAAGTGCCGGGGAGCCCTCGGGCGGTGTAATCAGTTTCCAGTCGGGCGTATCGATGCCGGCACGATGGGCAAGGGTCAGGTAGGCTGCCTCGCACAGCCCCTCCTCATGCCCCAATGCCAGCGTACCCGAGGTGAATTTGACCAGCCAAGGCTCTAGCCCTTCGCGTGGACTGGTGCTGGCCTGCTCGCTGTCACCTGGCGAAAGATACACCTGTACCTTGGGGCGGGCCCCACCCGAACTACCGGCCTGGGCCAGGGAGGCGAGTACGGTATCGGTCTGGCCTTCGAAGAGCCGGCGGGCTTGTTCTCCCAGCTCGCCCAGGCTGCTCCCGGGGGCGGGCTCACTGGAAGCGACCAGGTCAGATACCGGGCGATAGCTCAAGGCTCCCATGCCATGATCGCCAACGAAAGCCAGGCGGTCCATGGGCGTAAGGTCATGAGGCGAGATGCCGTGCTGACGAAAAAGGCGATCCATCAGCATCATCCCCCAGCCATCCGGCAGCGAGTCGGCGAACAGACCATGAAGTCCCTTGTGAGGGGTTGGCGGTGCGGCATGCAACCGCGTGTCGAATGGCAGCTGAAACGGCGACAGGTTGTGAAACCCACGGCAATAGGCTGCGTCATACTGGAAGAACACACCCTGGCGATTCTGTGCCAGCCGGCCGACGCGTGTCTGCCGGCCGTCGCTGAAACGGCGCAGCACCTCCAGTTGCCGAACGGGAACGAAGTCAGTCATCGCGCAGCACCTCTTCGATGCTCTGCGGTGTGCTCGGCTGCGGAACTGCCAGCGCCGCCACGCGCTCCAGCCGGTCCACGCTCTGCCACAGCAGCAGGAACTGGCGCAGCGAAATCTGCCCGGTGGTCTCGAACCGCTTGATCGTCGGTGCCGGCACCCCGCTGCGCTCGGCCAAGGCGTCGCGTGAAAGCTTCAGCTCGCGCCGTCGACGACGAATGGTCTTGGCCAGGTCGTGCTGGACATCGCTGGCGGTGAGAAGGGAGAGGCGCATGCATGAATTCTTCAATGGATATTATGCTAACCATTATAGCAAGAATTGGACTATAAAGGATATTGTGATGTCTTTAATTGAGGGGAAGGCCAAGCGTGACGACACTTGGTGGAGGCCGCCGCGTTGGCGGTGATCATTGGCGTCGGCAACACCGCCGGGAGGCCGGCGGCCTCCAGTCGTGAGCTGAAGCTGTTCCGACAGCGGCGTGGCAACGTTGGTGGAGAGAGCCGCTGTTGGAGCGCTGGTCCCCATCGCGACTGGCGCCGATAGGCGCCTCGGCGGAGGCTGAAAGGTTGGTTGTCGTCGCGAATACCGGCAACACCGCCGGGAGGCCTGCGGCCTCCACCAGGCGCCTGCTGAGTCGTAATCAGGAATGGCTATGCAGCACCTGTCGTCGGGCCTGCGTATCAATAGTGCCCGCGACGATCCGGCCGGCCAGGCCATCGCCAACCGCATGACCGCCCAGATCAACGGGCTCAATCAGGCGGCACACAACGCCAATGACGGCATCTCGGTGGCGCAGAGCGCCGATCTCCCCGCCTGCAGGCGCTTTTGCCGGCTCGTCTGTCAACATCCGAAGAAAAATTTTTCGCCCATTCCCTAAAGTCCTTCCGAAAGCGGCCGTTAATCAGGGTAACGGCCAACGGCGCCGTTGCGGCGGGTCCGGTAGACAGGAACGCACGATCAAGATCAGCGGGCCCGCCAATGGAGCCCTCAACGACAGGAAGGAACATCACATGTCCGTGATCAATACCAACATTACTTCCATGATTGGCCAGTCCAATCTTCAGAAGAGCCAGAACGCCCTGCAGACCTCCATGGAGCGTCTCTCATCCGGCCTGCGCATCAACAGCGCCAAGGATGATGCGGCCGGTCAGGCCATCGCCAACCGCATGTCTTCTCAGATCACTGGTCTGGGTCAGGCGCAGCGTAACGCCAATGACGGTATTTCTGCGGCGCAGACGGCTGAGGGTGGCCTCAACCAGGTTAACGACAACCTTCAACGTGTACGCGAGCTGACTGTACAAGCTCAGAACGGCACCAACTCTCAAGATGATTTGAACTCGATTCAGGATGAAATCGGCCAACGTTTAGAAGAAATCGATCGCATTTCTCGCGAAACTGACTTTAACGGAACTAATGTGCTGGCAGACGGCGCTGAATCCATGACGATTCAGGTAGGCGCAAAAGATGGTCAGAGCATTAATATTAATTTTTCTGCAACTAACTCCGTCACGCTTGGTTTAGCTGATTTTAATGTCAACAAGGTTCTAGCAGAAGATGTCGCTACTACAGATGGTAGCACCCTTACTGTTGGTGGTGAGGAGTACTCATTTGCAACTGCTCCAAGTACTGCGGATGGCGATAAGGAATTCGCTGCGGATACTGTAACCTATGACGTGGCCGGCTCGCCCGCTGACGGAGCTGATACCAATACTTTGGTAAAAGACTCTGACGGCAATATGTTTGTAAAAAGTGAAACTGCTGGCGAAGAAACCAAGTTTTACGCCGCTACTCTTTCTGCTGTTGATGCTGACGGCGCCAATCCAGCTGTGCTAACAGTGACAGTTGCAGATGATGCTGAAGCTGTTACTCATCTCACCGACGATGCCACAAAAGTCGCTACGGAAGGCCCCCTTGCAGCTCTTGACAAAGCTTTGAGTAATGTTGACAGTCTTCGTTCCGAGTTGGGTGCTGTCCAAAACCGTTTTGAGTCTGCTATTACGAACCTGCAGACCAACGAGACCAACCTGACCGCTGCTCGTTCGCGCATCGAAGATGCCGACTATGCGGTTGAAGTGGCCAACATGACCCGTAGCCAGATTTTGCAGCAAGCCGGTACCTCCGTGCTGGCCCAGGCCAACCAGGTTCCGCAGAACGTGCTGTCTCTGCTGGGCTAAGATTGATCCTTGGGGGAGGACACTTTTCTTCCCCTTGGTCCTTCCTTGAAGGGATCACACAGAACCGGCTCCCTTGTGGAGCCGGTTTCTTTACTTTCGGGTTGAGGAATACGGCTAACCGCCATGAACCAGATCGATGCCCGCGAGCTGATGCGCGATGTCTTGCCCAAGCTACGTGCCACACGAAGCCTGATCGACTCCACCCTCAAGAAGCGTATCGCGACCTGCGACGATGAGGAGGAGAGTCATCGGCTCACCGTACTGCAGGACGAGTTCGCGTTGGAAATGACCATGATTCGCCTTAACCTTGAACACCTGCTCAAGCGCTATGAAGATCAGCTGGAGGCGGCAAACCGGGGAGATCAGTTCTTCAGCAGTCCGATCCTCATCATGGACGACGCTGAAGCCATGGCCATTGAACGCGCCAAGCGCCTGTATGTCCGTGCCCACCAGCTGCAAACGAGGTGACCATGACACCCGACGACCACCAGCGCGTGATCGATGAGCTGCAAGCCGTCATCGAGGATACCCAGCGCACCATCGACCGCTTCGACGCCACCGGCATGCAGGAAGAGATGCCCGAGGATTACGAGAAGCTGCTGAACATTGTGGATGACGCTGTAAAGAAGCAGCGTGAGCATACGCGGGCGATGCTGGGCTGAACGGCGCTGCAAGGCACCCTAAGCGACTTTCTATACCAATGCTAGCTCATCACCTGTCTCACTGGAGATCGTCTCTCCTATGGCTGCTGTAGACGCTTTTCGCTCACCACATAGCCTTTGGTTATCTCCACCTCAAAAAGGTTGACGGCTTTATTGTCTTGGTAGGTGTCCAGGGTCAGGATGCCACTAAACCACTCAGCCAGTATTGGCTCAGAAGTCGTCATTTGATACCAGCCCTCCAGGTGGCAGAGGTACAGCTTTTTATCCTCAATTCTCCAGGTGCCAATGTACCGGCGCCAGCACATGGTGGTATTAGTAAGATCAAGGATGGAGTCAACCCTACGACCCTCTATGTATATCACTCTGGGATCTTTCTTCGGCAGGGGAGGGTAGCCGACAATATCCAGCTTTTCGCCCTGATAATAAATGGTCTCGCGTATCTGAATGGTCATCATGGCGCCTTTGTTTTGGCCTGTAAGGCTCGTTGAGCTTTTTGGTCGGTTTACCCTAGCTCCGACGTTTTATCTCTCGCCTATGCGCCTTGCTGGCGCTTCTCGCAGAGTCTGAATAGCCCTCTCCGCTGTTTGTATTCACCTGTTGCATTCGTCTTATAGATGGTGCCGTACAGCCCTGCTTCCTCCAGAATCTCAATTACCTTCCCTTTGCCGATAGGGATGCCATCACTCTTGAGCTGAGCGGTAATGCTGCTGGCAGATGTGTGGTGTGTCTTGCTGGCTTCCTCTACCACTCGCTGCTTAGTGGTGTCGCTGGTTTGCCTCGCAAGGTGCTTTGGTCGCTGGCTTTGTGCAGGGATGATGCCCTGTTCGTGATATTCAGGGTGATCGTCAAGCATGGCCTTCCATCGCCGGTAATTGCTCGGGGAGACTCCACAGCTGTGGCAGGTGTCATCCAGGGGGGTATCTGGGTAAACCTCCCGATATTGATCAACCTTGGCGACCAGCTGATAGCGCCCTTCGTCGGTTGTCTTGGGTTGGCTCCGCTTGATGCGGCGTCTGTTCTGAGACATATGGTGAAGCCCTGGCGCTCAGGTGCATAAATATACCCTGACAGCCACAGCATCTAACGCTTTAGGCGATTTGCGATCCGTGGATGTCCTGATAATTGGAAGTGCTGCAGGTGCCATAAAGGGTGTCTTGTTTATCCTATTATCAATAAAGAATGAGTATTCTGATGTATTAAAATATTACATAGAAAAGAAAACCAGGAGAAAATAAATTCTCTGTTTTTTCTCTATTCACAAAAGGAAATTCACCATGTACAAAAGCATTCTCAGCAAAGCAAAAGCTGATGGCATTATACTCACTAATCAAGAGAAAAGAAAGCATCAGGCTATCACAGAAATCAAGTATTGGTTGGCTCAATATGACTGGGACTTCTTTGTCACTCTAACTTTCAAGTATTCAATGTATGATGAAATCAAAGTGAATAGTGCTATTGAGAAATTCCTCAATAAACTAAGTGCCGAGGCCTTTGGTCGTAGATCTAACAAGAGAGTGGTTGCCTTACCTGTGATAGAGAAATGCGCCATGGATAACTCTCTTCATGTTCATATGATGATTCAAAACCCCACGCCTTACATCCTGAATGAAGAGAAGAGAAATAGCTTTCGCATCCGTGATGCTGTTATCCAATGCTGGTTGCAATCCAGCTCCTCAGCAGGCAATCCAGCGTTGGCATCCTCATCTGATGAGTGGATCAAGAAGGTGCTAGATGTTTCTGAGTGTGTCAGGTACATGACCAAGCAGATGAAACACAACCTAGAACACACCATTCCATGGGATCAATGCAGTCTCACGGGGAGAAAGCCTGAAACTACCTCAGGCAATTTCCCCAATCAGTAGGGCTTCTTCCTGATCATCCTCAATGCCCATTTGATTCAACTCGACAGGAATGGCAGTAGCATCCTTGATATAATCTCCTGCTGTGTTAGCTGACTTCACTAGATTCTTATTGTCCAGGTGAGCATACCGTTTCGTCGTCACCACATTGGAATGTCCTAAGATTTTTGAGACAACATAGATGGAAACATCTTTGTTCACCATAAAGCTAGCATAGGAGTGACGCAGATCGTGGATTCGCATATCAGGAATCCCGGCTGCCTCACGAATATTCTTCCATGTGTGGAACAGGTTGTTGTAAGGCATGAGCGTCTTCGGGTTAGGGAAGATGTAATCACACCCAGGAATTCTTTCCACCTGTCTCAGTGTATCAATGGCAAGATCAGAGAGTGGAACATGACGAGTCTTTCCGGACTTGTTCTCGCGAATCGTCCACTGACACTTATGAAAATTTATGTCATTCCAGGTGGCATTCACCGCTTCTGACTTTCTTGCACCGGTCAATATGAGGAACTTGATAGCTGAAGTGATATAAGTGGACTCTGATGCATCCATCTCCGACCACAATGCCCTCAACTCCTCTTTGGTGAGATACCTGTCTCGCTGGTTGTTTTCCTTCAGCTTTGTTACTTTGGCAGCGGGGTTCTCAGTGACACCAGGAACTTGCCAATCCATGGCACACACGAAAAGTCGATGGAGCACATTGAGCATCCTGTTCGTGCTGGCTGGCTTAAACGTCTTGGCATGAGCATTCACAAGGTTGTTCACATCTTGTATATTGATTTCATCCATGTACAGCTTCCCTAGTGTCGGCTGGATGTGGAGCCGGAAAGCTGTCTCATCGACCTTCCAACTCCTCTTCCTCACCTTGATGTGAGGCAGGTAGGTGGTGATGATGAACTCATTGAGCGTGGGGGTTTCACGCCTCGTCTGCTTGGCAGCGAAGGGGTCACGGCCCAGCATCAGCTCGGCTAGGTGGTGCTTTGCCTGCTGGCGCGCCTCACTGAGGCTCACTACCCTGGCATCCAGGCCCATAGAACGCTCACAAGATCGGCTGTGAGAATCTTTGAACCGCAGATAGTAGGATCGCTTGCCAGTGGGCATCACCTTCAGCAGCAGCCCTGACACTTCTGTGTCAAAATAATCGACCTTCTGCTTGCCTGTAGGGCAGGAAGCAGTTGCTACAAAGGGTTGTGTGAGTTTAATTTTTGGCATGGTTGTCACCTCGTGATGCTAACAGTATCACGATGCAGATAACCTGTCTATACTTAAGATACTGCTAGTATCACTGGAGCCTTGGCTTTGAGCGATGACACCGACGCCCACCTCAAGATTGCCGTAGCGCTGCGTGCTGTACGCGGAGCCATAGGACTCAACCAGGCTGAGTTCGCATCGCTTGTCGGGGTATCGAAGCCGACTATAGCCCGTGCAGAGACGATGGAGGTCGCCATGCGGCTGGACTCCTACTCCAGCATATTGAAAAAGCTAAGAGAGATAGGAGTTAAGGTCGACACCCTCTACTCGGATAGCGTTCATATCGAGTTTGAACCGCAAGCCCTTGAATCCTTGATGGAGCAGTTAGCTGACCAGGGGAAGCGCCGTCAGGACCGCACTCAGCAAGGAGTAGGGGTCCATACCCGACAGGGCAAGAAGGCTCAGAAAGCTAAAGATGCCTTGGCACAGCTGAAAGCCAAGCTGCCACCAGGCGAAGAAAGCCAGTAGAACGCCTATCTCAGATAATGCCGTTTTGAATCAGTAACTTATGATAATTCCATGAGTTTATGGTGAGGACATTATCGGTCGTATCGGTAGAAAATGAGTAGAAAGCACTAGTAAGATACTATTAGTATCATTATTGATGCTTTTGAATCAGATGCTTGCAGAATTGCTGTCTGCCAGCGCCAAGGATGATGCCGCCGGTCAGGCCATCGCCAACCGCATGACCGCCCAGATCAATGGTCTGGCACAGGCCCAGCGTAATGCCAACGATGGTATCTCCGTCGCCCAGACTGCGGAAGGTGGTCTGAATCAGGTTAACGACAACCTGCAGCGTATTCGTGAGTTGAGCGTTCAGGCAGCTAATGGTACTAACTCCGCAAACGATCTTCAGTCCATTCAGGATGAAGTGAATCAGCGTTTGGACGAGATTGACCGTATTTCTGCAGAGACTGATTTCAACGGCACCCGAGTGTTGTCTGAAAACGCTGAGACACTGACCATCCAAGTAGGCTCTCAGGATGGGCAGACTATTGATGTCAACTTGTCCGCCATGAATCGTGGAACTCTGGAGTTGGATGGCTTCAGTGTAGTAAGCGCTCCGGAGGCTACTGCCGATGATTTGTTTGCTGCAACTGCGGTTGGTGACACTGTCACCGTCGCAACAGTCGAATATACGTTGAACGCTGACGGCTGGTTGGCTGATGGTGACACTGCAGGGAATGAAATCACAGAAGACGCACTTCGTGCGATTATCGATGATCCGGATGGTGCAGATGGAGCCTTCACTGCCTCAATCGATACCGTAGCGTACGCCGTTGATACAGAAGGTGCTGTGACCTCTGATACTGATACGGTTTACTTAGAAAACGACGCTCTTACCACTGAGCCGGAGGTTCTCGCCACCGAAAATCCGATGGCTGCTCTTGACGCAGCGCTGAATCAGGTCGATAGCCTGCGCTCCGAACTAGGTGCTGTTCAGAACCGTTTCGAGGATGCCATCAACAACCTGAGCACCAACGAGACCAACCTCGCTGCCGCTCGTTCGCGCATCGAAGATGCCGACTATGCGGTGGAAGTGGCCAACATGACCCGCGCGCAGATCCTGCAGCAGGCTGGTACTTCCGTTCTGGCACAGGCCAACCAGGTCCCGCAGAACGTGCTGTCTCTGCTGGGTTAATCTGGCACTTGATCGGGTGGGGCAGGCTTTGCTCCACCCTTCAAGACCCTCCAGGCGCCCTTGTGGCGCCTGTTTTTTATTAGTAGCCGGCCATGACGATGGATGAATATGAACAAGTCCTCGGTGATTTGGAAAACCTGATCGTCGAGACTCGCGCCACGCTGGTTCGTTTCGAAGAGGCCGGCATGGACGAGCAGATGCCGGCAGATTACCAGCGGCTCCTTGATATCTATGCCAAGGCCGTTAACGACCAGCGTACCTATACGCTGGCGATGCTCGATCTTCCAACGGCAGGGCCAATGACAGAGGAGGGAGAATGAATGAACGGCAACGGATTACCTTGCATGAAGTGGTCTACAACATCCTGCCGAAGCTGAAGGCGGCGGAGGTGATGATCGACAATACCCTGCTGGCGATAGTGAAGGCGACGGAGGAGCCGCTGGAGCAGGCGCGGCGCCGTGACCAGCGGGATACGATGGAGCTCGAGTTGTTTGCCATTCGCCTGAACATCAAGCATCTGCTCACGCGATATTCGCAAGATATGCAGGCGATGCGGGAAAGCGAGGAGAGCGGTGCCGCTACCGGTGAAGGTCCGGTGTTGACGCTGGATGACGGCGAGGCGCAGGCCATCGAGAAGGCCAAGATGCTGCACGAGCGGCTGGTGGCGATGCAGAAGTCCTCTTGCTGACAGCAAAGGATAACTCTTATAGCTTATTTGATCATCGGTGACCCTGCAGGTAGGGAAGGCCTCGGGGCCAATGACAGTGGACGCCTGCAAGGAGAGTTTCCGTAACGTCGGCGCGAATAGGATAGAGTGTTGGTGACTTTTTCGGTGACGGTAACCTGACGAACCATGCCCACCATCGACGTGGTGATCGAACTTTCCCGTGATGCTTGCCTGGCCCATTACGAGGGCAGGGTGGGGCAGGTAATGGCTCACAGCCTGGACGGTCGATGCGTCGTCTTTCCCGCCGAGGCACTGCGCCGGGTGGTAACCCAGGATGGGGTACATGGCCGCTTCAGGCTGACCTTTTCCGATACGGGGCGGTTCGTTGCGATAGAGCGGATCGCCTAATTTATGTTGACCTGCGTCAGTCTTTTGACGTTCCCCGACTTCCGGTGCTGTTACATTTCAAATTACTTGGGCACAGTTCGTGCCGCATGGGCTGCTCGTGGTGAAAGGCCTGCTAACCAGAGGTCATTCGATGATCTTCAGCAAACTGAAGGAAACGCGGAACAGCGATCGACGTGCCCGCCAGCTCGATCTGCTGGCCGAGCCGCCCGAGGCGGGGCATGAGCTCTTCGTCGGTTTTAGTTCGCTGCGCGATACCTTCAGTAGCCGCCATCACTCCCGCGACTTTGCCTTCGCCCATGCTCGCTACCTGCGCAGCCGCGTGTTGGCGCTGGGTATCATCTTTGCCGTGCTTTCACCGCTGTGGATAGTGGTGGACGCTCTGGTGTTGCCCGCGACGTTGCTAAGGTACACGTTGGTAGGACGAGTCGTGCTTATGTTGAGCCTGGTGGTGGTGCTGCTGCTGGCCCTGTTCAGCCAGGAGAGAATCCGCCGCATCCGCTTCTGTGCCAGCATGCTGCTGGCGCTGCCCGCAGCGTTTTATACCCTGGTGCTGGTCATGTTGCCCTCGAATGAGTTACATAATTTGGTGGGTTACAGCTTCATTCCTTTCCTGCTGGTTGCGTCTCTCAGCGTTTTCCCCTTCACGCTTCTTGAATCGCTGTTCGCCGGCATCGCCCTGCTGGCACTGCTGGTATTTTCCCAGATAGTCGACGGCAGTTGGCTGACCGGGCGTGGTGTGGAGGCGTTCTGGCTGCTTTCCAGTCTTCTGGCGGTGTCCATGGCGGCCAACCATTTCCAGCTCAGTCTGCTGCTGCGGCTTTATCGTCAGGCCACTCATGACCCGTTGACGGGCTTGTTCAACCGCGGTGCCCTGGAGGTGCATCTGGACAAGATCCAGGCCTGGCAGCGCGACACCGAGAGGCTGGATTGTGCCGGCAGCGTGCCCTGCTCGCTGCTGATGCTGGACCTGGACGAGTTCAAGCAGATCAACGATACCTTCGGGCACTCCGTAGGTGACGGCGTGTTAAGTCAGTTCGCCGATGTTTTGGTCAGGCAGACGCGCAAGCACGACTGTACGGCGCGCTATGGTGGTGAGGAGTTTGTGGTGCTGCTGCTTGGCAGCGACCATGCGGGAGCGATGGAAATTGCAGAGCGGATCCGCTTTGCCGTTGAATCCTTCGAATTTCTCGACTGTGAGCAGCAGCGCATTCCGCTGACAACCAGCATCGGCGTGACCCAACTGAGGCAGGACGAGCCTGCCCAGGATGCGCTCAGGCGCGCCGATGACGCGCTCTATCGCGCCAAGCATGCCGGGCGAAACTGCGTCATGGCATCTGAGCCTCCGCCGAGCTGACGCGGGCGTCTCTTCCCTTTCTCCAGCGTATCTCCAGCGTTTCTCCCGCGTTATGGATGATCCGCGCTTGACGATCGGCCCTCTCGATTGGTACGCCGGCTTCCCAACCTTCGAAAGGCTGGTTGCAACGGGGCCTCAAGAGTTTTGCCTCGCTGCCGATAGACCTGCTATCAGGCGTCATTCGCGGACAGGGGGCGAAGAAGCTGTGAAGCCGACCCCGATGCCATTGACCGGTTCGTCATGCCCTGGCCGGATGCACGGAGTTGGACGTCGCTCTATGCAACTGTTGCAAGGATGGTTCGCTTTTCTGGAACAACCTCTACCTGGCGCCGGTGCGCGATCCGACAGGCGTGCTGGCGCACTTCGTTGGCTTGCAGCATGACATTTCCGAATGCACGTCCTGCGAGGTGAGGCTCTTTACCATGCATAAGAGGCAAGGATGGCGCAGGCACAAGAAGACTTTGTTCGAGTCGGCAATCCGGCCGACATCGAATCACTGCTGGATGCGTTGATCCAGCCGGGTGGAGCATCGCTGCTGCTCGACCAGCCCGAGAGTACACCACTTCCGGTGGTGCTGATGGAGCAGGTTCCGGCGAAATCGCTGGTTATGGATATCACTGCAGTGCGTGAGATCGGCGGTGAACTCAAGCGGGGGCTGGGCTTTCGCCTGTTGGGCCAGATTCAGGGCAAGATCGTGCGCACACCGTTGCTCAAGACGGTGGATAGCGAAATCGTCGACGGCAGGGTGGTCTTCCACTGCGAATACCCTCTCTATCTTGAGGAGATGCAGCGCCGCGAGGCGTTTCGGGCTCGGCTTCGGCTGGGCATGGAGGTGGGAGCCATCCTGCGCGGCGAAGCCGGGGCGACCGTTCAGGGCGACCTCAAGGATCTTTCCCAGCAGGGGTGCCAACTCGAGTTGCCGGCCTCTGCCGCGACGCTGCTCTCTTCGGCGGCACCAATCGAGATCGAACTCTGTTTTCCCAACGGCACACGTTTCGTGGTCAAGGCAACTGCCTGTCATACCGTCGCCGATAGTGACCGTCAGACGATGCGTGTCGGCTTTCGATTCGAAGGCTGCAATGCCGAGCAGGAACGCAAGCTGTGGTTTTTCGTGCACGAGATCGAACGCGAGTCGTTGCGCCATGCGGAAGAGGCGGATGTCGGACGCCGACCCTCCATGCTCTTCCAGGGGCAAGCGGCCGCCTCGGTACGGGTGGGTCGGCGCAACCTGCTGAGCTATCCCACCCCCATGGCGCGTCGCCTGACGCGGGTGGCCGGTTACTTGGACGCCCAGTTGCTGGAGTTGCAGCAAGGGGGTGGTATCGACTCGGTCCAGCTTTCCCGGCATGCCGACATGTTGTTGATGCTGGCCGATGAGGACATGGAGGCGCTGCTGTTCGCGACCCGCTGTCTTGGCCGTGAGCCTTTGCTGGTCCGCCATGGGCTCGCCGTGGCCGTGCACATTGTGGCCCTTGTGAATGGCAGTACGCTGGCGCGTGATGTACGTAAGGCCCTGGCGTCCAGCGCCATGGTGCATGACCTGGGAAAAGGGCTGGTGTCCTGCGACTTGCTGTCGGCCGCCTCACTCGATGCGGGCGGCTACGCCCAACTGCAGATGCATGTGCCGTTACTGATGAGAGCCTTGGCCGGTTGCCAATGGCTCTCCGCAGGCGTGGTCAAGGCGGTGGTGGAAGGGATCAACGAGCGCCTTGACGGCAGCGGTTACCCGGCCGGGCATGGTGGCGACCGATTACAGGAGCTCTCCCGCATGAGCGCGGTCGTGGACGTGGTCGACGCCATGCGTCGCGACCGTCCCGACCGCCCGGCCTGGCGCATCGATGCCGTGTATCGGCACTTGCTCAGCCATCCCAGTCAGTTCGATCCGCGCTGGGTTAAGCGCTATATCCAGTGTTTCGGCTTGCGGCCGATCGGTTCGCTGGTGCGCTTTGCCAATGGCGATATGGCATGGATTCAGCGGCTCGACCAGCAGGGCAAGCCGTTCCAGGTACAGCTCACCGACGCCTTGGAGCCTCCGGGCGAGGCGCTCGGCGAGGTGTTGCGCGGCAATGTGATAGCCCGGCTGGGCGAGCCCATCGAAGAAATCCCCATCTCGACCTGAACATGGCGTAGCCGCCGGGTGTCAGGCGCGACATGCCATTGACGGTTTGGCCTACCATTAAAGTTGTCGGCCGTTTTGCCGATGAAGGGAAATAACCCCAAGGTTGCGGGCTTTTCGCCAGAACCCCTGGCGCCGGGCCTGGCAGAATAGCCGGGATGACAAAGGAACCATCATGACCACAATCACGTCACTGGGTATCGGGTCAGGGCTCGACCTGAACGGACTTCTGGATCAGCTCAATGTCGCTGAGCGTGGCAAGCTCGAGCCGATCAAGCTGCAGCAGAAAAGCCATCAGGCCAGGATCTCGGCCTATGGCAAGCTGCAGGGCGTCCTGGCGACCTTCCAGAGCGCGGCAACCAAGCTCAATGATGCCAAGTTCTTCCAGAGCGTGGGCAGTAGTGTGACGGGGAGCGGCGTGAAGGCGGCAGCTGGCGCCGATGCCCAGCCCGGACGCTTTGATGTTGCCGTCACGCAGCTGGCGCGTGCCCAGAGCATCGCTTCAGTCGGAGTGGCTGACCGGGAGGAGCAGTTAGGGGCGGGTACGATTTCGTTGAAACTCGGCAATGGCGAGCCTTTGAGCATTATCCTTGAGCCGGGAAAAAGCTCATTGAATGACATCCGTAATGCAATCAATGAAAGCAAGTCCGGCGTGACGGCATCTATTGTCAATGACGGCAGCGGTGAGCCGTACCGGCTCGTGATCACCTCCGACAAGACCGGTACGGAGTCAGCGGTAGAGATCGACAGCATCGAAGGCGACCTGGCCGGCAAGCTGGCCTTCGCCGTAGAGCCTGTTGTCACCGCCCAGGATGCTCAGCTGAAGGTCAACGGTATTGATATCGTCAGTCAATCCAACCAGGTGAAGGGCGCCATCCAGGGGGTGACGCTAGACCTTACCGAAACGACTGCCGAAGGGTCTTCTGTCACCGTCGTTGTGGAGCGAAACACTCTGGCGATTCGTGAGGCCGTCAGCGGTTTCGTCAAGGCCTACAACGACATGCGCGGCACAATCAGCGGATTGACGAAATTCAATGCCGACACCGGGGATGCGGGCGAACTGCTGGGTGACAGCACGCTGCGCACCGTAGAAAACCGGATGCGCAGCGTGCTGAACGGCGGTGTGGGCGAAGGCGAGCTGCGCATGCTGTCGGATCTCGGTATCAAGCTGCAGCGTGACGGCACCCTCAAGCTCGATGAGGATCGCCTGAGCGACATCGTCGCCAATCAGCCCGGGGCGCTGTCAGCTTTCTTCGCCGGCCAGGACAAGGCCGGCGGCATGGCCGGCAAGCTCAACCAGTCGCTGGATCAAATGCTCGGCGATCGAGGTCTGCTGAACAACGCCAAGCGCGGTCTTGAGTCGCGCCTCAGCAGTTTGGCCGACCGCTTCGAGCGCATGGAGCGCAGCATCGAGAAAACCATCGACCGCTATCGGATCCAGTTCGGCCAACTGGACAGCATGATCGCCACCATGAACCAGACCAGTGACTATCTGTTCCAGCAGTTCGACATGATGAACGCTCAGTTGGGGCGCAAGAAATAATCGGCTGACGGAGTCAGGGTGTTTTTGCCCGGCCGGTCTCATATCACGACAGTCGACCACGACAGGAGAATGACTGCCATGAGTACCATACGAGGAGCTGCCGCCTATGGCCGCGGGGCCGGGGCCTATGCCCGGGTCGGCGTGGAGAGCGGCGTGATGTCGGCAAGCCCGCATCAGTTGATCGTGATGCTGTTCGACGGCGCCCAGGGGGCCGTGCGCGCCGCCCGCATCCACATGCAGGCCGGTAATATCGCGGAGAAGGGCAAGGCCATCTCCAAGGCGCTGGATATCGTCAACAATGGCCTCCTGGCGGCGCTGGATACCGAGAAGGGCGGCGAGATCGCCGAGCGCCTCGGGTCGTTGTATGACTATACCGCCCGGCTGCTGCTGGCGGCGAACCTGCATAACGATCAGGAGAGTCTCGACCAGGCCGAGCAGTTGCTTGAGGACATCGCCTCGGCGTGGCGCGAAATCGGCAACAACGGGGCGCAGGGCTGACATGATGAAGACGAATGCCGGTGGTCCAGAAGCGGTGATCGCCGGCTACGCTCAGTTGCAAAAGCAGGTGGCGGTAATGCTAGAGCTGGCACGCAGCGGCGAGTGGGAGACGTTGATCAAGCGGCAAACCGACTATCTGCAACTGGCGGAACGGCTTAGGCGGCTCGATGCCGAAGCGCCGCTGAGTGACAGCGATGCGGAGCGCAAGGCCGAGTTGCTTGAGTCGATCCTGGCCGATGACATGGCGATTCGCGAGCAACTGATGATGCGCCGCGATGAGCTGGGCCAACTGATGGGCAGCACGCGCCGAAAGCGTGAGCTGCATCGCAGCTATGGCAGGCAGGCCTCGTCAGTGGCTAGCGCCTCCGATGACTTCGGCCAGGGAATCTCGTGAGTGGCATCACGCCACTACTGGATACGCTGCTCCATCAGGTGTTGGGTAAGCGTGTCGATACGGCGCCGCTTCGTGACCTGAACGAGCCGGTTCGCGCCGTCGACCCGGGAGAGGGCCCCCGAGCGTTACACAGCGATTCGCGGCTGGAGGGGCGCCGCCCCGCCACGACACCGTTGCCCGGTGCCTCCTCGCCGCAACAGCGAGGTGAGGCGCCTCCCGGCCAGGCAGATGCCGCCCGCCCGCCTGCTTCCATCCAGACCCACTTCAGCCCTTCTGCACGAACCATTGCCGATTTATTGGTACGCTATCCGGCGCCACCATCGGTGCTCAGCAGCCCTTCGCCGTTGATGGCGCTGGACGAGGCGCCGAGTGCGACGACGCTGGCGAGCCGGCTGCAGGCCGGTGTGCGCGACAGCGGGCTGTTCTACGAATCCCATCTGTCGCGCTGGTATCGTGGTGAAGTCACCCGCCAGCAGTTGGAGCGTGAGCCACAGATGTGGCGAACCCTGCGCTTTTCACCGGCGTCCACGGCTCCCGCTGCAACGGCCCCGGATGCTCGAGCTGCCACCGGACCGACAGCTCCGGGGACCCTGTTCGCCGCTGTGCCCGGCACGCTGTCACCATCGCTGGCTGCCGGTAGCGGGCCTGCTCAAGGCCAGGCAGCCCAGGCCGGCACGTATGCTGCTACCGGCGCACTACCTGGCGGGGCAGGGGGAGTCCCAGGGGCTAGTGACGCCATGCAAAACACGGCTTCGCCACTGCGCGACACGGCCACCACCGGGCGTGGCGCCGCCGCTCTGGGGCAACTCGCCGGCGCCGAGGCTATCGCCGGGCGTGAGGCGGGCGATAGCCAGGCTCGGCTGCGGCCGGCAGGTGGCGAGGCGGTACATGAGAGCCTCCAGGGTGTGGTGCGACACCAGTTGGAAATGCTGGTGACACCGATGCTGCGCTGGGAGGGAGATGTCTGGTCGGGCATTTTCATGGCGTTGATGGTGCAGCTGCCTGCCGGCGCCAGGCGACACGGTGAAGAGGAAGAGGGTGGCGATGACAGTGATGCGCAGCCGGAAACCTGGCACTCCGAGCTCCAGCTCAGGGTGCCTAGCCTTGGTGACATCCGCGTAGCGATGTGGCTGCGAGACAGCGATGTCAGGCTGGAGTTGAAGGTACACGACGATGCCATATTGGCCACTCTGCAGGGAGGCGTCGCCAAGCTCGAGGAGCGGTTGAGAGCCGCCGGCTTGACGAAGGTGCTCATCGCTACCCGGCTAGTGCACGAGGAGGTCTCCGATGACGGAGCCGGGCCCTGAGAAACGTCGCCAGGCAATTGCCCTGGCCTACCGTGATGGCGATGATGCGCCTCGGGTCCTGGCGAAAGGCTACGGTGACATGGCCGATCGTATTCTGGCCGAGGCTAAGCGTCAGGGGGTCTACGTGCATGATGCCCCGGAGCTTGTGTCGCTGCTGATGGGCCTGGACCTCGATGAGCGGATTCCGCCGATGCTCTACCAGGCCATAGCCGAGCTGCTGGTGTGGGTCTATGAGCTCTCTGACGCGCAGCAAGAAAGATAAAATATGTAAAGAAAAGTTATTTAGTGTTACAAGAAATATTTTCCTTGTCGTTTGTCAATCTCTTAATGCGCCCTTTATTTGCCTTACGACAAATTCATTACCAAAATTAACCTTGGGATGATTTTCTTGATCACAGGCAGTGGTAGTGCAGTGCTTTTGGCTGGTTGGCAACGCAGTTTCAAAACCTCACAATGGGTTCCGTAGAAAAGCACGTCCTTATGGGTGCTGTTCCGGCTTTTGCTGATGCGCTTCATCGGCAGTCGCTGCGCTCGTGAGAGAACGTATAAAAAAATATAAGGACACGCGTAATCGCGTGCAGGGAACCGATATGATGACCACGAATCACCTGGATGACATTCAGGAAATCAACCTTGCCTATCTGTTGCTGGCACAGCGTCTGCTCAACGATGACCGGCCCGCCGCGATGTTTCGCTTGAAACTCGATGACGAAACCGCGCACCTGCTGCTGTCGCTGGGTGCCGCCCAACTGGCTCGGTTGGCCCGTACCAACCAATTGCTGTGCCATTTCGGGCTTGATGGCGCCGAGCAGTTGCGTCAAGTCGTCGCTAACCCCCGTGACAATGGATTGTCGCAGTTTCATGCTTCGCTGCTGATGGCAGGGCGTGGGACCGCATCCATTGCGCGGGGGGGAGAGGCATGACACAGCAGAAGAGCCTCATCACGGAAATGCAGCAGGTGCAGCTAGCCATCGAACTGATCGAGCTGGGTGCGCGCCTGCAGGTGCTGGAGACCGAGACCGACTTGAGTCGTGCGCGTCTGATACGACTGTTCAAAGAAGTGCGTGGCATGTCGCCCCCCAAGGGGATGCTGCCTTTCTCCACCGACTGGTTCATCACCTGGCTGCCGAACGTGCACGCCTCGCTGTTCTATAATATTTTCCGCAGCCTGCGAGAAGATCAGCGGTGTGAGCGAATGCAAGCCTTCGTCACCGCCTATCGGCTCTACAGCGAGCAGGTGAGCATCGATCAGGTCGAGCCGGTGCTGGGCCTGACCCGTGCCTGGACCCTGGTGCGATTCTTCGAGAGCGATCTGTTGCAACTGTCGGCCTGCACCCAATGCAACGGAAACTTTGTGGCACATGCCCACTCGCCGGACCATGATTACGTCTGCGGTATCTGCATGCCCCCCTCTCGCGCGGGCAAGACGCGCAAGCGTCGCGAAAGAGAGGCGGCACAGCTGGCTTCCGAGGTGGTCGAGTTGCCCGCTGCGCGGTGCGCCAACTGACCGAGCGCTGCTGGGGCAGGCAGATTTCTAGCGCCATCCGGCTTTGGCCGGACCCCTTCGCCGCCCCGGCCCTGTGCCGGGGCGGCGTTGTTTTTCGCGTTTTTTCTTATGCTTTTTGCGGCATCGGCCTTAAGTCCAGGCAGGCTTGGCCGATAAACTGGAATATCGACGAGTCGCGTTCCTATTAAGGATATCGGTTGTGCTGATTTTGATTGGCTATCTGGTCGTCATACTCTGCGTCTTCGGCGGCTATGTGCTCGCCGGAGGTTTCCTCGGTCCGCTCTACCAGCCGACCGAACTGCTGATGATCGGCGGGGCGGGTGTGGGCGCTTTCATCGCGGCGAACAATGGTAAGGCGATCAAGGCCACCTTCAAGATCTTTCCCAAGCTCAAGCGAACCCGCAAGTACAACAAAGCGATGTACATGGAACTGCTCGCGGTGCAATTCAAGCTGCTGGGCAAGATCCGCCGCGAGGGCATGCTCGGCATCGAACGGGATATCGACAACCCCAAGGAGAGTGCCCTGTTCCAGGAGCATCCCAGGGTCCTGGCAGATCCGATGATCATGGATTTCCTTACCGACTATCTGCGCCTGATGGTCAGTGGCGGCATGGACCCCATGGAGATCGATGAGCTGATGCTCCATGAGATCGAGACCTTCGAGCAGGAAGCGCATATTCCCGCTGATGCCATTGCCAAGGTGGGTGACGCCATGCCGGCATTCGGCATCGTTGCGGCGGTCATGGGCGTGGTCAAGGCGCTGACCTATGCCGATGCGGGACCGGAGCAGATGGGTGAGATGATCGCCCACGCCCTGGTCGGTACCTTCCTCGGCATCCTGATGGGTTACGGCTTCATCAATCCAGTCGCCAGCAGTATCGAGCGACAGATCAAGGAAGCCGAGAAGATGCTGCAGTGCATTCGCATCACGCTGCTGGCCAGCCTGCATGGCTATGCGCCGCAGCTGGCCGTGGAGTTTGGCCGCAAGGCGCTACATACCGCCGAGCGCCCTGGCTTCTCTGAGCTGGAGGAGTATGTCCGTAACGCCAAGGCGGGTGCAGTCGGCGAATGAGTGCTACCGGCGACAAGCGCCCGATCATCATTCGGCGCAAGAAAGTGGTCCATGGTCATCATGGCGGCAGTTGGAAGATTGCACTCGCTGACTTCATGACGGCCTTGATGGCGCTATTCCTGGTGATGTGGATCCTCTCGGTGGCCAGCGAAGAGGAGCGTCAGGGAGTGGCGGACTACTTCAGTACGCCCTTGACTACGGCCATCAGTGGCGGTGATCGCTCGGGCAGCACCCGGGTCATTCCGGGAGGCGGGCCCGACCCGGTACACAGTGATGGTGAGCAGGCGCGGGTCGATACCCGCAGTCAGACCCGGCCCAGCGATCAGCAGCGTCGCTTCTTCATGGACCTGCAGCGTCGTATCGAGGCGGTGATCGAGCTGGACCCTGAGCTTCGCGAACTGCGCCAGCAAATGCGCTTCGATCTCACCCCCGAAGGGCTGCGGATCCAATTGCTGGATACCGAACAGCGGCCGATGTTCAACATCGGCAGCGACCGTGTAGAGCCTTACATGCGAAACCTGCTGCACACCATTGCGCCGCTGCTGAACGAGTTGCCCAACCACCTGAGCATTGGGGGGCATACCGACGGCCTTCCCTTTGCCGGTGGCTACCGCGGCTACAGCAACTGGGAGCTGTCCAGCGACCGGGCCAATGCCTCGCGTCGTGAACTGGTGGCCGGCGGCTTCGATTCGGACAAGTTGTTGCGGGTTTCCGGCTTCGCCGACCGTGTACCGTTGCCGGAAACCGATCCGTTCAACGCTGACAATCGCCGGATCGAACTGCTGGTTCTGCTGCCCGAGGTGGCTACGTACATTCGTCGGCCCAGCACCCTCAACGGCCCAGGTGTGCCCAGTCCCATGAGCTCGCGGTTGGAAGGCGAGGTGGAACTGGCGCCAGTGGAACAATTTACGGAAAGCCTGCGTCGTTCGCTCAATCCGGAGTGAACGGAGCTAGGAACATATTCTGACATCAGGTGGGGACGCGCATGGATATCACGGATTTCTATGACACTTTTTTCGAGGAAGCCGAAGAGCTGTTGGCCGACATGGAACGCTACCTCCTGGAGCTTGACGTGGACGAGCCGGATACCGAGGAGCTCAACGCTATCTTCCGGGCCGCTCATTCAATCAAGGGCGGGGCGGGGACCTTCGGTTTCGATGCGTTGCAGAAAACGACCCACCTGTTCGAGAACCTGCTCGATCATACCCGCAAGGGGGAGCTCGCCCTGCGCCGGGATATCGTCGATATTTTTCTGGAAACCAAGGACATGCTCAGCGATCAGCTAGACGCCTACCGCAATGGCGACGAGCCCGATCAGGAAGCCTTTGAACGTATTTGCCAGACCCTCCAGCAACTGGCCCTCGATGAGATCGGGCAAGACCTGGGCGGTGGTGGTTCCGTGCAACAGACGGCGAAAGCCAAGCCCGCACCCGAGCCCGCCCCGGCCAGTGCGCCTGAAGCGGATATGAACGCCGATGACGGGCAGCGCATCGTGACGTTGTTGAACGTGGGTGAGAAGGATCGCCAACTGTTGGTTGAAGAGCTGGGACAGTTGGGTGAGGTGATCTCGCACCAGGGCGACGAACAGCGCTATGAGGTGTTGCTTGCCTCCAGCGAAAGCAATGATGATATCGAGGCAGTGATGTGCTTCATCATCGACGCCGATCAGCTGCAGATCAGCATGGCAGGTGAGGCTGGGGCCCCTGCAGCGGTAGACAAGGCAGCAGCAGCGACGGCTGCGCCTGCGTCTATCGCCAAGGCTGTAGAAACACCCGAACCGCACGAGAAGCCAGTCGAGAAGTCGGTGGCAAAGCCTGTCGGCGCCAAGCCCAAGGCCAAGGGGCCAGAGAGTGCTTCCATTCGCGTTTCCGTCGACAAGGTCGACCAGATAATCAATCTGGTGGGCGAGCTGATCATCACCCAGTCGATGCTCGACCAGACAGTGAGCGATATGGATGCCGTTGCCGACAGCGCCCTGCTCAACGGCATGAGTCTGCTGCAACGCAATGCCCGGGACCTGCAGGAGTCGGTAATGTCGATCCGCATGATCCCCATGGATTTCGTGTTCAGTCGTTTCCCGCGGGTGGTCCGTGAAACTGCTGGCAAGCTTGGCAAGGAGATCGAGCTGGTCACCGAGGGCGAGTCCACTGAACTGGATAAAAGTCTGACCGAACGAATCATCGACCCGCTGACACACCTGGTGCGCAACAGCCTCGACCATGGCATCGAGATGCCGGAGGAACGCGTGGCCGCCGGCAAGCCCCGTGTCGGGCGTCTTACCCTTTCAGCACAGCATCAGGGCGGAAATATCCTCATCGAGGTGGTCGATGACGGCGCGGGTCTGAACCGCGACCGGCTGCTGGCCAAGGCGCGTGAGAACGGTTTGCCCGTCTCCGACACCATGAGTGACGACGATGTCTGGCAACTGATATTCGCACCGGGCTTCTCCACCGCCAAGGTGGTCACCGACGTTTCCGGCCGTGGTGTCGGCATGGACGTGGTCAAGCGCAACATCCAGGGTATGGGCGGCCATGTCGAGATCATGTCGAAGCCCGGCGAAGGGACGCGGATTCGTATCGTGTTGCCGTTGACGCTGGCGATCCTTGATGGCATGTCCATCAAGGTGGGCAATGAGATGTTTATCCTTCCACTCACGGCGGTACTCGAATCGCTGCAGCCGGCCAAGGATGACCTGTATGCCATGGCGGGGGATGACGTCGTGCTCAAGGTGCGCGACGAGTATCTGCCGGTGGTGGCGGTCCATGAAGCCCTGGATGTGCCCGGCGCCAAGACCAAGCTGGCCGAGTCCATTGCGGTCATCGTTCAGGGCGAAGGGCGTCGCTACGCCTTGCTGGTTGACGACCTGGTCGGCCAGCAGCAGGTGGTCGTCAAGAACCTGGAAACCAACTATCGCAAGGTGCCGGGTGTATCGGCGGCCACCATCCTGGGCGATGGCAGCGTGGCCTTGATCCTGGATATCACCGGCCTGCATCGCCTCAGCCGTGCCAAGAAGGAGGTGCGCCGTTCCGAACGTACCTACCAATCTCTTGAAGCCTTATCCGACAAAGAGCTGGAGACTTCCTCATGAACTCGACGAATGAGGCGGCCCTGACTGCCGCTGAAGCCCACAACCGTGAATTCCTGGTGTTCTCGCTTGGCGAGGAGGAGTACGCGGTCGATATCCTCAAGGTGCAGGAGATCCGCGGCTACGAGAATGTCACGCGGATTGCCAATGCGCCCGACTTCATCAAGGGCGTGACCAACCTGCGTGGGGTTATCGTGCCCATCGTCGACCTGCGCATCAAGTTTCATCTCGACAAGGTTGAGTATGGCGGACAGACCGTGGTGATCGTGGTCAACGTCGAAGACCGAGTGGTGGGTATCGTGGTGGATGGCGTTTCCGATGTGATGATGCTCACGCCCGACCAGATCAAGCCGGCACCCGAGTTCGGCGTCACCCTGTCGTCGGATTTCCTCAGCGGGTTGGGTAGTCTCGATGATCGCATGCTGGTGATTGTCGACATCGACAAGTTACTCACCAGTGACGAAATGGCCCTGGTCGAGCAGACCACGGAGTAGGACACCAAGGGCAGTTGGCCACACGCTAAGTCTTATTATTCACAACCGGGCAGGCTGACGCCTGGCTAGAAGCGAGGAAGTGTCGTGAAGCGATTTGAAAACATGACCATGCGTCTGAGTTGGGGGTTGGTGCTGTTTTTCTTCATCGGAGCAGTAGTGATACTCAGTGCCCTGGGACTGTCCGCCCTCGGGCGGGCGGTGAATGCGGTGGCCGAGATCGCTCCCCATGCCGGTGCCGACGGGGCGCTGCAGTTGCGCACCTTCGAGTTCACCGCCGGTTGGATGCGTTTCGTCATCTGGGCCGTATTGTTAGGCACGCTCATGACCGCAGGCGGTGTGGTCTGGGGCATCACTGTCAACGTTCTGCAGCCGCTGGATCGATTGGTGGGTTACTTCGAACGGCTCGTCGAGGGTGACCTCACCCAGAGCGTGGAGCGGCGCGGCAACAACGAAATAGGCCGACTTTACAATGCTCTGGCAGACGTGCAGGAAGGGTTTTCCGGCACGGTAGACACGGTGCGTAGCAGCAGCGAGGGTATCTATCACGGTGCCCAGGAAATTGCCCAGGGCAACAGCGATCTTTCTTCACGCACCGAGCAGCAGGCCGCCTCGCTCGCCGAGACCGCGTCGAGCATGGAAGAGCTGGCTTCGACCGTCGAGCACAATGCCGACAACGCTCGTCAGGCCAGCCAGCTGGCCGCCGAGGCGACACGTACGGCCAAGCAGGGGGGCACCGTGGTGGGCGAGGTGGTGACCACCATGCACGATATCAATGAAAGTTCGCACAAGATGTCGGACATCATCGAGGTGATCGACAATATCGCCTTCCAGACCAATATTTTGGCACTCAATGCCTCGGTGGAGGCGGCGCGCGCAGGTGAGCACGGGCGTGGCTTCGCCGTGGTGGCGCAAGAGGTGCGCAACCTGGCGGGACGCAGCGGCAACGCCGCCGGCGAGATCCGCCAACTCATCGAGGCGTCGCTGAAACGGGTGGATGTCGGCACCCGGCGGGTCGATACGGCGGGCCAGACCATGACCGAAATTGTCGCTGCGGTACAGCGCGTCAGCGACATCATGGACGAGATCGCCTCGGCCTCTCAGGAACAGAGCAACGGGATCGGGCAGGTTAACCAGGCCGTCACCCAGATGGACCAGGTGACCCAGCAGAATGCCACCCTGGTGCAGCAGGCCGCCACCGCGGCCACGCAGCTCGAAGCCGAGGCCGCCAGCCTGCGCCAGGCGGTGGTCCACTTCCGCCTGGCAGGACAGCAAGCAGACGACGCAGACGCATTGAAGTCGGTTGCCCGCAAGGCACTTGGGGCCCCGGCACCACGCGACCCCATGCCGGGAGACCGGCACAAGCCGTCAACATCGAACGCGTCGCGGCAAGGTGAAGAGGAGTGGGCCTCGTTCTGAGGTTGAAGTTCCCTTTCCGGTGGGGCGGCATCATCGTGCCGCCGCCCCGATGAACCTGAACGGTCAAGAGAATATCATCATGCGTGACAACCAGCCCGTAACCCAGCAGGAGTATCCGGTCCAGGATAGTGACGTCCTGATCTCACGTACTGACCTCAAGGGACGGATCACTTATGCCAATCAGGTATTTGTGGCGATATGTGGCTTCACCCAGGAGGAACTGCTCGGGGCCGCGCATAACATTGTGCGTCATCCCGACATGCCCCAGGCGGCCTTCGCCAATCTTTGGGAGACGTTAAAGGCGGGAGAGAGCTGGCAGGGGTTGGTCAAGAACCGCCGCAAGAACGGCGACCATTACTGGGTCAATGCCCGGGTAACACCCATCCTCGATCAAGGCGAGGTGGTGGGCTATGCATCGGTGCGGGTCAAGGCCGGTCGCGAAGCAATCGAAGTGGCTGAGCAGGCCTATGCCGAGATACGTGAAGGTCGGGGTGGAAAGTGGCGGTTGGACCGCGGCCAGCTGTGCCGGCGCGGTCTGGTAGGTGCCTTGTCGCGGATGAAGGACAGCAGCCGCACCATGCAGGCGCGCATCATCCTCATGGTCGCCGTGTCGCTGATGCTGCTGGTGGTCAGTATCGGCATGGGGCGGCTTGGCCTGCAGGAGTCGGGGGCGCGCATGGCCCAGCTCAATGACAATGGGCTCGATAATGTTGAGGATCTACAGCGAATCAGGCGGCTTGCCACCGAGTTGCCCCGCCAACTCGCTTCTCGGGCCAGCATGAGCATCGTGGGGGAGCGACATGCGCAGTCCGCGGCACTTTTCGATTCGGCTGAGCGGCTGCGCGCCTTGTGGTCCGATTACGCCTCGCGTGAGGGCAATCGAGTTGCCGAGGCCCGGGCCTTCGGGGAGCAACTCGACACCTTCATTCAGCAACAGTTGCTGGTAATGGCCGAGTCGCTAGGTGGTGAAGAGGCCTACGAAGCGCTGTTTGCCCTCAACAATGGCTTAGAGGCATTGCTGGCAAGCGCCGACGAGGTCGCATCCACGATTGACACTCTGGTGGCGGGCGAGCGGCGGTTGGCCCGGGCAGCGGTCAACGATGCACAGTCAGTTCAGCAGCAGATGCTGCTGGCCCAGGGGGCGCTGATGATCGTGGGGCTGGCACTGCTGATGCTGCTTGGGGTGTGGACACTGCGCTCGGTGACTCGGCCACTACGCGAGGCGACATCGTTCGCTCTGCAGGTTACGGCTGGCAATCTCACGGCGAAAGCGCCGGCACGACGCCGGGACGAGGTCGGCCGATTGCTGGACGCCCTGAACAACATGCGCAAGAGCTTGCTCGGCATCGTTGGTGATCTGAGTAGCGGTATCCAGGTGGTCACGCCCTCGGCTCAGGAGATCGCCAAGGGTAACGATGATCTTTCCTCGCGTACCGAACAACAGGCCGCCTCACTGCAGCAGACCGCTTCCAGCATGGAGGAGATGACCGCCACGGTAGTGCAGAATACCGACAATGCCCGCCAGGCCAGCGGCCTGGCCACCGAGAATGCCGCCCAGGTCGACGAGACCGGTAAGCGGATGCATGAAGTGGTCGCTACCATGGAGCGCATCACCGCCAGCTCCAACAAGATGACCGACATCATCAACGTCATCGACGGTATCGCCTTTCAGACCAATATCCTCGCCCTGAATGCCTCGGTGGAGGCGGCCCGGGCCGGTGAGCAGGGTCGCGGCTTTGCCGTGGTGGCCGGCGAGGTGCGCAACCTGGCGGGGCGCAGTTCGGACGCCGCCAAAGAGATTCGCCAACTGATCGACGGTTCATCCAGCGAGATCAAGGAGGGTGCGGCTCTGGTGCAGAAAGCCGAGAGCGCCATGGTGGACGTGGTGGCGGCTTCGCAGCGGGTCAAGGGCATCATGGGCGAGATTACTGCCGCCTCCGAGGAGCAGAGCAGCGGCATCGGCCAGATCAACCAGGCCATCACCGAAATGGACCAGGTCACCCAACAGAATGCCGAGCGTGTGCAGCAGAGTGCGCGCGCGGCCAGCGACCTGCAACAACAGGCGGAGCAGTTGGCCCAGGCCATTCGGGTGTTCCGTTTGCGTGGGGCGGGTCCTGAGCAGGTCGAGCCCAAGAAGTCGGCGCAGACGGCCGCCCGCGAGCCCAGTCTCAGGCCCGCCATGCCGTCTGCGCAGCAGGATCCCCGGCCGGTGAAGCCGACACCGGCGAAGCAAGACAAGCCAGTGTCATCCGTGGATGAAGAGTGGGAAACGTTTTGATGACAACAGACTCAGGTGCCGGTGCCGATTCGGGCCAGTGGTCCGGACTGGGTCAGTTGGAGCGTGATCTGATCCTGACCGACGAGGATTTCGACCAGATTCGCAAGCTGATCTACCAGCGTGCGGGCATCGTGTTGGCCGAGCACAAGCGCGAGATGGTCTACAGTCGATTGGCCAAGCGCCTGCGTCTCCACGGCTTGACCCGCTTCAGCGATTATCTGGCAAGGCTGGCTCGCCAGCCCGATGCGCGGGAGTGGGAGGCGTTCACCAACGCGTTGACCACCAATCTCACGGCTTTCTTTCGTGAGATGCACCATTTTCCGCTGCTGGCCGAGCACGTCCGCCAGGTCAGCGGGCCGGTGAGAGTCTGGAGCGCTGCGGCGTCATCTGGTGAGGAGCCCTATTCGCTGGCCATGACGCTGATCGAGAGCCTGGGCTCGAAGGCGGCCGATGCACGGGTGGTGGCAACCGACATCGATACCGAAGCCCTGGCGCGCGCCCGGGCGGGGGTCTATCCCCTCGAGCAGGTGCGCAAGCTCGATGAGGCTCGCGTGAAGCGTTTCTTCCAGAAGGGCAAGGGGCAACACGAGGGATTCGCCAGGATTCGGCCCGAAGTCTCGTCGCTTGTGGAGTACAAGTCGATGAACCTGCTGGCACCGCAGTGGCCGATCAAGGGTCCCTTCGATGCGATCTTCTGTCGCAACGTGATGATCTACTTCGACAAGGAAACGCAGGCGCGGATTCTCGAGCACTTTGCCCCGCTGCTCAAGCCCAACGGGTTGCTGTTTGCCGGCCACTCCGAAAATTTTTCCTACATTAGCAAGGTGTTTCGACTAAGGGGGCAGACTGTCTACACATTGGCAAATCAGCGCTGAGCATGCTTGCCGCTATCCGCCTGCCATCTCTTGTCGATTTGGCGCTAAAGTTTTGGCCCTCCAGGCCGATGCTAGAGCTATATGTCATTCGTCTTGGGTCGCGTCGAGCGGCCCTTTCCATCAAGGAGGTCTGTCTTGAGTGCAGCCACGATACGGGTGCTGTGTGTCGATGACTCGGCGCTGATTCGCGACCTGCTGAGCGAGATCATCAACTCCCAGCCGGATATGGAAGTCGTGGCCGTAGCGCCGGACCCATTGGTAGCGCGTGATCTCATCAAGCGACATAACCCCGATGTGCTGACGCTCGATGTCGAAATGCCGCGTATGGACGGTCTCGACTTCCTCGAGCGGTTGATGCGCCTGAGGCCCATGCCGGTGTTGATGGTGTCGTCGCTGACACAGGCAGGGTCCGAGGTCACGCTTCGGGCACTGGAGCTGGGTGCGGTCGATTTCGTGGCCAAGCCGGCACTGGGTATACGCAATGGCATGATGGATTATGCCAACGACATCGCCGAAAAGATTCGGGCCGCGGCCAAGTCGCGTCCACGTCAGGCACGGCAGAGCCAGGCAGTGCCGCGGGCGACCTTGAAGGCACCGCTGGTCTCGAGCGAAAAGCTGATCATCATCGGTGCCTCCACCGGCGGTACGGAGGCGATCCGCTCCGTGCTCGAGCCGCTGCCGGCCAATAGCCCGGCGATCCTGATCACCCAGCACATGCCGGGTGGCTTCACCCGCTCCTTTGCCGAGCGGCTCGATCGCTTGTGCCAGATATCGGTCAAGGAAGCCACGGATGGTGAGCGTGTGCTGCCGGGGCATGCCTACATTGCCCCGGGCGATGCCCACCTGAAACTGGTGCGCAGTGGCGCCAACTACGTGGCCCGGCTCGACGATGGGCCGCCGGTCAATCGCCACCGCCCCTCGGTAGATGTACTTTTCCATTCCGCCTCCACACAGGCCGGGCGAAACGCCATCGGGGTGATTCTCACCGGCATGGGCAAGGATGGTGCCGTGGGGCTGCTGGAGATGCGTCGGGCCGGTTCGCCCACGCTGGCCCAGGATGAGGCGAGTTGTGTGGTCTTCGGCATGCCGCGAGAGGCGATCGCCCTGGGCGGTGTCGATGAAGTCATGGCCCTCGACGACATCCCCGAACGTCTGATGGCACTGGTGGCAGCCTCTGGCCGCAGCCAGCGCGTCTGATTCTGGTCAAGCTTTTTTTCGTAATACGCAGGAGATTTTGCATGCGACGTACACTCCGCAATATCCGCATCCACACGGCTCTTGTCGCGGTGCTGGCCTGCTTTATGGCCACTGTCCTGGTGATCGGCAGCATGGGGGTGATGGCCGAGCGCAATGCCAGCCGCGCCCTGAACACGCTGGATCAGATCAGTGCCGCACAGCTCAACGAGATCAGCCGCGCCGATGCGCTGCTCAACCGCGCCCGAGTCGATCTCGAGATCGCCGCCAACATGCTTCTGATGGAACGGGGCACTATGGCCGAACGCCACCTGGAGGCTGCCAGTGACCAATTGCAGCTGGCCGATGAGTACTTCCATCGCTTTGTGGATACCCCCAAGACTGGCCAGGAAGAAGCACTAGCCCAGACCCTGGATGACGATTTCGATGCCGTCATGGATCTAGCTCAGGAATTGCGTGCGGTGCTGGCTTCTGCTGATATGTCCGGCGCCAATCGCCTGCGCGGTGAAATGATGGGTGCCAACGCCGCGCTCGACGAGAGTCTCACGCGCTTCGTGGAATATGGCTTCGACCACGCTGATCGTTTGATGGCTGACTTCAACACGCAGGCGCAGCGCTTGGCGTGGGTGGGCATCTTGCTGCTGCTGGGCGTTGCCGTGGCGGTGGCGGCCACTTATGTGGGATTGCGCTGGCAGCTCTTTCGGCCGCTGGATGCTGCCGTCGAAACCCTGCACCGCATTGCCAAGGCGGATCTCACGCAACCGATCCGGGCGGAGGGGAGCAACGAGATCAGCAAGCTGTTCGCTGCCATGCGCGATATGCAGGCCAACCTGATACGCATCGTTGGTGACGTGCGCACCAGCAGCGAATCGATCCATGTCGGTACCAAGGAGATCGCCGGCGGCAATGCCGATCTCTCCTCGCGTACCGAGCAGCAGGCGGCGTCGCTGGAGGAAACGGCCTCGAGCATGGAGGAGTTGACGGCTACCGTGCGCCAAAACGCCGACAACGCACGTCAGGCCAGCGGACTGGCGCTTGACACGTCAGCCAAGGCTGAGCGCGGCGGCGAGGTGGTCGAGAGGGTGGTCAAGACCATGGGCGACATATCCACGAGCTCGCAGAAGATCAGCGACATCACCGGCATGATCGACGGCATCGCCTTCCAGACCAATATTCTGGCGCTCAACGCTTCGGTGGAAGCGGCGCGTGCTGGCGAGCACGGGCGTGGCTTCGCGGTGGTGGCCGGCGAGGTTCGCAACCTGGCCAGCCGCAGCGCCACCGCAGCCAAGGAGATCAAATCGCTGATCGAGGGCTCCGTGACCCAGGTGAAAGAGGGATCGACCCTGGCTAAACAGGCCGGTGAGACCATGGATGAAGTGGTGGCAGCGGTTCGTCGCGTCACCGATATCATGGATGAGATTTCCGCGGCGTCCCAGGAGCAGAGCGACGGCATAGAGCAGGTCAGTCAGGCTGTTGGCCAGATGGACCAGGTCACCCAGCAGAACGCTTCGCTGGTGCAACAGGCCACGGTAGCGGCCTCCTCGCTGGAAGAGCAAGCCAACCGGCTGGAGCAGGCCGTAGCGGTGTTCCGTCTGGCCGGTGCCGGTGACGCGCTGAACGTCTCGCAGCAAACAACGGGAAACGCCACCGCCGATACACACCAGAGCCGTGCCGACATGGTGACCCGCACCCGAGTGCAGGCACTGGCCCAGCCTGCGCAGCGCCAAGTTGCCGAAGTGGACCCCAAGCCACAACGCAAGAGTCGCAACGAGCCGGTGTCCGAGGGCGAGTGGGAAGAGTTCTGAAGTACGACGGTGGAAAGGGTTGCCGTCAGTCAACTAGTGCATGATATTTACGAGGAATCCTGATGGCTGACAAGAACATGAGCTTTCTGGTGGTCGATGACTTCCCGACCATGCGCCGGATCGTTCGGAGCCTGCTCAAGGAACTGGGGTATACCAATGTCGAGGAGGCCGAGGACGGCCAGGATGCATTGACCAAGCTCCGATCCGGGGAATTCGAGTTCGTGGTCTCGGACTGGAACATGCCCAATCTCGACGGCCTGGAGATGCTCAAGCAGATTCGTGCCGATGACGGTCTCAAGACGCTGCCTGTCTTGATGGTCACCGCCGAAGCCAGGAAGGAAAACATCATCGCTGCTGCCCAGGCAGGTGCCAGTGGCTATGTGGTCAAGCCGTTCACGGCCGCAACCCTGGAAGAAAAACTCAACAAGATATTCGAGAAAATGGGCAAGTGATTGCTTGGGGCTGGCCCCTGGCGAAGGAGACGACAACATGAGCGCAAACGAGCAGCCCGGTGGGGTGCCGCCGTCCAGTGCTGCCGGTGATGAACTTGTGCAGCGTATCGGCCAACTGACGCGCATGCTGAGAGAGAGCATGCGTGAACTGGGCTTGGACAAGGAGATCGAGAAGGCTGCGGAAGCCATACCCGATGCCCGGGACCGCCTCAGTTATGTGGCGACCATGACCGAACAGGCCGCCGAGCGGTCGTTGAACGCCATCGACAGGGCGCAGCCATTGCAGGACTCGCTCAGCGATGGTGCCGAGTCGCTGGACAAGCGCTGGGCAGCATGGTTCGCCGAACCCAAGGAACTCGACGAGGCGCGTGAGCTGGTCAACGAGACCCGTTCCTACCTGGCCGATGTGCCGGACAAGACCCAGGCGACCCAGAAAGAGCTGCTCGAGATCATGATGGCCCAGGATTTCCAGGACCTGACGGGCCAGGTCATCAAGAAGATGATGGATGTGATTCGCGAGATCGAGCATCAACTTGTTCAGGTGCTCATCGACGCCGTTCCCGAGAACATGGACCGGGAAACCATGCGGCAGAAGGCCAATGATCAATGGGAATCGGATCGCAAGCGTGAGCAAAGCCTGCTGAACGGTCCTCAGATCAAGCCCGCGGCCGATATCGTCACCGATCAGGACCAGGTCGACGACCTGCTTGACCAACTGGGGTTTTAGGAGCCTGGCGCCTCCTCCCGCCTACATTGCTACCGATTACGCTTTTGCGCCGAGGGTCATGGTCGATAAGGCTACGATCATCGGCGCTTTTTGGCGTATTACCTCTCCCCTGAACCCCCCACAATGGTCAGCGTGCACACGAATGTCCGGATGCCATGGCCGACCAGAGCAGTGATCAGGAAAAGACGGAAGAGGCCACGCCTCGACGACTCGAGAAGTCGCGTGAGGAGGGGCAGGTTGCCCGATCCCGCGAACTGACCACGTTCATGCTGCTGCTTGCCGGCGTAATTGGGATGTGGTCCATGGGTGCCATGCTCTATGACCAGTTGGGGCTGGTGATGGAGCAGGCTTTCCTCTTCGAGCGGCAGCAGGCCTTCGAGACGGGACCCATGCTGGTCAATGTGTTGAACCTTGGGCAGCGTACGCTGTGGACCATGCTGCCGCTGTTCCTGTTGCTGATGCTGGTTGCCCTGGTGGCACCGGCCATGCTGGGAGGTTGGTTGATCTCGGCCAAGTCGCTCAAGCCTCAACTATCGAAGCTGAACCTGTTCAAGGGCTTGAAACGGATGTTCGGCGTGCAGGCCCTGGTCGAGCTATTCAAGGCTATCGCCAAGTCGACGCTGATCGGCGGAGTAGGCATGGCATACCTATATTTCAATCGCGGCGAGTACCTCTCGCTGCTGGACCAGCCCACGACCCAGGCCCTGGCACGTGCCCTGATGATGGCCGCACAGGCGTGCGGCTTGATGGTATTGACGCTGCTGGTGGTCATCCTGATCGACGTGCCCTATCAGTTGTGGAGCCATGCCAAGAAGCTGCGCATGTCCAAGGAAGAGGTCAAGCGTGAGCACAAGGAGAGCGAGGGCGACCCTCACGTCAAGGCGCGAATTCGCTCCCAGCAGCAGGCGATGGCACGAGGTCGGATGATGAGCAAGGTGCCCGAGGCGGACGTCATCATCACCAACCCCACACACTATGCGGTGGCGTTGCAGTATGACGAGAAGCAGATGGGTGCCCCGCGAGTGGTGGCCAAGGGGGCCGACATGGTGGCTGCACGTATCCGGGAAGTGGGGCAGGAAGCCGGGGTGCCGCTGCTCGCGGCGCCACCGCTGGCGCGAGCCCTGTATCATCACGTGGATCTCGACCGGGAAATTCCGCTGGACCTGTATACCGCCGTGGCGGAGGTGCTGGCCTGGGCCTTCCGTCTCAAGCATGTGTCACACGAGGGAGGGGACGTGCCGCCAACGCCCGAGGATCTGCCCATTCCACCTGCGCTGGCCGTGCCCGGTGACGCCGACGAGGCAGATCGAAATGCACTACAGCACAATGCACCCACTGGGTGGCGCCGATGAAGTCGCTTAGCCATTTCATCGGACGTCGCGACTGGATGGGCGACGTCCGCATGAAACTGCTGGCCGGCCCGATCCTGATCCTCATGATCCTGGCCATGATGATCCTGCCGCTGCCGCCCTTTGCGCTGGACATGCTGTTCACCTTCAATATTGCGCTGGCGATCATGGTTCTGCTGGTCAGCATGTTTACCCAGAAGCCGCTGGATTTTGCCGCCTTTCCGGCGGTGCTGCTGTTCACCACCCTACTGCGACTATCGCTCAACGTGGCCTCTACCCGCGTCATCCTGATGGAGGGACACCAGGGTGGCGATTCGGCCGGCAAGGTGATCGAGGCCTTCGGCACTTTCCTGGTAGGGGGCAACTTCGCCGTCGGCCTGGTGGTATTCCTGATTCTGGTGATCATCAACTTCATGGTCATTACCAAGGGCGCCGGCCGTATCGCCGAGGTGGGTGCCCGCTTCATGCTCGACGCGATGCCGGGCAAGCAGATGGCCATCGATGCCGACCTCAACGCGGGGCTGATCGGCGAAGAGGATGCTCGCAAGCGGCGTGGCGAGGTCGCTCAGGAGGCGGACTTCTACGGCTCCATGGATGGTGCCAGCAAGTTCGTGCGCGGCGACGCCATGGCCGGCCTGGTGATCATGGTGGTCAACATCATCGGCGGGCTGCTGATCGGCATGCTTCAGCACGACATGGGCTTCGGCGATGCGGCCAGGACCTATACGCTGATGACCATCGGTGACGGCTTGGTGGCACAGATTCCTGCGCTGGTGATTTCCACTGCTGCCGGCGTTACCGTCTCCCGGGTCAACACCGAGGAGGACGTGGGCCAGCAGATGATCAGCCAGCTGTTCGTCAATCCCCAGGTGCTGATTCTGGCCGCCGTGGTGATGGGCCTGCTGGGCATGGTCCCGGGCATGCCCAACATGGTCTTCCTGCTCTTTACCGGCCTGTTGGCCGGCCTGGCCTGGATGCTGACCCGTCAGGCGGAGCAGCGCCTGGTCGAGCAGGAGATCAGTGCCGAGCCGCCACCGCCGCCTGAGGCCCCTGAGGCAAGCTGGGACGACGTGCAACTCGTCGATACCCTGGGGCTCGAAGTGGGGCACAGGTTGATCCCGCTGGTCGATCAACGTCAGGCGGGTGAACTGTTGGGTCGCATCAAGAGTGTGCGCAAGAAGTTTGCACAGGAGGTTGGATTCCTGCCGGCGGTGGTGCATATCCGCGACAACCTGGAGCTGGGTGCCAACACCTATTTGATCACCCTCAAAGGTGCCGAGATAGGCCGTGCCGAGGCGTTCCCGGGGCAGTGGCTGGCCATCGACCCCGGTCAGGTGACAGGACAACTGCAAGGGACACCCACTGAGGATCCGGCATTCGGCTTGCCCGCGGTCTGGATCGACTCCAGTCAACGTGAGCATGCTCAGGTCTATGGGTATACGGTAGTGGATGCGGGCACCGTGGTGGCGACGCATCTCAATCACGTCCTGCATCGTCACGCTGCCGAGATGCTGGGACGCCAGGAAGTTCAGAAGCTGCTCGACAAGCTGGGCGAGGAGCAGAAGTCCCTGGTCGAGGATGTGGTGCCCAAGGCGATCAACCTGACTACGCTGCAGCGCATCCTGCAAAACCTGCTGGAAGAGGATGTATCGATTCGCGACATGCGTACCATACTCGATACGCTGGCGGAGTATGCCCCCCAGCAGCAGGATGCCAATGAACTGACAGCCCTGGTGCGAATCGCCCTGGGCAGGTCGATCACCCAGCAGTGGTTCCCTGGCCAGGATACACTCAATGTGATTGGTCTGGAGGCACAGCTGGAGCAGGTACTGATGCAGGCAATGAACGGCAACGGCGCCCTGGAGCCGGGACTGGCCGAGACATTGATGAGTCAGGCTGAACAGGCATTGACCCAGCATGAAGCGAGCGGAGAGCCACCCGTCATGGTGGTTCAACACAGCCTGCGCCCGTTACTCTCCCGTTTCCTGCGCCGCAGGTTGCGTCATCTCGTGGTCATGTCACAGGCGGAGATTCCCGATGATAGGACACTGCGCGTCACGACGCTGCTGGGAGGTCGATAAGCGATGAGTGTCATGCGTTTTACAGCCGTCAACAGCCGCGATGCCATGCGCCAGGTACGCGAGGCGTTAGGCGACGAGGCCCTCATTCTGGCCAACCGGCGGGTCGACGATGGCGTCGAAATTCTGGCCATGGCCGAGTCGGCAGCTCCCGGAGGTAGCGATGCTCCCGAAAGCCGTGAGCGCGCACCGGCTGCGGCGTCACCGGCTTCCGCTGCGCAGCCGGCTGCCGCTAGTGCCTTCGAGGCCATGAGCACAAAGCTGCTCGATGAGATGCGCGACATGCGTGCACTGCTGTCCCGCGAGCAGGGGCCGCAGGAAGTGGCCACCGGCCTTCGCGAACAGCTGTTGCAGATATTGCGGGAAGCGGGGTTCGGTTGGGAGCTGGCCGGCGAGGTGGTTTCGGCATTGCCGGAAGAGCTGGCCGGTCATGGCGTGGATGATCGCGCCATGAGCTGGTTGCATCGCCAATTGGTGAAGCGTCTGGAGGGGCTCGACGACGAGGCCGCGTTCCTGGATCGTGCCGGCATCGTAGCCTTGGTCGGTCCGACGGGAATCGGCAAGACCACCACCACGGCCAAGCTGACCGCGCGCTATGTGATGCGCCATGGTACTCGCCCGGTTGCCTTGGTGACCACCGACAGTTTTCGTATCGGTGCCCATGAACAATTGCGTATCTATTCACGCCTGCTCGATGTCCCCATGTATGCGCTGAATGCCGATCAGCCGGTCTCCGATCTGCTTGCACGCATGCGCGGCAAGTCCTGGGTGATCATCGATACGGTAGGCATGAGCCAGCGTGACCATCGGGTCATCGAACAGGTGGCTCATCTGCGTGGCGGTGACGCTCCGGTGAAGCTGGTACTGCTGCTCAATGCCGCCAGCCAGCCCGAGACACTGGAAGAGGTTGTCATGCGTTATCGCCAGGCGGCCCAGGCGGCGGGCGCCGAACTCGGCGACTGCATCATCACCAAGCAGGATGAGGCCGGCCGCCTGGCGCCGGTACTGGATATTGTCATGCGCCATGGCCTGCGCCTGCTGTTCGTCTCCCATGGGCAGCGTGTACCGGAGGATATGTCGGTGGCCGACGTGCCGGCCCTGGTCGAACAGGCGCTGGAGTCCCGAGTCGCTTTGCCGGCATCGACGGCTCGCCAGGGGGCAACGGAATCAGCGTCTCGCTCCCAGAGCCTGCTGGGGCAGGGGCGCAGGCTCTCCAGCACGCTGCAGAACCTGCGACAACGGTTGGCCGGGTTCGGGCAACTGGAGGCGGTGTGGGACCTGCTTGGCTTGCCGGAGTCCGTTCAGCAGCGGCGGTTGGAAGCGCTCCTGGCAACCTACCCGACTGATGGACAGGCGATCGGCATGCTGTGGGGCGAGCGCCGTCGCGTCAAGGGTGAGCATTGGTCGATGCCGGACGTCGCCCTCGACCCGGAGGGTGTCTGGTTGGCATTACCGCTGCTGCAGCACCGTCAGGTCCCTGGGCAGCAAGCGCGGTTGGAAGAGGCGCTTCACCGTCACTCGGTTAGCGTGCACCTGTTCACCGGCCTGCCCGATGGCGAGGCCGCAGGCTGGCTCGAGCAACAGGCTCTGACCTGGTGCAGCCAGGTGCGTGGCAGCCAGCGTGTCGAACATGTCGGCGAACGTCAGCCGTTGTCGGCGCTGGGCGAGTCGGCCGAGCCGTTGGGGGACGTGAGCTGTCGCTTCCGTGGGGCGCCAGGGCGCATGATCCTCTCAAGCCTGCCGGTGACGGTGACCCTGAAGGCCGGCAAAAGCGTGACCCAGACGATTTCGGCGCGAGCCTGGCTTGGCGAGGTACGGGATGCGGAAAGCGGTCGCGTCCAGGCGAAGCGCTACTGGATATCGCCGGCACGGCTGGGGCACGACCTGCAAGCGTTGCTGCTGGCGCAACTGCAGGGAGATGCTCTACCTCAGCTGACCCGGCGAGCCTGGCAGCGACTGGCGCCTGCGGAACTGGGCGAGGTACGGCCCGACATGCGCCTTTTGATGGCAAGCGGATTGGCTACGGTAGCGGCGCATCTGGACCTGGCCGACGACGAGGCGGCCATGGATCTGCGAGCCGAGATGCTGGGTCTGGCCGGAGGACGGCAGCGTCGCCGCGACGTGGCACTGCTGGAATCGCTGGTTCAATTGTTCATGGTACGTGATGCCATTCGGCATCTGGGTCTTGGTGAAAGGGAGGCGGGCTAGATGGGTATGGATCAGGCTGCCGGGCTGCGCAAATGGGCGACTACAGCCCCAAGGCCGCCCCAGGAGACGTGCCCTGATCATGTCGCCGAGATGCTGGTGACGATGGACGGAATGCCGTCGTCTGTTGCTCAATCTGCCCCTGGCCGTCCGGAACGGCCTTCCGTTGGCAGTGCGGCGATGGAGGTGCGTCCAGCACGCCGTCCATCAGATGAGACAACATTGATGGTTTTGGGACTTCCCGGCAACGGATCACGCCACACCGGCAGGGTGACCGAGCTCTTCGAATACTGGGCCGACCAGGGTCGCGGGTGGGTCGGCAACCCCCATGCCTGGCGTGTAGTAGCACTGCCTGTCGGCAGTCCGCACCTGCCGGTACTGGCAAGCGAACAGGCGCGATGGGCGCTATGGGTGGATGCCGATCCGGAGGCTTTCCGTCGTGCCTATCGGGTGCTCAAGCAGGTGGCCGAGCGGGGAGGGCCGCAGCGGTTGGTCCTGGTGCATCCGCCGAGCGTGGGGCGACAGGGGCTACTGAGCAACCTTCGCCATGCTGCGGCGAGCTACCTGGGAATCGAACTACTGGTGTTGGCGAGATGAGGCGACTCCTATCGTGGAAGAGCTTGCTGACAGGACTGGGGGTTGCTCTCCTTGCCACTCTGGCACAGGCATCCGGCAGTTGGGTGGCCACTGCGCCGCCGGTGCAAGTGGTCATGCCGGACCGCCCGGTTCAGTCTGCAGACATGATGCCGCCCACGGCAGAACTGGCGCAGGGGCAAGTGATGGGGCGGGTCAGCTGGCAATTCCAGCCCCCGGCAGGGAGCGAGGTTAATGCCTGGCTATGCCACACCGGGGGCTGTGTGGCTCTGTCAGGGCCGCGCGGCTATACCGAGGCATTGACCGGCATAGCGGCGGACTCGGTGCTTTACTTCCAGTTTGCCCTGCAGGATCGCCAGCAGCGTGCCATGACACTGCGGGGGCTTCAGGTCATCGTGAACCATCATGGATCGACCTTGAATCCAACGAGACCCGTCGAGCGAATCAGAACCCTTTGAATTGGGCTGGCAGCCACGAGAGCATGAGTATGTACACAGCACGAGGCAAGATCGACCAGGGGGACATGCTGGCGGAACATTATCCGCTGGTGCGACGTCTGGCGCTCTCCCTGCAGGTGCGTCTTCCGGCAAGCATCGAGCTGGACGACTTGATTCAGGCCGGTACGGTCGGACTTCTCGAAGCCATGGGACGTTTCGACTCCTCGCAGGGTGCCAGTTTTGCCACCTTTGCCAGTCAGCGCATACGTGGCGCCATGCTCGATGAACTGCGTAGCCGTGACTGGCTGCCGCGCAGCGTACGGCGCAATGCCCGGGCGGTCGATGAGACCGTCAGACGGCTCGAACAGCACCTTGGCCGGCCAGCCGAGGAGACGGAAATAGCTGCCGAACTGGACATGGACCTGGTGACGTATCGCCAGTTGCTGAACGATACCAACAGCGGCCATTTGCTGCCGTTCGAGGCACTACTCGTGGAGGGCATTGAGCCCGGCGTCGCAGACGCCGCTGCTGACATACCTTACAAGCAACTGATCGATGAGCAGAAGCGGCAGCAGCTTGTAGAGGGAATCGAGGCATTGCCGGAACGGGAAAAACTGTTGATGGCGCTCTACTACCAGGAAGAGCTGAACCTCAAGGAGATCGGTGTGGTGATGGGGGTGACCGAGTCCCGGGTCTGTCAGCTCCACAGTCAGGCGGTCAGCCGGCTTCGCAGCCGGCTGACCGAACAGCAAGAATAGCCTGTCAGTTGATCCTCAAGGCATCGTCTCAAAGATTGTTCATCAGGGCGCGGGCACTGGCCAGGGCCGACATGTAGCAGCGTTGCAGCCGGTCCGCGGGCATACCGTTGATCGAGTCCTCGATCTGACGCTCATGATTCTCGCAGAGCGTCAGCACGGCACCAAGGGGGCCGGAGCGATCCTTCACGGCACGAATAATGAGTGGGTTGAGGGGCAACTTCGCGAACAGGGTGTCGCGGTCTTCCTCGAGTAGGGCATCCATCATCGAGAACAATCCGGTGGTGAAAGCATCCTCGGTGTCCAGGCCGGCGAAGGGAACCGACAGATTACGGCACATGAAGGCGCGGATTAGGGCCATGCGCAGTATGATTCTGGACGACGGCTGCAGGCTCCCCAGCGTGAGGGTGAGGATCAGGCGGCGCAATTCGATCAGGCCGAGCACCTGCATCGCCCGGCGCAGGTCGATTTCGCTGCCGCTACGGTTGTAATAGACCGAATTCGCGCGGCGCAGCACGGCCACATGCAGGTGGGGGATCTGCACCACAAGTTCCTGGAGACGATCAACGTCGCTGTCGTCTTCGTAAAGTGCGCGAATCAGGCGTATCTGGGCGGCTCGATTGCCGTGTCGTCCCCGCAGTGGGGAGGCGATGAAGCTGGGGTTTGCCAGGTAGCGCCCGTTATAGTAGCTGCAGCCGATCTCGCGATAGCGCTCGAGTTCTTCTCGCTGCTCGATATTCTCCACCAGCAGCTTGATATCGTGGGCGGGTAGCCGTTCGAGGATTTCGGCATCGAGTTCATCGGGTGCGGTCATCCGGATGATGTCGGTTCTGGGTAGTATTGCCTCGAGATGCGACTTGAGCAGGTTGGCGGGGAGGATGATGCGATAGCCACGCTCTCGGATGTCGTCCAGGCGAGCCAGCAACCCGTCGTCGACCTCCGGCATGTCGGCGATGCCGATGGCCAGTCGGGAGGCCGGCGTGGGAAGGAGTTCGGGATGGTCGAGCCACACCATCGGCAGGTCGATGAATAACGTACGTTCGCCGAGCAGGCCGCAATCGCCGAGCTCGTAGACTGCGCTAGTCAGTGCCCTGGCAGTGGCGACCATGATGTCGTCGGTTTCGGACACGCCGCTTGACCGATAGACCAGGCGGTCCGCCACATGGGCGTGGTCCGCGTCGTGAATCGGATGAAGGGCGATGGTACAAGGATACAAATTGGCTTGCTCTGGCATGCTGCTGGGCTCCCTGCTGAGCGACACCGCACTCAGAAAATATTCATGATTCGATGCGTTGCGCGTATTCGCCTGATCGAGACTCCTGGTATCTCGCTAGATTGCCTGTAACAAGGCGTAAAGGCCAGACTTCAGGACGTTGGCTAGACGCGCCAGGTTGGGGTTGGCATAGGAAGTCCAGGATTCCTCCTTGTCGGCTTCTTGTCAGGTGTACCTCAAGTTTTGACACTGTCTGCCGATTGATGTCCTAGACTCGATGCCCCTACCAGGAGCCTGCATGAACCCTTCAACGATCATCGGCATGTTCGCCAGTATCATTCTGCTGGTCAGCGTGCTGTTTTTTACGGCCGAGTCGCCGCAGAGCTTCATGAATTTGCCTGGGCTTGCCATCGTATTGGCTGGCACCATGGCGGCCACGTTCATCAGCTATCCGCTGAAAGAGGTCCTCAGGGTCGTACGCCTGGTCGGGCTGGTGTTTCGCCGCGAAAATACCTATACCCGAGACGATATCAAGGAACTGGTCGATATCTCGCGGCTGTGGCTCAAGGGCGATGTCCGGGCCGTCGAGGAGGCCCTGGAGACGGCACGCAATCCTTTCCTGCGCACCGGCATACAGCTGGTGATCGCCAATACCAAGGAGGACGAGATCTTCGACCTCCTGCGCTGGCGCATCGCTCGCCTCAAGGCCCGTGAGCATGCCGAGGCGCAGATATTTCGCACCATGGCCACTTATGCACCGGCCTTCGGCATGATCGGTACGCTGGTGGGGCTAGTCAACATGCTGGAAGTCATGGAAGCCGGTGACCTTCACGTTATCGGACCGCGCATGGCAGTAGCGCTGCTGACGACCTTCTACGGCATCCTGCTGGCCAACCTCATCTTCAAGCCCATTGCGGTGAAGCTCGAGCGACGCACCGAGGAGCGTCTCATCGCCATGAACATGGTGCTCGAAGGAATCTCGCTGATCACCAAGCGGCGTTTGCCTTCCTTCATCGAGGAAACCCTCAACTCCTTCGTCGCCAACTACCATGACGAGATTCGCGATAACGTGAAACAGCGCACGCCTGCGGCGGGCAAGGGGTCGTCAGAAGGGAAGGGGCAGAATGCTTGATCGGAATTTGCGAGACATGCTTACCCCCATGGCGGTTGATGGCGACGGCGATAGCTGGCTGATGAGCTATCTCGATGTACTCACGCTGCTTATCACGCTGTTCGTGCTGCTGCTCTCGCTGTCCGGCAACGGCCTGGCTTCCCAAGGTGCTCGTCATGGCGGGGAATCCGCGTCGTTTATCTCGCCCCAGGCAGTGGCTGCGGCCAATATGGTGGCTTCGTCGGGGCTCCGGCCGCGTCACGATGGTTTACAGCCGCGCTTCTCCGGGCTCGACATCGAAGGGGTGAGTGTGGACCAGGGACAGCAAGGCATCACCCTGCGTATCGATGACAACCTTCTGTTCGACAGCGGCCAGGCCTCCCTTACCGGACAGGGTCGCGAGGTGTTGAGTCGCCTGCGTGATATCCTCGGAAACTTCGAGGGGGATGTCTCGGTGGAAGGGCACACCGACAGTATTCCCATCGCCACGGCCCAATTCCCTTCCAACTGGGAGCTCTCTTCTGCGCGAGCCATTGCCGTGTTGCGTTACCTTTCCGAACTGGATGTGTCGACCGAGAGGTTGCGTGCAGTGGGATACGCCGAGACGCGCCCGCTGAAAAGCAATGAAACCGCCGAGGGTCGCGCCGCCAACCGCCGCGTTGAACTTTTGCTGCACAAGGGCTAGGCCAAGCGAGAGGAGGCTCTACTACTTATGCTCGGATGGATGATCGCTGGGCTATTGGGGCTGCTCTTGGCCCATACCCTCCGAGAGCTGCGCCAGAAGAGGCAGGTTTTGCAGCGGCTCAATGAGTCACTCCAGGCGGAGCTTGATATCGCAGCACTGGTCTTCGATACGCACATGGGCATGTTCATTACCGACGCCAGCGGTGCCATCCGCAAGGTGAATGCCACCTTCGAACGCATCACTGGTTACAGCGCCGATGAGGTGCTGGGCGAGAATCCGCGCATCCTCAATTCGGGACGCCACGACGCCGATTTCTACCGCCAGATGTGGGACAGCATCCATAAGAACGGTAGCTGGCATGGCGAAGTTTGGAATCGCCGCAAGAATGGCGAAACCTATCCTCAGTGGGTCACCATCAGTGCCGTCAAAAACGACTCTGGCCAGCCCAGTCACTACGTGGCGACGTTGAGCGACATCTCGTTGCATCGTGCAGCCGAGCAGGAAGTTCATCGCCTGGCATTCTTCGACCCACTGACTGGTCTGCCCAACCGACGCATGCTGCTCGACCGAGTGAGCTGCAACATGACAGTCAGCGCGAGCCAACAACAGCGTGACGCCCTGCTGTTCATTGACCTGGATGGTTTCAAACACATCAACGATAGTCTCGGCCACCAGGCGGGCGATGAATTGCTAAGACTCATGGCCAGCCGCATCGGCGAAGTCAGTAGTGAATCGGACTTGGTGGCGCGGCTGGGAGGTGATGAATTCGTGATTCTGGCCGAAGGGCTGGGAAGTTCGATCGAGGCCACCTCCCAGCGTGTGGAACGGCTGGCCACCAAGCTTCTCACCTTGCTTGCCGAACCCTTTACGCTGAATGGGCGCCGACATCAGCTGTCAGGTAGTATCGGCATAACCTTGCTGTTGGACGGTGCCGAAAATGCCGAAGAGTGCCTGCAGCAGGCCGAAATGGCGATGTATCAGGCCAAGCAGGCGGGTCGCAACACCTGGCGCTTTTTCGATCCCACCATGCAGGCGGTGGCAGCTCGGTGTGCGATGATGGAAAACGAATTGCGCCAGGCGCAACGGCGTGAAGAGTTGCAGCTCTACTATCAGATCCAGGTCGAACAGCAAGGTAGGGTGACAGGCGTCGAGGCACTACTGCGTTGGCATCACCCGGAATTCGGTATGGTTTCACCGTGCGAATTCATTCCCATCGCCGAGGAAAGCGATCTTATCGTTTCGATTGGTGATTGGGTGCTGGAGACGGCCTGTTATCAGCTTGCCGCGTGGGCTGACGAGCCGGGGAAGGTCGGCTTGAGCATGGCCGTCAATATCAGCCCGCTGCAGTTCCAGCAGCCGGATTTCGTCTCGCGGCTTGAAGCGATACTCGCGGCAACCGGTGCCTGCCCCGAGCGGCTCAAGCTTGAGCTGACCGAAAATCTCTTCATGGAGAAACCGGATGCTGTGCGTGACGCCATGCAGCGCATCAAGGCGCTGGGCGTGCGCTTTTCACTCGACGACTTCGGTACGGGTTACTCTTCGCTCAGTTATCTCAACCGCTTGCCCCTCGATCAGTTGAAGATCGACAAGTCTTTCGTGCAGACGCTGTTCGAGGATAGGGCGAATACGGTAATTTGTGCTTCCATCATTGACCTGGGGCGTAATCTGGGTCTGGACGTCATTGCAGAAGGTGTGGAGACCCAGGCGCACCGTGACTGGCTGGTCCGGCAGGGTTGTCACGCTTTCCAGGGCTACCTGTTCAGTCGTCCCCTGCCACTGTGCCAATTGGCTGAGATGCTGAAGGAGTCGCCCTGCACCACCGAGAGGTGAGTCCCGGCGGTGGTAGTCGCTCAGTAATCCACTTGTCCGAGCAGCAGGAACTCGATCAAGGCCTTCTGGGCATGCAGGCGGTTGCCGGCTTCCTGCCACACCACGCTGCGGGCATCATCGAGCAGTGTCTTGCTGATCTCCTCACCCCGGTGTGCCGGCAGGCAGTGAAGGAAAAGCGCGTCGGGCCTGGCGCGGTCGAGCAGGGCCTCGCTGACTTGATAACCGGCGAAAGCCGCTTCGCGCTTGGCCTGTTCCTCTTCCTGACCCATGGAGGCCCAGACGTCAGTGGTGACGAGGTCGGCACCGGTTACGGCCTGCTGCGGGTCGTGGAGAATCATGACGCGATCGCCGGCGGCATCGAGAATGTCCTGGCGTGGTTCATAGCCCTCGGGGCAGCAGATGCGCAGCTGAAAATCGAATTGCCGTGCGGCGTTTATCCAGGAGTGGCACATATTGTTGCCATCACCGACCCAAACGGCGGTGCGCCCCTTGACACTGCCGCGTAGTTCGGTCCAGGTCATTACGTCGGCAAGCAGCTGGCATGGATGGTAGTCGTCGGAGAGCGCATTGATCACTGGTATCGAACTGGCGGCGGCATATGTCTCGAGGCCGGCATGCGAAAAAGTGCGAATCATGACGATGTCGACCATCTCGGCCAGAACCCTTGCGGTATCCTCGATCGGCTCGCCCCGGCCAAGCTGGGTATCGCGCGGAGAGAGAAACAGCGCATGTCCGCCGAACTGAGCCATGGCAGTCTCGAAGGAGACGCGAGTGCGCGTCGATGACTTCTCGAAAATCATCGCCATTGTGTGGTTGGTGAAGGGCGAATAGCTCGGCCCCTGGGCACGCAGGCGGTTCTTGATCGTGATGGCGCGTTGGATCAGGTAGTGGAGCTCTTCCGGGCTCAGGTCCAGCAGGGTCAGGAAATGGCGTGTCGCCATGGCGATCTCTCCGCGCGAAAAAACCCCCATCCTATCCAGCCCGCAGGGGATGCGCAATGCGCTCGTCATCAGTAGAATGACGACCATGAGTAAAAGCTGAGCGTCGTTGTCGGGTATTCGTCGGCGCCGTCAGTCCCATTGACCCAACAGGAGTGCACATGAGCACCACTCTCGAGAACATACAGCGCCAGATCAGCGAAAACCCTATCCTGATCTACATGAAGGGCACCCCCCAGTTGCCGCAGTGTGGCTTCTCTGCCCAGACCGTCCAGGCCCTGATGGCCTGTGGCGAGCGTTTTGCCTTCGTCAATATCCTCGACAATCCGGATATCCGCAGCGAACTGCCGAAATACGCCAGTTGGCCGACTTTCCCCCAGTTGTGGGTCGAAGGTGAACTGGTCGGCGGTTGCGACATCGTCGGTGAAATGCACCAGAACGGCGAGTTGGAGACCCTGATCAAGGCCGCGGCGGCACGTGCCAACGCGCAGGAGGAGCAGGGCGATAACGCCTGATCTTCTGCATTCGATTACCCGACGCGGGAACTGGGGCAACTAAAACTCCTCTAGCCCCTGCTCCCGCTGTGCCAGGGCCCAGCCGCCGAGATCCTTGTAGCGATTGACGATGGCGCAGAATAGTTCGGCGGTACGCTCGGTGTCGTAGCGTGCCGAGTGGGCTTCTTGGTTATCGAAGGCGATGCCCGCGGCGCGACATGCTCTGGCGAGTACCGTTTGCCCGTAGACGAGACCCGACAGGGTCGCGGTATCGAAGCTCGAGAAGGGGTGGAACGGGTTTCGCTTGATGCCGCAGCGTGCGACGGCAGAATTGAGAAACCCGTGATCGAAGGCGGCATTGTGACCCACTAGAACGGCTCGAGTGCAGCCAAGTGACTTGATCGACTTGCGCACCGACCTGAAGATTTCTCCCAAGGCTTCGGGTTCACTGAGCGCGATACGCTGGCGCAGCGGATCATCGAGCTTGATGCCGGTAAAATCGAGTGCCGACTGCTCCACGTTGGCGCCGGTAAAGGGTTGCACGTGATACGCATAGGTGGCATCTGGAATCAGGTTGCCCTCCGGGTCCATGGTCAGTGTCACCGCGGCGATCTCGAGGATTGCGTCACGTTCGGCATTGAAGCCACCGGTTTCCATATCCACGACGACGGGCAGGAAGCTCCGGAATCGCTGGGCCATCAGTTCGCGGGCGATCGCTTCACTCATGCACCACTCCTTATCGTGAGCATCGTGTTCCTTATTGGTTGGCTCGGGAGAAGTCGGGGGCCAGACCCCCCCACCGAATCCGCGAAAGTCTAGCAGTTTGACGTCCGCACGTCCCGCCGCCGGTATTCGTCAGGCGGCTGTCACGCTATACTTGACTGCTTATGACGCTTACCAGAAAGGAGCCCCGAATGTCCGATGTCAAGAAGGTCGTGCTCGCCTACTCCGGCGGCCTGGATACATCCGTCATCGTCAAGTGGTTGCAGGAAACCTACAGCTGCGAGGTCGTGACCTTTACCGCCGACATCGGTCAGGGCGAGGAAGTCGAGCCGGCACGCACCAAGGCTGAGGCCCTGGGCGTCAAGGAGATCTACATCGAGGACCTGCGCGAGGAGTTCGTGCGTGACTACGTCTACCCGATGTTCCGAGCCAACACTATCTACGAGGGTGAGTACCTGCTGGGCACCTCTATCGCTCGCCCACTGATCGCCCGGCGTCTGATCGAGATCGCCAACGAGACCGGCGCCGACGCCATCTCCCATGGCGCCACCGGCAAGGGTAACGACCAGGTGCGTTTCGAGCTGGGCGCCTACGCGCTCAAGCCCGGTGTCAAGGTCATCGCTCCCTGGCGCGAGTGGGATCTCACGTCCCGTGAAAAACTGATGAATTACTGCGAGCAGCACGACATCCCGGTCGACTTCTCCAAGAGCAAAAAGAAGTCGCCCTACTCCATGGATGCCAACCTGCTGCATATCTCCTATGAGGGTGGCATCCTCGAGGACCCCTGGGCCGAGGCCGAGGAGGACATGTGGCGCTGGAGCGTTTCGCCCGAGGCTGCGCCGGATACACCCACCTACGTCGAGCTGACTTACGAGAAGGGCGACATCGTCGCTCTCGACGGCAAGGCGATGAAGCCCCACGAAGTGCTCGAGACACTCAACAAACTGGGTGGCGCCAACGGCATCGGCCGTCTCGATATCGTCGAGAACCGCTACGTGGGCATGAAGTCCCGTGGCTGCTACGAGACGCCGGGTGGCACCATCATGCTCAAGGGCCACCGTGCCATTGAGTCGATCACCCTGGATCGCGAAGAAGCTCACCTCAAGGATGAGCTGATGCCCAAGTATGCCAAGGTGATCTACAACGGCTACTGGTGGAGCCCGGAACGGCGCATGCTCCAGGCCGCCATCGACGAGACCCAGAAGAACGTCTCCGGCGTGGTCCGCATCAAGCTCTACAAGGGCAGCGCCAGCGTGGTCGGGCGCAAGTCGGAGCAATCGCTGTTCGACGAATCCATCGCCACCTTCGAGGACGATGCCGGCGCCTACGATCAGAAGGATGCCGAGGGCTTCATCAAGCTCAACGCCCTGCGCCTGCGTATTGCTGCCGGCAAGGGGCGCCAGCAGGACTGATCCCTGGCGAGTCTCCCTCCGTGCAGGAGGGGGGCTATGCTTCGCGAGCGCAGGAGAGACCCATGCTGAAGAAACTGTTCTCCGGCCTGTTCGGTTCCGGTGATGACACCCCGAAAAACGCACCGGCTGCCGAGGCCGTCGAGTACAAGGGCTACCAGATCATTTCCGAGCCGGCCGACCAGGGTGGCCAGTTCCGCGTCAGCGGCTGGATCCGCAAGCCGGGCGCTGACGGCGATATGCTTGAGCATCGCTTCGAGCGCTCCGACATGGTTCCCGGGCGCGAGGCCTGTGATCAGTTGATGGTCAGCAAGGCCCAGCGCTATATCGATCAGGTCGGCGACGAGATGTTCAAGCGGGGCTGATACGCTCTTGCCATCAGGCTTGTCTATCGGAGCCCTCATCCATTCCTGATGACGCATAAGACTCAGCAGGCGCCTGGTGGAGGCCGGCGCGTTGGCGGTGATCGTTGGCGTTGGCAACCCCGCCGGGAGGCCTGCGGCCTCCAGTCGTGATCTGAAGATACTCCAACAGGGTGGTAGTCGCCTGTTATGGCAGGAAAAAGCAGCTGTAGGAGCGCTGCTCCGCATCGCGACTGGCGCCGCCAGGCGCCGCCAGGCGCCTTGGCGGAGGCCACGGCGTTGGCGATGGTCGCCGGCATTGGCAACCCCGCCGGGAGGCCTGCGGCCTCCAGTCGTGAGCTGAAGATGCTCCTACAAAATGGCGTGGCACCGTCGGTAGAAAGAATCATTGTTGGAGCGCTGCTCCGCATCGCGACTGGCGCCGCCAGGCGCCTTGGCGGAGGCCACAGCGTTGGCGATGGTCGCTGGCACGGGCAACACCGCCGGGAGGCCTGCGGCCTCCAGTCGTGATCTGAAGATACTCCAACAACGACGTGGCACTGTCGGTAGAAAGAATCATTGTTGGAGCGCTGGTTCCCATCGCGATTGGCGCCGATAGGCGCCTTGGCGGAGGCTGAAACGCCGGTGATGGCCGCGAACGTTGGCAACACCGCCGGGAGGCCTGCGGCCTCCAGTCGTGATCTAAAGATACTCCAACAGGGTGGTAGTCGCCTGTTATGGCAGGAAAAAGCAGCTGTAGGAGCGCTGCTCCGCATCGCGACTGGCGCCGCCAGGCGCCTTGGCGGAGGCTGAAACGCCGGTGATGGCCGCGAACGTTGGCAACCCCGCCGGGAGGCCTGCGGCCTCCAGTCGTGATCTAAAGATTCTCCTACAGGGTGGTAGTCGCCTGTTATGGCAGGAAAAAGCAGCTGTAGGAGCGCCGCTCCGCATCGCGACTGGCGCCGCCAGGCGCCTTGGCGGAGGCCACGGCGTTGGCGATGGTCGCCGGCATTGGCAACACCGCCGGGAGGCCTGCGGCCTCCAGTCGTGATCTAAAGATACTCCAACAGGGTGGTAGTCGCCTGTTATGGCAGGAAAAAGCAGCTGTAGGAGCGCTGCTCCGCATCGCGAC
>NZ_QPKI01000002.1 GCF_003339685.1 Halomonas sp. DQ26W | reverse complement strand
GGTCGCGGCTGGCGAGGTTGACCGCCAGATGGAAGGGCCGGGAGAGCGCCTCGGTCAGCGTGAAGTCGACCACGGCCAGGTCGAGATCGTCGGCCCCGGCGAGGGCAAGTGTGAACTGAAGACCGGTCTGATTGGCCATGTCAGCTGCCCTCGCCGGTTGCGCTGCCGATCACCACCCCGCCGCAGCTCACGGCATGGCCGGTGAGCGCTGCCGGCTTGCCGTCGACCAGAATGGTGCCCGAGCCCTCGGCAATGGCCCGCGGGTGCGAGGAGTGCTTGGGCTTGTCGTGGGGTGCCAGGGGGTCGCCCAGGCGCGCCACCGGCTTGCCGTCCACCATCACGGTCGGGCTGCCGGCGATGACCGGCGTCGGCGGGAAACCATCGTGACCGGTACCGATGTCTCCCACGAGTACGAGCTTGCGTCCCATCTGTCGTTCTCCTCTATTGGGTTCGCGGGACTTAATCCCACTCGGCCGGCGCCTCGAAGCTGGCCACCTTCGATGCATCCACGTGCATGCGCTTGAAGCCGGCCTTTTCCAGGCTGCGAATCGCCGCCTCGCAGGCCACCGGCAGGCGTGACTGCAGCGGGGTGCCGCTGAGGGTGCGCCGCGCCGCCAGCAGCAGGCGGGCACCGTGGCCGCTGCCCTGCCACTCCGGCTCGATGAAGAAGAAGCGCAGCTGCCAGGCGGCTTCGTCATCCGGCCGGCAGGCCAGCAGCATGCCCAGCGGCGGCCCTTCGCCGTGTCGCAGTACCAGCAACCGGCCCTGCCAGTGGGCCACGTGGCTGCCGTCGCGCTGCAGCCACAGCCCCCGGTGCGCGGTGAATTCCAGCGCGCGCCGCAGGGTATCCAGGCGAGCCTCGTCGCGCAGCACCCAGGGGGAGTGCCCCTGGGCATCGGCGCGGCGTGCCGCTTCCAGAAAGCGTTCGATGTCCTCTACCTGGGCCGTTTCCAGCCCGGCCATGGCGCTGTCCGTCGGCGCGGGGTCGGCCTTGGCCGCCTCGCGCCCACCGGAAAACAGCCGCTTAAACATCGTCAGCATTCAGGCCTCCCTCGGCATAGAGTGCGGTGGGCAGCTGGAAGCCGGCGGCCAGCGGGCGGGTGAAGGGATTGCGCGAGCCGTTGGCGCTGAGGCGATAGCGGATGGTGCCGCCGTCGACGCTGAAGCGCAGCTCCAGGTCGCGTTCGCCGGCACTGGTGATCTCGGCCTCATCGAGCAGCCGGAACCAGGCCCAGGCGCCGTCGCGGGACATGCTGCGCGGCGAGCGATTGACCTGACTCGGCACCAGGGTGACCCGGCTCTCGGTGCCGCCCCGCAGGGTGTTGGGCCAGATCATCGAGACCCGGTGGCTGGCGCTGTGGGCGTATTCGATGAGCTGACCGTCGACGCTGATCACGCCGCGCCGCTTGTCGGGGCTGAGGCTGACCGGTTCGAGGGAGAATTCCACGTCGAGCACGCCGTCGCGGCCGAAATAGGCCTCGCGAATCTGCTCGGCGCGCTGGAACGCCGTGAACACGCTACCCCGTAGCAGCGAGTTGCCGTCGGCGTCGAGCAGCTGTTCCGGGGCTTCCTCGATGAAAGGCCGCAGGTTGTCCTGGTAGAAGCTGTCGAGGGTGCCGCCCGGACCGAAGAAGGCCTCGAAGTCGGTCAGGGCCACGTCCCGCGAGGCACCGGCCACCAGCGGGTAGCGCCCGGCCAGACGGTTCTGGTAGGGCGTGACGACATCGTCGAGCCACTGGTGCTCGAGATGGCGGATGGCGCTGGCCATCAGCAGCTGCCAGCTCTGGTCGGCCAGGCTCTCGAGCATGCGGTCCACCGGCGCCGGGGTGTTCTCGGCAATGCGCTTCAGGTTGTGGATGGGGTCGCCGCCGCGCAGTGCCAGGCGGTCACGAGCGCTGACGAAGGCGGCACGCCCCGAATCGCTGGCGCCCTGCACATGACGCAGGTAGTCGCGCAGCTCGGCAATGGCCCTCTTGATCTCGGCGATATCGGAGGGGTTGTCGCCTCGCGCATCCAGCAGCCCATTGAGTTCGGTGAAGTTACGCTCGATGTCACCGGCCAGGCGATAACGGGGCGAACGCTCCAGCGCCTGGCGGGCCGCTTCGTCATCGACCGGCAGCTCGGGATAGAGACGGGTGTGGTTGGCGACCTCGCCCAGCAGGCGGTCCAGCGGGCGGCTGGCCCCCAGCAGGGTATCCGCCACCACGACGGCCTGGTCGATATCGGGGATCGGCACCAGGAAGACGTCATCCAGCACCTGCCGCCAGGTCACGTGGTAGTCGCTGACGTAGCGCTCGTGAAGGGCGTCGCGCAGCTGACGCTGGTCGGCCTCGCTGAAGGTGATGTCGTCACGACGGCCCAGCACCCAGAGATCGATCAGCGCCAGCTCGGTGGCCTGCTCGACTTCCTTGAGGAAATAGCCCTCGAAGCCATCGCGGGTCACCAGGGTGGGCAGGCGCAGCCTCTCGTCCTCGTCGTCGCGAGCCATGAACACGGCGCTGAAGGCGGGGCCCACGCCCTGGCGCAGGTCCAGCACCGCCCCGCTGCGGCGATCGCTGCCCGCCTTGAGGGTGGCATAGACCCGCTCGTCCATGGGCTGGCGAGAGAGCTCCTCCTGGGCGGCCTGCAGGCTGCCGCGCAGCGGCGTCATGGCCAACTCGGCATTGCGGTCGCCGGTGGCCACACGGCCTTCCAGGTCGGTGTGGGTCATGGCGTAGTCGAGATGATCGAGCAAGCGCTCCTGAACGCTGCCGCGCTGGGCGAATTCACGCTGCCAGCGCCGGGCCATGAAGTCATGGACCCGCTCGGGCTGGCGGCCGCTGGCATCCGACATCATGCGCAACACGCGCAGCAGCGCCAGCTTCTCGTTGCTGCCCTCCTCGGCACGGTTCATGTCATCCATGATGCCGACCATCAGCGAGGGCAGGAAATGATAGGAGAGCATTGCCAGGTAGGCGCTTTCCACCTCGCGACCCACGGACTGGCCCTGATAGAGGCCCATGTCGGCCAGCCACGGCAGCTGGTCGCGGTAGTCGCCGAAGGCCAGGGTGGCGCCACGCAGCCGATCCAGCGGATCGAGGAAGGCATAGCCGGTGGGGTCGTCGCCCTGCAGCTCATCGGGCTTGGAGGCCAGGAACTCCTGGGCCTTTTCCTCCACGGCGGCCAAGGCGGTGCTGTTCTTCTGATAGAAGTGGCTCCAACCGCCGACCAGGACGGCGGCCCCCAGCAGGCAGGCGACGACGCTGGTACGACGCGCACGACGCCGACGACGCGCGGCCCGGGCGTTGTCGCCGGCCAGCCCCGCCTCGGGATAGATCACCTTGTCGAACAGCTCCTCGGTGAAGTAGAGCGCACTGCGAGCCGCCCGGTGGGCCGGCTGGATGCTGTCGGCCATGCCGTAGCGGCGGGCGGCGGCATCGACGAAGGGGTCTTCGGGCACCCCCTGCTGATAGACCGAGGTGAAATAGGTGCCGCGTACCATGGCAGCGGTGGAGAAGCGGTCGCTGGAGAGCGCCTCGCAGAGGAAGCCGAGCAGCAAGTCGCGCAGGCCGGCAAGCTGGCGCACGAAGCGGAATACCGACTCGCGCTCTTCCCGGTCGCGGCATTCGGCGAGCAGCGAGGGCAGGCTGCGGTTGAGCCAGTCGAGCATCTCGTCGTAGGCGGAGGCGAACTCCGCCTCCCACTGGCCGGGCCTCTCGAGGCTATCGGCACTGAAGGTGAAGCCCAGCGGCGCACGACGCGCCGCCCGGGAGTAGTGGCGGAAGAAGTCGTCGAAACCGTGGAGCAGATCCATCTTGCTGAAGGTGACATAGACCGGCAGCCGGGCGCCGTGGCGCTCCATCAGTTCGCGCAGGCGGGCGCGCAGCAACGAGGCATAGGCCTTGCGCACCGCCACCTTGGCGTCGCTCAGCCGGGCCAGGTCGAGCACCAGCACGACACCATCGAGGGGACGCTGGGAGCGGTTGCGCTCCAGCCAGCCGGTGAAGTGATCCCACAGGCGGCTCTCCAGCTCCTGGGGTTCGCCGCCCTCCATGGCGCCCTGGGTCAGCAGCTCGCCATCCGGGTCGATCAGCACCGCCTTGTCGCCGATCCACCAGTCGAAGCCGAACTGCCCCTTCTTGCCCTGGCCGGAGGCCTTCATCACATGGGTGAGCGCGAAGTTCTGGCCGGAACGGTTGATCAGGCTGGTCTTGCCGGCATTCTCGACCCCCATCACCAGGTACCAGGGCAGCTTGTAGCGCGCCCCCGGGCCGGCGCCCAGGTTATCGATCAGCTCGTTCAGGGTGGCGTTGAGGGTCTCCTCCTGCTGCTCGACCTGTAGCTGGGCCGGATCGAGCTGCAGGCGCTCGGCATGGCGGCGCTCCTCGTCCATCTCCCGCAGCCGCCGGGCCAGGCGAATGCCCCACACCAGCGCCACCAGGGTGGCCAGCGCCAGGGTGGCCAGCAGGCGATTGAGCCAGGGCCCCAGTGGGTAGCTGCCACGCACCTCCCACATCGGCCCGAGCCACCAGATCGCCGCGACCAGCGCCGCCAGCACCAGGCACCAGAGCACCGCGGTCAGCTTGCTCGCCTTCTTGCCGATACCCTGGGCCTTGTTGCCATGCCCCTTGGCGCGATTGAGATTGCTTTGGGCGCGTGAGGCGCCGGGTACCCAGCGGCTCAGCCCTGACTTCAAATCTTTCCACATGAGCCTTGGCCCTCGTCCCTGTCGGTGATGTTATGTCGTGTGTCGTCGTTGGAAATCGTCATGGCAATGCCTCGAGTCGCTTGAGCAGCCCCGGCTCCCACTGATCAAGGCCAATGCCGCTGACCGACTGCTGCACCGCCCGGTAGTGGTGGGCGGCCAGCGATGCCAGGCCGGCCTCGCGCAGCAGGTCGGCGCTGGCCAGCCGCCAGTAGGCGGTCTCGCGCGGGGAGTGCGCCTGGGCCAGGCCCTGGTCGAGAATCGTCAGGGCCGCTTCCAGCCCCTCCGCAGCCAGGCACTCACGGGCCTGCTCCAGCCCGGCCTGCCAGGGGTCGCCGCCGCCATCGCCCTGGGCAGGTGCCCCCCCACCGCCGGGCACGCTCTGCAGCCAGCGCAGCGTCTCGTCATCGACGAAGGGGGTACCGTCGTTGAAGCTCAGTGCTTCCAGGCCGGGCAGGCGCGCGACGAAGCGCGCCGCCTCGTCGCGGATCGCCTCGCTGCAGCGCGAATGGCCCAGCCGCTCGGCCAGGGTGGCGCTCATGCGATGCCCCTCCAGCCAGTAGGGGCTGACCGCCAGGCTGTTCTCGATGCGCTGCCACAAGGCGTTGTCGCCGCCGCGGGAGAGCGCCTCGCGATAGTCCGCCGCGCGGTCGGCGGCCACCGGCGCCAGTTCGGTGCGCCCGCCGTCGCGGGAGGCCGGCAGCGCCTGGATGGCACCCCAGACCGCATGACGACGAAGCCGATAGATCAGCGCCTCCCCCGGCGACTGCTCGTTGAGAAAGTCCGCCATCTTCAGCAGCGCCTGCCGATTGACCCGCTCATTGCCGGCTTCCAGGCGCATTTCCGGCATTTTCGCCGCCGGGGCAACGCTTCCGTTGCCGCCGGTGGCACTACCACCCGCGGCACCGCTGTTTGCGACCGAAGCCTGGGCCGACGGCGCCTGACGCGGCTGGGCCTGCTGCAGCTGGTGGCGCAGCTCGACCAGGGCGTCACCCGGGAGGCCTTGGTCCCGGGCCGCGGCCAGCAGGGTGTCGAGGGCGGCCTGGCAGGCCTGGTGCTCCTCTTCCGCATTGCTGAAGTCGAGGGTTTCGGCCAGCTTGGCGGCCCGCTGGGTGAACTGGGCAAACAGCCGGGGCCGCAGCTTCGCCCCCCGGGGCCCGTGGTAGGGGTAAGCCTTGTCCCACCACTGCTCCAGGCTGCCGGCCAGCAGGTGCAGCGAGAGGGCGAAGCGCACGCCGTCGCCGTCACGCTGCAGGCAGTGCAGCAGGTGGCCGAGCACCTTGAGATCCTTGCCCGTGGCGCTCAGCAGCCGAACGGCCCGGATCTCGGCGCCTTCCCAGTCGACCCCGCCGTGCTGCAGCGAGCCGATCTTCATCATCTCCTCGTCGAGCCAGGCGTAGTCGCCGCTTTCGTCGAGGGGCCTGCCGACACCCTCCGGGGGGAGCGCGGCCAGCAGTTCCGTCAGCTGTGTCTCGTTGACGATTCGCATCACCACCTCACCAGCGACAGGCGTCGCGCAGGGGTTGGATGTGCTGGCGCAGCCCCGAAAGGTCGAAGCGAAGCCCATCCAGCACGTCGAGATCGCTGCCCAGCACCAGCTCCTCGGCATCGAGCAGCTGGCGCAGGGTGGCAATGGCCGGCAGCCCGCGCCCACCGCTGACCACGTAGCCGCCGTCGCGCACCCGCCACTCCTGCCGCTGTTCCCGCCCGCCGGCCCTCAGGCGTAGCGCCGTTCGCGGTTCGTTCAGCGCCCTCGGCAGGTGCAGCTGAAAGCGGGTGATCGACTTCTCGCAGGCGATGACCAGCTGCGGCCGCGGTGGCATGGCACCCAGCGCCGGCGCACTCATCAGCACGTCGCCCTGCGACTCGCTGACCAGGAATCCCATCTCATCGCCGTTGCGCCCGGCTTCCTGGGCGTTGATCGCATGCCACAGCGCCGGTCGCGGGTCGTCGCTAGCCGAGGTGGAATCGACGGCCAGGAACAGGGCGTCGTAGCAGCCCAGCCGGTCCAGCCGCGAATCCAGCGCCGCGCAGTCGTGGGCGCTCTCCAGCAGCGCCTCGGGGTCCGCAGCCCCCAGCGCGGCGTTGCTGTGAAGCAGCGCCACAGCCAGCCCCAGCCCTAAACACAGGTACAGGTACAGCGCCGGGCGAATCATCACGCTCATTATCATTTGGCATCCAGTTCCAGCTGTCGGCACTTGTGTGCCAGGGTCCGCTTGGGCACGCCGAGGCTCTCGGCGGCCAGGGCGCGATTGCCGCCGAACAGCAGCAGCCGCTGGCGGATCAGCTCCGCCTCGTAGTCGCGCAGGGCGCTGCGCAGGTCGTGGACCTGGCTCGCGCTCTCGGCTGACTGACCGCCGCTGCCCTCCGTGCCCTCCTGCCGGTCGGAATCTTCCACTTCCGTCAGCCCGGGGAGTGCCATGGGTTCGATATCGTCGCCCGGCCGTGTCATGGCGCAGGCATAGTCGATCAGGTTCTTCAGCTCCCGCACGTTGCCGGGGTAGTCACGCTGACGCAGCTGTCGCAGGGCCGCCGGGGTGATGCCGAGTTCGTCGCGCCCTTCCCGCGAGCAGAAGTCGACCGCGAAGGCCTCTGCCAGCTGGGCGATGTCTTCACGCCGTTCCCGCAGCGGCGGCAGGCTCAGCGGGAACTGGCCCAGCCGGTAGTAGAGGTCGGCACGGAAGCGCTGATCCCGGATCCGTTCCCGCAGCGGCTGATGCGTCGCCGCCACCAGGCGCAGGTCGGCCTGGCGCTCCTCGCTGGCGCCCAGCGGGCGGTAGCGCCCACTTTCCAGCACCCGCAGCAGCTTGGCCTGCAGCGGCAGCGGCATGTCGCCGATCTCGTCGAGAAACAGGGTGCCGCCATCGGCCTGGCTGATCAGGCCTTCGCGGGCCTGGTCGGCACCGGAGAAGGCCCCCTTGGCGTGGCCGAACAGCTCCGACTCGAGCAGCGATTCGGGAATGGCGGCACAGTTGATTGCCAGGAACGGCCCCTCGGCCCGGGCGGAAAACCGGTGGATCGCCCGGGCCACGCGATCCTTGCCGGTGCCGGTCTCGCCCTGGAGCAGCACGGCCAGGCCGGTCTCGGCGGCGCGGATGACCTGGCTGCGCAGCGTCTGCATGGCGGGCGAGGCGCCCAGCAGATCATCGGCCAGGCGCTGGGCCAGGGCCTGGCGCCGGGCGCCGTCGTTGAGCTGAGCCAGGGACTGGCGCAGCCGCGCTTCCCGGTGACGATCACCCTGGTGGCGCGACAAGCCGGCCCATAGCCGACACAGCAGCGATTCGAAGGCGGCGAATTCGGGGTCCTCGCCGAGCCCTTCCAGCACGGTGGCCTTGCCGGCCACACCCATGGCGCCGAGCCACTCCCGCTCACCGTCCCGGGCGCGCAGCGGGCGGACTTCGAGGTGCACGTCCCCCGACAGCGCGGCCACCTGGGCCTGGAAGGCCGGGTGGTCGAGCCGCGAGCGTGCCTCTGCCAGGCCGAGGCGCAGCGGCTTGCCCTGGCGGATGGCGTGGGCGTAGGGGTGACGGAAGTCGTCGCAGTCGAAGCGAATGTCGTCGCCATCGCTGCCCAGCCAGCGGCCGCTGCCGTCGAGGTAGAGGCAACTGACCCAGGCCAGGCCGTGGCTGGCCTGGAGGATGCCGCCTGCGCACTCGCGCAGCTCGGCAGGCGAAGCGCTCTCGACCAGCGCCAGCGCACGGGCCATGCCGTCGAGGCCCGGCCCCGTCGGCTGGCCAGCCATGGCCTGGCAGGTGTCGATCGCCCTTGCGCCCATGCCCTTACTCCACCTCCGCGGTAAAGGCGCCACTGTCGGCATCGACGCCCAGTGCAACCCGGGTCACCGCCTCGCGACGCGCCATGCGGTCGAGCAGTGCCCGGGAGACCGGCGGCAACAGCTCGCCGTCGATCACCGACTCGAGCATCCGCGCGCCATTTTCGCTGCGGGTGGCCCGCAGGCAGATGGCCTCGGCCAGGGCCGGGTCGAGAACCACGTCGGCCTGGCGGTGGCGCGAACGGATTCGCTCGGCCAGGGTGTCGAGCTTGGCCGCCACGATGTCACGCAGGGTCTCGGCGCCCAGCGGAAAGTAGGGCACCACCTCCATGCGCGCCAGCAGCGCCGGCTTGAAGAAACCGGCCAGCACCGGATAGAGCGCATCGTCCAGCCCGGCGGGTTCGTCGGCATGGGCCACGATGGCTTCATAGCCCAGGTTGGAGGTGAGGAAGAACACCACGTTCTTGCAGTCGATCAGGCGCCCTTCCCCGTCGGCCAGCTCGCCCTTGTCGAAGGCCTGGTAGAAGAGGTTGAGCACGTCCGGGTGGGCCTTTTCCACCTCGTCGAGCAGCACCACCGAGTAGGGGCGCTGGCGAATCGCCTCGGTCAACAGGCCGCCCTCGCCGAAGCCAACATAGCCAGGCGGTGAGCCGATCAGCCGCGAAACGGTGTGCTTCTCCTGATACTCGGACATGTTGATGGTGGTGAGGAACTGGCGCCCGCCGTAGAGCCGCTCGGCGATCTGCACCACGGTCTCGGTCTTGCCCACGCCGCTGGGCCCGACCAGCAGGAAGGCCCCCAGCGGACGGCCGGGGCGGCGCAGGTCGGCACGGGCGGTGAGCAGGTGACGGTGAACCCGTTCGATGGCAAGATCCTGGCCCTGCACCAGCTGGCCCAGATAGTCGGGCAGCTCGGTGAGACGGGTCAGCTCGTCGCTGGTCATGCGCTCGACCGGCACGCCGGTCCAGTCGCCGATGACCTGGGCGATCTGCGCCTCCTCGACGCTGGCGTTGACCAGCGCGAACTCTTGCTGAAGCTCGGCCAGGCGGGTTTCCTGCTCGACCAGGGCCGCCCGCAGGTCGCCATGCTCGACGTCATCCGTCTCGTCGTCGAGCAGCTGCGCATGCAGCGACAGGATGGCATCGACGCATTCGCGCTGGGCCTGCCAGGCTGCCTCCAGCGTGGCCAACTCGTCGTCGAGGCGGGTCAGGCGCTCGTCGAGCTCCACCAGCAAGGCTTCGTCCGGGCGGCGCCCCAGCTGGGTCTCGCGGTCGAGTTGATCGCGCTCGCGAAGGGTCGCCAGATGATCGCTCTTGAGATGGCTGAGCCGGCGAGGCGGGGTGTCCAGCGCCTGGGAGAGCCGGGCACAGGCGGTGTCGAGCACGTCGATGGCTTTGTCCGGCAGCTTGCGGCCGGCCAGGTAGCGTGCCGACAGCTCGGCGGCGGCACGCAGCCCACTGTCGCCCACCAGCACGCCGTGGGCCCGCTCGTAGACGTCACGCAGGCCGCGCAGGATCACCAGCGCCTGCTCCACGCTGGGCTCGGACAGCGACACCGGCTGGAAGCGCCGCGACAGCGCCGGGTCCTTCTCGAAGTACTTCTTGTACTCGCGCCAGGTGGTGGCGGCGATGGTGCGCAGCTCGCCCCGGGCCAGGGCCGGCTTGAGCAGGTTGGCGGCATCGCCGCCGCCCTCCTGGTTGCCGGCACCGATCAGGGTGTGGGCCTCGTCGATGAACAGCAAGATCGGCTTGGGTGCCGTCTTGACCTCCTCGATCACCGCCTTGAGGCGCTTCTCGAACTCGCCCTTGACCGCGGCACCGGCCTGCAGCGCGCCGAGATCCAGCGCCAGCAGTTCGACGTCGGCCAGCGCCGCCGGCACCTCCCCGGCGACGATGCGCGCGGCGAGCCCTTCGACCACGGCACTCTTGCCCACACCGGCGTCGCCGATGACGATGGGGTTGTTCTTGCGCCGGCGCCCTAGGATATCGAGCATCTGGTCGATTTCCGGGTCGCGGCACAGCACCGGGTCGAGCTCGCCGCGCCGCGCCTGGTCGGTCAGCGAGGTGGCGAAGCGCGCCAGGGCGCTGTCGCCCTGGCCCGCACCCGGCTTCGGGTGTCCGGTGGCGCCCGCGTCCGCCCGGGGGGCTTCGGCGGAATCCCGCGTCAGGCGCTCGAAGTCGCGGCGCAGGCTCTCGCGGTTGATATCGGCCAGCAGCGCGGCGCTCCTGGGGCCGAGGTAGCGGCCGACGTTGTGCAGCAGCGCGGTGAAGATCATGCCGCTACGCAGCGAGTCGTGGGCAAATTCCGTGGTCGCCAGCAGCCAGGCGTCCTGGAGCAACTCCACCAGCAGCGGCGAGAAGCTCGGCGTGGCCACCGTGAGGTCACGGGGTGGGCGCGATTCGTCGGCAAGCCGGGCGCGCAGTTCGAAGGAATCGATGCCCTGCCCTTCCAGCAGACAGCGCATGTCGCACAGCGGCTGGTCGATCAGCGCCTGCAGCAGATGCCCGGCGGTGACCTCCGGAGCCTGTTGCTCGGCGCAGAGTACCGCAGCCTGTTCGAGCCCTTGGCGGGCGATGGCGTTGAGTCGGCCGATGAGTGCCGGAAGCTCTACCCTGAGCATGATGCCTCCTAACGGAAGATCTGATCGAGAAGGATACTGACCTGGGCCGCCTGCTGGTCCAGGGACCAGGCGAAGCCCAGGTAGGCGCCCACCATGGCCACGCCGAACAGGGCGAAGACGCCCCATACCGGCAGGCCCCGGCCACCGCGTCGGCGGCCCGGCACCACGTTAGCCAGCGGTGAGGTCAGCATGTCGTCGGGGGTATCGCCCAGGGCGGCAAGCTGGTCGCCCAGGGCCCGAACCACGTGCTCGTACTCCTCGCGACCATGGGTCATGACCCGATAGCGCCCTTCGAAGCCCAGGCACAGGCACAGGTAGATGAAGGCCAGCATGTCCTGGTAGCGCTGCGGCTCCTGCTGCAGGCGGGCGAGGATCGAGAAGACCTTCTCGCCGCCCCAGGTCTCGTTGTGGAAGCGCGTCAGCAACGAGTGCTCCGCCCAGGTGCTCTGCTGGCCCCAGGGCGTGCCCATGACCGCCTCGTCGATGAAGGAGCAGAGCACGTAGCGGTAGGCCAGCAGGGTCGGGCGGTCGTAGCCCTGTTCGGTCAGCTCGATCTCGATCGCCGAGATCTCGTCGACCACCTGGCGGTAGAGCCGCTCGATGTCGTGCATGCTGTCGAGCTGGCGCACCCGCACCACCATGCCCAGCAGCGAGCTGGCGGCGTCCACCAGCAGGTTGAGGTTGTGGCCCCGCAGGCGGAACCAGTAATCCTCGTCGGCGTCGAGCTGCTCGGCGTGGCTATGAATCAGCCGCTCCAGCCCCCGCTCGTTGATGCGGTCCTCGTGGCGCGTGGGTGAATAACGCGAGACGGCACCGGATTCCATGTCGAGTTGCGTGGCAAGATCTTGCATGGCTTAACTCCTGATCGCCCAGAACTGCATTTCCAAGCCGGGGAACTCGCCTGCCACATGGAAGGCGAAGCCACTGGCGCCGTCGAGCATGCTCCAGGCCTGGCTCTGACGGTCGAGCCGGAAGTAGCTGAACCCGGCGTGATAGGGCAGCTCCCGCGGGGCCACCGGCAGAGGCTCCAGCGGAACCCCCGGCAGCTGCAGACTGATGAGGTCGCGGATGCGCTCGACGCTGGCGACCTTGGTCTGCTGCAGGAACAGCTTGCGCAGGCGCTCGTGGGGCATGTCGGCCCGCACGGCGAGAATGAAGTCGGCGTCGTCGAGCAGCCCCGGGTCCGACAGCGGTGCGACGAGCAGGCCGTAGCGACGCGACTGCAGCTGGATCGCCAGCGCCCGCGGCTCGAGCACCGTGGAGAGCGCCTGGCGAAGCCCCTGCATCAGCATGCGGAAGGCGCGCTCGGGGTGGTCGTGGTCATAGGCCGGATATTCCGGCGGCAACCGCGACTCGTCGGTGAAGGTGACCAGCTCACTGGCGGTCTCGAGCATGGTGTCGAAGAGCCGCTCCGGATGCAGCTGGCCCAGGCGCGCCAGGTGCTGGAAGCGAGGCTGGGCACGGTTGAGCAGCTGCAGCAGCATGAAATCGGAGACGTCGGCCACCCCGGTCTGGTGGGGCGTGGAGAGGCGCTGGGCGAGGTTGCGGGCACGCTCGCGCATCAGGCCGGCCATCTCACCGACGAAGCGCTGCAGCAGTGGAGCGGCCTGGACGTTGAGCAGGGTCGGCAGGAACTGCTCGTCGAGCACCAGGCTACCGTCGGGCCGTCGCTCGACGATGCGCGCCACCGCCAGGCAGGCGTAGGCGCTGCGGTCGTCACGCTCCAGCAGCAGCCGCGGGGCGACTCGCGCCACATCGAGCTCGGCGGAGTCGCCATCGCGGGAGTGCAGGTCGCGCACGCCACGCTGGGCGAGCCGGTAACGGGCCGGCAGGTCGTCGCCGGGCCAGCGCACCTCGCCCACTGCATCGGTAGCCAGCGGCAGCCCCAGGTAGACGATCTGATTGGTAATGCCGGCGTCGTCGATCTCCAGCGGCTGCGGCTCGATGTCGTCGTCGGGCAGCTGAAAGGCGGTGCCATCCGGCATCACGCCGCTGGCGCGGCTGATGGCGATACGCCCGAAGCTGAGAAACTCCGCGTTGAGCTCCAGCAGGTGAAAGCCGTAGAGATAGTGGCTGACGCACCGCAAGCGGGCCTCGATCAACCCTTCCAGGCTGCGCTGCTGCTGCTGGAAATGCTGCGGCTTGATGAACAGCCCTTCGCTCCAGACCACACGGTTGCGGCTCGCCATCAGTTCTGATCCCTAAGCTCGGCTTCATCGGCACGCAGGTGCACCAGCAGGTGGTAGTCTCCGCCGATGGCGTTGACCTTGACCAACTTTTTCCACTCGGCCTCGCCCGGGGTGTTATAGAAGGCGATGAGGCCGATATATCGAGTCTCTTCGTCGACCTCGAAGGGCTCGTAGAACTTCCACTGGCCGGGCAGCAGGGTGAAGTCATCGTGGGTCAGATAATTGGTGCCCAGGGCCGCCTCGAGATCATTGCGCAGCTGGTAGTGGTCGGCGGCCATCAGCATCGAATCGTCCTTGAGCTGGAGGATCTGAAAGCGCAACGGGGTGCCTTCACCATCGAAATTGCGGTTGACGTCGGGCTCGGCCACCATGGCCAGGTCGACTCGGGACAGGCGCGCTTCGGGGTAGCCCACCGGAATCGACGGGTCCTTCATGACCTGCCAGGTTTTGCCGGCGGCTTCACGGGTCGAGGCACAGCCGCTGAGCAGCAGCGCCAGCACGCCAATGGCCAACCAGGCAAGCGGGCCGCGCCATCCGCTGCCGCTTGTGCACAAACTGCTTGTCGACGCTTTTCTTGCGCTAGTGATTATGGCGCTCATGCTTCCTCCCGCTGCTGGCGGCGCACCGACTGGTCATAGGCCTGCTCGAAGACCTCCCAGAACAGCTTGGCAAAGCCCTGCTGGCGACCGGAATTCAGCTCCTGGTAGTAGTGGCGGTACATCTCCCAGGCCCAGCCACCTTCGTCATCCAGGCGATTGCCGGCACCGCGATAGGCGTGGAAGCGCTTGAGCAGGGCATCGGGCGCAAAGGCATCCAGAATCGACTGCAGCGCCTGGCCGATGGCCTCTTCCACTGCCGCCTGGTGCTGGCCCTGGTGGGCCAGGCATTCGGCCACCGCCGCCGGCGCCGAGAGATGCACCGGGCTGCGACGGGCGGAGAACAGGGTCTCCACGGTGTCGCCATAGGGCTGGCCCAGGCGCAGGGGGTTGTCCTCGATGGGCTGAAGGCGGCGGTCTCGCAGCGGATAGCGGCTGTCGTCCTGGGCCTGGTGCAGCGCCTGAAGCCCTTCGATGGCGGCCCGCAGGGTGTTGCCGGCCTCCATGAGAAAGGCCTGCTGTTCTTCGCTGTCGTGGAACCGCAGGTTGGCACCCAGGGCGCGCATCAGCGGATCCGCCCCCATATGCCCCGCCACCGCTGGCGAAGTCTCCTGCCAGCGGTCCTCGAGCTGCTCGCCGACCGAGCGTTCCAGGTCGTTCAACAGCCGTTCATCCATGTCCCTGCTCATTGCGTTATTGTCCTCGTATGATTGAATCGTCGACTGGCCCGACGGCATTCCACGCCGGTCCTGTGGGTAATGACTCGGCCCGGGCGCGCCCACCCCTTCCAGCTCGTCGAGCAGCGGATCGGCAAAATCGATGGTTTCCTCATCGGGGTGCTTCAGCGCCGTCATGGGGTCCTTGTGGCTGGCGCCGGGAGTCGCCTCGCCAAGCGCTTCCAGGGGATCGTCCTGTCGCGCCGGCGCCATGCCCCCCTGAGCCATGGAATGAACCAGGGGCATGCCTTGTCCCGGCAGCGCCTCCTGCTCCTCGTCGATCAGCGCGGTCAGCGGCTGGGCGCCGGGCAGCCCGGCCTGGCGGTCTCCAAGGTGGACGCGCAGGTGGTACTCGCCTAGCCGCAGCTCGTCGCCGTCGCGAAGGGCGACCCGCCGGTCACGGCCGAGGGGCAGCGTGGCGTGGTTGATGAAGGTGTGCCCGCTGCGGTCAACCAGGCAGAAGCGGCCGTCCTGGCGCTGTATCTCGGCATGGCCGGGACGAATGCGGCCGGCATGGTCCTGCAATAGCCAGTTGTCGCTATCGGCGCTGCCCAGAGTGCCGCCCGGCTCATGGAAGACATGGCTGCTGGTGGAGCGCCCCTCGAGGCGCTCGCTGTTGATCACCACCAGGGTGATGGCGGTGCGAGCCGCGGCGTGGTGCTCGGTGGCCTGAAGGTAGGAGGCTTGCATGGACGGTTAGCCTGTCATCTGTATGCGTATCCGGCGGCGCCTGGAGGCATCGCCGGATTCGGGGTTGACGAAGGTGGTCCAGCCGAGCTGGCAGCTGCCGGCCTCGCCCAGGCGCATCGGCTTGACGGCGCTGGGCAGCAGTTCGAGCTCCAGGTCGTAGGCCAGGGGTTCGCGCAGCACGAAGTTGACCAGCGTGCGCAGCGGCGCGTGCTCGCAGCCATCGGGCAGGAAGTCACGGAAGCGCGCCAGGCTCAGGCCCCTCAGGCAGAGGGCGAACTTGCCGCCGATGTCGGCAACTCGCTCGCCGGCGATCATGTCTTCGCCCAGGGTCATGCCGGCGAGGCCCGTGCGGCTGCGCTGATCGTCGGGAATCACCACCCAGCGATGCACCCACTCCTCGAGATGCACGTCGTTGAGGTCGAAGCAGTGCCCGACGATGCCGCAGACCACCTCGGGCGAGCGCGAGCGTCCCGCCAGCAGGCCGGCGTAGGCCAGCATCTTGCTCCAGTTGATCGGCGTCTCGCCGCGCAGCTCGGCATCGGCCAGGCCAACCAGGGCGAAGACGGCGGCGGAAAAGCCGTCACTGGCATGGTCCTGGTAGCGCACGTAGTGGCGGTACTTGCGCCAGGCCCGATGCACCAGGGTCAGCAGCCGGTGGTTGAAGAAGTCGAGGAAGTCGCCGGCGCTGCCCTCGTGATGGGCCGCGCTGTGGGCCAGGCTCTCGAGGTAGTAGCCGGGCAGCGGCGACTGGGAGCCCTGCAGCCCGAAGAAGCTGACCTCCAGCCGGTAGCCGCCGTCGGCGCCGGGCGCGAGCGCCACGACGTCGCTGCCGGGGAAGCCCAGCGACGCCGACGCGCTGTAGCGCACCCGTTCAAAGGCCGCCACGCTACCGCCGCCGCCACCTTCGAGGTCATCCTCATGGTGACGGTGCAACAGCTCGACGAGCTGGAAGAAGTCGTAGCGTCGCGCCCCTTCTACCAGGGCTGCCGGCGCTACATCAGCGGCTGCTGGCCCGACTGTAAGGTCCATGCGTAGCGCTCACGGTTGTGTCGGTTGATGACATGCAGCTCATGGAACGAGTTGATGCTGGCGTAGAGCGAGAAGAAACGCGCCAGCACGCTGCCGAACAGGTAGAGGCTGCCCTCGTCGCCGAAGGCCTCCTGATCCAGGGTCATGACCGACCGCAGCCCGCGCACCGGCAGGCCGCGCTGAAGCCGGTCGATGGATTGGGTCTCGATATCGGCGATGCCCGTCAGGCGCTTCTGGGAGACGCGCTCCGCCTGGCGGTCGACCAGTGCCCGGAAGTCGTAGGCCCTCAGTACCGAGCAGAGGGCATCCCGCTCGAGCAGCGACAGGTAGTTGAGGGACAGGTTGGAGATCAGGGTCCACATCAGGCTGCCGTCGAGGGTCGGACGCAGCGCCGGCGTCGGCCGGGTGATATTGCGAAAGTCGGCATACACGGGGCTGTTCTCAGTCTCGACGCAGACATCGCCCACGGTCAGCTTCTCGGGTAGCTCGCGGTTGCTGCAGGTGAGCCGCAGCGAGATGGTCTCGCGCATGCCCAGGCACGCCCGCTCGTCGCCGCGCACGAAGGCGATGTCGTGATCGAAGCCATCGCCACGCAGGCTGTCGCGAACCCGTACCCGGTAGTAGAGCGCCTGGCGTTCACGGTCACGTTCGATCTGGTGCTGGAAGCTCTCGAAGGGCACATAGTTGCGCGGCTCCCCGCGGACCTTGCCGGACTCGCTCTCCAGCCAGCCATGCACCCCGTCGACGCTGAACACCTCGTAGTTGGCCGGCGACCGGCTGCTGGGACGAATGTGGTACTCGCTGCGCTCGCCGCTCAGATCGATGGGGTCGGCATCGTGGGTGAACAGGTTGATGGCCGGCGTGCAGTAGAGCGCCAGGTGCTCGTCGCGCACCCGGGCATCCGCCGGCAGCGTGCGGGTAAAGACGAAGCGCAGCGTCAGCCGCTGGGCCTGCACGGAAGGCAGGTGGCGCCCCAGCGAGGCCAGGTCGACGAAGTGGAAGGCCTCGGGAAAGCAGAGATACTCCTGCAGGATGCGATAGCCCTGGTAGGCATTGCGCGGATAGGGCAGCAGGGCGTCCTCCCGCGCGAAGCCCACCGGCTGCAGCAGGCTGTTGGGCAAGCGGCGACGTTCGCCGTCGATCTCCAGCTCGATCCGCGACAGGTAGTGGTTCAGCCACAGGTAGAGGCTGCGCGCCGTGTAGCCGTTGCCCCCCAGGTGGAGCCGCAGCGTGTCGATGCCCAGGGCATCGAGGGGCTGATCGCTGCGAACGTCGAGATTGAGTTCGACCACGGAGGCCTCGCGGGAGTGTCGCGCTTCGACGCCGGCATGCTGCAGCGGATAGAGCGCCACCTCGTGACAGGTGCGAAAGCGACAGGCCGTGCCGTCCACCGGCCGGCTTCCCACCGCCGTGCCCGCCGCAACGGACTGGGACGCACTCAGGGCATGCCACTTCGGGGTGAACTGCATGACGGTCATGCTCGGCACCGGGCGCAGATAGTTGGGCCACAGCATGCTGATCAGCGAATGAGTCAGCTCGGGGAACTCGTCCTCGACTTTTTCCCGCATGCGTCCGGTCAGGAAGGCAAAACCTTCCAGCAGGCGCTCGACGTCGGGGTCGGTGCTGCGCTCGGAGAGGAAGCGGCTGAGACCGGGATTGGCCTCGGCAAACTCCTTCCCCTGCAACTTCAGAAAGTCGAGCTCGTCCCGGTAATAGCGATTCAGCATGCGAGTCTCGTTCCCCAGGTACTTGGCTAATCAGACGCTCCGTTCCGGCGCCGCTTCGTTCTCAATTCAGGTTCTCAATTCAGGCACTGATAGCGTTTGTCGTTCAGCAGCAGATCGATGGTGGTCTGGGCGTTGTCCCGGCCAAGATCCAGGGTTGCGTGAACCTGGAACCGCAGCTGCAGGGGGTCGCCGCCATGGGGCAACGACTCCACTTCCACTCGCTGCACTCGAGGCTCGAAGCGTTCGATGCACTGGCGAATGGCGCGCTGGATATTGAGTTCCAGGTCGAGCACACCGATGGTCGCGTCATTGAAGTCGAGCAGCCCCAGCTCAGGCGCACATTCGCTGTGTCCCGGGTGGCTGTTGAGCAGATCGACGAGATGTCGCTTGATGGATTCCACGGTGTCGGCGAGGCTCGCCTCGACCGGCTGTCCGGTCGCCGCCAGGCGCTCGAACAGCCGGTTGCCGAGCACGCCACCACGGTAAAGGCTCATGGCAGCGACACTCCCTTACTCCTTGTCGAGGCGACCCACCAGCGACAGCTCGAAGTTAGCGCCCATGTACTTGAAGTGCGGACGCACCGCCATGGAGACCTGATACCAGCCCGGATCGCCCTCGACGTCGGAGACCTGGATCGAGGCGGCCCGCAGCGGCCGGCGGCTACGCACCTCGGCCGGCGGGTTTTCCTGGTCGGCGACGTACTGGCGAATCCAGGCGTTGAGTTCGCGCTCGAGGTCCTGACGCTCCTTCCATGAACCGATCTGCTCGCGCTGCAGCACCTTGATGTAGTGCGCCAGGCGATTGATGATGAACATGTAGGGCAGTTGGGTGCCGAGCTTGAAATTGGTCTCGGCAGCCTTGCCCTCGGCGGTGTTGGGGAAGACCTTGGGCTTCTGCACCGAGTTGGCGGAGAAGAAGGCGGCGTTGTCGCTGCCCTTGCGCATGGTCAGCGAGATGAAACCCTCTTCGGCCATCTCGAATTCACGCCGATCGGTGACCAGCACCTCGGTGGGAATCTTGGCCTGCAGCTGGCCCAGCGCTTCGTAGGTGTGCACCGGCAGGTTATCGACGGCGCCGCCGCTCTGGGGGCCGATGATGTTCGGGCACCAGCGGTACTTGGCGAAACTGTCGGTCAGGCGCTCGGCGAGCAGATAGGCGGTGTTGCCCCAAAGGTAGTGCTCGTGATTCTCGCTCACCGTTTCACGGTAGTTGAAGCTCTTGACCGGGTTCTCCACCGGGTCGTAGGGCATGCGCAGCAGGAAGCGCGGCGCGGTCAGCCCCAGGTAGCGGGCGTCCTCGGACTCGCGAAGGCTGCGCCAACGGGCGTACTTCGGACCCTCGAAGATGGCCTTGAAGTCCTTGATATTGGGCAGCTCCTCGAAGCTGTCGATACCGAAGAAGCTCGGCGCTACCGAGGAGAGGAAAGGCGCATGGGCCATGGCACCCACCGCGGCGGTGAACTGCAGCAGCTTGATGTCCGGCGTCGTGGGCGAGAAGTCGTAATGGCCGATGATACCGGCGACCGGCTCGCCGCCGAACTGGCCGTACTCCGCCGCATAGACATGCTGGTAGAGTCCGCTCTGACTGAGCTCCGGGGCAAACTCGAAGTCCTCGAGCAGCTCGGCCTTGGTGGCGTGCAGCACGTCGAGCTTGATGTTCTCGCGAAAGTCGGTGCGATCGACCAGCAGCTTGAGGCCACGCCAGGCCGATTCCAGTTTCTGAAAGCCCTGATCATGCAGGATCTCATCGACCTGGCTGCCGATCTTGCGGTCGAGCTCGACGATCATGCGGTCGACCACCGACTTGTTCACCTGGGGGGCGTCGCTTGTGCTCTGCAGCAGCTCGGCGATGAAGGCCGCCACGCCCTGCTTGGCAATGTCGTAGCCTTCGTCGGCCGGTGCCATGCGCGTCTGCGCCATCACCTGGTCGAGAAGGGAGTCTTCAGCCTGGGCCTGTGCGGCCTGGCCCTGGGTTTGTACCGAATCGGTCATGGGGTTGCCTCGAATCCTTTGCCTGGCGTTGAATCGCCCGCCTGCACCTGATCTGTCTGTACCTGGTCCGACAGGAATCAGGCGTCGCCCTTGTTGTTCGTCTCGAGCAGCTCGAGCTCCGAGAGCAGCTGCTGACGCGCCTCGTCGCTCTCCATCAGCTTCTGCAGCTGATCGCGGAAGGCCGGCACATTGCCCAGCGGCCCCTTGAGCGCAACCAGCGCCTCGCGCAGCTCGACCAGCTTGCGCAGTTCCGGCACCTGCCGAGCCACGCTGTCGGGGGCGAAGTCTTCCAGTGACTTGAATGAGACGCTCACCGCCAGGTCGGTCGGCTCCTCGCCCTCTTCGAGGCGGTTGGGTACGGCAGCCTGCAGGCCAAGGCCCGCCTCGCGCATCACCGACTGGAAGTTATTCTTGTCCACCGAGACCTTGTCGCGCTCCTCGATGGGCGTCTCTTCCGCGCGCCCCTTGAAGTCCCCTACCACCAGCAGCTTGAGCGGTAACTCGGTTTCCGCCTGCTGGTCACCGGTAGCCGGTACATACTTGATATTGATGCGCTCTTTCGGCGCAACGGTCCCTTCCTTTGCCATTGTCGTAGCTCCCTGACGAACCACTGATTTTTGGAACGATTAAGAATCGATAGTGGCCCGACGAGCGAGCCGGAAATGGGCTATGCGAACCGAGTCGATCCCATCCACTCCGCCGCTGCGAGATGAACCAGGACCGGCTGACGGATCCGCAGAAGCATTTGCCGCTATAGCTAATGAGGCGAGAGGGTAAAGGGATGGCGGGCCTGTGCCAAACGTCGTCATGGACGATAAGAAACTTTACGCGTTCGTTACATGCGCGGACAAAAAACGAACAAGTAGCATTAAATGTCGAAAACATGCTGCGATCGTGACGGATATTGTCAAACCGCCCTATAGCGATTGGCACGACACATACCTTTGCTTACATACTTTGTATGTAATTGCCTACACGAATATGAGCGGTAAACGCCACCAACACTCCGCAATGTGCTCGGTTAACTCGGCCGCGCCTGACGACACGTGGCAGGGGGTAGCCGGCAGACAGGAAAGGGTATCAGGGGATAATTCCGAAGCCGCAATATGAAAAAACCGGTCATGAAGCTAGGTTCATGACCGGTTGGAAACACACGGTGTTTTGCTTATGGACTGCTTCTACATCAACCCAGTCGCGCGCGAATCGCCGCTTCGATGCCCGGTGCATCCAGCCCGCATTCGGCGAGCAACTCTGCCGGCTTGCCGTGCTCTACGAAGGAGTCGGGCAGGCCGAGATTGAGGATCTCCACCTGCACACCCTCGGCAACCAGCAGCTCGTTGACGGCGCTGCCGGCGCCACCCGCCACGACGTTCTCTTCGAGGGTGACCAGCAGGTCGTGCTCGTCGGCGGCGGCCAGGATGGCATCCCGGTCCAGCGGCTTGATCGAGCGCATGTTGATATGGGTGGCATCCAGTGCTTCGGCCACTGTGGTTGCGGGATCGTTGAGACTGCCGAAAGCCAGCAGTGCGACGCGGCTACCTTCGCCACCGGTTTGGCGGCGATGCTCCGCCTTGCCGATCTCCAGCGGTTCGAGATTCGCCGGGATCGCCGCACCGGGGCCGCTGCCGCGGGGGTAGCGCACCGCGGCGGGGCCGGGGTAGTGATAGGCGGCGCTGAGCATGGCGCGACATTCGGCCTCGTCGGCCGGCGCCAGCACTACCATGCCCGGCACGCAACGCAGGTAGGAGAGGTCCATGCTGCCGTGGTGGGTGGGGCCGTCCTCGCCGACCAGGCCGGCGCGGTCGATGGCGAAGGTGACGTCGAGCCCCTGCACCGCCACATCGTGGATCAGCTGGTCATAGCCGCGCTGCAGAAAGGTGGAGTAGATCGCCACCACCGGCTTCATCGACTCGCAGGCCATGCCGGCGGCCAGCGTCACCGCATGTTGCTCGGCAATCGCCACGTCGTAGTAGCGCTCAGGGAATTCCTTGGAGAAACGGATCAGATCGGAACCTTCGCGCATCGCCGGGGTGATGCCAATCAAGCGCTTGTCGCTGGCCGCCATGTCACACAGCCAGTCACCGAAGACATTGCAATACTTGATTTTTTTCCCGGCCGCGGGCGGGGGCGCACTGCTCGGCGCGTCACCGTTTTTTTCCAGCTTGGTGATGGCGTGGTAGCCGATGGGGTCGGCCTCAGCAGGCAAAAAGCCGCGTCCCTTGCGCGTCCTGACATGCAGGAACTGGGGGCCGTCGAGATCGCGGATGTTGCGCAGGGTCTGGACCAGGGTGGGCAGGTCATGGCCGTCGAGGGGGCCGATGTAGTTGAAGCCCATCTCCTCGAACAGGGTGGCCGGGCTGACCATGCCCTTCATGTGCTCTTCGGTACGCCGCGCCAGTTCCAGTGCGCCAGGCAAGTGCGACAGCACTTTCTTGCCCTCTTCGCGCATGACCAGGTAGGGCTTGCTGGAGAGAATGCCCGCCAGGTAGCTGGCGATACCGCCGACGTTCTCGGAAATCGACATCTCGTTGTCGTTGAGCACCACCAGCAGGTTGGCGTCCACATGACCGGCATGGGCGAGGGCCTCGAAGGCCATGCCAGCGGTCAGGGCACCGTCGCCGATCACCGCACAGACCCGCCGTTTCTCGCCGCGGGTGCGAGCGGCCAGGGCCATGCCCAGCGCCGCCGAGATCGAGGTGCTGGAATGGCCCACGCCGAAGGTGTCGTACTGCGACTCGGCACGCCGCGGGAAGGCGGCCAGGCCGCCGTGCTGGCGAATACTGACCATCGCCTCGCGCCGGCCGGTGAGAATCTTGTGGGGGTAGGCCTGATGGCCCACGTCCCACACCAGCCGGTCGTGGGGGGTCTCCAGGGCGTGATGTAGCGCCACGGTGAGCTCCACCACGCCCAGGCCGGCGCCGAAGTGACCGCCGGAAACTCCGACGCTGTAGAGCAGGTAGGCTCGCAACTCGTCGGCCAGTTGCTCCAGCTGTGCGGCGTTCATGGCCCGCAACGCCGCCGGGGTATCCAGCGTGTCGAGCAGCGGTGTCACCGGGCGCTCGCCGGGAATTTCGTCGTAGAGCTTCATGTAGGCTTCTGTCTGTGAGGGAATCGCTGAATCACTGCTTTCAACGCCTCCTCAGTGGTCTCGTTCGATCATGTAGCGGGCCAGCTCGGCCAGCGGTGCACTCGCCTCGCCCAGCGGCGCCAGGGCCGTCAGGGCCTCCTCGGTCAGCTCGAAAGCCTTGGTGCGAGCGCCCTCCAGCCCCAGCAGCGCCGGATAGGTGGGCTTGTCGCGGGCCGCATCGGCGCCGGAGGCCTTGCCCAGTGTGCGGGTATCACCGGTCACGTCGAGGACGTCATCGTGTATCTGGAAGGCCAGGCCAAGGGCTTGGGCGTAGTGTTCCAGCGCCGCCACCCTGGGGTCGCTCTCGACCACCGCCGTCAGCGCTCCCATGCGCACCGCGCCACGAATCAGCGCGCCGGTCTTGTGGGCGTGCATGGTGGCCAGGGCCTCGACGTCAGGGTGGCCGCCAACGGCCGCCAGGTCCAGCGCCTGTCCGCCCACCATGCCGTCGCGGCCGGCGGCCTGGGCCAGGGTCAGCATCAGTGCCGGCAGCCGCGGATGGGCGGCCCTGGCCAGCACCTCGAAGGCGAGGGTCTGCAGGGCATCGCCGGCCAGTATCGCCGTGGCCTCGTCATAGGCGCGATGGACCGTGGGCTGGCCGCGGCGCAGGTCATCGTCGTCCATGGCGGGCAAGTCATCGTGCACCAGCGAGTAGGCATGCACCAACTCCACCGCCGCGGCCGAGGGGTCTAGCTCGGCATCGGCGGCCCCCAATGCGCGACCGGCCAGGTAGACCAGCACCGGACGTAAACGCTTGCCACCCACCAGCAACCCATGACGCATGGCCTCTTCCAGGCGGGGCGCGGCGGCCTGGCGCGCATCGAAGACGCGCGCCAGATAGGCATCCACCCGGGCACGATCGGCGGCCAGGCGCGCAGCGAAAGCGTCAGGGCTCAAGATCGTCGTCCTCCCCGGGCGGCGCAGTGAAGCTGTCGAAATCGACGCCACCGTCAGGGCCTTCGATCAAGGTGCGCACCCGCAGTTCGGCCTCGTCCAGGCGACGCTGGGCATCACGGGTCAGGCGCACGCCCTGCTCGAAGGCGGCAAGCGAGCCCTCCAGCGAGAGCTCGCCGGACTCCAGCCGCTCTACCAACTGTTCCAGTCGCTCGACGGTGGTGGCGAAATCGGCACCGGCCTCCTCGCTCACCATCGTCTCGGACGATGGTTGCTTGTCTCGCTCTGCCATGGAAAATTCCTAGCCCGTGACTGCTATCTATAGGGGCCACAGTATACACGCTCTCCCCCGGTGTTCGTCTGCCACCCGCAACAACCTGCAGCCCATTCATCTTTGCAGCGCAGTGTTTTCATCTTCGCCCGAGGCGGTTGTGCTACCATAAGCGCCCTGTTTCAAGCCTGCCAATGCCCTTGTCCCTCGCTATTCGGCAGGCCCTCAGGCTCACTACTGTCGCGGCACGGCTGTCCCGTCACCGCATGCGGCTCGCACCGAAGAAGGGGTTGATTCGACCATGGCCAAAACGTCCCTGGACAAGAGCAAGATCAAAATCCTGCTGCTCGAGGGCGTCCACCAGAGCGCGGTGGACAATTTCCTGAACGCCGGTTACACCAACATCGAGCACGTCGCGACCTCGCTGGACGAAGCGACGCTGATCGAGAAGGTTCGGGACGTTCATTTCGTCGGCATTCGCTCGCGCACCCAGCTCAACTCGCGGGTGTTCGAGGCGGCCGAGAAGCTCGCGGCCGTGGGCTGTTTCTGCATCGGCACCAACCAGGTAGACCTGACGTCGGCACTGATCCGTGGTATCCCGGTATTCAATGCGCCCTATTCCAACACCCGTTCGGTAGCGGAGCTGGTGCTGGCCGAGGCGATCATGCTGCTTCGCGGCATCCCCCAAAAAAACGCCCATGCCCATCAGGGCGGCTGGCTGAAGAGCGCCAAGAACTCCCACGAGGCCCGTGGCAAGACCCTGGGGATCGTCGGCTACGGCAACATCGGCGCCCAGCTCTCGGTGTTGGCGGAATCGCTCGGCTTCAACGTCATCTTCTACGACGTGGTGACCAAGCTCGGCATGGGTAACGCCAATCAGGTGGCCAGCCTGGAAGAGCTGCTGGCCCGCGCCGATGTGGTCAGCCTGCACGTGCCGGAACTGCCCTCCACCAAGTGGATGATCGCCAGGGAGCAGCTGGCGCTGATGAAGCGCAGCGGCATCCTGATCAACGCCTCCCGCGGCAGCGTGGTGGTGATTGAGGATCTGGCCGAGGCGCTGAAAAAGGGTAGGCTTTACGGCGCCGCCATCGACGTCTTCCCGGTGGAGCCCAAGGGTAACGACGAGGAGTTCGTCAGCCCACTGCGTGGCCTGGACAACGTGATTCTCACTCCGCATGTCGGCGGCTCCACGCTGGAAGCCCAGGAGAACATCGGCATCGAGGTCTCCGAGAAGCTGATCACTTACTCCGACAACGGTACCACCGTTACCTCGGTCAACTTCCCCGAGGTGGCCCTGCCGGCGCACCCGGACAAGCACCGCGTGCTGCATATCCACGAAAACGTGCCGGGCGTGCTCTCCGAGATCAACCATGTGCTCTCCGAGAGCAACATCAACATCTCCGGCCAGTACCTGCAGACCAATGAAAAGGTCGGCTACGTGGTCATCGATGTGGACAAGGCCTACGGCCCCCAGGCGCTGGAAGCCCTGCGTCAGGTCCAGCACACGCTGAAGGTACGGGTGCTCTACTCCGAGACCAACTTCCAGGATTGATGCCGGCTAGCACCCGCTGCTTGGAGGCAGATCAAAAACACCGCTGCGTCGTATGACGCAGCGGTGTTTTTTGTGCTAATGATGCCTGCCCGAACGATATCCTGCCCATGGGCAGCAGCCACGAAGCACCACAGCGGCTAGAAGCAGGTCTCCACCACTTCGACCATCTCGAGGCGTTCGTTGACCCGGCATAGCCGGCGCCATTTGTCGAAGGTCAGGCAGGGGTGTGAAACGCCCATGGCCACGATATCACCGACCCGGACCGTCTCGCGGCTCTTCTCTTGCCACTCGTCCTGGGGCAGCGTGACGAAGGCGTGCTGGTCCATCAACTTGGTGACACGCCACCCCGCCACCGAGAGGATGTCACCGACGCTGCCGTCCTCCCGGTATCGGTGCAACGGTTCGGGCATCTGGTCATGGCCGATATCGCGCTTTCCCAGGCCGAGGATGGCCAGGCCAGGCTCGGGTAGCGACACCACCTGGGCATAGACTTCCAGTGCGGGCCGCAATCCCTGATCGATGCTCGGACGCCGCCCCAGCACTGCATGCTGGGCCGAGCGATAGATGCCGTGGTCGTGCACCACATAGCAGCCGGGGCGAAGCACAGGAACAAAGTGGCTGCCCAGGCGGGCTTCATGGAAGACCTCGGCCACCAGGTCGTACCAGGCCGAGCCGGATGCGGTGATCAAGGGATGGGGACTCTCGATCAGGCCATCGTGATCCAGGGCCTGGGCGGCTTCGACCAGCTGCCAGGCGTAAGCGCGAACCTTCTCCTCCGGGTCGTCGCCATAGACCACGCCCTCGTAACCCTCCAGCCCCGACAGCACCAGGGCCGGCTTGCTCTCCACCAGCTCGCCCAGCGCCATCACCTCGTTCTGGCCACGACAGCCACAGCGCCCCCCCTCCACACCCAGTTCGATCAGCACCTGCAGGCGCAAGCCACGGGCCGCGAAATAGCGCCCCAGGTGGCGCGCATTCTCGGCGCTATCGACCACACAATAGTAGTCGGCACCGGCCTCGATGAGCCCGGCAACGATGGCCATGTTGGCTTCCCCTACCAACTGATTGGCCATCAACAAACGATGGACACCGTGGGCAAAGGCCGCACGACACTGCGCCGCCGTTGCCAGGGTGATACCCCAGGCACCGGCTTGCAGCTGCCGATGGAAAAGCGCCGGTGCCATGGTGGTCTTGCCATGGGGAGCGAGCCGTGCGCCGTGGGCCTCACAGAATCTCTGCATCCAGTTGAGGTTGTGGGCCAGTGCAACCTCGTGAATGACGGCAGCGGGCAGGCTCACATCGGCCAGCAGCCGGTTACCGGTCTCGGGTAGTCCCTTGTGCAATGCGGCGTCGGCCAGTGGGTGGCGTGTCGAATCGGTCATGGCGCTCTCCTGGGCATCGTCTTTGGTTCCTGAACCTCGTCTTTGGTCGCAGGGGTGCCGAAAGACGGTCGTGACGGGCTAGGCTGGTGGCTGGTTCACCCTATCAAGGATATATCAATGCCAACCATCGATGACGACCTGCCCCTGGTTCGCCACGACGCGGGCGGGGTCGCCACCCTGACGATGAACCGTCCGCGCCAGTTCAATGCGCTCTCCGAGGAGATGCTGGCTGCCCTGGACCATGAACTCGCCCGCCTGGCCGAGAACGACTCGGTCCGCTGCGTGGTGATCGCCGCCGAGGGGAAGGCCTTCTGCGCCGGTCATGACCTCAAGCAGATGCGCGCCACCCCTGACGAGGCCTACTATCAGTCACTGTTTGCGCGCTGCGGCGAGGTGATGCAGCGTATCGTCAACCTGCCGGTGCCGGTGGTCGCCCGCGTCCAAGGCATCGCCACCGCCGCTGGCTGCCAACTGGTGGCCAGCTGCGACCTGGCCGTGGCGGCAAGCTCGGCACGCTTTGCCGTATCGGGCATCAACGTGGGGCTGTTCTGCTCCACGCCGGCAGTGGCGCTGTCCCGCAGCATCGGCCGCAAGCGTGCCCTGGAGATGCTCTTTACCGGCGAATTCATCGATGCCGACCAGGCCCTGGACTGGGGACTGATCAACCGGGTGGCCGCTGACGACTCGCTGGATGAAATTCTCGATGGGCTTACCGCCAGTATCTGCGCCAAGAGCGGCGTGGCAGTACGTACCGGCAAAGTCATGTTCCAGCGCCAGCTACAGATGCCGCTTGACCAGGCCTACACCTTTGCCGGCGATACCATGGCCTGCAACATGATGGCCGAGGATGTGGCCGAGGGCATCGACGCCTTCATCGAGAAGCGCCCCCCGCACTGGCGGCACCGCTGAATCGGCGTGGGAAAGAGCAAATGGAAGGCTTTTCCGTCGCCGCGACAAGGTGAAGCGGAGCGGGTATCCTGAGAGCTGCTTTCATGCCGGCAAGAAGGCCTGGCCCTGGCTAATACGAGCGGCCCACCCAGAATTTGGAGACAACGCAGGTGAGTGAAGTCAAACGCAGAACGGCAGGACGGCCGCCAGGCCCCGGCAAGAGTACGAGTGGCCACAGCCAATCGCTGGTGCGCGGGCTCAATCTGCTCGAGCGGCTGGCGGCAACACCGGGCGGCCTGGCGCTATCCGAACTGGCCGAGATGGTCGACCTGGCGCCCTCCACCACCCACCGACTGCTCCAGGCCCTGCAGGGACAGGGCTTCATCACCCAGGATAACGAGCTTGGCGTGTGGAAGATCGACGTCAAGACCTTCCGCATCGGCAACAGCTTCCTGGAAGCCCGGGACTTCGTGGCCACCAGCAGGCCCTTCCTGCGTCGCCTGACCGCCCAGACCGGCGAGACCGCCAACCTGGGCATCCGCGATGGCGCCACGGCCGTCTTCCTGGCTCAGAGTGAATCGCCGCAGATGATGCGCATGATCACTCGGCTAGGCTCCCGTGCTCCGCTGCACGCCTCGGGTGTCGGCAAGGCGCTGATGGCCTGGCTCCCCGATGACGAGTTCGAGCGCGTGTTGGCCGAGCGAGGCCTGTCCCGGGTGACCGAGAACACCCTGCACACGCCCGAGTCCCTGCGGGCCGGCCTCGCCGAGATCCGCCAGCAGGGCTACGCCTGCGACCGTGAGGAGCATGCCATCGGCCTGCACTGCGTGGCGGCCTGCGTGCATGACGAGCATGGCACGCCGCTGGCAGCCATTTCGGTCTCCGGCCCGGTGGCCCGCATTCCCGAATCCCGCCTGGTGGAACTCGGCGAGCTGGTTCGCGAAACCGCCGCGGAGATTACCGCCCGCCTGGGCGGGCGCATCCCCAGCGAGACGTCGGTCGAGGCATGAACCTGCACTGCCGGGCACTAGTGGCGGGGCTGCTCCTGGCATTGGCTGGTCCGGCCCTGGGCAGCGGCGAGTCCAGGTATGAGACCGATCACGATGGCATGGTAAAGGACACGCGCCAGCAGCTCGCCTGGATGCGATGCAGCCTGGGGCAGCGCTACCACGATGGCCGCTGCCTGGGCGAAGCCGAGCGATTCAACTGGAGCGCGGCGCAGCGGCGCGTCCAGCAGGAGGCAAGCGCCGACTGTCCGTGGCGAATGCCCCGCTTTCATGAGCTGAGCGGCCTGATACAGCCTCCGGAAGAGCGCCAGGGGCAGACGCCCATGGCTATCGATCTCGACGCCTTTCCGGACACGCCGTCTGGCTGGTACTGGAATCAGGTCAGCGCCGGTGGCCATTCCCAGCAGGACTGTTTCGTCGACTTCAGCGGCGAAGGGCGTACGCGCTGCAACATGGGCGGGCAGTTCTACCTGCGGCCGGTGATGTCGCTGGAAAACGTCACCCCTTCCTGCCTCGCACAATAGCCGAGGCAGCTTTGGTGTCTTCCATGTTCATCGCGGCTCTCCTCTCCCACGCCGGATCTGAAAGCTAATAGAGCAGTTGCGGCAGGAACAGACAATAGCCGGGAACCGCAGCACCAGCAACGCACGAACCATGCCGGCCACCCAGAATGGCGTCTTGCCGCGAAACTTCGTGCCTGTCGAGACATTCGGCAGCACTGCTCGTAGCACAAAGACGCTCATCCCCACCGGTGGCGTAATCAGGCTGACCTCGATCACGATCACGATCACGATCACGATCACCACCAGGATGCCGAGCCACACCAGGTCGCAGCCCAGGCCCGCCACTGCCGGAAAGAACACTGGCACGGTGAGCGGCAGCATGGACATGTTTTCGAACACACAGCCCAACAGGATGTAGATGGCAAGTATCACCATGACCACCACGAAAGGCGCCACATCGAGTCCCCTGACGGAGGCCAGCAGGTGGTAAAGTACCAGCCCAAGTGAATGACACAGGGAGAAGCAACCATGACCACGCTATACGGCTATTTTCGTTCGTCGGCGGCCTACCGGGTGCGCATCGCCCTGAACCTCAAGGACCTGGAGTACGACCAGGTCCCGGTCAATTTGGTCAAGGGTGAGCAGCACAGCGGAACCTTCACCAAGAGAGCAGCCGGACGTCGGTTGAGACGCAGATACCAGGGGCCTGTCACCTACCTGCCGATGGCACCTAACCAGATGCTCCCCCTTTCGGCCAGCTATTGTGCTAGGCAAACGCTGCATAAATGTCTGCTGCGTGCGAATCACTGCGTTGCGCGGTGCTCGAAATCCTAACCTATACCCCATAGGCCCCGGTTTCTGCGCTCCGTGCGCCTTGTGCTTCATCCCGCTGGCCAATTTATTCAACGCTTCCCTAGCTCTTGCCGCGTTTCTTCTTCCGTATAAATCGTTAACTTTCTCATCCCGGCAACCAGTTTTTTTAATATTACATATTCTTCTATCAATCAGTTGCCACCCGACTCTAAGAACTGAACACACTACCAAATAATTCGATACAAAAAAGAACCCACCACTTCTTTTTATTGCAAACATGCCAGCTAGCTTGAGGAAGGGTAAGGCTTAAATGGTGAAACAGGATTCGCCACGAGCGGCAGCACGCCACGCCTTAAGCAACAAGTTCTAAAGGAGCTAGACATGTTTAAAAAATTACTTCTCACCACAGCTATAACGGCTGCTCTCGCTACGGCTACTACGGGCTCAGCCTTGGCACAGCAGGGTCAGCAGTGGGGTGACAGTCAGCGGTCCCAACAGCCTGGCCAGGAGCAGCGCTGGCGCGACCAGGATCGTAGTCAGTTTGGCCAAAGCCGCCAGGATGACCGCTGGCGCGACCAGCGCGGCATGGAACGCGACCAGCAACGCGACCGGATGCAGGACGACCGCTGGCGTGATCAGGATGATCGTTGGCGCGACCAACGCGGTATGGAGCGCGGCGAGCAACGCGGCCGAATGCAAGACGACCGCTGGCGTGACCAAGGCCGCCAGGATGACCGCTGGCAGGATCGGGACGACCGCTGGCGTGACCAAGGCCGCCAGGATGACCGCTGGCAGGATCAGGACGACCGCTGGCACGACCAACGCGGCATGGAGCGCAGCCAGCAACGCGGCCGGATGCAGGACGACCGCTGGCGCGACCAGGACGATCGTTGGCGCGACCAAGGCCGTCAGGACGACCGCTGGCGCGACCAACGCGGCATGGAGCGCGGCCAGCAACGCGGCCAGGACGACGATTGGCGCGACTCGAATCGCTAACCCTTAGACAATCAATTGAAACACGATAAGACAAACAGCTTTACTTGATTACTTGGGTTTTATGGAGGGAGCATGATTAGACGGATTTTTATTTCAACGGCAATTTCCGCCGCTCTCGCTTCGAATATGGCGTTGGCACAGTCCTACGATAGCCGCGGGGGGCACGATTACGACCGGCAAGGTACCCAGAGCGGACAACAGTGGGGTGACAGAGGCGGGCAGCAATGGGATAGGGGCAGCCAGCAAAGAAGGGATGACTCCGACAGGCAAAGAAGCCAAGGCGGCCAGGGCTGGGATGATCGCAGCCGTCAGCAATCCCAGAGCGATACTCCGCGAGACTGGCAGCGTAGCCAGATGCAAGACGACCGGGCACACAAGTTTCAAAGGGACGACAGGGACTTCGATCGTCGACAGGGAAGCCGATGGGATGACCGTAGCCAACAAAGCAGTGTGACGCCGCAAAGTGTGTTTATTCAGGGCTATACGGAAGGGAGAGAGGAAGGGCTGCAGGAAGGTGCCATAAGGGGCTATCGCCAAGGCTTTGCCGACGGTTTGCGGGAGGGAAAACGTGACCGGAACGAAGGCCGGGGTTACCGTCAACAGCGCGGCCAGCAGGGCACCACGGGGCAGGCCGACAAGCCCGGTGGACAAGGCCGGCCGACCACACTGAGAGGGCGTCAGGGTACAGCCGATACCCAAGATGACGATGACCACGATGCAGACATCCCCACTCTGGAGGAGTTCGAAACGGAAAACGCAACGGAAAACTGAAGCGAACTGACAGTAGCGTGGCAGAGAAGGCCAAAAGGGGCGGAATCGCTCCTTTTGGCTGATTATATGCCGAACAGTTTGAGCGACGTTCTTCTTTCTATGCGGCTTTCAGAGCCGCACTTTTGTGGTGCTTGCCGGTGGGCAATAACGAACCACCTCGACTACAATAAGCAAGCTAACGACTAGCGGGCGCTGCTATCCCTTGCTCTGAACGGGGCCTGAACGGGGATCTCAGTGCCCGCCTGCCGTTGTTCGCCTTCCCGAGGAGAGTTCGATGTGCTGAGGTTGAAGTCCCCCGCCACGGTGGTGACCCTGGCGGCCCTGACCGCGCTGGGTCCGCTGGCGACCGATATGTACCTGCCCGCCCTGCCCGCAATGGCCGTGGCACTCGATACCGGCCCCGACCAGATACAGCTCACGCTGAGCATTTACATGGCAGGCTTCGCCGTGGCACAGATCTTCTGCGGACCCATTTCCGATCGGTTCGGACGCAAGCCGGTCATGGTCGCTGGTTTCAGCCTGTTCCTGCTGGCCAGCGTGCTCTGTGCCTTCGCACCCAGCATCGAGTGGCTGTTGTTCGGCCGCTTCCTGCAGGCGCTGGGCGGTGCCGCCGGCCCGGTATTGGGCCGTGCCGCCGTGCGCGATATCTACGGCCCCATCGAGGCCGGACGCGTGCTCTCCTACATGGCCAGCACCATGGCCCTTGCCCCTGCCCTGGCCCCCGTGGTCGGAGCCGGGCTGCTGCTGTTCTTCGGCTGGCAATCGATCTTCGTGCTACTGACGTTTTATGCCGCAATAATGCTGCTGGTGCTCGCCTTGCTCATGCCCGAACCGCTATCACCGGGGAACCGACAATCGATCAGCCCCAGGACCATCCTTGGCAACTACCGCATGCTGCTCACCCAGCGCGCCTTCATCGGCTATACGCTGGTCAATGCCAGTGGCTTCGCCGGCCTGTTCGCCTTTCTCTCCGGCTCCTCCTTCGTGCTGATCGAGTTCATGGGCATGACGCCCTTCGAGTACGGGATCGGCTTCACGCTGATCGTGGCCGGCTTCTTCTCGGGCACTCTGTTCAGCGGCCGCTATAGCCATCGGCTGGGACGCGACCGGCTGCTGTTGCTGGCAACACTGTGCTGTGCTCTGGCAGGCTCCTTCATGGCCGGGTTGGCACTGGCCGGCATCTACGCACCCTGGGCCGTCATCGGCCCGCATATCCTGTTCCTGGTCGGTTTCGGCATCATGATGCCGCAGAGCATGTCCGGCGCCTTGGCGCCCAATCCCCAGTGCGCCGGCTCGGCATCCTCGCTGTTCGGTTTCCTGCAGATGACTATCGCTGCGCTCGGCGGCGCGCTAGTCGGCCAGTTCCATGACGGTTCGTCCCGCACCATGGCTATCTCTATTGGCCTCGGTGGACTTTTTTCGCTGGTGGCATACCTCGGAGTCGTGAGGCCGGCGAGCAGGGCGGCGACCGCCAGCCAGGCACGGACGTAGCCATGAGTGGCACCTGCAACACCTGCTCGAAAGTGGGTGCCTGCTAGCTGGCTCTGCGTCATCAGTCGACGCGTATCGGCTTGTAGCCGCTGATATTCAGCGACATTCGCCCGTGATGCGGACCGCATGGAGGGTTACACTACGGCCATTCCCGTTGCCAACCCGAGGCCTGTGATGAGTCCCCATCTGCTCTCCATCGACCCCCTGACCCGAGACCATGTCGATCACCTGCTGCGTGTCGCCGCGCGCATGGAGCCCATCGCCCAGCGGCGGCAGGTCACCCGGGTGCTGGAGGGGGCGGTGCTCGGCAATCTCTTCTTCGAGGCCAGCACACGGACCCGGGTCAGCTTCAATGCAGCCTTCTGCCGGCTCGGCGGCAGCGTCTGCGACACCACCGGCTTCACCTTCTCCTCCATGGCCAAGGGGGAGTCGCTCTACGACACCAGTCGGGTGATGAGTGGCTACTGCGACGCCATCGTCATGCGCCACCCGGAGCAGGGCTCGGTAGCCGAGTTCGCCGCCGCTACCCATGTGCCAGTGATCAACGGCGGCGACGGTCCCGGCGAGCATCCCAGCCAGGCGCTGCTCGATCTCTACACCATCGACAAGGAGTTCGCTCGCTTGGGCAAGAAGCTGGCGGGGGCTCATATCCTACTGACCGGCGACCTGAAATACGGGCGTACCGTCCATTCGTTGATCAAACTGCTGTCGCTCTACGATCCTATGCGTATCACCCTGGTGTCTCCGCCGGGACTGGAGATGCCTGGCCATGTGATCGACCGGGTCGTCTCCCGCGGCCACCGGGTCGAGCAGCGCGACAGCCTAGCCTGCGACTTCTCCGACCTGGATGTGGTCTACACCACCCGCATCCAGAAGGAGCGCTTCACCGAGGAGATGAGCGAGAGCTTTGCCGGGGTCTCACAGGATTTCAGCGTGGGTCGAGAATTCCTCAATGCGCGCTGCAACAACAGCACTATTGTCATGCACCCACTGCCCCGGGACAGCCGGCCCGGCGCCAACGATCTCAACGTCGACCTCAACGGCGATCCGCGGCTGGCGATCTTTCGCCAGACGGACAATGGCATTCCCATGCGCATGGCGATCTTTGCCACCCTGCTGCAGGTGGAGGCGCTGATCGAGAAGGACCTGCGCCCGGTACGCTGGTTCGTACCCGAGCGGGTCGGCGTGGACGACGCCGCACGCTAGGAGCGTTGGTCAGCGCTATGCTGATCGCAACCGAGGAATGTGCGAAGCTAAGGGCAGCCATAGCGCTGCCACCCATGACGACAGAGCTGGCACCACGTACAGCTAGCCACCAGGCGTTCGACAACAACAACAGGCGTTGCCGGTCGGCAACCCGGAACAAGGAGACGTTAGGCATGAACCTGCATCGCGCGTACATTTTACTGGCGGTTTTCTACAGCCTGCTGGTGCTGTTGGGGGCCATTGCACTGCTGGTGGGCGGCGGGCCGCTATGGGCCGTGGTTTCTACTGGCCTGGGTGCCTTGGTGGCGGCGGGGCTCTGGGGACACACCCTCGGCAAGCCCTTCCTCAATCCACGCATGTGGCGGCCGCTGGCCGGCCTGCTCGCCGTCGGTATCATCGTACAGCTGCTCGCGGTATTCACCGCCGGGCTCTCCAGCGGCGAGCTGACCTGGATGCTGAGTGGCGCCATCTTCTCCGTCCTGCCGGTCATCATGCTCTACCAGTATGGCAACCGGGACCAGGAGGTCTGGGCCACGCCAGAGGAGCGCGAAGGCGGCAAGATGCTGGGTGAGCTGCTGGCAAAGCAGCGAGAACTAGTGCTGGAGAAACAGGAAGCCAACAGCCAGGCCAAGGTCAAGCTGAGCAAGGCCGGCGATACCTACCGGGCCAGCGTCACCCGTGGCCGCGGCGCCCAGGTGGAGCAGTTCGAAGAGACGTTCTCCTGCTCCGCCACCCTGGCCTTCTTCGTCATCAAGTACACCTGCATCTCGGTCAGCGATATCGCCGCCCACTATGATCAGGAACGCGTTCTGACGACCTGAGCCGTTCTAGGAGCCTGTCGGGTTTGACCGATCGTCACGAGAGATTTGGATTTCGAGACAAGTTTATCGATCTGATGAGGCGAATAGCCCGCTATTTAACGAATCAGATCGAATGAAATTGGCCGAAAGACCGGATCTCGCAGTAGATCAGCGTTAAGTCCGACAGGCTCATAACAACACGCCCAGGCGCCACCGTGCGCCTGGTGCTCCCTGCCGCCGTCAGGCCTTTGGCAGCCCCTCCTGGTGGGCGAACCAGCTTTCGAGTATCAATACCGCCGCGATGCCGTCGACACCGTCGTCGCGATAGCTCTTGTCACGATCGCGCAGGTGCCCCGCCTCGCGGGCGATGGCCTTGGCTTCCCGGGTGGAGCCACGCTCGTCGACCATCTCGCAGGGCTTGCCGTAGCGGCCGTAGAGCCGCTTGCCGAACTTGCGCGCACGCAAGCTCATCGCCGACTCGCTGCCGTCCATGTTGAGCGGCAGCCCCACCACGAACTGGTCCGGCTGCCACTCCTCCACCAGGCGTGTAACCCGGTTCCAATCGGGGATGCCATCCCGCGCCGGCAGCGGATCGAGCTGTCTCGCACTGGCAATCATCTCGTTGCCCACCGCCACGCCGATGCGCCGGGTGCCGAAGTCGAAGGCCAGGATCAGGCGCTGGCCGGACATGGTTGCTCCCCGATCCATTCGATGCTGCAACGCGACGTACGACGGTCAGACAAGGCGACCAGAGGCAAGGAAGCGGAGTTTACTTGGGTGTAAATGAGCATTTCTTGTCTCTGGGCAACGCAGTATGACCGAGTGCAGGCCGTTGCAGTGCGAATGTCATGAGTGCCCGGCTTCCCGCGTCATCAGGTTAAGGTCCACACCAAGAATACCGGCGGCGGCAGTCAGGCGCTGCTCCGGCGGCACCTCGAAGAGGATGTCGGCGCGCCCTTCCACGGTCAGCCAGGCGTTGTCGAGCAACTCAGCCTCGAGCTGCCCCGCCTCCCAACCAGCACAGCCCAAGCAGACAAGGAACTCCTTCGGGCCGCGACCTGACGCCAGCGCCAGCAGGATATCCATGGAGGTGGTCAAGGCGATATCGCTATCCACCTGGATGCTGGAGTCCCAGCCTTCGCTAGAGCCACGATGCAGGATGAAGCCGCGATCCTTGTGGGTGGGCCCGCCGTAGTAGACCGGTGCGCTGCGGTGCGGACTCTCGTCCGCCTCCAGCTCCAGCTGTTCGAACAGGGCGTCCAGGGTAATATCCAGTGGACGGTTGACGATCACACCCATGGTGCCGTTCTCGTCGTGATCGCACAGGTAGCTGAGAGAACCGGCAAAATTCGGATCTTCCAGGTGGGGCATCGCCATCAGAAAATGGTGTTTCAAGCCGAAGCTTTGCACAGATTGCATGTGACTCCCGGACGGCAGGCCCTGCTCTTGGCTGGGTCCTACCGCACGCCGAAATGATTGCCTTGTCCGAACCGCCAGACCCGGGTAATGGAGAGGCTGTCCAGCTCTCCCATGCCGCTGTCGAAGGGCCGGTAGGGGCCCGCGCCATGGACGGTATCCAGTGCCGCCCGGTCGAGTTCGGTATGTCCTGACGATTGTACCACCTCCGCCTGGCGGAGCTGACCATCTCGTCCGATCACCACGCGGATGCGCAACTGTCCTTCCAGATGACGAGGGGCCGGGTGGACCCGGTTGCCGTAGTCTTCTACCCGTCGTGTCCAGTCGTCGACATAGCGGGCCTCGGCGGCGCGCTGGGCGGCCGGCCGCTGCGCATCGGCGAAGGGTCCTGCCACGTTGGGTGCGAGGCCTTGCTCGCGGATGCTGCTGGTGGCCTGAGCCAGCAGGTCGCGCCCCGATGCCGAAGGTGCCGCCGCGGCCGATACGGTGGGCGACTCACTAGCCTGGGGGGCGCTTTCGCGGGGCTCGGGCACGGCGGTCTCTTCGCGGGTCGCCTCGGCGGATGGAGGGGCCTGCTCCAACGGGGTTGGATCCGGTTCGGCTCGGGCGGCACTGGCCGGCTCCGCCGTGGTTGCCGGGTCCACTGCACTTTCCGGCGCTTCCAGCACAGGCATCTCTTCCAGGGGGGCAGCCCGCGCCTCGGCGGCCATCTCGTCGGAAGGTTCCCCGGCCGCCTGCTGGTCGGCTTCGGCCATGGCGTCGGCCTCGACTGGCAGCTCGGCACGCTGCGTCACGAGCACCACATCCAAGCTCGAACGCTCTGCCGGGGCAGGCGCGAACGGGTAACTGGCCACCACGCCGATCAGCGCCAGATGCAGCAGCAGCGCCGCCGACAGCGCCAGCCAGCGGCGATAGGAGCGCGTGACCGGGGCATAGCGGATGGGATCGCTGATGGTAACCGCCATGGTATTCGCAGTCTCTCCTCTCGCTGGACATCTGGCTAGATGGGGTTAAATGGACCGCTCCAGACGCCGTTCGATGGCATCCATCAACAGTCCGGCGATGTCGGTACCGCGCTGGTCATCGATCTCGCGCACGCAGGTGGGGCTGGTGACATTGATTTCGGTGATGTAGTCGCCGATCACGTCGAGGCCAACGAACATCAGCCCCCGCTCGCGAATCATCGGCTGCACCTGCTCGATCAGCCAGTAGTCGCGTCTGTTCAGCTCTCGGGTGACGCCCGTGCCCCCGGCGGCCAGGTTGCCGCGAGTCTCGCCGGCCATGGGTACCCGGGCCAGGCCATAGGGCACCGGCTCGCCGTCGATCAACAGGATACGGGTATCGCCATCCCTGATCTCGGGAATGTATCGCTGGGCCATGATCTGTCGCTGGCCACGCTCGGTGAGCGTCTCGATGATCGCCCCCAGGTTTCGCCCTTCCGGCTGAACGTGAAAGATACCGCTCCCGCCCATGCCGTCCAGCGGCTTGAAGATCACGTCGCCATGCTCGGCGTGGAAGTCACGCAGCACCGGCTCGCTGCAGGAGACCAGGGTCGGCGTACAGCACTGCGGAAATTCCTGGGCGAAGAGCTTCTCGTTGCAGGCGAGCAGCGCCACGGTAGGGTTGACCACCAGTACGCCTTCGCGTTCGGCGAAGCCCAGCAGATGCACCGCGTTGAGAAAGTGGCCGTCGACCGGCGGGTCCTTGCGCATCAGGATCACGTCGAGCTCGGCGAGCGGGGTAGGCTCAGGGGCACCCAGGGCATACCAGCGCTCGGGGTCGCGAAAGGCAGTCAGGTCGCGTATCCGCGCATGGGCACGGCCATCCTTCAGGAACAGGTCCTCCTGCTCCATGTAATGCAGCGACCAGCCGCGCTCCTGGGCTGCCCACAGCATGGCCAGTGTCGTGTCCTTCTTGTAGGTGAGGTCGGCAATGGCATCCATCACCACCCCTACCTTGAGGGCGCGTTCGCTTGTCGGCTTGCTACTCGGCTTGCTCATCGGCTCCGGGCTTCCACGAATGGGATTGATGTCCGCGAAGTATGCCGCAGGCTCGAGGGCAACACCAAGGCGGACCCGATGCGTAGCACTTGACTGCGGATCCACAGCCACTAAATTTAGTTACGTATGAAACTATTACAACACACCGTCACGGGACTCATAACATGATCGACATTCAGTAGATCCACCACGCCACCTGGCTGCACGAGGAGTTCAAGGCACTCGACTGAGCGCCCCTACGATGAATCCATCTCGAGCGATCCGGGTCAGGCTGGGTCGCTCGAAGCACCGGGCACCAGGCGAATTCCGCTTGCCTCGATGACGATCAGGCGGCGCTTGTAGAGCCGCCCGATGGCCTGCTTGAAGGCGTTCTTGCTCACACCCAGCCGAGCCTTGATCACATGGGCCGGGCTGGCATCGGAAAGTGGCAGGTAGCCGCCGCTTTCGCGCAGCGCCTTGAGCACCTGCTCCCCCACTACATCGAGCCGGGCCGGCCCCGGCGGCAACAGCGAAAGGTCGAGGCGACCATCCTCGCGTAGCCGCTTGACGAAGCCGGGCACACGCTGGCCCCGGCGCAGCGGCCGGGTCACGCCATCCTGATAGAGCAGGCCCCAAAAGCGATGGTCGACCACCGTCTTGTAACCAAGATCGGTGCGGTCGGCGATGACCAGCACGACCTCGTCACCCGCAACGTAGCCGCTGGCCTCGTCCTGAACGAACCGGTCGAGCTTCTGGGAGGCCACCGGCCGGCTCTGCTGGTCCTGATAGATCATCACCAGCACCCGCTTGCCGGGCGTTGGCCGGAAGCGCTGCTCGCCGTAGGGCAGCAGCAGGTCCCTCGGATGCCCCCAATCGAGGAAGGCACCAGTTTCGTTGACTGTCACCACCTCGAGGTAGGCCACCTCGCCGACCTCTGCCTTCGGAGCCCGGGGGCGGCTCTCACGGCCGGAGGGTTGAGGCGGGCGGGACGCTGTCGGCCGACCGTTACCACGATCGTGAAAGGAGGAGGACATGGCGAGGATTCCGCAAGAGTGTGCGGGCATTATGGCGCCTGCCGAAGGCTGGGCAAAGCCGAAGGGGCTACAGATCTCCAAATCGATACTGTAGCAGGGAGAGTGCCACCAGCGGGGCGGTCTCGGTACGCAAGATGCGCGGACCCAGGGAGAGGAGTGAAAAGTCAGCTGCCTGGGCGGCGTCGACTTCAGTACTGGACAGGCCGCCTTCCGGGCCGATCAGCAGCGACACGCTGGGCGGCGCCGTTTCGCACGCCAGGGCCTGGTCGGTGGCGGGATGCAACACCAGGCGCAGGACCTCGTCACGCTCGCCAAGCCACTCTGACAGCAATCGGGGAGGATGTATCGGGGGCACGGTGGCGCGGCCGCACTGCTCGCAGGCGCTGACAGCCACCGCCTGCCAGTGGGCGAGCTTCTTGGACGCTCGGTCCTCCTTGAGGCGCACGTCACCATGCTCGGTATACAGCGGCGTGATCGCCGCCACACCCAGCTCGACGGCCTTCTGGATGGCGTAGTCCATGCGATCCCCCTTGGAGATCGCCTGCCCTAGATGTACCGCCAACGGCGACTCACCGACTCCCGCCTCGACGGCCTCGACCCGTGCCACTACCCGCTTGCGGCCCGCCTCGATGAGCACTGCGCTGGCTTCCTGTCCTTGGCCGTCGAACAGCGTAAGGGACGCGCCTTCGACCATGCGCAGAACTCGGGCCACGTGCCGTGCGGCACCTTCGGGCAGAACGACGTCGCCGCCAACAGTGAAGTCAGCGGCGACGTATATACGCGGGGCTTTTGCCACGCTCCTGGCTGACACGTGTGAGCCGCCCTTACTGGGTGGTCTGCTCGCCCTGCTGCTGAGCCTGTTCGGCCTCGCGCTTCTTCTTCTGGGCGTAGATCGCCTCGAAGTTGACCGGCGCCAGCATCAGAGGCGGGAAGCCGCCGCGATTGACCAGGTTGTCGACGCACTCGCGGGCATAGGGGAACAGCACGTTGGGGCAGAAAGCGCCCAACGTGTGCTCGAGCTGAGCGCCCTCGATGCCGCTGATGCGAAACAGGCCGGCCTGTTCGATCTCGGCCAGGAAGGAGGTGGTGCCCTCTTCGCTGTGCTTGACCTGGGCGGTGACCTTGATCACCACCTCGAAGAGGTCGTCACCTACCTTCTTGCTGGACGTATTGAGATCCAGGCTGACCTTGGGCTTGAACGGCTGCTGGAAAACGGCCGGCGAATTCGGCGCCTCGAAGGAGATGTCCTTTACGTAGATACGCTGGACGGCGAACTGCAGCTGCGGCTTGTTCTGGTCGGCGGCCTGGCTGCCGCCGGCGGCGTTCTGGCTATTCTCTTCGGCCATGGAAAGTATCCTTTGCGTCTTGTGTTTGACTATTTCTTGACCACCGGCAAACCATCGGCCTGCCACTGCATCATCCCACCCTTGAGCTTGAACACCCTGGGCAGGTTGGCCTTGGTCAGCTTGGCGACCGTAACGCTCGCTGACTGACCATTCTTGCAGACAACGATGATCGGCTTGTCCTTAACTTTTTCCAGCTCCCGCATGCTGTCGTCGATACGACTCTGGGGGATGTTGCGCGCCCCGGCAATGTGCCCGGCCTTGAAGTCCCCCGCTTCGCGGGTATCAACGACCACGGCGTCCTCCCGGTTGATCAGCTGCGTCGCCTGACCGGAAGTCACACCGCTGGCGGCACTGTTGCGGACCTCGTAGGCGATCCAGGCAGTCAGCACCAACAGGAAGGCACCCACCAGGAGCGGGTGATTCTGCACAAATTCGAACAGCTGATCGATCATGGGTCCGGAACACTCTTCTCGATACACGTTTAGGGCAATCTGAAGGCGGACAGTATACACCAAGCCACGGCCCCAGGCGGCATGGTCCAGCGCGCACAATACCTGATCATGACGCTTGACCATGCCGTGCGTTATGATGCCGCAAGCCGATACAAGTCGCGACCCCCGTCGTTCAGGCGGTCGAGGAGGCTGTGGGCAGCGTACCCTTCGCCGCGCGAAGCCCGCCAACCCCAGGTCGCGCCAATACCCAACGAGGCCTTTACTCCATGACGAATCCCGCTCCCGCCGCTCCTCGCCCGGTTGCCCTGATCATTCTCGACGGCTATGGCCACAACCCGGACAGCGCGAACAATGCCGTGGCTGCCGCTAACAAGCCGGTGATGGAACAGCTGTGTCAGGAAAGACCCCATACCCTGATCCACACCGATGGCCGCCACGTCGGGCTACCTGAAGGACAAATGGGCAATTCCGAGGTCGGCCACATGAACCTGGGTGCGGGGCGCGTCGTCTATCAGGAGTTCACCCGCATCACCAAGGCGGTAGAGGACGGCGATCTGGACGGCAATGCCATCCTCACCGACACCATCGACACAGCGGTGGCACAGGGCGGGGCCGTGCATCTACTGGGCCTGCTCTCGCCGGGCGGGGTGCACAGCCATGAGAACCACATCCTGGCCATGGCCGAGCTGGCCGCCCGCCGCGGGGCCAAGCGGATCTTCGTGCATGGCTTCCTGGACGGTCGCGACACGCCGCCCCGGAGTGCGCTGGCCTCGATCAAGCACACCAATGCGCGCCTGAGCGAGCTGGTCGGCGCCGGCAATGGCGGAGTCGCGTCGATCATCGGCCGCTACTTCGCCATGGACCGCGACAACCGCTGGGATCGCGTCGAGAAAGCGTACCGTCTGCTCACCGAAGGTATCGGTGAATTCGAGGCGGCCAGCGCCGAAGAGGGACTGCGCGCCGCCTACGCGCGCGGCGAGAACGACGAGTTCGTCGGCGCGACCGCCATCCGCGCCAACGGCGAGCCCGCCAGCATCGTCGACGGCGACGCCGCCATCTTCATGAACTTCCGCGCTGACCGCGCCCGTGAGCTGACCCGGGCCTTCGTCGAAGACGGCTTCGCCGGATTCGAGCGCCGGGCTCGCCCCGCCCTGGCCGGCGGCAGCCTGGTCACCCTGACCCAGTACGCCGCCGACATTCCCGTACCGGCCGCCTTTCCCCCGGCGGAACTGCACAACACCTTGGGCGAAGTCATGGAGCAGCGCGGCCTGAACCAACTGCGCATCGCCGAGACCGAAAAGTACGCCCACGTCACCTTCTTCTTCTCGGGTGGCCGAGAAGATGAGTACAGGGGCGAGACCCGGGTGCTGGTTCCCTCGCCGCAAGAGGTGAAGACCTACGACGAGAAGCCTGAGATGAGCGCCGAAGAGGTCACCGACCGGCTGGTGGAAGCCATCGACTCCGCTCACTACGACCTGATCGTCTGCAACTACGCCAACGGCGACATGGTCGGCCACACCGGCAAGTTCGACGCCGCCGTCAAGGCCATCGAGGCCGTGGATGCCTGTGTCGGTCGCGTGGTGGAGGCGATCAAGCGTGCCGGCGGTGCCTGCCTGATCACCGCCGACCACGGCAACGCGGAACAGATGGTGAACCCGGACACCGGCGTGACCCAGACCGCCCACACCACCTTCGATGTGCCATTGATCTATGTCGGCCCCCAACCGTTGCGACTTCTCGATGATGGCTGCCTCTGCGACATCGCCCCGACTCTGCTCACGCTGATGAACCAGTCGATCCCTGAGGAGATGACCGGCCGGGTGTTGATCGAGCCGGCATGACGGGCGGGCCTCGCAAACCATGAGCCGAATTCGGCACCGTCCGGCCCTGTGGGCCCTGCTGCTGAGCCTCGTCGTCACGCTGGCGGCCGAGACGCAGGCCGCCCAGCCGAGCGAGCGCAAAGCCCGCGACCGCCTGGATACCATCGGCAGCGAGATCCAGGCGGTCAGCCGGCGGCTCAGCGTAACCCGGCAAGCACAGGATGAGGCAACCCAGGAGCTGCGCCAGGTAGAGACAGCACTGGCCGAGACCCACGGCCGCCTCGATGCGATCCAGGCCAATCGACAGGACCTGAACCTAGAGATCGCCGCACTGGAAGCGGCCCGCGAAGAACTCGAGGAGGAGCGCGCCGAGCAGAGCGAGGCCCTGCAGGCCCAGCTCGACGCCCTCTACCGCCTGGGCCTCACGCCCCAACTGAAGCTGCTGCTCAATCAGGATGACCCGGCTCGGCTCGATCGGCTGCAGACCTACCTCAACCACTTGGCACGGGCCCGCAATGCCCGTCTCGACGAGATAGCCAGCCTCGACGCCCAACTGGCCGAGAACCGCCGTGAGCAGCGCACTCGCGGTGAACGGCTCGACGCCCTGGCAGAAGAGCTGGCGTCGCGCAGCGCCGAGCTTTCCCGGCGCATTGAGGAGCGGGAACGACTGGTGACCGACCTGCAGGGCCGTTACAGCGATGAGCAGACACGCCTGTCGGCACTCGACCGGGACCGCACCGAGGCCGAGCAAGTACTGGAGCAGGTCCGCCAGGAGATAGCCCGGCTGCAGCGGCCGCCTCCGTCCACCGCCATCGAGCAGACACAGGGCGAGCTGCCATGGCCGGTCCAGGGCAGCGTCACCTCGAGCTTCCGCCGCGGCAACGGGGTACACCACAACGGCATGCTGATCCAAGCCCGCGAAGGTACGCCGGTCAAGGCCGTCCATGCCGGGCGGGTGGTCTTCGCCGACTGGATGCGCGGCTTCGGCAACCTGCTGATTCTCGACCACGGTGACCAGGTCATGACGCTGCACGCCCACCTGCAGCAGTTCAATGCCGAGGTAGGCCAGGCGGTCTCCGGTGGCGATACCATCGGCACGGTCGGTGTGAGCGGTGGGCACGAATCGCCGGCACTCTACTTCGAGGTGCGCCGTAACGGTGACCCCATCGACCCCCAGGGCTGGATTGCCAGACGATGAGATGCGCTATTTCACAAGCCCCGGAGCAAGGGCTATGCTGGTCAGCCCCGTTTCGATACCGCGGAGTTCGCATGCCCTTACGTTCTGTCGGCTTACTGCCCGCATCCCGGCAACTGCTGGCGACACTGCTGGCGACACTGCTGTTGGCACTGCCGCTCGCCGCCCTGCCGTTGACCGCTCAGGCCATTACCCCTGCCGATGAGCTGCCGCTGGAGGATATCCAGACCTTTGCCGAGGTCTTCGAGCGGATCAAGCGAGCCTATGTCGAAGAGGTCGACGACCGCACCCTGATACGCAACGCCATGCGCGGCATGCTCAGTGAGCTCGACCCTCACTCCGCCTATCTGGACCGCGATGAATTCCAGAGCCTGCGGGAAACCACCGAAGGCCAGTTTGGCGGCATCGGCATCGAGGTGGGCCTGGAAAATGGCCGGCTGACCATCATCACCCCCATCGACGATACCCCCGCTTCGCGTGCCGGCCTGCAGGCCCGGGACACTATCCTGAGCATTGATGGCACCTCCACCGAACGCCTCTCGCTACAGGAAGCCGTCTCGCTGATGCGCGGAGCGCCGGGCAGCAAAACCAACGTTACCATTCTGCGCAGCGGTGAAGATTCCGCCTTTGATGTCACCCTGACCCGCGAGATCATTCGTACCATAAGCGTGCGCAGTGAGCTGCTGGAAACGGGATATGGCTACCTGCGGGTCAGCCAGTTCCAGAGCCGCACCGGCGAACAGGTCAGCAATGCCATTCGCCAGCTGGAGCGTGAAGGCCCGCTGGAGGGCCTGATCCTCGACCTGCGCAACAACCCCGGTGGCGTCCTTCAGGCCGCCGTGGCCGTGGCCGATGCCTTCCTCGAGAGCGGCTTGGTGGTCTATACCGAAGGGCGCCTTCCGAACACCGAGATGAGTTTTTCCGCCGGGAGCGAAACCGCCGCCCCCGAGGTGCCACTGGTGGTGTTGATCAACGGCGGCAGCGCCTCGGCGGCAGAGATCGTCGCCGGTGCTCTGCAGGATCAGCGTCGTGGCGTAATCATGGGCACCGATACCTTCGGCAAGGGATCGGTGCAGCAGATCATGCCGCTGGGCAACGGTGAAGGCCTGAAGCTGACCACAGCGCTCTATTACACGCCCAACGGGCGCTCGATCCAGGCGCTGGGCATCGAGCCAGACGTGGAAGTGGTACGCGGCCGGGTCGAAGTGACCGAAACGGGCCGCCAGTTGCGCGAGGCCGACCTGGAAGGCCACCTGCGCTCACGCGACGACCCCCGCGAACGCGAGGCAATGACCGAGCGGCTGCGCGAGGACTATCAGCTCGGCGAGGCACTCAACCTGCTCAAGGCCCTGAACGTGCTCGACCGGCGCGGCATGTAGCCGCTAGCGGCAGGAGGCGGGCAGGCGGCCGCGGTGCCCGGTCGCCTGACGCATCAGCAGCCGCTTGACCGGAACCAGGCGGTTGACCCCCGAAAGGCCGAGGTTGCGCGCCAGGGTCAGGGCCGGATGACGGCTGCCGAAGAGCAGGCGAAACCCATCCATCAGCGCCAGCATGGCCGCATTATCGCCCCGCCGGCGTCGAGTATAGTGGGCCAATACGCTGGCATGGCCAATCACCATGCCACGTGCGCGCGCCGTCAGCACCTCTTCGGCCAACACCGCGACGTCCATCAGCCCCAGGTTAACTCCTTGGCCGGCCAAAGGATGGATGCTGTGAGCCGCATCGCCCACCAACACCAGGCCCGGCTGCCCATAGGTTTTCGCATGTCGCTGGGACAGCGGTACGGCAATTGCCCGGTCCACCACCTCCACCCCTCCCAGGCGGGACTCAAAGGCCGCAGCCAGGGCATGGCCCAGCGCCTCAGGCGAGAGTTCGACCAGTCTTGCGGCCTCCTGCGGCGACGTCGACCAGACGATGGAACAGTAGCGGTCATCACCCGCCACGGTCAGCGGCAGGAAAGCGAGCGGACCGGTCGGCAGGAAGACCTGGCGCGCCACACCACCATGGGGACGCTGGGTGCATACCGTAGTCACCACAGCCATGTGCCCGGTGTCGTGGGCATCGACCTCGATGCCGGCCAGGGTCCTCATCGGCGACTGTGCCCCGTCGGCGGCCACCACCAGCGGCGCCGAGAAGCGCTGGCCATTTTCCAGCACCACGTCGTGTCCTTCCCCCGTCGATGCCAGGCCAGACACCCTTGCACCAAACCGGACCGCTACCGTCAGCAACTCGGTCAGGCGAGCTTCCAGCGCCGCCAGGATCACATCATTCTCGACGATATGCCCCAGCTCCGGCACACCGGCCTGCTCGGCAGTGAACACGACTTCGCCACTGCCCTCGCTGTCCCACACCTGCATATGGCGGTACGGGGTCACCCGACGCGCCTGCATCCAGGGCCAGACATCCAGGCCCTTGAGCAGGCGCTGCGACACCGGCGTCAACGCACTAACCCGCATCGCCGGCTGGCCGCGACCTACTGCATCGGCGTCCAGCGGTTCAGCGCGGGCATCGAGCAGCGCCACCGACACGCCGGCCTGACCCAGCAGGGCCGCCAGGGTCGCGCCCACCATGCCGCCGCCAACGATGATGACCTCGAAGTGCGTATGCGACTCTTCAGCCGTTAGTGTCATGTCGCTGTGTTCCTTTATCCCTCGCGCCACTCTCGTCACTCCTTTCCTTCCCGGCAGCGTTTCGCATCAACGCTCCAGTCCCATGGCACGGCGTGCCAGCCCGCGACGCAGCGGGCCGACCAGATTGAGCCCTACCAGCCCCGCCGCCCGGGCATGGGGCAGCAGTCCATGGTCGATGCCGAACAGCCGCACCAGGCCATCGCTGAAGCGAACGACATTGTGTCGGTCGCCGATGCGCCGCGCCTCGAAGTCACGCAAGGTCAACATGCCACCCGCCGATTCACCATTGCCCAGCGCCAGCTCCAGGGCGGCAATCAGGTCCGTCACGCCCCGCAGCGCCAGATTGAAACCCTGCCCGGCGACAGGATGCAACGAATGGGCGGCATTTCCCAGCACCGCCAGCCCTGGCCGGATCGCCTCACGCGCGGTAACCAGCGATAGTGGATAGGCGTGACGACTGCCGACCCGCCGGAAGCGGCCGGCACGATCGCCAAAGGCCCTCTGCAGCGCCGCCAGGAAGTCGCCGTCGCCGAGGGCAAGTCGCGCCCCCTCATGCCCCGCCGGATGAGTCCAGATCAGCGCCATCTGCTGCCCCGGCAGGGGCAGCAGGGCGATCGGCCCTTCCCGGGTGAAGCGCTCGTAGGCCGTCCCATCATGGGGTTGGCTCATCTCGACGTTGGCGATCAGCGCCACCTGGTCGTAGGGCGCCTCGTCGCTGGCGATGCCCAGCCGCTCCTTGAGACCGGAGCGACCGCCGTCGGCCAGCACCGTGAGCCCCGCCTGAAACTCACTGCCATCCGACAAGGTGAGCCGGTACCCCTGCGTCTCGGGCTCGATGCGGTCCACACTGGCAGGGCAGTGCCAGGCCAATGGCAGATCGGCCAAGCGCTGGTGAAGCACCCGTCCCATCCAGGCGTTGGGAACGACATAGCCCAGCGCCTGCTGACCGAGCTCTTCGGCCAGCAGGCGTGTCACTCCCAAACGCCCTCGCTCGCTGACGTGGATGCGAGAAATGGGGGCAGCCTGCTCGGCCATTGCCGTCCACAGGCCCATATCGCGGAAGCGCTGGGCGGACCCCTGGGCGATGGCACTGGACCGTGCGTCGAAGCTGGGCTGCCAGGGTGCGCTCGCCGCGTCCAGCATCGGCGCCGCCTCAACCACGGCCACCTTGAGGTCATGCCGCTGGATCAGCGGCGCAAGCGCACAGGCCAGGCTGGCCCCCACCAGGCCGCCACCGACGATGGCGATATCCGCGTTACGCGCATCATTACGCGTATGGACCTTGGCATTACTCATTTCACTCATCCTACGGCAGGGCATGGATCGTAACGTACATTACATAATGGCATACCGTCCTCCGATACTGGTGATCACTTCTTCACCATCATGGCCTCGATCTCGCGCACCCCCTTGGGGACGCCGACTGTCAGTACTTCATGGCCAGAATCGGTCACCGCCACATCGTCCTCGATTCGGATACCAACACCGCGAAAGTCAGCCGGAATGTCGTCATCGGCAGGAATATAGAGCCCGGGCTCGACGGTCAGCACCATTCCCGGGGCCAGGGAGCGAGGCGTGCCGTACTGGCGATAGGCGCCCACATCGTGCACGTCGAGCCCCAGCCAGTGGGACGTGGAGTGCAGATAGAAGCGTTTGAAGCTCTCGTCTTCGACTCGCGCCGACACCTCGCCCCGCAGCAGGCCCAGACGAATCAGGCCAGCGGTGAGGTCGTGCACCACGCCCTCATGGATCTCAGTCAGGGTGGCGCCTGGCTGAATTGATGCCACGGCACGCTCCTGGGCCGCGAGCACCACCTCATACAGGGCACGTTGAGCCTCGTTGAACCGTCCACCGACGGGGAAGGTTCGCGTGATGTCCCCCGCATAGAGATCGAGTTCGGCCCCAGCGTCGATCAATACCAGTTCGCCATCACGTAACGGCTGGTTATTCTCGATATAGTGCAGCACACAGGCGTTGGCACCGCCACCCACAATGGTGGCGTAGGCAGGGCCAATGGCGCCTTGCCAGCGAAACTCGTGCTCCAGCTCGGCCTGGAGGTGGTACTCGGCCAGGCCAGGCCGAGCCGCGCACATGGCGCGCACATGCCCCCGCGCCGAGATGTCGGCGGCATGTCGCATCAGCACCAGCTCGCCTTCGCTTTTGATCAGGCGTGCCTCGTGCAGCAGGGGTGCCAGATCGGCATAGGCTTCGGCCGGCCGCGCCCCCTGGCGCACCCGTGCCGTCAACCGGCCACGCACGCCATCGGCCAGCGCCATGCTGTCGAGATCCGCCAGCATCAGGTAGAGCGTGGTGCGGCCATCTAGCAGGGATGCCAACTGCGCGTCGCGCTCGGCATTCTCGAAGGCCTGGTCGACCCCGTGCTGGCGCACCGCCCCTTGCGCCCCCAACCGGATGCCTGTCCAGGCCTCGAGAGTCGGGTCACGGTCCTGGCAAAACAGGACGCTCTCGCCTTCGCTACGCCCCGGCAGCAGCAGCAGCAAGCCGCCGGGCTCAGGAAACCCCGTCAGGTAATGGAAATCGCTGTCCTGACGGAACGGATAGTCGCTATCCCTTGAGCGAGTAACGAGCGTGGCCCCCAAAAGCAGTACGGCACTGTTCTCGGTCAGCTTCGCCATGAGCGATGCCCGGCGGGCACGGTACTCGTCGTTGGTGATTGCCGCTGGGCGGGGCAGGGGATCTGGCAGCATATCGGCTCCTGGCATCAGTAGGAAAGTTCCTGGGACTTCGGACAATCAGTGCTGCGTGGGCTCACCCGCTTCCACCTGAGGTTGCCCCGGCCGCTGTTCGGTATACAGCAACATGGCAGCCATACGGGCGTGTTCGGTCAGCGCGAAGAGGTCATTCTCGTTCTCTGAGCTGTCATCGATATCGGTTTCCATGGCAGCCAGCGCCATCAGGTCGTCGATGGCTTCGCGCAGTGGTGCCGACCAGCCTTCACGCGATTCGTCACCGGCGTCCTCGATCACCTCGAGAAACCCCAGCGTCCATTCGCGTAGCCCCTGAGCGCGCTCGGCCAGGGAGTAGAGGTCATCGGGCAGCAGGGGCTCGTAGTTGAGCGAGCTGTCCGCCAGCGTCTCCAGGGTGAGTCGTCGCCAGTCCAGCAGGGTCTCGGCGCTTTCCCGGTCCCGGGGATGTTCCACCCCCAGCCCCAGGCAGACCTCTTCCAGCCAGCCACTGGCGCTCAGCTCATGCAAGGCCAGCGAGGCACAAAGCCTGCCGTCGAGAAATGCGGGCGACTGCATGCTGCCATGCAGCAAGAACAGGTCGGCGATAGTGGAGAAATCGGGGCGTTCGTCGATCGATGACATGACAACTTCCGTATGACAGGCTGCGAAGTGAGGCATCCGAACAATTCCGCGGCGCGTTGACCGCCTGTGAGAGGCTCTCTTATAGTGTCCGGATGCCACGTCTTGATTGATAGGATGTTAACGCATCGGGCTGACAAGCCGACACCGGAGCCCTCCATGAGCGATGACGCCTCTCGGCCAACCACCGAGATCACCCTGCTGGGTCGCCATTATGTGTTCGCCTGCAATCCGGGCGAAGAGCATAAGCTGGATCGTGCCGCGCGCTATCTGGACCGAGCCATGCAGGGCATCCACTCCCAGAATACCCTGTTGGGTAGCGAACGCGTCGCCCTGATGGCGGCACTCAATATTGCCCACGAACTGCTGGAGGTGCTCGAAGAACGCCGCAGTGGCGAGCAGGACCTCAATCGGCTCAGCGAGCGGCTGGAACGTGCATTGACGAATACGTTGCCGCCCGACCGGATCCCCGCCGAATGACATTGGACGGACTCGCCAGCTCTGATAGGATGAAGGTGTTCCCTGGGGTGTTGGCCAGTCGTTATAGTCCCTCGAGCCTATGCGCAATACCCAGGGCGGCCATTTGCTAGCCGAACCCGTGTGCATGTCCGTGCGACGGAAAGCCTGACGGTTCGGCTGCGGCCACCCACCTTGAACCAAGGGTTCAAGGGCCAGAATGACAGCGGCACTCTGGGGAACTTCATCGCATCATGAGCAACCTGTCCAATCCCTTAACATCCGATCTTCCCGACTCCCGGCGCCAGCTGCGCCAGGCCTTGCGACGCCGCCGCCGTTCACTCGGCCCCCGTGAACAGCGTGCCGCCGCCCTGGCGCTCTGTCGTCGCTTGCGCCGGCTTTCCGAAATGATGCGCGCCCGCCGTGTGGCGCTCTACCTGCCCAACGATGGCGAAATCGACCCCCAGCCACTGCTCTCCTGGCTGGCGAGCCGCTCGGCCCGGGCCTACCTGCCAGTACTAAATCCCCTGGCGCACAACACACTGTGGTTCGTGCACTACCACCAGGGCACGCCCATGGTGCGCAACCGCTTCGGCATTCTCGAACCCGAGACGCGACACAGCGCTCACCGGGCACGGCGCCTGCCGACCTGGGCCCTGGACCTGATCCTGCTGCCACTGGTGGGCTTCGACGACCAGGGCCAACGAATGGGCATGGGCGGCGGTTTCTACGACCGCAGCCTGGCATTTACCCGCGGACGTGGCCCACGGCCGCGGCTGATCGGCCTGGCCCACGACTGTCAGCGGGTAGAGCGGCTTCCGGCAGCCCCCTGGGATGTGCCGCTGGATGCCATCGTCACCGACAGCCGAGTCATCCGCCCCCGTTGACGCCGGCCAAGAATATACTGGCTTAGAAAAAGCCGGCCGCTGCAAGAGCATCGGCCGGCTTGTTCGCTAACGTTGTTTACTGGTCTTGCTTTATCTGATCATGGCACTGACTGCCGATTCACCCCCCCGTCAGTGCCTGAGCGTAGCCAGTCACCACTACGCCAATGCCGAAGGCCAGCACCAGTGCCATGACCAGATCGGGCTTTCGCTTCATTGCCTGCTCCCCTGAGTTGACCGCATGGAAGACGCCGTAGCGTACCGCGACAGGGCGACTATAGGACGAGAGGCACCGTTTATTCAACCGATTCAGGCACCGATTACACGATGAAACCCTGGCTATTTCAGAGCTTAGCTGTAAGCCAATACTAACTTAGGCGACGCCGCCGCCATCGCCGGTCAGGCCATGAACAGCCGGTAGGCCGCATTATCAGACTCCTTCCAGTAGCGATAACCAATTTCATCGAAATACTCCTCCACATGGGAGCGGTCACCGTTAGGCACCTGCATTCCCACTAGCACCCGGCCATAGGCGGCACCGTGATTGCGGTAGTGGAACAACGAGATGTTCCAGTTGTGGGGCAGGTGCGTGAGGAAGTTCATCAGGGCGCCTGGGCGCTCAGGAAACTCGAAGCGGTAGACCTCTTCTTCGAAATGCTCCTTGGGGCGGCCACCCCCCAGATGACGAATATGCAGCTTGGCCAGCTCATTGTCGGTGAGATCCTCCACCGGATAGCCCCCCTCACACAGCTTCTCGATCACTGCCTGGCGATCCTCGCCACCCGGCTTGACCTGTACTCCGACGAAGATATGCGCCGCCTCGGGGTCGGCATAGCGATAGTTGAATTCGGTTACCATGCGCCGCCCCATCGTCTTGCAAAACTTCTTGAAACTACCGGGCTTTTCCGGGATGGTCACAGCCAGGATCGCTTCACGCTGCTCACCGAGCTCGGTACGCTCTGCAATGTGCTGAAGGCGGTCGAAATTGGTATTGGCACCGGAGTTGATACACAGCAAGGTCTGGCCTTCGACACCGGTTTGCTGAATATACTTCTTCAATCCGGCGAGGGAGAGGGCGCCGGAGGTTTCCGACACAGCACGGGTGTCATCGAAGATATCCTTCACTGCCGCGCACATTTCGTCGGCGGTGACGGTAATGACGTCGTCGACCAGATCGCGCACGATCTTGAACGGCACCTTACCGATCTGCGCCACCGCCACGCCTTCGGCGAATACACCAACCTGACTTAGGGTCACGCGCTTACCCGCGGCAAGCGCTGCCTTGAGGCAGGCACTGTCCTCGGCTTCCACGCCGATCACCTTGATATCAGGGCGCAAATACTTGATATAGGCCGCCACTCCGGCGATCAGGCCGCCGCCGCCCACCGGCACGAAGATGGCATCCAGGGGCCCACTGTGCTGGTGGAGGATCTCCATGGCGATAGTGCCCTGACCGGCGATGACATCGATGTCGTCAAAAGGGGGAATATAGGTATAGCCGTGCTCGGCAATCAGCTCCTGAGCGTGCTCAGCAGCAGCGGCAAAGGCATCGCCCTTGAGCACCACCTTGGCGCCCCGGGCGCGAACCGCATGGACCTTGATCTCCGGGGTAATGCGCGGCATGACAATGATCGCCTTCACGCCCATCAACTTCGCCGCCATGGCGAGCCCCTGGGCATGATTACCCGCCGAGGCTGCAATGACGCCCTTGGCCTTCTGCTCCTCGGTCAGCTGCGCCATCTTGTTGTAGGCGCCGCGGATCTTGAAGGAGTAGACCGGCTGCAGGTCCTCCCGCTTGATCAGGATGGTGTTGTTGAAGCGCCGCGAGAGGAAGGGAGCCGGTGAAATCGGCGTTTCGCGGGCGGCTTCGTAGACCCGGGCCTGGAGAATCTTCTTGACGGTGGCTTCTAGCATCCTGATATCCCAGAGGAGTGACGCGGAGGGCTGTGCTGCAGTGCAGAGAACCCCTATTGGTAGCATCCCCGCAGGCATGGCGTCCAGCGCACTGGCTGCAGGACCAGGATAATCGGAGTTACCCTTGGCGAGGGACGCCCGGGGGAGGGCGCCTCCTCGCAGCCCTGTCGACGGACCAGTCCCGAGCGATGCTGCCATCGGCAGAAGAAGGCCACTGGCCTATAATGGCGCGGCAATCGCCACTCATCACAGACAGCGAGCATCACATGACCCAGGACGAACTGAAGGACGCAGTAGCCGCAGCCGCCATCGACGAGATCGAGCCCTGGCTCGAGCGCGATACCATTCTCGGCATTGGCACCGGCTCTACCGCAAACCGGTTCATCGATCGCCTGGCCAGGTTGCGTGACGACTTCAAGGGGGCGGTGGCCAGTTCCGAAGCCAGTGCCGAGCGCCTGCGCAGCCTTGGCATCGAGGTCTTCGAACTCAACAGCGTTGGCACCGTGCCCTATTACATCGATGGTGCAGACGAAGTGAACGCTCACCTTCATATGATCAAAGGCGGCGGAGCGGCCCTCACCCGAGAGAAGATCGTCGCCGCCTGCGCAGAACGCTTCATCTGTATTGCCGATGCCTCGAAGCGCGTGGCAAGGCTGGGCGACTTCCCGCTGCCGGTGGAGGTGATCCCCATGGCACGCTCCTATGTCGCCCGCGAGCTGGTCAAACTGGGCGCCGATCCGGTCTATCGCGAAGGCGCGGTCACCGACAACGGCAACCAGCTCCTCGACTGCTTCGACTTCATGATCGACGACCCCGTGGCCATGGAAGCCAGGATCAATGCTATCGTCGGCGTGGTCACCAACGGCCTGTTCGCCGCCCGTGGCGCCGACGTGCTGCTGCTGGGCAGCGAAACCGGCGTCGAGCGGCTGACGCCGGCCTGACGGCGCCGACGATGCCGACGATGCCGACGATGCCGACGATGCCGACGATGCCGGGGCAATGCCGCTGGCCTTCAGGCAAGACGAATTTAGACACGACGCATCCAGGCAACAAGAAGTAAGCGCTCACTCACCGAGCATTGCCGATATACCCGTCATGGTACGCTCCAGGGCACCGCGATTCGCCGCCATCACCGCCTGCCCTGCCGCGGCCAGGCGGTGGCGCTCGGCCTCATCGATGAACAGGGCGACCAGCGCTTCGACCAGCGCTTCGCTGTCAGGGACTTCCACCAGGGCGGCGGCCTCGCGCAGGGTCTCTGCCACGTCCTCGAAGTTGGCGAGTTCCGGGCCTGTCAGCACCGGCACGCCCATGGCGGCTGGCTCCAGCAGATTGTGCCCACCGATCGGCATCAGGCTGCCGCCAACGAAGGCTAGATCCGCCGCGCCGTAGAGAGAGAGCAACTCCCCCATGGTATCGCCCAGATAGACCGCCGTGCGGGCATCGGGCAGTTCGTCCCGAGAGCGGCGCGCCATGGCCAGGCCGCGCTCCTGGCACAGGGCCGCCACCGCATCGAAACGCTGGGGGTGGCGCGGCACCAGTATCAGCAGGGCGCTGGGGTAGTGCTGGCGAAGCCGAGCATGGGTCTGCAGCAGCAACTCCTCTTCGCCCGGGTGCGTAGAGCCGGCAGCCCATACCGGGCGCGAGCCCAGCCGAAGGCTTAGCTGTCGGCTCAGCGCTTCCGTCTCGGTGGTCGGCGTCAGGTCGTACTTCAGCGAGCCCACCACCTCGATATCCACCGCCGCCATGCCCAACGACCGGAACCGCTCGGCGTCGGCAGTGGACTTTGCGGCGAGCCAGTCGACATGACTCAGGGCATCCTGCATCAGCGGGCGCAGCCGGCGATAGCCGCGGTAGGCCCGGGGGGAGAGGCGTCCGTTGACTACCGCCGTCGGAATCCCTCGCCGATGACAGCTCGAAAGCATGTTGGGCCAGAGTTCGGTCTCGAAGAAGATTGCCAGCGCCGGATTCAGTCGGGCGATAAAGCGCCGGACGGAACCAGGAAAATCCAGCGCCACGAAGTGATGCTCAAGCGGGCCAGCGGCCGCGTCTGCGGACGCCGGCTCTCGTAGCGCCCGGCTAAGGGCCAGCACACGCTCGGCGCCAGTCGCGGTCATGGTGGTGACCACCAGGCGGCGGTGGGGATAGCGAGCCAGCAGCGCCTCGATCAGTGGCCGAGCCGCCAGGACTTCCCCCACCGAGGCGCAGTGAAGCCAGATGACAGGCTCCACGGCCTGCCGGCGGGGCAGCAGGCCGAGTCGCTCACGCCGCGGGTTTGTGAGTGTTTGCTCGCGCCAGACGCGCTGCCATATCAGCGGCGAGAGCAGATAGAGCGCCGTCGAATAGAGATAACGCGCCCAGGGCCGGCCTCGGCGTTGCATCAGCTTTCGCGATCCAGGATCGTCGAGATCATCGCCGTTGTCGACACGCCATCCTCGAAGCCCAGTACCATCACCTCACCGCCAGCGGCACGGACCGCATCGCCACCGGCGATCTCCTCGGGCCGATAGTCGCCACCCTTGACCAGTACGTCCGGAAGCACCGCCTCGATGAGCCGCTGCGGTGTGTCCTCGCCGAAGGGCACCACCCAGTCCACCGCCCCCAGTCCGGCCAGAACCTGCATGCGCCGCAGCAGCAGGTTGATTGGCCGCTTGGGGCCCTTGAGCCGGGCAATGGAGGCGTCGTCGTTGACCGCCACGATCAGTCGATCGCCGAGCCGGCGGGCATGCTCCAGGTAGGCCACATGGCCGGCATGCAGAATATCGAAGCAGCCGTTGGTCATCACCACCCTCTCGCCGCGGGCCTGGGCGGCCCGCACCGCTTCGAGCAGCGGGGCCTCCGCGATCACGCCGAACTCGGCCAGTTTGTCACCGTGCAGGGCCGTGTAGAGCTCGGCAATGGAGAGCGTCGCCGTGCCCGGTTTGGCTACCACCAGACCGGCAGCCAGGTTGGCCAGGGTCATGGCTTCGGGAAAACCGTGGCCGGCGGCCAGCGCCAACCCCAGCACGCCGATCACCGTGTCGCCGGCGCCGGTCACGTCGTACACCTCACGAGCCCGGGTCGGAAGATGCAAGGGTTCGTGGCCGGCCCGGATCAACGTCATGCCTTTCTCGCTGCGGGTAATCAGCAGGGCCTCGAGCTCGAGTTCCACACACAACGCCTCGCCCCTGGCAGCCAGCTCGGCGTCGTCGCGGCAGTGACCGACCACGCCCTCGAACTCGGCCAGGTTGGGGGTGATAACGCTAGCCCCCCGGTACTTGCGGAAATCGCTGCCCTTGGGATCTACCAGCACGCGCTTACCTGCGGCCTTGACCCGCTCTATCAGCACCTCCACCTGATTGAGGGTGCCCTTGCCATAGTCGGAAAGAATCACCAGGTCGCAGCCAGGCAGGCCCTGCTCAACCCGAGCCAGCAGGCCGGAGGTGTCGACACCCTCCAGGCCATCCTCGAAGTCGAGACGAATCAACTGCTGGTTGCGGCTCATCACCCGCAGCTTGGTGATAGTGGGAATGCCCGCACTGCTTTCGAAGTAAGTCTCCACCCCGGCGGCCTCCATGCGGGCGATGAGGCGCTGGGCATTGTCATCGTCGCCGACCATGCCGCTCAGGGCGGCGTGAGCGCCCAGTGAGGCGATATTGAGCGCCACGTTGGCCGCACCGCCCGGGCGGTCCTCGCTCTCTTCCACGCGGACCACCGGCACGGGAGCCTCCGGCGATATGCGTGAGGTGGCGCCGTGCCAGTACCGGTCAAGCATGACGTCGCCTATCACCAGCACGTGCGCCTGCTCCAGCGCGGTCAAATCAAGCTTCATCGGGTACCTCCATTTCCTGGCTCTCGTTCGGCCTTGTCAGCAATGCATCGAGCCGTTGGACGACATCGTCAACACGAATCAGGGACATGGCGTCGGGGTGACGAACGCGCTGGCCCCAGGCGATCTCCCCTGGCTCCTTGTGGAGGTAGGCGCGTACCGCCTCCGGATAGCGATCGACCACATAGTCGCGCCACAGGTAAGGCGCCGCACGGTCGGGATTGGTGGTGGCATACAGCCCGATGACCGGGGTACCCATGGCGTTGGCCATATGCACCGGCCCGGAGTCGGGGGCGATCACCACCCGCGCCCGGCCGATGAGAGCCAGCAGGCCCTTGAGCGAGCTTTCGCCGATGACGTCGATCACCGCCTGCGGACGACTCAGGGCCTGGATGCGCTCGCCCACTTCCCGCTCCTGGGTGCTGCCGCCGCCGGTCAGCACCGTTTTCAGGCCAAACTGTGTCCAGGTATGCTCGATGACCGCCGCATAGCCCTCGGCGGACCAGTTGCGAAAGTTGCGCAGCCGTGGGTTGGCGCAGGGGCTCATCAGCAGGTAGGGGTGGGTGCCGGTCAGTCTGCTCGCCTCCATCTCCGCCTCGACCGGCACCGGCAGGTCCCACTCAGGTACCTGATCCTCGACGCCAAGCAGCCGGGCAAAGTCCATGAACGACTCCAGCACATGGGCCTGCGGATGAGGCGCCAGCTGCCGATGGGTGAACCAATGCTGGGCATCCTTGGCCCGCGCCTTGTCGAACCCCACCCGCACTTCGGCCTTGAGTCCCAGGGAGAGTACGCTAGCCCGCAGCGCCTGCTGCATGTGCAGCAGCACGTCGAAGCGGGTATCACCCAGCTCACGCCACAGTCGACGCATGCCGGCCAGGCCACTGGCCTTGTCATAGACGACGAACTCGACCCCCGAGAGGCCGGCCAGTAGACTATGTTCCGCCTTGCCGATGATCCAGGTGATGCGAATGTCGGGCCACTGGCGCTGCAGCGCCCGGATGGTGGGGACCAGATTGCACACGTCGCCCAGTGCGGAGAGGCGCAACACGGCAATATGGCGAGGTTGGGCAGGCAGAGGATGCTTCATGCACTTGGCAACATGTCGGACGGGAAAGGTGTTCATTCTATATGATGCGGACAGTCTATGTGACGCCAACCTGACGCCACAAATCACCCCGCAGCTGTTCTCGCCGGCCTACTGGCGTGAAAAGGGCCGCGTGGTGGGCGAGGCACCCGGTCGCGGTAGCAGCCTTTTCCTCGATGCAGGCAGCGCTCAGTGGGTATTGCGCCCCTACCGCCGCGGAGGACTCATGGCAAGGCTTTCCCGGCAGCGCTACCTGTGGACGGGGCTGGAGCAAACCCGGGCGTTTCGTGAACTACACCTGACGGCCGAGCTCTACGCGCGCGACCTGCCCGTACCCAGGCCGGTTGCCACCGCCGTCACACGTTACGGGCTCTTCTACGAAGCGGCACTGATCACGGTGCGCATTGCCGGCGCGCGCTCCCTTGCCGATCGCCTCACCGAGCGCAGCGCCAGCGTGGAGCTCCTCGAGGCGGTGGGTCGCACCATCCGTCGCTTCCACGACACCGGCCTCGATCATGTCGATCTCAACGCCCGTAACCTGCTGGTCGATGCGAAGGAGCGAGTCTGGCTGATCGACCTCGACCGCTGTCGGCTGCGCACACCCGGCAGCTGGCAGGCCAACAACCTCGAGCGTCTTGAGCGCTCATTGGCGAAGTTCGGCGCCAGCGCAGCCGGTGTGACGATTCGCAGGGGCTATGCCTGAGAATACTCCTCGAGCAAATCTCCCACATGGGCGGTCAGTTCAAAGCGCTCCGCGGCCCGCCGCTGAGCTGCCTGGCCCAGCCGGCGCCGCCACTCGGGGTCCCTTCCCAGCGCCGCCATGGCATCGGCCCAGGCATCGGGGGCGTCCGGTGATGCCAGGCAGCCACAGGTGGCATCGATCAGTTCTGGAATGGCACCGCTATCGGCGCCAATCACTGCCTTGCCGGCAGCCATGGCCTCGATGACCGTGAGCCCGAAAGCCTCGTTGCGTGACGGTACGCAGACAATATCCAGCGCTTCGAGCAACCGTGGGAGGTCGCGGCGAAAACCGGTAAACGTCACCCTTTCCTCCAATTTCAGGTCCGCTACCCGCGATCGTAAACGCGCCACAAAAGCCTCATCGCTACCGTCACTAGCCGCCAGTCCACCGATCAGCACGCCATGCCATTCCAGGTCAGGGGCACGCTCACATAATTGCGCCAACCCTTCCAACCAGACCTGCTGACCCTTGCCGGGAGTCAGACGGCCGGGTAGCGCGATCGCCACCTGGCCAGGTGCCACGCCTAGCTCCAGGCGCAGTGCCTCGCACGCTACTGAATCCAGTTGTGGAGCGTAAGGTGCTAGATCAATACCCAGGTAGAGCCGCCGGATGCGCTCCGCAGGCAGTGGAAAAGCCGCCAGGTTGCGTTGGCGCGTCGTCTCGCTGATGGAGAAGAGTCGCGTGACGCAGCCATAGGCCCAGCGGTGGTAAAGGTCCTTCTTCGGTCGAGTCACACCCATGTGGTCAGTGAAGAACAGCTTTAGGTTCGGCCGCAAGGTCGCCAACAGTGCACCCAGTCGCAGATCGCTAGATTTGTGGCAATGCAGCACGCCGATCCCATGGCGCCTCAGGTACGCGAGCAACCGGCCGACCCGCAGTAATGCCCGCCCACGGCTGGGTACCGTCAGCGGCTCGATACCGGCAACCACCATGCTCTCTGCCACACGTGACCCGGCCAGCGCGAGACCATGAGACTCGCACCCATGCCGTTGCAGCTCGGGTATAATCCGCGCAGGATACATTTCCAGTCCGCCCCAGCCATCCGAAAGGCAGATATGCATTACCTTGTGCGACAAGGTCATCTCCTTCTTCGGTCACCGGGGCATGGGAGCCCAGATGACGTCTTCTACCAACGGGGGCAATCCCCGCGAATCGACCCGCATACTGGTCGTGCGTAACGACAAGGTCGGCGACTTCATGCTGGCCTGGCCGGTGCTTGCCAGCCTCAAGGCCGCAGCGCCTGCCCTGCATATCAGTGTTCTGGTCCCCACCTATACGGCGCCATTGGCCCGGCTGTGTCCCTGGATTGACGAGGTGATCCTGGACCCGGGCAGCGACGCCGGTCGCGATGAGCAGCATTCACTGCTGGCGCGGATTCGAGAGGGGCACTTTGCGGCATTGCTGACTCTCTATTCGACGACGCGCATCGGCTGGCTGGGCTGGCGCGCCGGCATTCCTTGCCGCGTAGCGCCGGCTACCAAGTGGGCGCAGCTATTCTACAACCATCGTGTCATCCAGCGCAGGTCCCGTTCCACCCGGCCGGAATACGTCTACAACATCGAGCTGGCCGACGCGTTACTGCTCGCCCTGGGCATGGCGCCAGCCGCTCGCGCGGAACCACCCTACTGGCCGCTTCCTGCCGGCACGGCCACCGCGCAGAGGGCCCTCCTCGGCCAGGAGCTGGGCATCGCCACGTCACGCCCCTGGGTCTATCTGCATGCCGGCAGTGGCGGCTCGGCGGTAAACCTGACACCCAGGCAGTACGCCGAATTGGCTCGCCTGATCGATGAGCGCGCAGGCGAAGGCAGGCCGATCTGGGTCATGACGGCGGGACCCGGCGAAGAGGCCACCGCCGGTGAGCTGCGCGACCGCCTAGTGGGCGATGGCCTCGAGGCAACCGTGTTACCGCCGCGAAGCGGGCTCGGCGACTTCGCGATGGCTCTCGCGGCGGCCGACCTGTTCATCGCCGGTTCGACCGGTCCGCTACATATTGCCGGCTGTCTCGACCGGCCCACCGCCGGGTTCTATCCAGCCCGACGATCCGCCACACCGCTGCGCTGGCAGACCTGCAACAGCGAGTCGCACCGGCTCGCCTTCAGTCCGCCGGCGGGTGCCGCCGAGTCCGACATGGCCAGCATCGATATTGCCACCGCGGGCGAAAGCATCGCCAACCTACTGAAATCGCATATTTTACGAGAGTCCTCACCATGACCCCCATTACAGGCATTGTCATAACTCTCAACGAAGAGGAGCGAATTGGTGATTGCATCGATTCCCTGATGTCGGTCTGCAACGAAGTGATTGTCGTGGATTCACTCAGCCAGGACGACACCGTGAAGATTGCGGAAAGCAAGGGGGCCATTGTCCTGTTGCAGCAGTATCTCGGAGATGGCCCACAAAAAGCACACGGAGTGCCTCATGCCAGTAACGACTGGATACTTGCTCTTGATGCCGATGAGCGACTGGATGAGGATGCCGTCCAAGCCATACTCAGCTTATCTTTGGATGATCCATCGGTAGCTTATAGCTTCAGACGGCGTAACTTCTGCGGCAATCACTGGATCAAGGCAGCGGGTTTCTACCCCGACAAGGTAATTAGGCTCTACAATCGTACACGTTCAGGCTACTTGCCAAAGAAGGCCCACTCTTCGATCCAGGCACTGAGGAGCGAGGATACCAATGCGCATATCCGTCACTTCACTTATGACGACCTATCTCACTGGATAAAGCGGATCGACCAGCTATCGACTCGGGATGCTTGGGCGATGAAGGAAAGAGGTATCCCCCCCTCAACATTGCGGCCCGCCATGCACGCCCTGAGTGCCGTAATTCGCAAGCTTGTTTTAAAAGGTGGGCTCCTTCAGGGAAGCGATGGCGTGACTGTCGCCATTACAACAGCTTTCCACGCCTACATGAAATATGCCAAGCTCAACGAACTCCATGAGAATGAAAGACAAGCGTAGCAATTCGCGCATCCATACTGCCGGCATCCACCACCACGATCTCGTCCACCCAGCTCAGTGTCTCAAGGCAGGCTCGCAGGTGTGCCTCCTCGTTCTTGACGATCAGTACGGCAGCCAGGCTCATGGGCCTTTCCTTGTCAGCTGAGCGGGGCATCAGTTTACTGGTGCCGGTACCGGGGCGGCAAACGACGCTTTCCAACATACGGTGTGATCCGCAACTTTTGGTGCAAGTGGGTCTCGACTTGATAAGCTGCTAACTGAACTCACCACCTTGCGCGCTCTGTGCCCATGCCTTTTTTCTTCTCGTTTCGTGACATGAATTATCCCCGCTGGTGTTCGCTGCTGATCATTAGCCTGTGCCTGGGGTATGCCGTCACATCCCTGACACGACTGCCGATCTGGGGGCTCCCCCTCATCGCGGCAACCTGGTTGGCCCTGGGGTCCTGGCTTCGCTGGGGCGCACCTCGTTCCCCGCAGCGCCCTATCGTGCCACGCATCTGGTCGTGGGCACTGGTACCCATCGCGCTATGGGGGCTCTACATCTATCTTTCCGAAAGCTTCGGCATCGTCGATCTCGGTGCCGTCTTCTTCCATCTTCAGGCCGGCATGGCCGACCATGGCGGTGTCGGTCGGGTCGGGGCAGCCATCTTCTATGCCCTCTCCATGGCGGCTTTGTTCATGTCGTTCCTCTGGCTCCTCCGCCACGATCACCGCTGGCGACGCGTCGAGTTCTTTTTGGCCTTGGTACTGCTGGCCAGCAACCCCCTGTTGTACGGAGTGACCCAGCGCGGCGCGTCTATCGTTACTAACGATGGCGCCTGGCTGGACCGCCAATATGTGGAACCGATGATCCTCGACGCTCGGGACGACCCGCCCAACCTCCTGCTGCTCTATCTGGAAAGCGTCGAGCGCACCTATGCCGATCGCGAGCGCTTCGGCGACGCCTATGCCGACCTGGACGCCATCGGCGAGGATGGCCTGGTGTATGAGGGTGTCTACCAGATCGACAACACCGGCTGGACCATGGCAGGCATGATAGCCAGCCAGTGCGGCACTCCGCTGATGCCGGCCGGCCTACTTCACGACCGACAATTCTCGCCGCTGGACCATGTCGTACCCGGAGTTGACTGCCTGGGCGACCTGCTTTACAAACAGGGCTACCGACTCACCTACATGGGCGGTGCCAGCACCGCCTTCGCCGGCAAGGGTCTCTTTTACCAGGATCACGGCTTCGACACGATTCTGGGACGCGAAGACCTTCAGCCCCGCCTCGACGACCCCGACTATCTCAATAACTGGGGGCTCTATGACGACTCCCTCTACGACTTCACCGTCGATGAGATCCGTCGACTGAACGAGGAGGAGAGACCCTGGGGGCTGGTCAACCTCTCACTGAACGCCCATGCTCCGAGTGGCTACCCCGCCCAGCGCTGTCTCGATCGCCAGGGCGAATTCGACGGTGAGGATATCCTTTATTCGGTCGAATGTGTGGCCTGGCTGGCCCGGGACCTGCTCCAACGCCTGGATAATGAAGACTTACTGGACAACACCCTGGTGGTCATCGCCAGTGACCACCTGACCATGCGGGTCTCGGCCTGGGAACAGTTGATCCAGAGCGAGCGAGACAATACCTTAATGCTCTTGGGCCCCGGCATCCCTGTTGGCCGACAGGCCCGCGAGGCCTCCATGGTGGACGTGTTTCCCACCATCCTGGAAGCCATGGGTTTCACCATCGACTGGCACCGATCCGGCCTCGGCGTGTCACTACTGTCTGATGAACCCACCCTGATCGAAGAGCACGGCATGGACTTCGTGAATGCCCGAATGCGCGAGGAAAACGCCCTGCAGCAACGTCTGTGGGAGGGGCTTGCACCGCAGCGCGAGGAGCGGGAGGCGGCACCTCAAGAACAGGTCGTGGAGACACCGAAGGACGCTACCGGAGAGAAACCCGCCTCGGTCCAGTGATCACGCCTAGCCACGACCGATGAGTTCCGCGCTCGAGGCCAATATCGCCTGCAAGACCCGCTGGGGCGAGAGCTGCACCAGGCAGTTGGTATGACCCAGCGGACAGGTTCGCTGGAAACAGGGCGAGCATTCGAGCGCCAGGGTGTGAATCGTGGCATTGTCGGTCAGGGGCGGCGTATAGGCTGGCGACGACGAGCCATACAGGGCCTGGACGCGGGTTCCCACGGCCGCTGCCACATGCATCAGCCCCGAATCATTGGTGACCACCTGACGACAGTCGGCCAGCAGGTCCACGGCATCGGCCAGCCGTGTCTTGCCGCACAGGTTGTGCACCCCCTGCTGGCTTTCGGCAATCGCCTCGCCGGCCTCGGCATCCTTGGGGCCGCCGAGCACCCGCACCTCGAAGCCTTCCGCCACCAAGCGCTGGGCCAGTTCGCGAAAGTGTCTCAATGGCCACTGCTTGGCCGGTCCATATTCGGCACCCGGCATCATGCCGATGGCCGCTCGTGACGAAAGCCCCAGGCCCTGGCGCACGGCGGCCATGTTATCGCTATCGACGCGCAGCCGCGGGCGGGGAACCGTCAGCGCGCCCAGGTCGGCGCCTGGCGGCAGGCCCAGCGCGACGAAGCGCTTGACGGTCTGGTCCAGCGCCGTCTTGTCCAGCGTTCGTCGATCGGTGAGCAGCCCGTAGCGTTGCTCACCGGTGAACCCCGTGCGCCTGGGTATACGCGCCAGAAAGGGAACCAGCGCTGATTTCCAGGAGCGGGGGAGCACGATCGCCCGGTCGAAGCGCCCCTTGAGCCGCTTTGCCAGCGCCCGCCGTGTGCCCCAGCCGAATTCACCGTGGGTCACGTCCAGCGTCGCCACCTCGCCGACTTCTTCCATCCGCTCAAGGATCGGCTGCGACCAGCCGGGCGCCACGACGCCGATCTGGCAATCGGGCTGGCGCTGCCTGAGTGTCTTCAGCAAGCTTTGGGCCATTACCATGTCGCCGACCCAGGATGGGCCGATCACCAGGATGCGCTCGCCCGACGAAGGCGGTGCCCTCATTCATTCTCTCCACCGAGCCAGTGCAGGTACTCTCCCACCCCCTCGGCCACGGAGCGAAACTCCCGATCGTACCCTGCCTCGCGCAGCCGTGAGATATCGGCACGGGTATAGCTCTGATAGCGGCCCTTGAGCTCTTCGGGAAAATCGATGTACTCGATCCGGCCCTGGCGGTGAAAATCAATGACGGATTCACCGATCGCCTTGAAGGGCTCGGCACGCCCCGTGCCCAGGTTGAAGATACCGGACTTCTCGGGGTTGTCGAGGAACCACAGGTTGACGTTCACCACGTCGCCGACATAGACGAAGTCACGACTCTGCATGCCGGCCTCGTAACCATCCCAGGCACCGAACAGCTTGAGGTCCTGCCCCGCCGATATCTGGGTGTGATGATGGAAGGCGACACTGGCCATTTTGCCCTTGTGCTGTTCCCGCGGGCCATAGACATTGAAGTAGCGAAACCCCACCACCTGACTCGTCAGCTCGCTCCAGTGCTCGCGCACGTACTGGTCGAAGAGCAGCTTGGAGTAGCCATAGACATTAAGTGGCTTCTCATGCTCAGGCTCCTCACGAAAGACCAGGCTGCCACCGTAGGTAGCCGCCGAGGAAGCGTAGAGGAAAGGGATGCCCTTCAGCTGGCAAAAATGCAGCAGCACCTTGGAGTACTCGAAGTTGTTGTCGAGCATGAATCGGCCATCCCACTCGGTGGTGTCCGAGCAGGCGCCTTCATGGAAGATGGCCTCGATGGGAGGCAGCCTCGACGGTTCACCGCGCATTACCGCCTCGACCCGGTCGCGAAAGTCATGCTTGTCCAGATAGTCCCCAAGCGTGCAGTCGGCCAGATTGACGAACTTGGTGCCGTCGAGAAGGTCGTCGACGACCAGCACATCAGTGCGGCCACGCTCATTGAGTGCCTTGACCAGATTCGAACCGATGAAGCCGGCACCGCCTGTCACTACGATCATTGGGATTCCTCGCTGCGGCGCAGCTGACTGCGCCTATAACCGATGTGTCTGTGATTGTATACTTGACGCCTTGTGAATTCATGGCCAACGGTGCTTTCCCAATGACTCTCTCGACACTATCGTCGACCTCGACCCCGGGCTCGACGCCGAACGCAACAACCTTCCAGGGCCTGATCCTGGCCCTGCAGCAGTACTGGGCCGAACAGGGCTGCGTGGTGCTCCAGCCCCTGGACATGGAGGTCGGCGCTGGCACCTTTCACCCCGCCACCTTCCTGCGCTCCATCGGACCCGAGACCTGGAATGCCGCCTACGTGCAGCCCTCCCGCCGACCCACCGACGGCCGCTACGGTGAGAACCCCAACCGGCTCCAGCACTACTACCAGTTCCAGGTCGTGATGAAGCCCTCCCCCGCCGACCTGCAGGAGCTCTTCCTGGGCTCCCTCGCACGCCTGGGCATCGACCCGTTGGTACATGACATTCGCTTTGTCGAGGATAACTGGGAGTCGCCCACCCTCGGCGCCTGGGGGCTGGGCTGGGAGGTCTGGCTCAATGGCATGGAGGTGACCCAGTTCACCTATTTCCAGCAGGCGGGCGGCATAGAATGCTATCCCGTCACCGGCGAACTGACCTATGGCCTCGAGCGTATCGCCATGTACCTGCAGAACGTCGACAGCGTCTATGACCTCGTCTGGACCGTGGCACCGGATGGCACGAAGGTCACCTACGGCGACGTCTACCTGCAGAACGAGCGGGAACAGTCGGCCTACAACTTCGAGCACGCCGACGTGCCTGCCCTCTTCGCCGCCTTCGACCATCAGGAGAACGAGTGCACCAAGCTGCTTGAGGCCGGCCTCCCGCTGCCCGCCTACGAGCAGGTGCTAAAGGCATCTCACACCTTCAATCTGCTGGATGCACGTCACGCCATTTCCGTTACCGAGCGCCAGCGCTACATCCTGCGCGTGCGCACCATGGCCCGCGACGTGGCACACGCCTATTTCGATTCACGCAAGGCCGCCGGTTTCCCCATGGCCCCCGAGGCCCTGCGCCAGGAACTGCTCGCCAAAGAGCCGCTTGCCGAACAGGGAGACGCTTGACCATGGCTGTTGATACTTTTTTGTTGGAACTGGGGGCCGAGGAGCTTCCGCCGGGCGCCATCGATGCCCTCTCCGATGCATTGGCCGACGGCATCCGCCGCGGTCTCGCCGATGCCGATATCAGCTTTGCCGAGGTTCACGCTTGGGCTACCCCCCGGCGCCTGGCCGTGCAGATCACCGAACTGGCCGACAAACAGCCAGACCGGGAAGTCGAGCGTCGCGGTCCCGCGCTGGCCGCCGCCTACAAGGATGGCGAGCCTACCAAGGCCGCCCAGGGCTTTGCGCGATCCTGCAGCGTTGATGTAGCCGACTTGATTCACCTGGAGACCGACAAGGGTACCTGGCTCGGCTACCGCGAACGGCAGTCGGGTGAAGCCACGACGGCACTGCTGCCCGCTATCGCCGCCAAGGCGGTAGCCGCCCTGCCGGTGCCCAAGAACATGCGCTGGGGCGCCTCGCGCATCGAGTTTTCTCGCCCGGTGCATTGGCTGGTGATGCTCTATGGCAGCGACATCGTCGACGCCGAGGTTCTTGGCCTATCTGCCGGTCGCACGACCCGCGGCCACCGTTTCCACGCTCCCGACCCCTTCGAACTGGCCCACGCCAACGACTACATGACCGCCCTGGAAAACGCCTGGGTGCTGGTCGATCGCAAAAAGCGCCGCGAGCGCATCCGCGAGCAGGTGCTCTCCGAGGCAGAGATCCAGGTGGCCACGGCGGTCATCGACGAGGATCTGCTCACCGAGGTGAGCGGCTTGGTGGAGTGGCCAGTGGCACTGGCCGGGAGCTTCGACGAGCGTTTCCTCGAGGTTCCGGCCGAGTGCCTGATATCCTCGATGAAGGCCAACCAGAAGTACTTTCACCTGCTCGACGATGCCGGTAACCTCAAGCCCCTGTTCATCACCATCGCCAATATCGATAGCCAGGATCCACAGCAGGTCATCGAGGGTAACGAGAAGGTGATTCGCCCCCGCCTGGCCGATGCCGCCTTCTTCTACGACACCGACCGCAAGCAGCCCCTCGCCAGCCGCATCGACGGCCTCACCAGCGTGCTGTTCCAGAAACAGCTCGGCACTCTGGCTGACAAGGCTCATCGGACGGCGGCGGTCGCCGCCTTCATCGCCGGCCGCATCGGCGGCGACGTGGCACACGCCCGACGCGCCGCCGAACTCGGCAAGTGCGACCTGATCACCGAAATGGTGCTCGAATTCCCCGAACTTCAGGGCATCATGGGCCGCTACTATGCCAGCCAGGATGGCGAGCCGGCCGACGTTGCCCAGGCGCTTGAGGAGCAGTACCTGCCACGCTTCGCTACCGACGCCATTCCCGAGACCCGTACCGGTCTCGCACTGGCGCTGGCCGACCGGCTCGACACCCTGACCGGCATCTTCGGTATCGGCGCACGACCCACCGGCACCAAGGACCCCTTCGCGCTTCGCCGCGCCTCCATCGGGGTGCTCAACATCCTGGTCAAGGGCGAACTCGACCTGGATCTCCGCGAGCTGCTGGAACTTGCTGCTGCGCAACATCAGGAGCTCCCCTACGCCGAGAGCCTGGTCGAAGAAGTCCTGACCTATATGCTCGACCGTTTCCGCGCCTGGGGGCAGGATGAAGGGATCGAGGCCGAGGTCTATCACGCCGTGCGTGCCCGGCCGGCGACTCGCCCGCTGGACTTTGCCCGGCGTCTTCGTGCCGTTCAGGCCTTTGCCCAGCGCGAAGAGGCTTCCGCCCTGGCTGCTGCCAACAAGCGTGTCGCCAACATCCTCGCCAAGCAGGACAGCCGAGTCGTCGCCAGCGTTGACCCGGCATTGCTGCTGGAACCGGCCGAAGAGGCACTCTTCAAGGCCATCGCCGCCCAACGCGAGGCTGTCATGCCGCTGTTTGCCGAGGGTCGCTACCGTGAGGCGCTGGATGCCCTCGCGAGCCTGCGTGATCCCGTCGATACCTTCTTCGATCAGGTCATGGTCATGGCGGAGGATGAAGCCACCCGCACCAATCGCCTGGCCCTGCTGGCTGGCCTCCAGGGGCTGTTTCTCGAAGTGGCGGATATCGCCCTGCTCCAGCAGTAGCCTTCGCTTGATGTGCTTAGCCGGCGAGAACCTCTCGCCGGCTTTTTCTTACCTGATGTTTCACGTGAAACACTCACCCTCGGCAACCACCGCTTGGCGCCGGATGTTTCACGTGAAACACTATTCTCCTTCCCGCCAGGTTCCGATCTGCCATATACGGATATGCCATGTACGATGCCAACAAGCTTGTGATTCTCGACCGAGACGGTGTCATCAATCACGACTCTGATTACTACATCAAGTCACTCGAGGAGTGGCTACCCTATATTGGCACCATCGATGCCATCGCGCGGTTGAGCCAGGCGGGCTGGACGGTTGCCGTTGCCACCAACCAATCGGGGATATCTCGGGGTTACTACGACGTAGCCGCGCTGGAGAACATGCACGATGAGTTAAACCGTCTCGTGGCTGACGCCGGCGGTAATATCGCGCATATTGCCTACTGTCCTCATGGACCCGACGACGGGTGCGACTGCCGTAAGCCGCGTCCGGGGCTGCTTGAGGAAATACGTCAGACACTGAAACTGAATACCCTGGCCGGGAGCTGGATGGTGGGAGATAGCCTACGTGACCTGCAGGCCGGTGAGGCGATGGGCTGTCGTCCCGTGCTGGTGCGAACCGGCAAGGGTCGGCGTACGGAAGCCAAGGGTAGCGGGCTCGCCCAGGCATTCATCTTTGATGACCTTACTGCTTTCACCGACTGGCTGCTGTCACAATAAGCCCATCAGAAATAGTACGCGCCAAGGGCTGGCCAACGATTGCTTGCGCGGCGCCTGTCCGTTCTCGCCTGCCGCTGTCGGGCTCCGGGCTCACCTGGATTCTAATTTACGCTGGCTTTTGAGCATTCATCGGAGGCAGTCGGCTCAAGTCTTCGTTTGCCTCGCTCAAACTATGCGACCTTTTACCGGTCGTTGCTTCACCTTCCACAAGGCATGCTCAGAGTGTTAATCCCCATCTAACCTACTGATCACTAGTATGGTTCTCGCAATTTTTTTAGCATAGTCACTTTGCACAGCTTCCTTGAGCGGTCTTCTTGATTGACTGCTTCACAAAGAAGAGAGGGCCTGCTTTCGCAGGCCCTCTCTTCTTTGATTGCCGGGTATGCTGCGATGTTTCACGTGAAACATCGCAAGTGCTTTCTACATCTGAGCTGGCCTAGACATCAAGGTTGGCCACCAGGGCGTTATGCTCGATGAAGGCGCGACGCGGTTCGACTTCATCACCCATGAGAGTGTTGAACATCATGTCGGCAGCTACAGCATCCTCGATGGTCACGCGAAGCAGACGGCGGGTGTCAGGATCCATGGTTGTTTCCCAGAGCTGATCCGGGTTCATCTCGCCCAGCCCCTTGTAGCGCTGTACGGCCAGGCCACGCTGCGCTTCCGCCATCAGCCAGTCCAGCGCCTGATAGAAGGTCTCGACCGATTTCTTGCGCTCGCCCCGGGCGATATAAGCCCCCTCCTCCAGTAGACCATCGAGCGTGGTGCCTAGTGCAGCCATGGCACGATAGTCGGCGCTGGTGAAGAAATCGATGCCCCAGACATAGTCGGTGCTGACACCGTGCGCCGTAAGGGTCACAGCCGGCAGATATAGCTCACGCTCGGTATCCTCTTCGAGTCGGAACGTATAGCGTGGACCGCCCTCATAGGCCACCAGCGCATCCATTTCGGCCTGCAGAAACTCGATCCATTTCTGCATGGTGACGCGGTCCTTGAGGCTCGCTTCACCCTCTAGCGTGGCCGCATGCACAACCTTACGCAGCACCACGTTGGGATAGACCCGTGATAGGCGATCGATCCGCTTCATCACGTCACGATACTGTTTGACCAGGCTTTCCAGCTGGCTACCGGTCACCGCAGGCGCATCCGGGTTAACATAGAGCCGAGCGCCATCCATCGCAGTGGTGGTGAGATAATCTATCAATGCCTGCTCGTCCTTGAGATACATCTCCTGCTTGCCACGCTTGATCTTGTAGAGCGGAGGCTGAGCAATGAAGACGTGGCCGCGCTCGATCAGCTGGCCCATCTGACGGAAGAAGAAGGTCAGCAGCAAGGTGCGTATATGCGACCCGTCGACATCAGCATCTGTCATGATAATGATGGAGTGGTAGCGCAGCTTGTCGGGGTTAAACTCTTCCCGGCCGATACCGCAACCCAACGCCGTGATCAGGGTGCCAACTTCCGCAGAGGATAGCATCTTGTCGAAGCGCGCTTTCTCGACGTTGAGGATCTTACCCTTGAGCGGCAGGATTGCTTGGGTACGGCGCGCACGCCCCTGCTTGGCACTGCCACCTGCAGAGTCACCCTCGACCAGAAACAGTTCGGACAGACTAGGATCCTTCTCCTGGCAATCAGCCAGCTTGCCGGGAAGGCCGGCAATATCCAGGGCTCCCTTGCGACGAGTCATGTCGCGTGCCTTGCGCGCCGCTTCACGCGCACGTGCCGCATCCAGCATTTTGTTGACAATGGCTTTCGCTTCGTTGGGCTTTTCAATGAGGTATTCGGCGAATAGCCGCCCCATCTCTTGCTCAACCGCCGTCTTCACTTCCGAAGAGACTAGTTTATCCTTGGTTTGCGAGGAGAATTTCGGATCCGGTACCTTGACCGAAATGATGGCCGTCAAACCTTCTCGGGCATCATCGCCAGCAGTATTGACCTTGGCTTTCTTGAGCAGCCCTTCCGCTTCGATATAGTTATTCATGGTACGCGTCAGCGCCGCACGGAAGCCTGCGAGGTGGGTACCACCGTCACGCTGGGGTATGGTGTTGGTATAGCAAAAGATATTCTCTGTGAAGGAGTCACTCCACTGCATCGCCACTTCCACCTCGACGCCATCCCCACGCACGGCATTGAAATGAAAGACCGGGTTTAGCACCGTCTTGTTGGTGTTTAGATGATCCACAAAAGCCCTGAGACCGCCTTCGTAGTGGAACAGCTCTTCCTTGCCGGAGCGCTCGTCTATGAGGCGAATTGCCACACCGGAGTTCAGGAAGGAAAGTTCGCGCAGACGCTTGGCCAGAATATCGTAATGGAACTCGATATTGTGAAAAGTCTTCGTTGAAGGCCTGAAGTGGACACGCGTGCCAGTCTTCTCGGTCTTCCCCACAACGCTGAGGGGGGACTGGGGCACTCCATGACGGTAGAGCTGTTCATGAACCTGGCCAGCTCGCCAGATGGTCAAACGGAGCTCTTCAGAGAGTGCATTGACCACGGATACACCCACCCCGTGCAAGCCACCGGAAACCTTGTAGGAGTTATCGTCGAACTTTCCACCGGCGTGGAGCACCGTCATGATCACTTCTGCAGCCGAGACGCCTTCGCCTTCATGCATATCCGTGGGAACGCCCCGACCATTGTCGCTGACCGTAACTGATTCATCGGGGTGAATGACTGCGCGTATCTCGGTACAGTGGCCGGCCAGGGCTTCATCGATGGAGTTGTCCACCAGTTCGAACACCATATGGTGAAGGCCTGTCCCGTCATCGGTATCTCCGATATACATGCCGGGACGCTTGCGAACGGCATCCAGGCCCTTGAGTACCTTGATGCTCGTTGAGTCGTAAGCCTGCTCGCTCATTGACTACTCCGTCATGAAGTCTCTATCTGTGCCTGTGGCACCAGCTTTCCTGACCCATCGTTGTCATGTTTCACGTGAAACATTTCCAGCGGGGTTTGAGACTGCCAGGGTCCCACCAGGGCATCGTGTTCGACACTCGTAATGAAGGCTTGGCAGCGCATCGATTCCAGTAAGCGACAAAATACCTGGCGATGCCTGGCATCCAGTTCCGCCGGCAGGTCGTCCACCAGATAAAGGCACGACTGACCGGTTGTTTTCTCCAGCAGCCTGCCCTGTGCCAACTTAAGCGCGGTTACGACCAGCTTCTGCTGTCCGCGCGACAAAACCTCGGCTGCTGAGTGACGCCCTTGTCGGATACGCAGTTCAGCGCGCTGTGGCCCTTGCTGAGTAAAGCCCATTTGCTGATCGGTCGCGCGCCCCTGCTCAAGAATGTCCAGCAGGCTACGCTTCTTGTCCCATCCGCGAGAATAAACCAGCGTCAGGTCGGGCAGCTCCAGTAGACGAGAAAGCGTATCCTCGAAGACCGGCAGGAAATCCATCATCCACTCACTTCTCAGGCTATCGACCCGGTTACCCCACTGGGACAACTCCTGCTCCCAGGCCGATAGCGATTTAACATCCATTCTATCACGCCTGAGCAGTGCATTCCGATGTTTGAGAGCACGCCGCGCACGCCTCCATGCGTCGAAAAAACCATGTTTCACGTGAAACACGCCCCAGTCCAGGAACTCACGACGAGCAGCCGGCGGCCCTTCCAGAAGACGGAATGCATCGGGGTTGACCAGCTGGAGCGGCAGGGTTTCAATCAACTGCGATAGCCGCTCGACGCGTTCGCCTGCCATACGCATCTCCAGCTCGGCGGCATCACGCGAACGACTGATGCCAATCGGCAGCGGCGGCTCGCCATCAAGGCGTGCGAATAGAGTCATGGCCCGCGCTTCATGGGCGATAGCATTCTTGAGCTGACGGGTCCTGAACGAGCGCCCCATACCCAGAATGTGGATGCCTTCCAGAAGACTGGTCTTGCCACTGCCGTTGACACCCACGATCAGATTAATGCCTGGCCCTGGCTCAAAATCGACTGCCGATAGATTACGCAACCCATTGAATACTAGGCGATTAATTGGCATTGTTCAGGCCGCTGGCGATGCCTTTGGCCGGTAACGACAGCGAAGGCTTGTGCGCTGCCGGCCTACAGTCCTGCAGCACCATTCAAAGGCGCATCGGCATGACGACGTATAGGGCATCGCCGCCTCCCGGCTCTTCCATCAAGGCACTGCTGTTGGAATCTGCCAGCGTCATCTGCATGCGGTCCTCATCAAGCACGTTGAGCACGTCGATGAGATAACCGACATTGAAGCCTATCTCCAGCGTATCGCCACCATATTCGACGGCCACGTTCTCTTCGGCCTCCTCCTGCTCGGGATTGTTTGCCATGACCTGAAGGTTGCCTTCCTTCAGGTGTAGACGGACCCCACGATACTTCTCGTTGGAAAGTATGGACGTGCGCGACAGGACCTGCCGCAGCTCGGTGCGATCGGCGATGAAAACCTTGTCCCCACCTCTCGGTACCACGCGCTCGTAATCGGGGAACTTGCCGTCAACCAGCTTCGAGGTAAAGGTGAAGTCGCCAGTATGGGCACGCACGTGGCTCGCGCTCAGTGTCAGCGTTACCGGCTCGTCGCTGTCGTCGAGCAGCCGCACCAACTCGAGCACACCCTTGCGCGGCACGATCAGCTTGCGGGCCGACTCGAGCTCGATGTCGGCGGGGCGCGAGCAAACGGCAAGCCGGTGGCCATCGGTAGCCACCGTTCTCACCAAGTTGGAGCGCAGTTCGAGCAGCATGCCGTTGAGATAGTAGCGGACATCCTGCTGAGCCATGGCGAAGGAGGTGGCCTCGATGAGGTGCTTGAGCGTTCTCCGCGGCAAGCTCAACTCGATATCCCCCTGGGTGTCTTCGATGTTGGGGAACTCGGCCACCGGCAGCGTCGACAGGGTGAAGCGGGATCTGCCACTTCTAACCACGGCGCGGTTATCCTCAAGACTGAACTGTAGCTCAGCATGGTCGGGCAGCGATTTGCAAATATCCATCAGCTTGCGCGCCGGAACCGTGGCCGATCCGGGCTCCTCCACCAGCGACGCGGCGGTCCGCCCGATCAGCTCGACTTCCAGGTCAGTGCCCGTCAGCGCCACCTGCTCATGATCGACCTGCAGCAGTACGTTGGATAGCACCGGCAGGGTCTGGCGGCGTTCCACCACGCCGGCTACCAGTGCCAGCGGCCGAAGCAGGGCCTCGCGGGAAATGGAAAATCTCATGTCGGCTCCACATCTAATCCTGAAGAAGGGTGTCGGGCATTGGCATAAATAGCCAGCGCCGGGCGGCTTAGCTGGTCAATAGCCGCAGCAGGTTCTTGTAATCCTCGCGGATATCCGCGTTCTCTTCTTGCAATGCCAGAACCTTGCGGCAGGCATGCAGTACCGTTGTGTGATCACGCCCACCGAAGGCATCGCCAATCTCAGGCAGACTGTGATTGGTCAGCTCCTTGGCCAGTGCCATGGCCACCTGGCGAGGCCGTGCGACGGAACGGGAACGCCGCTTGGACAGCAGGTCGGAGAGCTTTATCTTGTAGTATTCGGCAACGGTTCGCTGAATATTATCGACGCCCACCTGCTTGTCCTGCAGGGCCAGCAGATCCTTGAGCGACTCGCGGATAAAATCCTGGGTAATCGGCTTGCCCATGAAATGAGAGTCGGCAATGACCTTCTTCAGCGCGCCTTCCAGCTCGCGGACGTTAGAGCGGATCTTCTGGGCAATGAAGAACGCCGCATCATGAGGCAGGTCAACCTTGGCCTGGTCGGCCTTCTTCATCAGGATCGCGACTCGCGTCTCGAGTTCCGGCGGCTCAATCGCCACCGTCAACCCCCAGCCGAAGCGCGACTTGAGCCGCTCCTCGACGCCGCTGATCTCCTTGGGGTAGCGATCGGAGGTCAGGATCATCTGCTGGCCACCCTCTAGCAAGGCATTGAAGGTGTGGAAGAATTCTTCCTGGGAACGCTCTTTGCCGGCAAAGAACTGGATATCGTCGATCAGCAGCGCATCGACGCTACGATAGAAGCGCTTGAAATCGTTTATCGCGTTCAGCTGAAGCGCCTTGACCATGTCGGCGACGAAACGCTCGGAATGGAGATAGACCACCGTGGCATTCTCGCGCCGGGTGGCCAAGGCATTGCCCACTGCATGCATCAGGTGTGTCTTGCCCAAGCCGACTCCGCCATAGAGAAAAAGCGGATTATAGGCTCCCCCCGGGTTTTCCGAGACCTGGCGGGAGGCAGCCCTGGCCAGTTGGTTGGACTTGCCCTCGACGAACGTCTCGAAAGTGAAGTTGGGATTGAGGCCGCTGTGGTGCTTAAGGCTACCCTCGACCTGCACTTCCCGCTCACCTGCGGCACGTCGTGCCGACCTCCCCTCCTCTCGTTGACGGTCGATTTCACGCTCGTCGCCAATGTCCCCTCTCGGTGGGGTGTGTACAGCTGGCCCCAAGGGCGAGCGCGGACTGGCCGAAACCGGCGCCCCCAACTCCCGTGGCCTGGGGGCCGTGGCGGAGCGTCGGCTACCGACGGTCAACACCACTCTGGGGGGCTTGGCCGGTGCCAATTCGCGCAGCAGTTCGTTGATCCGCTTGGCATATTTGTCCCCCACCCAGTCGCGGACAAAGCGATTGGGCGCCAGAAGACGCAGTTCATTGGACCCCTCCTCTTCCGCCTGAAGGGGGCGGATCCAGGTGTTGAACTGCTGGGCGTTCAGCTCGTCCTGCAGGAAATCCAAACACTGTTGCCAAAGAGCAAGCGACACTCGACCTCACCATCCGGTTGATGCATGACCGGCCATTGTATCCTTCACCCGCCGGGTTATCCACACGCAGCCGCTGCCTAGAGTCGCTGTGGAAAACGTATGCTGGATCAACAGGATAACCACTGTACGGTTGTACCAGTAGGCAAGACCTGTGAGCAAAAGCGACAATTGCACACAGTGCTTCAACAGGACAAACACCAGAAGCGCAGTGTTTTTCCACAGACAATGCTGCGCTGCATATCTTTGTAATTAAAAGGTTTAACAGGCTTATCAACAGATTTCATCCCCAGTATTAATAACAGTATCAGTAAAAAAATCTTTAGTGATAATTGGTGCCCCCTCAGGCACGAATTTGAAAAATGCCTTGCTGCAGGAATTGCGCCGGGCCACCGAAGTCACTACAATTTCCGGTCTTGAACCGAATCTCCCCAGGTTCCCGCAAGGAGCCTGGGCATTTCTTGTAAGACATTCCGTCCAAACACACCACGTGGGAATCAAGAGTTATGAAACGCACCTTTCAACCCAGCGTTCTGAAGCGCAAGCGTGTGCACGGTTTTCGTGCTCGCATGGCCACCAAGAACGGTCGTGCCGTACTGTCGCGCCGTCGCGCCAAGGGCCGCAAGCGGCTAAGCGCCTGATTGCGGATTGCGCGTGTCCGGTCACGACTTTCCCCCGCAGCTGCGTCTGCTGACTGCCGGGGATTATCGACTTGTCTTCGATCACGCTGCATTCAAGGTTCATGGCAATGGGCTAATGGCCCTGGCGTGCCCCAATGGACTGGGCCACCCCCGTCTCGGCCTGGTCTTCAGCAAGAAGAACGTGCGTAGAGCCGTGGATCGCAACCGCCTGAAACGGCTGACTCGCGAATCCATACGCCTCCAGCAGCATCAGCTTCCCGCAGTCGACATCGTGGTACTGGCTCGACGGGGCGCCAATGAGCTGGATAATGCGACACTGCATCGCCAGCTCAACGGCATGTGGCGTCGACTGGACCGAGACGTGCGAAAGTCGATAGCATCCTGACCGGGCGCGGCACCTGTCGCCGACACGATAGCCTGCCTTGGGCAGGCTTTCGCATATCAACATGGCAGCGCATTCCGTTCCAGCGGCATGTTCACTACCCACTGGGCAGAACTCTCAATGGACGTAAAACGACTTCTTCTGCTGATTCCACTGGCCGTACTTGCCTATTTGCTCGTCATTCAGTGGAACCAGGACTATGGCCAGGTTGCTCCTGAGCCTGAAGCACCCGCCTATACTGCGCCCGCTCCCGGCGAGGATAGGGTGGATACGGACGATGATCTAGCCGTCCCTGCCGCGCCCCGCGCCGAACAGGATGTAACGGGCGACATGCCGGGCGAACCCGCTCGCGCCACCGGCACCCGTGACCTGATCGCTGTGGTCACCGATGTTCTCGACCTACGCATCGACCCCCAGGGCGGCGATATCGTCTACGCCGCACTACCCCAGCATCGTATGACCCTGGATTCCGATCGTCCCTACGTGCTGCTCTCCGATAGTGAGACCCGCAGCTACGTTGCTCGCTCGGGCTTGCAGCTGGACGGGTATTCCGGTCGCATTGGCTTCACTCCGGAAAGCACCAGCTATCGCATGAGCGACGATGAGAGTCGCCTGGAAGTCGACCTGGCGGCGGAAGTCAATGGCGTCGATATCGTCAAACGATTCTCCTTGGTGCGCGGCAGCTATGCGGTAGACGTCCATTACTATCTGGCCAACAACACTGAGGAGCCGGTTACTGCTCGCTTCATAGGCCAGTTGGCTCGTGACGACAGCTCCGACCCCTCCAGTGGGGTTGCCATGGGCATGAGTTCCTATCTGGGTGCCGCCTACTCCTCGCCGGAAGATCGCTACGAGAAGGTCGATTTCGACGATATTCAGCGTGGCCGCTTCAACAATCGGGACGTACAGGGCGGCTGGGTTGCCATCCTGCAACACTATTTCGTCTCCGCCTGGGTACCGCCCCAGAATCAGCAGAACCTGCAGTACGCCTCTACCGACTCGCGCAATCGCAATGTCGCCGCCTTTGCCGGCTCGGTCAGCACGGTGGCACCGGATAGCGAAGCCCGCCTGGGTGCGACTCTCTACATGGGGCCGAAGGTGCAGAGCTACCTTGAGCAGGTAGCCCCCAACCTACGACTGACCGTCGACTTCGGCTGGCTATGGTTCATCGCCAATCCGTTGTTCTGGTTGTTGGATCAAATCCATGGCCTGATCGGCAACTGGGGCTGGTCGATCGTCTTCCTGACCATCGTGGTCAAGCTGGTCATGTGGCCGCTCTCCGCCAAGGCCTACAAGTCCATGGCCCGCATGCGCAAGCTGGGTCCGGAAATGCAGCGCCTCAAGGAGCAGTACGGCGACGACCGCCAGAAGATGTCTCAGGAGATGATGAAGTTCTACCAGAAAGAGAAGATCAATCCTCTGGGTGGCTGTCTGCCAATTCTGGTGCAGATGCCGGTCTTCATTGCACTGTACTGGATGCTGCTGGAATCTGTGGAACTGCGCCATGCGCCCTTCATGTTCTGGATCCAGGACCTGTCGATGAGGGACCCATTCTTCATCCTGCCGATCCTGATGGGCGCCTCGATGTTCGTTCAGCAGATGCTCAACCCCACGCCGCCGGACCCGATGCAGGCGAAGATCATGAAGATGCTACCGATCGTCTTCACTTTCTTCTTCCTGTGGTTCCCTGCAGGCCTGGTCATCTACTGGGTGGTCAACAACCTGATCTCGATAGGCCAGCAATACGTGATCACGCGCAAGATAGAGAACGACCCCACCGTCGGCAAGGGTATGAAGACCAAGTAGACGGCTTTCTTCCTCCCGCCACCAGACCCCTGCCACGGCAGGGGTCTGGCGTTTGTGCCGTGCGAAAAGGACAATAGTATCCCCACCCCAGGCAGCTAGGAGCCTCAATGGCAGAGTGCCTCTATACCGCGGACACCATCGCCGCCCTGGCTACCCCACCGGGACGCGGCGGCGTAGGCATCATTCGTGTGTCTGGCCCCGGCTGTCACACCATTGCCGAGGGGGTGCTGGGTCACTGCCCCCCACCCCGTCACGCCCACTATGCACCCTTCCAGGGCGACCAGCGGGTGATCGATGAAGGCATCGGGCTCTACTTCCCGGCGCCCCACTCCTTTACCGGCGAAGACGTACTGGAGCTCCAAGGTCACGGTGGACCGGTGATCATGGATCTGCTGCTTGAACGCTGCGTGCAGCTGGGCGCACGCCTGGCCCGCCCTGGGGAGTTTTCAGAACGCGCCTTTCTCAACGACAAACTCGACCTGGCCCAGGCCGAGGCCATCGCCGACCTGATCGAGGCGAGCTCGCGATCTGCCGCTGAGAACGCCCTGCGCTCGCTTCAGGGGGAATTTTCGCGTCGGGTCGCGGCGTTGGTAGAACGCCTGATCGAGCTGCGTATCTACGTGGAAGCGGCCATCGACTTTCCCGAAGAGGAGATCGACTTCCTCGCCGACAGCAGAGTGACCGAGATGCTGACGGCGGTGAAAGCGGAGCTTACCAAGGTCCGCAAAGCCGCCGCTCAGGGTGCGCTGATGCGCGAAGGCATGAACGTGGTGATCGCGGGGCGGCCCAACGCCGGGAAGTCGAGCCTGCTCAATGCCCTGACCGAGAAGGAAACGGCCATCGTCACCGAGATCGAGGGCACCACCCGCGACGTGCTGCGCGAACACATCCACATCGATGGCATGCCTCTGCACGTGATCGATACGGCCGGCCTGCGCGATACCCCGGACGCCGTGGAACGCATCGGCGTGGCGCGTGCCTGGAACGAGATCGAGAAGGCCGACCGGGTGCTGCTGCTGGTGGATGCCACCACGACCAACGCCACCGATCCCATGTCGATCTGGCCCGAATTCGTCGAGCGACTTGGCGATCCCGGCCGGCTTACCCTGGTCCGCAACAAGATCGATACCAGCCACGAGATCGCCGGGCTCGAGTTATCCACAGCTACGCCGGTCATCCGGCTCTCGGCCAAGACCGGACAGGGTGTGGATAGTTTGAAGACACACCTGAAGGAGGTGATGGGGTATACCACCACCACGGAAGGCCGCTTCTCCGCTCGTCGTCGCCACCTCGATGCGCTCGACAGGGCAAACCGAGCACTAACCACAGGCGAGGAGCAGTTGAGCGGCTACGGCGCAGGTGAGCTGCTGGCCGAGGACCTGCGCGATGCCCAGCAGGCGCTGGGCGAGATCACCGGTGAGTTCAGTGCGGACGACCTGCTGGGCGAGATCTTCGGCAGCTTCTGCATCGGCAAGTAAGGTCTACCGCCCTACTCGGCTACCCACCACTCGCCACGATGCCGAGTATCAGGACCCAGCAGCGGCTCGATGCGAGTCATGGCTGGTTCCAGCTGCGCCTCGAGCCCCCAGGGCGGATTGACGACCAGCACGCCGCTGCCATACATGCCCCTTGCTTCGCTATCTGGCTCACGCAGGGTCAGTTCGCTGCGCCAGATCTTGCGCAGGCCGCCGCTGCGCAACCGTTCCAGCAGCTCACTGTGGCGACCGGCTGGCAGAAGCGGGTACCACACCAGCATCACGCCGTGCCGTGCCTTGCGCATCGCCGACAGCACGGTCTCGGCCACCTCAGCGTACTCGCTCTTGCGCTCGTAGCTGGGATCGATCAATACGCATAGCCGCGGCGTCGAAACCGGCAATCGCTGCAACAGGCCCTTAAGGCCATCGCCATGGATGCGCTGCGCGTTCTTCGGCAGGCGTTGAAGCGCCAGGTGTTCATGCTCGCCGGGGTGCAGTTCGAACAGGATCATGCGATCCACGCCGCGCAGCTGTCTTGTTAGCCACCAGGGAGAGCCCGGATAGCTGTCCAGTGTTGGCATCCCCTGCCTGCTCGCGCCCAACTGAGCCTCGGCCAGCTGTGACAGCCAGTCACCTATCAGCGGTTCCGCTGCCAGCGCTTGCTTCTCCTGCCAGAGTCGCTGTACCCCCTGGCGATGCTCCTGCAACTTCAGGCTCTCCTCCGATGAAAGTGGGTAGAGTCCGCGCCCGGCATGAGTATCGATATAGGTGATCGGTGACGCCTTACGTAGCAGAAAGCCGATAACGGCAAAGAGAGTCAGGTGCTTGTGCACATCGGCGAAATTACCGGCATGGTAGGCGTGCTGATAGGAAAGCATGGCCACGGGTCCTTGAGGTGGCGAAGAGATGGCGAATCGGCAGGGGCTTCACACCTGGCTGGCAAAGCGACCAGGCACGGCGCCTTGTCAGGCAAGTGACGATTCTTGGCAAAGACTATCGAAAAGGCCCGCCACTGTCAGTGACGGGCCCGGTTCGAGCGGCAGGCATGGCCGGTCTATTGCTGGAATTGGCTCTCGATCGGAGTGAGCGTAATCTCGACGCGACGGTTCTGGGCGCGGCCATCCTCAGTTGTGTTGCTCGCCACCGGCTGGCTTGCGCCATAGCCAGTCATGTAGAGCCGATTACGCGTTACGCCGTTCTGAGTCAGATAGTTGCCGACCGCCTCGGCTCTGCGCTCAGATAGCCGTTGGTTGTAGCCGGCATCACCGGTGCTGTCGGTATGACCAGCGATATTGACCCGCGTGTCGGTGTATTGCGTCAGGATTGAAGAAACGTCATTGAGGGCATTGCGGGCACTCGGGGTCAGTTCGCTGGAGTCGAAGCCGAACGTCACGCTGCTCGGCATGTTGAGCACGATATCGTCGCCACGGCGCTCCACATCGACGCCGGTGCCCCTCATGCTCTCGCGCAGTTGCTGCTCCTGACGGTCCATATAGGCGCCAACGCCAGCACCCGCAGCCGCACCCACCGCGGCACCGATCAGCGCACGATCTCGCCGACTGGTGCTGCCACTGCCCGATAGGGCACCTGCAGCGGCGCCGACTGCCGCACCAACACCGGCGCCGGTCATGGTGCTGGAGCGCTGAGTCTGACCACCGTAGGGGTCCGTCGTGGCACAGCCTATCAGTAGGGCTGCCGCGGCTAGCGGTACAACAAGTCGAAGGGGTTTGAACATGGTTATCTCCGGAAGTCAGGGAGTGATTCATTCAGCGCCGGCATCGGCTTCGCCAATCATAACCAGCAATTCGTTCAAGAATAATAGACCTTGAGGCGATGCCTGCAGTCGCTGGTCATCTTCCACAAGAAGTCCTTTTTTACGTGCCGACAGGAGGCGAGCCTCCAGAGTGCCGAAAGGAAACCCAGTATGCGCCTCCCAGTCCGCCATCGACACTCCTTCCACCAAACGCAACGCATTCATGGCGAACTCCAGCGGCAGCTCATCCTCGACCACCTCGGCACGACCGGCGACGAAGCCGCGGGGATCGTGGCACCGACGCAGATAGGCTTCCGGTTGTCGGGCCTTCCAGCGACGTTCGATATGCAGGCCGCCCTGCACATCGGCGATACTAAGCTTGCCGTGCGCGCCGGCACCGATACCCAGATAATCGCCGAAGCGCCAATAGTTGAGGTTGTGGCGCGACTGCAGGCCCTGCCGGGCATAGGCCGATATCTCGTAACGCGTCAATCCGGCGGCCTCGAGCCGCTCATGCCCGCGATCCTGAATATCCCACAGCACCTCCTCCTCGGGTAGGACAGGCGGGCGTGAATGGAACTCGGTATTGGGTTCCACTGTGAGCTGGTACCAGGAGAGGTGCTCCGGCGAGAGGGAGAGCGCACGATCGAGATCGGCTAGCGCCAGCTCCGGGGTCTGACCCGGCAAGCCATGCATGAGGTCAAGGTTGATGTTGTCGAAGCCAGCATGACGCGCCTCGTCCATCGCCGTCATCGCATCGTTACCGCTGTGGATACGGCCCAGTGACTGCAGTTGGGCATCCTGGAAGCTTTGCACCCCCAGGGAGAGCCGATTGATGCCCGCCGCTCGATAGCCCTGGAACCGGCCACGCTCCAGGGTTCCCGGATTCGCTTCTAACGTCACTTCGATATCCGAGGCCAGGGAGAGCCGGCGGGACAGCATCTCAAACAGCTCCGCATAGAAGCCGGCCGACATCAGGCTCGGCGTTCCTCCACCGATGAAGATACTGGTCAGCTCGCGGCCATATACCAGTGGCAGATCGGCCTCGAGATCCTGAAGCAACGCCGCCAGATAGCGTGTTTCAGGCAATTCGGCGCCATGACCCACACCGTGAGAGTTGAAATCGCAGTAGGGGCACTTGCGCACGCACCAGGGAACATGAACATAGAGCGACAGCGATGGTAGGCTAACGCCTCGCCGAGAAAGCGTGGTCATCACCCTGCCGCCGTCTCGCCCAAGACTGTCACCAGCGACTGGAGTGCCCTTCCTCTATGGCTTAGCCGGTTCTTTTCTTCGGCACCGAGTTCGGCGACGCTCCGGCCTAGCGACGGTAGCCAGAACAACGAATCGTAGCCGAAACCGCCTTCCCCACGAGGCGCTGTCAGAATCTCACCATCCCAGCTGCGCTGCACGATCAAGGGCACCGGGTCGTCGGGATGACGAAGATAAGCCAATACGCACCAGTAGCGTGCCGTACGGCGAGGTGCTGGTATCCCGACCAGCGCCGCAAGCAGTTTGGCATTGTTGCGAGCGTCGCTCTTCGGCTCACCGGCGTAGCGGGCGGAGTAGATACCAGGTTGACCATGAAGGATATCCACCTCCAGGCCGGAATCATCCGCCAGTGCGGGCAAGCCGCTGATGCGGCTCGCCTCGCGTGCCTTGAGCAGGGCATTCTCGACGAATGTCAGCCCCGTCTCTTCGACATCGATCGCCCCGAAATCCGCCTGGGGCCGAACGTGCATCCCGAGCCGGCTCAACAGCTGATTGAATTCCTTGATTTTTCCAGCATTACTACTAGCCAGAATCACTGTTGCTTGACCCGACACAAGGCCACCTCGCAAAGCAAAGACAATAGGACGGAGTATGCCATAGAGAGCATCTGCAAGGTGGAAGAGAAAACAAATGGTGACAATTTCGTAACTCATCTTTACAATATGGCAGCAGCATGAGCCGCTCAGCGAACAGACTAGGCGTGTGTACTCGCCATAGGCTGAGGATGCTGCGTTGAATTGATTAGATTAACCAGAAGGAAAGGCTCTTATACTGCTGTAAATGCATAATGATTAGATGAAATTTATCATCCTTTAATGATTATGCGAAAACAAAAAAGTACCAAAATGGCAGCCACTAATAAACCGATAAAGCTTCTGAAATTGTCTATTGGGACCGAGTCCAGCAACGATGTGTAGCCGGCAGGGTGAGCCAGAATAAGGCCTAATTCCATTTTCATGGAGTAATGGTATTACCATGTCTATACTGCAATTGCGCTCTTGGGGATTTTTGAATTCTTGAGGAAACCCATAGCCAGCATGAAAAAAAAATCATCCTGAAGTGTGGCTCGTTCCGAGGCGGTAACGCAAAAAAACAGCTCATAAATTAATGGCATAAAAAAATATTAGGTAATAGCAATTAGTTATTGCCATATTTACTTTTTTTGTCCGAGACTCCAACAAGGGTTTCGTTAACGTTACGTTACGTTACAGAATCGCACATTACAGAATCACTACAGCTCGCAAAGGGAGGGGCAGCATTATGGACAACATGGATTGTCACGTTCTTCTGGTGACCGACATCAACCCGCAGTCGAAACTATTTATCGAATACATTCAGCAGAAATTCGAGCATGACATCGTTGCCGTCAGCGAAAGCGAGGCTCCGCACATCAATGGTAATCAGCCAATGCTGGTCATTCTCGATCTGGATCATCTTAGCGAAGCCAGCATGCAGCGCTGGCAGGGCATAGCCGATGAGAATGAACAAATCAGTCTCGCTGCGTTCAATGTCCGGGGCGAAGATCATGCCGTCGAACTGCTCTCGACGCTCAACCTCCAGGGCATCTTCTATCGCAATGACAGCATCGAGCTGATCTGCAAAGGCTTGCAGGCCTTGCAGGATGGCAGCCTATGGATGTCCCGGGCACTCATGTCCAGGATGATATTGCTGCTCAGGCGGCAGCAGATGAACTCCTACCGTCCCGCCTGTGGACTGACACAACGTGAGTTGGAGATAATTGGTCTACTTGGCACTGGTGCTACCAATTCGGAAATTGCCGAAAAGCTGTTTGTCAGTGAGCACACGGTCAAGTCACACCTCTATAATATTTTTAGAAAAATCAAGGTCCATAACAGGTTGCAGGCAATGAACTGGGCAAGGAGAAATCTTTTCAGCGTACCGCCAAGTTTTCGCAAGGAAATGAAGCACTGACAAGAAGGTGGGATAGGGCCGAGCCTGACATTGGAGCGGTCATATACTGGCTATGAGTTCCTCTCATGGCTACGTACCAACTGGTAGGACGGTCCACTTACTCGGCATCTAATCTGTTCCGGCAAGACCTGGCAGGCGTTGATTAGGTACGCGAAGTGGCATCGCCGGTAAAGATATCCACAGCCGGTTCCACGCCAACCGCCTGTGGATCAATACCCTACAAGCACTGCCGCTCGACATCCGAGCAGAGCCACCACCAGTGAGTCGACCAGTTCGTCCAGGCTGAGGGGGCCGGGAGCGTGTGATGTCGACGTCACTGATGGCTTGGCCATGATGATAGCGCCTCGAAAACAGGCCCTCAAAACGATTGCCCAGCTCTCGGTCAGCCTTGACGCACCTGGTCGAAGGCCTTGACCGCGGCATCTAGGGTCACCTGGATGTCTTCCGGGCTGTGGGCGCTGGACATAAATCCTGCTTCATAGGCCGATGGAGCCAGATAGATGCCTTCATCAAGCATCGCCGAAAAGAATCGGCGAAAAGAATCGGTATCGCAGGCAGTAGCCTGGGCAAAATTGTCGACTCGCGACTGCCCGGTGAAGAAGAGTCCGAACATACCGCCAGCACGCTGTGTAATCATATCGACACCGGCCGCATCGGCACGTTCCTGGAGGCCATGGCAGAGCGTCTCCACCCGCTGTGCCAGCGCATCATGGAAACCCGGTTCACGCAGCTTGGTCAGTAGCGCGATACCGGCAGCCATGGCCAGCGGGTTGCCCGAAAGGGTGCCCGCCTGATAGACCGGCCCCAGTGGCGAGATCTGCTCCATCACCTCGCGCCTGCCACCGAAGGCCCCCACCGGCATGCCGCCGCCGACAATCTTGCCCAGGCAAGTCAGATCAGGGGTAATGTCATAATTCGCCTGGGCACCACCCATGGCGACCCGGAAGCCTGTCATCACCTCGTCGAAGATCAACACGCTGCCGTTTTCGGTACAGACCCGACGCAAGGTCTCCAGGAAGCCCGGCTGCGGCGGAATGCAGTTCATGTTGCCGGCCACCGGCTCCACGATGATGCAGGCGATCTCGCTGCCGATCTCCTCGAAGCAGGCCTCGACGGCATCGAGATCGTTGTAAGAGAGAGTAATGGTATGCTCGGCCAGCGAAGCGGGTACGCCAGGTGAGCTGGGTTCGCCATGGGTCAGGGCGCCGGATCCGGCCTTGACCAGCAGCGAGTCGGAGTGGCCATGATAGTTGCCCTCGAACTTGACGATCTTGTCGCGACCGGTGAAGCCCCGCGCCAGGCGAATCGCCGACATGGTGGCCTCGGTGCCGGAATTTACCATGCGCACCATCTCGATAGAGGGGATCATGTCGCAGATCAGATCGGCCATGGTGGTCTCGATGGCGGTCGGGGTGCCGAAGGAGAGGCCATTATCGAGCCGATCCCGCACGGCGCCGAGCACGTCGGGGTCGGCGTGGCCGGTGATCATCGGTCCCCAGGAGCCGACATAATCCACATAGCGCTTGCCTTCCACGTCATAGAGATAGGCCCCCTGTGCCCGTTCCATGAAGACCGGTGGCCGATGCAAGCCCTTGAAGGCACGAACCGGGGAATTGACGCCACCGGGTATGTGGCGGCAGGCCTGTTCGAAGAGCTGTGCGGATGTGGTCATGAAAGCCTCTTTGCTGTCGCTGAAACGAAGGTCGAAAGGATCCCCGCCTGAACCGTCCAGGCTGTGGATAGAATCTTGGATAACCTTGTTGCGAATGTTGAATAACCGGTGATCTACGGTCATATCGCGTGTACGGGTCATCTCTCCGGTCATTTTGTCTGTCCCCGTGGCACCTGGCCAGCACCAACGGCCGTCAGACAGCCTATTCTTGCTGCCAGTCAAGTCGGCAATGGGGTTGCCGCAACTGCCCATGCGCCGTGGCAATGACTGGTGCCTGCCCGGACACCATCCATCGGCCAATGCCTGCCAGGTAAACGACTGAGCCTGTTCGCAGGCTAACAGTGGCGGCTCTCCCCCCGCCAACCGTGCCGCCAGCGCTGCGGCAAGGGTACAGCCCGAACCATGATAGCGCTCCGACAGCCGGGGCCAGCGCCAGCGAAAACGCTGTTCACCTGTGTAGAGTACCTGTTGGACCTGATTGGCTGGCACCCGCTGGTCGGGGTCATCGGTACCCGTCACCAACAGCGCACGGCAGCCTAGGCCGAGCAGTCGCTCCACCCGGGCAGAGTCGTCATTCGCCTCGCTACCCGCCAGCCGAGCCAATTCCAGCCGATTGGGTGTCAGAATATCCACAAGCGGCAGCAGGCGAGCGCGGAAAGCGTCCAATAAAGCGGCTGTGGATAACTCACCTCCTCCCCCCGCCTTGAGCACCGGATCTACCACGACCGGCACCCCGGGGTAAGCACGTACGATATCCACCACCGCATCGAGCACATCCACACTCGCGATCAGGCCCACCTTGATGGACGCAATGGAGAACTCGTCAAGGGCGTTGGCCATCTCGCGGATCAGCCGTGCCTCGACTGGTACCACCCGTTCAACATCTCGGCAGTTCTGCACTGTCAAGGCGGTCGGAATGGTAACGCCCCAGCCACCGCAGGCCACCACGGCTTCACTGTCGGCGACCAGTCCGGCGCCACCGGTTGGGTCATGACCCGCCAGAATCAGCACGACGGGAGGGGTAGGCTGTTGAGCGCTGTCACTCATGTCAGAACGGCTTGAGTACGGCAAGGATCACGATGACCAACAGAGCGATTACCGGCAATTCATTGAACCAGCGGAAGAAGACATGACTACGGTGACAGCGGCCGGCGGCAAACTGTTTCAAGTAAACCAGGCAGACATGATGGTAGATGACCAGTAGCACCACCAACAGCAGCTTGACGTGCATCCAGCCCATGCCGAGCCAGTGCGGCATCAGGTAGAGCATCCAGGCACCCAGCCCCAACACGGCGATCATGGAGGGGGTCATGATGCCACGATAGAGCTTACGCTCCATCACCGTGAAGTAATCGATGGCCTGCTGCTCACCCTTTTCACGAGCCATGGCATGGTAGACGAAGAGCCGCGGCAGGTAGAACATCGCCGCGAACCAGGTAATCACGGCAACGATATGCAGAGCCTTTAGCCACAGGTACATGGGGTCTCCAGACAGGGCGAGTCGATGAAGTATCGACCATGTGAGCGAATGACGACTTGAGCGGACGCCTACTTCAGCGAATAGTAACGTTCGATGGCGCCGCGTGTGATGATACCCGAAATCCGCTTCTGCTTCGGCCGATGTCCGTGCTCCACGAAAAGCGCATCCACCGCCTGATCGTTAAGCCGCTCGAAGGCTTCCGATAGCGTGGCCTGCAGATGAATCGGTGCCATCTCCAGGCGTTGGCCAGGTACCTCAAGCAAGTCGATCAGCTCACTTGCGGTTTTGACCGCCTCTGCCAGTTGCTCGTCCATCAGCGCCCGGGCCAGATCTGCCGCCTTGAGCGCCAGGGTTGGTTTGTCATCGGTCGAGCGCATGATCAGTATCCATACCGGCTTGGCATCGAGCAGGGCGCGAGCCTGATCCCTGGTCACCATACGTTGGGTACGCACCAGGCTGCGTTCCATCACAGCCGGCACCGACACCCGGGAGAGGGCTTGCATCAGTGGCTGTTGCAGGGGATGCAGACCCTGACGGGTCACGCTGACGAAGAAGCCGTCACAGCGACATAGCTGCCGGGCGGTCAGCCCCGATACAACCACTGCCAGCATGCCAGGCAAAATGATGTTGGGATTATGGGTGAGTTCGAGTAGCGCCATCAGGGCAGCAAGCGGTGCCTGCAGCACCGCACCCATCATCGCCGCCATGCCAAGCATGGCATAGAAACCCGGCTCGGCGGCCAGCGGCGGCCACAGCTGGGACCCGACCAGACCGGCAAGGGCTCCCGCGGCGGCACCCACAACCAGGATCGGACCGATGATGCCGATGGGAATACCGCTGGCCACGGTAAGGCCGGTTAGCAGCAGCTTGGCCACCACCAAGGCGAACAGGACATCCACGGCCAGGTGACCGGTGAGTGACGCATCCAGGCTGTCATAGCCGATTCCCTGTACCTCGGGATACCACCAGGCCACGCCGGCCGTAGCCACTGCTACGAGCATCAGTCTCAGCCAGACCGGCAACCTCCTGATGGCGGGACTCTTCGCCACATGGATGAAAATGCCGGCCAACAAGCCAACGAACAACGCCGTGACCACGATCCAGGGCAGGTTCATCAGCGACCCCATGCTGACGCTGGGCACCTGGAAGGCCGGTTCCGAACCGTAGACCAGCATGGCAACCAGCGCGCCCATGGTGGAGGCCAGGATCACCGGCATGAATCCAACGATGGTGTACTCCAGCATCACCACTTCCATGGCAAAGATGACCCCAGCAATGGGCGTGTTGAAGGAGGCCGAAATTCCCGCCGCGGTGCCACAGGCCACCAGCACGCGCAGGCTGTTGTGAGGCAGCCGCAGGCGCTCCCCGATGCCACTGGCCGCCGCCGCACCGAGGTGTATCGCGGGGCCTTCACGGCCCGCCGACAAGCCACCGATCACCGATATCACCCCCACCCACCACTGGTTGATCCAGTTACGCAACGGGAAACGGCCTTGGTGATAGGAGAGGCGTTCGATGACATGGCCCACCCCCATCTTGCGAGCGGCCGCAGGCTGACGCCACAGGAAGATGCCGATGATCAGTACTGCCAGCAGTGGCAGGGACGAGCGCAGCAGCGGCGAGAGCCCCTCGAAGTTCTCGGGGTCGCCGTCGGGCATGAAGGTCAATGCCCCCAAATCAAGCAACAGCCGGAACCCAACCATCACGGCCCCTGTCAACAGTCCCGAGAACACCCCCAGCACGCATAGCTGGGGCAGGGCGTCCACATTGGCCAACTTGCGGCGAAAGCCTTCCAGGGTAAGGTCGGGCAGCGACGGCAACGGCACGGCGATATTCCTGTGCGATGAGTTTCCAGGGGCGGCTGGGAGGCAGCCCTCTCTCTTGTGTATCATATCTACACGGAGCGGTCCCAGTGCCAGGGCTCTCTACAGTACAGCAGGCCAATCTCCAGACGGCCCAACAAGAGGAGTCCATCGTGATCAAGGTCGGAATCGTCGGCGGCACCGGTTATACCGGCGTCGAACTGCTCAGGCTGCTAGCTCAGCACCCAGAGGTCGAGGTCGAGGCCATCACCTCACGATCCGAGGCGGGCATGGGCGTCAACGAGATGTACCCCAACCTGCGCGGCCATTACGATGACCTGGCCTTCAGCGAGCCCAATGCCGAGCGGCTGGGGACCTGCGATGCAGTGTTCTTCGCCACACCTCATGGTGTGGCCCACGCCCTGGCTGGTGAATTGCTGGCCAAGGGCACCCGTGTCATCGACCTCTCCGCGGACTTCCGCCTGCGTGACGCCGAGGAGTGGGCGAGCTGGTACGGTCAACCCCACGGTGCACCGGAACTCCTCGATGAAGCCGTCTACGGGCTGCCCGAGATGCACCGTGAGCGCATCCGCCAGGCACGCCTGATCGCCGTGCCCGGCTGCTATCCCACCGCCGTGCAGCTCGGCCTGCTGCCGCTGCTCGAAGCCGGCCTGATCGACACAGGCCATGTCATCGCCGACTGCAAGTCCGGTGTCACCGGCGCCGGCCGAGGTGCCAAGGTGCCGTCACTGATGGCCGAGGCCAGCGAGTCGATGAAGGCCTACGGTGCCGCCGGCCACCGCCACCTGCCGGAGATTCGCCAGGGCCTTGGCGACGCTGCCAGAGGGCCGGTGGGGTTGACCTTCGTGCCGCACCTGACGCCAATGATCCGCGGCATCCATGCGACCCTCTACGGCAGGCTGACCCGTGACCCCGGCGATCTGCAAAGCCTCTTCGAGAGCCGCTTTTCTGCCGAGCCCTTCGTCGACGTCATGCCGGCCGGCAGCCACCCGGAGACCCGCAGCGTCAAGGGTGCCAATGTCTGCCGCCTGGCGGTCCATCGTCCGGGCGACGGCGACACCGTGGTGGTACTGGCGGTGATCGACAACCTTGTCAAGGGAGCCTCCGGACAGGCAATTCAGAACCTCAACCTGATGTTCGGATTCGACGAGCACGCAGGACTCGCCGCGCCGGCACTGATGCCCTGATCTCATCACCCTGAACGTATAGGGCACCGAGGCAAGGGCGCAGAGGAGGTCCTACGCCAGGGGTGAGGAGCACTGCTCCGAACGGGCTGGCCATGGATGGCCAGCACCGGTCCTGCAAGCGAAGAGGGACGCGAGAGCGAAGCAGCGCGTCGGTAGCGTACAGGGATGTATTCACAGCGCCTCCTCGTAGTCCTTTCCTCGGAATAGTCCGAACGGCTCATCGAATAGTTGACCCTTTTGCTAGGGATTGGGGATAATCCCCTGTTACCCATTCATTCAGCTCAAGGAAATGCTGAACAAATCGGCGAACGTGATGAAACGCAAGGCGCACGGAGCGCAAGAACCGGAGCATATGGGGTATATGTGAGGATTCTTAGCACCTCGCAACGCAGCGATTCGCTCGTGCAGCCATTTGAGCGGCGTTTCCGCAGGGGAGGATGCCCATGAGCGGCGCAGAAACCTTCGTGCCCACTCCCATGATGCTCTCCGACAGTGCCAGAAAACGACTGCAGGCGCTCATCGCAGAGGAAGGCAAACCGGGACTCAAGCTACGGGTCTACGTGACCGGCGGTGGCTGTTCGGGCTTCCAGTATGGCTTCGACTTCGCCGAGGATGTGGCGGATGACGATGCCCTGATCGAGTTCGATGACGTGGCCTTAGTGGTCGACGAGCTCTCCTACCAGTATCTGGTCGGGTCCACCGTGGATTACGAAGAGGGCCTCGCTGGCGCCCGCTTCCTGGTCCAGAACCCCAACGCCACCACCACCTGTGGCTGCGGTGCTTCCTTCATGGTATAGCCCTGATCCAGGGCCTTATCGGGAACCCCCTCTCTTCGATGTCTCGCTTTTCGGGATTCTAACCATGTTACATGGGGTGAATCCCATGAAAACCACCTACGACAAGTTCCACGCAACGTGCTTAGACGAAGTCCCCGACGCCAAATGAAGTGACCTTTCCATACGGTGGAACGTCGAGGAAGTGGTGAAAAAGGCCCTGTCGGGTTATCGACAGGGCCTTTTTCGTGGTGTGGGTAAGTATTTTCCCGCTGGTTCGCTTTTCGCCCGGAAAGCCCCGCCACAAGGGCTTTCATTGCCCTTATACCGGCTTGTTTACAACAATGGTAACAAGACAGGTAGCCGCCGGTGGACAAGCGGTGCAAGATTTCGCCTGTGCGTAACTTGGCATTTCATCCACAGGCTCGTCACCGGTCGCCCTCAGGAGGCACGCCGCTTCTCACGCCACTAGTCAACAATCTAAGAAGTTGAAAAATAGTAGATAAATACAGTTACCCACAGATTTTGTCCACACTAGTAGTAACAACATCAACAGAACTACCTTTAAATCATTCTATTTATTTTATAGAAAAACTGAAGATCGCGTTCTCTCGGGCTACCCCATGTGGAAAACCCCTGACGCTTACCCACAGGAGGTTTATACTGCCAGGCTGATTTTCGTCCCTTACGCAATATCCGCGCTCAAGCGCAATGAGGTGTACCTTGGATTACCCCGACCGCTTTGACGTTATCGTCATCGGCGGCGGCCATGCGGGAACCGAAGCCGCTCTGGCCTCTGCTCGCATGGGCTGTCAGACCCTGTTGCTGACCCACAACATCGAAACCCTGGGGCAGATGTCCTGCAATCCTGCCATCGGCGGGATCGGCAAGAGTCATCTGGTCAAGGAAATCGATGCCATGGGCGGTGCCATGGGCCTGGCGACCGACCGGGGCGGTATCCAGTTTCGTGTACTCAACGCTCGCAAAGGCCCTGCGGTGAGGGCAACACGAGCCCAGGCCGACCGGGTCCGCTACAAGGCGGCCATTCGCGGCATGCTGGAAAACCAGCCAAACCTGACGCTGTTCCAGCAGGCTGCCGGCGATCTGATCGTCGATAACGACACCGTTCGTGGCGTAGTGACCGAAACCGGCATTCGCTTCCTCGGCGAAACGGTGGTGCTTTGCACCGGAACCTTCCTCGGCGGCGTGATACATATCGGGCTCGACCAGAGCCGCGGCGGTCGCGCCGGGGATCCCCCCTCCAATACCCTGGCCCAGCGGCTGCGGGCGTTGCCCTTTCGGGTCGATCGGCTCAAGACCGGTACCCCCCCGCGCCTCGATGCCAAGAGCATCGATTTCTCGGTGCTCGAGGAGCAACCCGGTGATACGCCGACCCCGGTGATGTCCTACCTGGGGAACCGCGAGATGCAGCCACGTCAGGTGAGCTGCCACATCGCTCATACCAACGAGCGCACCCACGAGATCATCCTCGCCAACCTGGATCGTTCGCCAATGTATTCCGGCGTGATCGAGGGCGTCGGGCCGCGCTACTGCCCGTCGATCGAGGACAAGGTTCACCGCTTTGCCGACAAGGCTAGCCATCAGATATTCATCGAGCCGGAAGGGCTCGACACCAATGAGCTCTACCCCAACGGGATCTCCACCTCGCTACCCTTCGATGTGCAGCTGCAGGTGGTACGCTCGATTCACGGGCTGGAAAACGCCCATGTCACCCGGCCCGGCTACGCCATCGAGTACGATTTCTTCGATCCCCGCGACCTGAAGCACTCGCTGGAAACGAAATTTATCCACAACCTGTTCTTCGCCGGCCAGATCAACGGCACCACCGGCTACGAAGAGGCCGGCGCCCAGGGCCTGCTGGCCGGGCTCAACGCTGCCCGCCGTGCCAGGGGACTGGACGCCTGGTGGCCACGCCGCGACGAGGCCTACCTTGGCGTGCTGGTGGACGATCTGATCACCATGGGCACGAAAGAGCCCTACCGCATGTTCACGTCACGAGCCGAATACCGGCTGCTGCTGCGCGAGGACAATGCCGATCTGCGCCTCACCGAGGCCGGCCGCAGGCTCGGCCTGGTCGACGACGTCCGCTGGACGGCTTTCGCCACCAAGCGGGAGGCCATCGAGCGCGAGAGCGCCCGGTTCGCGGCAACCTGGGTACATCCCGGCACCGCCGCCGCCGAGGCCATCGCCGAGAAGACCGGCAAGGCGCTTACGCGCGAATACAGCCTGATGGACCTGCTCAAGCGTCCTGAGCTTGGTTATGACGATCTCGCCGACATGGGCGGAGAGCCGGTGACAGACGAGGCGGTGGCCGAACAGGTGCAGATCCAGGCCAAGTACCAAGGCTACATCGACCGCCAGCAGGACGAGATCGACCGGCTCAAGCGCCACGAAGCGACGCCGCTGCCGGCCGAGCTCGATTATGACCGGGTCGAGGGTCTCTCCCACGAGATCCGTCAGAAACTCGGCGAGGCGCGACCGGCGACGCTGGCCCAGGCGTCACGGATTTCCGGCGTTACCCCGGCGGCTGTTTCCATCCTGCTGATTCACTTGAAGAAGCGTCGACTCCTCGATGACAGCCGGGTAGCCAACGGATGACGACGGACACGACCACAGCGGTAGAAACGCAGCTCGATCAGGGCCTCAACGCCTTGGGCATAGTCGTAACGTCTGCACAGCGCAAGCAGCTGCTGGACCTGGTGGGGTTGTTGCACAAGTGGAATCGCGCCTATAACCTCACCGCGATACGCTCACCCGAGGAAATGGTGGCCAAGCACCTGCTCGACAGTGCCGCCGTGCTGCCTTTCGTGACCGACGAACCACTGCTCGACGTGGGGTCGGGGCCGGGGCTCCCGGGGCTCGTGCTGGCGATCCTCAAGCCCCGGCTTGCGGTCACGCTGCTCGACAGCAACGGCAAGAAAGTGCGGTTTCAGCGTCAGGCGGTGATGGAACTCGGACTCGGCAACGTCACTCCGGTTCAGGCTCGGGTCGAGTCCTTCGAACCGCCCGAGGGTGGCTATGCCCAGGTCGTCTCCCGGGCCTTTGCCAGTCTTGGCGACTTCGTGTCGCTGACCCGGCACTTGCCCTCGCCGACAGGGCGCTGGCTGGCGATGAAGGGGCCGGCAGTCGATGACGAGCTGGCCGGGTTGCCCGACGCAGTGTCGATCCGTGAGCGTCATGGCCTGACGGTACCCTTCACGACGGGAGTTCGTCAGTTGTTGATCGTCGAGCGATCCGATTCCAACCCTGGCCGCCGGTGAGCGTGCCATCGACGCAAGGATGTCGCCCGTGACCCAGATAATCGCCTTGACCAACCAGAAGGGTGGCGTGGGCAAGACCACCACCGCCGTCAACCTGGCCGCCAGCCTGGCGGCGCTGGATCGTCGCGTGCTGCTGGTTGATCTGGACCCGCAGGGTCATGCCACCATGGGCAGCGGTATCGACAAGCACAGCCTGGACGGCAGCGTGCTCGACATGCTGCTTGGCGACAAGAGCGCACTGGAGGTGATGCTCGACTGCCCCGCGGCAGGCTATGCACTGCTGCCGGGCAACGGGGATCTCACCGCTGCCGAGGTGGAACTGCTCGATCGCTCCGAAGGGCGGGAACGCTGTCTGATCGAAGCCCTGAAGCCGGTCGCCGATGAGTACGACGTGGTGCTGATCGACTGTCCTCCGTCGCTCAACATGCTCACGGTCAATGCCTTGACCGCGGCCGATGGCGTGCTGATTCCCCTGCAGTGCGAATTCTATGCCCTGGAGGGCCTTTCGGCGCTGCTCGACACCGTGGAGCAGATCAAGGATCGGGTGAACCCGGGGCTGGCCGTCTACGGCATCCTGCGCACCATGTTCGACTCACGCAACAGCCTCACCCGTGATGTCAGCAAGCAGTTGCGAGACTATTTCGGTGAAACCCTGCTCAAGACCACCATTCCGCGTAACGTGCGCGTGGCCGAGGCACCGAGCCATGGGTTGCCGGTGACTAAGTACGCTCGCTTCTCGCGAGGCAGCCAGGCCCATCGGGTACTGGCCAAGGAGCTGATACGCCGGCTGTCGCTGTAACGCTGCCGTACCACTGTCGTAACCTGCTCGTTGTAATGATGAGGGACTATAAATGACGCGAAAACGCGCCCTGGGCCGCGGCCTGGATGCCCTGATCGGTGCCGGTGCCCGCCGCCGCGAGAGCCTCGAGCTGCCCGAGGTCGAGATACAGGCCTTCGAGGAAGGTGAGGTACCGCCCGCAGCGGTTGCCGAGGACCGCCTCGAGCGACTGCCGCTTGGCCAGCTGTCTCGTGGCAAGTACCAGCCACGCCGGGACATTCAGCCCGAGGCGCTGGAAGAGCTCGCCGACTCGATCCGTGCCCAGGGGGTCATGCAGCCCATTGTGGTGCGGCCCATCGGCGAGGCGCGCTACGAGATCATCGCCGGCGAGCGGCGCTGGCGTGCCGCCCAGTTGGCCGAGCTCGACACTATTCCGGCGGTGATCCGCGAAGTCAGCGACGAAGTCGCCCTGGCCCTGGCGCTTATCGAGAACATTCAGCGAGAGGATCTCAATCCCGTCGAGGAAGCCATGGCGCTCAAACGGCTGCTCGACGAATTCGCGCTCACCCAGCAGCAGGTAGCGGACGCCGTCGGCCGTTCCCGGGCACAGGTGGCCAACCTGCTGCGGCTGTTGACCTTGGATCCCGAAGTGCAGACCCTGCTCGAACGCGGCGACCTGGACATGGGGCATGCCCGGGCCCTGCTGGCGCTCTCCGGTGCCAGGCAGCGCAAGGCCGCTCATGAGGTGGTCAACAAGGATCTGACGGTTCGCGATACTGAGGCGCTGGTCAAGCGCCTGGTGAACGGCGAACCGGCGAAGACCGAGGCGGCCGCAACCAGCCCCGACGTGGCCCGCCTCGAGAACCGGCTAGGCGAGGTGCTCGGGGCGCCGGTCAAGATCCAGCACGGTCGCGGTGGCAAGGGCCGGGTCACGATCCGCTATTCGAGCCTGGATGAGCTCGACGGCATTCTGGAACACATTCGCTAGCCGATGTGAAGGCGCCGTCCCGGGGTACGAATGTCGACAATCCTTGCACCTTTGGTCGCAAAGTCGCACCATTCGGCAGCAAAAGCGCGTTGTTTGGTTGAAGGCTCAGAGGCGCTTCCCTATAATCCGCCGTTGTTTGCCTGAGTGTCACGCTCGGTACAGCCGGCACCCGAACCCTGCCAAGACAGGGCAGGAAATGTCGACAGGATGCACAGACACGTTGCCACAAGGCGCCGGCGCCTGGATTTCACCCGCCTGTTCCTGGCCCAGGGTCTGGCTACCCTGACCGTAGCGTTGCTGGCTGGCTTGCGGCATGGTCACGAGGGGGTACTGTCTGCCCTGCTCGGCGGCGCGGTCAGCCTGCTGCCCACGCTCTATTTCGTCTGGCGTGGATTGCGCATCCGGGATGGCCGACGCCCGCGGGTCAGCGTAATGAATCTCTATCAGGCAGCGATGGGCAAGTTCGGTTTGACGGTAGCACTGTTCGTGATCGTCTTCGTCACAGTGCCCCCCTCAAACCCAGCTTTTTTCTTTGTCGCATATGTGGCGGCTCAACTCATGCACTGGCTCACACCCTGGCTCTTGCGTGACCGGCCGACCCACCGAACCTGAGGTAAGCAGCGTATGGCAGCAGATAATGAAATATCCGCCATCTATTACATACAGCACCACCTCCAGAACCTGACCTTCGGCAGGCATCCCGAGAATGGCTGGTCGCTTGCCAGCACCTCCGCCGAAGCCACCGAGATGGGTTTCTGGGCCATTCATCTGGATACCATGGGCTGGTCCATCGCCATGGGTGTGCTGTTTCTGGGGCTGTTCCACAAGGCCGGCCGCATGGCCACCACCGGCGTCCCCGGCGGGCTGCAGAACGCTGTCGAGATGGTCATCGAGTTCATCGAGAACCTGACCCGCTCCACCTTCCACGGCAAGAATCCCCACATCGCTCCGATAGCGCTGACGCTGTTCATGTGGATCCTGCTGATGAACAGCTTGAAGATCCTACCGGTCGACTACCTCCCGGAGCTGTTTGGTCGCCTGGGCTTCGAATACATGAAAATCGTGCCCACCACCGACGTCAATGCCACCCTGGGCATGGCGCTGGGCGTGTTCTGCCTGATCGTCTTCTACAGCATCAAGGTCAAGGGTGCCGGAGGCTTCGCCAAGGAGCTCTCGCTGACGCCGTTTAACCACTGGCTGCTGATTCCTTTCAACCTGATCCTCGAGATCGTCGGCCTGATCGTCAAGCCGATCAGCCTGGCGCTGCGTCTGTTCGGCAACATGTTCGCCGGCGAGGTGATCTTCATCCTGATCGCGCTGCTGCCGTTCTGGGCGATCTGGCTGTTGGATGTGCCCTGGGCCATCTTCCATATCCTGGTAGTCTCGCTGCAGGCCTTCATCTTCACGACGCTGTCGATCGTGTACCTGAGTGCCGCTCACGAGCACCACTGAGCCAAGCAACCTTTGCAAACGCAGTAACTTGAACCTGACCTCAACGTAAAACTAGGAGCAACATCATGGAAATCGTCTACCTTGCCGCCGCCATCATCATCAGCGTCAGCGCCCTGGCAACCGGCATTGGCTTCGCCATGCTGGGCGGCAAACTGCTCGAGTCGACTGCCCGTCAGCCCGAGCTTGGCGACCAGCTTCAGACCCGTACCTTCATCATGGCCGGCCTGCTCGACGCCGTGCCGATGATCGGTGTTGGTATCGCGATGTACCTGATCTTCGTCGTTGCCGGTTAATGACAGCACCGAGCGCTGAGGCGCTCGGTTCGCTTCTATCCGGTCGCCACGAACCCGTCAGAGGTACATACCCGTGAATATCAACATGACGCTTATCGGGCAAACGATCGCCTTTGCGATCTTTGTCTGGTTCTGCATCAAGTACGTGTGGCCGCCGATCAGCTCCGCGCTCCACGAGCGCCAGAAGAAGATCGCCGATGGCCTCGACGCAGCCAGCCGGGCTTCTCGCGACCTCGAGCTTGCTCAGGAGCAGGCCGCTCAGACGCTGCGCGAGACCAAGGAGCAGGCCTCCCAGATTCTCGACCAGGCGAACAAGCGTTCCAGCCAGATGATCGAGGAAGCTCGCGAGCAGGCACGTGCCGAAGGCGAGCGCCTGGTGGCCGGTGCCCGCGCCGAGATCGATCAGGAAATCAATCGCGCCAAGGAAGAGCTTCGTGCCCAGGTGGCGTCGCTTGCCATCGTCGGTGCCGAGCGTGTTCTGGAAGCCTCCATCGACGAGAAGGCACACCGCAAGCTGTTAGATAAGCTTGCTGCCGAACTGTGAAGGAGGTGACCCATGGCGGAAACGTCTACTGTCGCACGACCCTACGCCAAGGCGGCTTTCGAGTATGCGCGGGACCACAAGGCGCTTGAAGCCTGGTCTGACATGTTCGTCAAGCTGGGCCAGGTCGTCGCGGAGCGTGATGCTCAGAAATTGATCGCGAGCCCCAAGATCGCCAACGACCGCAAAGTCGACATGGTCATCGAGGTCGCCGACATCAGCGTGGATGATGCTGGTCGCCGGTTCCTCGAAGCCCTGGGTGACAAGGGGAGGCTATCGGCCTTGGGTGCCATCGCCGAGCAATTCGAGCGCCTGCGCGCTGACCACGAAAAACGCATCGACGTCACTGTGGTCACGGCCTATGCGCTCGATGACACGCAGCAGAACAAGCTCGCCGGCGCGCTCAAGAAGCGGCTGAATCGCGAAATCTCCATTACCACTCAGGTGGATCCGAAACTTCTCGGAGGCGTCGTCCTTCGCGCCGGCGATACCGTCATTGACGGGTCGGTGCGCGGTCGACTGAATCGCCTCTCTGAAGCCCTTATCGCCTGAGTCTGAGGGACATGGCATGCAGCAATTGAATCCTTCCGAGATCAGCGACATCATCAAGCAGCGTATCGAAAAGCTGGATGTCGCATCAGAAGCCCGTAATCAGGGCACCATCGTCAGCGTCTCCGACGGCATCGTGAAGATTCACGGTCTCGAGGATGCGATGTTCGGTGAAATGATCGAATTCCCCGGCAACATCTTCGGCATGGTGCTCAACCTGGAGCGCGACTCCGTGGGCGCCGTGGTACTGGGTGACTTCCTGCAGCTGGAAGAGGGTATGACCGCCAGCTGTACCGGTCGTATCCTCGAGGTGCCGGTGGGACCCGAACTGATCGGCCGCGTGGTCGACCCGCTGGGCACCCCCATCGACGGCAAGGGCGACATCGACGCCAAGATGACCGACGCGGTGGAAAAGGTCGCCCCTGGCGTCATCACCCGTCAGTCGGTGGACGAGCCGATTCAGACCGGTCTCAAGTCGATCGACGCCATGGTGCCAATCGGCCGCGGTCAGCGTGAGCTGATCATCGGCGACCGTCAGATCGGCAAGTCGGCGATCGCCATCGACGCCATCATTAACCAGAAGGGCAAGGGTGTCACCTGCGTCTACGTGGCCATCGGTCAGAAGCAGTCGACCATTGCCAATGTGGTGCGCAAGCTCGAAGAGCACGGTGCCATGGATCACACCATCGTGGTCGCCGCCGGCGCCGCCGATCCCGCCCCGATGCAGTTCCTGGCCCCCTATGCGGGCTGCACCATGGGCGAGTATTTCCGCGACCGCGGCCAGGACGCCATGATCGTCTATGACGACCTGACCAAGCAGGCCTGGGCCTACCGTCAGGTCTCCCTGCTGCTGCGCCGTCCGCCGGGCCGCGAAGCCTATCCGGGTGACGTCTTCTACCTTCACTCGCGTCTGCTCGAGCGTGCCGCTCGCGTCAATGTCGAGTACGTCGAGAAGTTCACCAACGGTGAAGTGAAGGGCAAGACCGGCTCGCTGACCGCGCTGCCGATCATCGAGACCCAGGGTGGCGACGTCTCGGCGTTCGTTCCGACCAACGTGATTTCGATCACCGACGGTCAGATATTTCTCGAAACCGACCTGTTCAACTCGGGTGTTCGTCCGGCCATCAACGCCGGTCTGTCGGTATCGCGGGTGGGTGGTTCGGCCCAGACCAAGATCATCAAGAAGCTGGGTGGTGGCGTGCGTCTGGCACTGGCCCAGTATCGCGAGCTGGCGGCGTTCTCGCAGTTTGCCTCCGATCTGGACGAAGCGACCCGCAAGCAGCTCGAGCACGGTCAGCGCGTCACCGAGCTGATGAAGCAGAAGCAGTATTCGCCGCTGTCCGTGGCCGAGATGGGGGTGACCCTGTACGCCGCCAACGAAGGCTTCCTGGATGATGTCGAGGTCAACAAGGTGCTGGATTTCGAGCGTGCGCTGCACGACTACATGAAATCCGAACATGCCGAGCTGCTCGACAAGATCAACCAGACCGGCGACTACAGCAGCGAGATCCAGGAAGGCTTGAAGTCGGGTCTCGAGAAGTTCAAGGCCACTCAGAGCTGGTAATTCCGCCGGCCCACCCCTTGCGGGTGGGCCCTGGACATCTTCTGAGGGGCAAGAACGAGGTAGATCGCTATGGCAGCTGCAAAAGAGATACGCACCCAGATCGGGAGCATCAAGAATACGCAGAAGATCACCAGCGCCATGGAAATGGTGGCTGCATCCAAGATGCGTAAGGCACAGGATCTGATGAGGGCCAGTCAGCCCTACGCCCGTCAGATCCGCAACGTCGTTGCCCATATTGCCGACGCCAACCCCGAGTATCGTCACGAGTACATGATCGAGCGTGATGCGAAGCGGGTCGGCTATATCGTGGTCTCCACTGACCGCGGCTTGTGCGGCGGCCTGAACGTCAACCTGTTCAAGGCCGTGCTCAGGGATGCCAAGGCATGGCGCGACAAGGGCGCAGAGCTCGATTTCTGCGCTCTGGGCAGCAAGGCCAGCGGCTTCTTCAAGAGCTACGGGGGTAACCTGGTGGCGGCGAAGAGTGGGCTGGGTGAGTCGCCCGAGGTCGAGGATCTGATCGGTAGCGTCAAGGTCATGCTGGATGCGTATGACGAGGGGCGCCTGGATCGGCTGTTCGTGGTGTACAACGAGTTCGTCAACACCATGACGCAGAAGCCGGTGGTCAGGCAGATATTGCCCCTGTCTCCCGATATGGGAGCAGAAACGCATGATGACGACAACAAGCGTCCCGGTAGCTGGGACTACCTGTATGAGCCGGATGCCAAGGCGCTGCTCGATAGTCTGCTGGTTCGTTTCATCGAATCGCAGGTCTATCAATCGGTGGTCGAGAATGGCGCCTGCGAACAGGCAGCGCGAATGATCGCCATGAAGAGCGCTACTGACAACGCCGGCGGTCTGATCGACGACCTGGAGATGGTGTACAACAAGGCCCGTCAGGCCGCCATCACCCAGGAGATCTCCGAGATCGTTGGTGGCGCCGCCGCCGTATAGCGCCAGGGGAGGGATTGCCCTCCCGGCATGCAGGTTTCATTTTCAGGTATTTGAGAGGAACCAAGATGAGCGGACGTATCGTACAAATCATCGGCGCGGTGATTGACGTAGAGTTTCCGCGGGACGATGTTCCCAAGGTCTACGACGCGCTGAAGGTCTCGGAAGTCGAGACTGTGCTCGAAACCCAGCAGCAGCTGGGCGACGGCGTGGTGCGCACCATCGCCATGGGCTCCACCGAGGGTCTCAAGCGTGGCATGGAGGTCACCAACACCGGTGCTGCCATCTCCGTGCCCGTGGGCAAGGAGACGCTGGGTCGCATCATGAACGTGCTCGGTGAGCCGATCGACGAGGCCGGTGACATTGGTGAGGCCGAGCGCATGCCAATCCACCGCAAGCCCCCGACCTATGCCGAGCAGGCGGCTTCCAACGAGCTGCTCGAGACCGGCATCAAGGTCATTGACCTGGTCTGCCCGTTCGCCAAGGGCGGCAAGGTCGGCCTGTTCGGCGGTGCCGGGGTGGGCAAGACGGTCAACATGATGGAGTTGATCCGCAACATCGCTACCGAACACAGCGGTTACTCCGTGTTCGCCGGTGTGGGTGAGCGGACCCGTGAGGGTAACGACTTCTATCACGAAATGACCGAATCCAACGTTATCGACAAGGTATCGCTGGTCTACGGTCAGATGAACGAGCCGCCGGGCAACCGTCTGCGCGTGGCATTGACCGGCCTGACCATCGCCGAGAAGTTCCGCGATGAAGGCCGCGACGTGTTGCTGTTCGTCGACAACATCTACCGCTATACGCTGGCCGGTACTGAGGTCTCCGCACTGCTGGGCCGTATGCCCTCGGCGGTAGGCTATCAGCCGACCCTGGCCGAGGAGATGGGCGTCCTGCAGGAGCGCATCACCTCCACCAAGACCGGCTCGATCACCTCCGTCCAGGCCGTCTACGTGCCCGCGGATGACCTGACCGACCCGTCGCCGGCGACTACCTTCTCGCACCTGGACGCCACCGTGGTACTGGCGCGTTCCATCGCCGAGTTGGGCATCTATCCGGCCATCGATCCGCTGGACTCTACCTCGCGCCAGCTGGACCCACTGGTCGTCGGCGAGGAGCACTACGATACCGCCCGCGGCGTGCAGAACGTGCTGCAGCGCTACAAGGAGCTCAAGGACATCATTGCAATCCTGGGCATGGACGAGCTGTCCGATGAGGACAAGCTGGCCGTGTCACGGGCGCGCAAGATCCAGCGCTTCCTGTCGCAGCCGTTCTTCGTGGCCGAGGTGTTCACCGGTGCTCCCGGCAAGTACGTGTCGCTGAAGGACACCATTCGTGGTTTCCAGGGTATCCTCGGCGGCGAATACGACGATCTGCCGGAGCAGGCCTTCTACATGGTGGGCAGCATTGACGAGGCCGTCGAGAAAGCCAACCAGATGAAGTAAGGCCGTCCACCAGGGGGACTTCGCTATGGCGAACAGCTTCAAGTGCGAAATCGTCAGCGCCGAAGAGGCGATCTTCTCGGGTGAGATCGAGCAGCTCGTCGCTTCCGGCATGATGGGTGACCTGGGCATCCTGCCTGGGCACGCTCCATTGCTGACCGAGCTTCAGCCAGGTCCGATTCGGGTGATCCACGGCGGTGGCGCGGAAGAGAATTTCTACGTCTCCGGCGGCTTCCTCGAAGTGCAGCCGGATGTGGTCACCATCCTCGCCGATGCCGCTTCACGGGCCGGCGACCTCGATGAGGCCGCCGCCGAGGAAGCCCGTCAGCATGCGCTGAAGGCGTTCAACGAAAAGTCGTCGGAGCTGGATTACACCCGCGCCGCCGCCGAACTCGCTGAAGCCGTGGCTCAGCTGCGTACCATTCAGCAACTGCGCAAGAAGGCCGGTAAGGGCTGAACCTGGCCATTACCGTGTAAAACGCCCCTCGAACAGTGTTCGAGGGGCGTTTTTGTCTCTGCTATGATGTCGTCCATGCGTCGGGTCGCTCCCGAACCGTCCTCATATGCCCCGTGCTGGTAAAAAGTCTTAGACTTTCGTGGCGGCGCTAGGAGATGCCCATGTCACTGAACGAAACGCTTCAGGAACAGAAAGATACGCTCTTGGAGGCTCTCCAGGCAGAGCAAAGGGAGCGCCTTGATGAGCTGCTTCCCGAACTGCGTGCCGCCGACCTGGCGGAGATTCTAGAGGATATCGCCGAGGAGGAAGATGATCTTCCCCTGGTGCTGGGATTGTTGGACTGTCTGCCGATCGAGCGCCGGGCCAATGTGCTGGGCTACCTGCCGGGCGACGAGCAGTTGGAGATCGCCGAGGCGATCTCCGACGACATGCTGCTGTTGATTCTCGAGGAGATGGGCTCGGACGAGCGGGTCGACCTGTTCAACCTGCTGGGCGAAGACCGGCGCGAAACCCTGCTGCGGCGCATGGCGCGCCAGGAGCGCGAGGACCTCAAGCGACTGGCAAGCTACGAGGAGGGCACTGCCGGGGCGATCATGACTTCGGACTACGTGGCGATCCCCAGCGGCATGACGGTGTCCCAGGCGATGATGCGGGTGCGGCAGACCGCACCGGACGCCGAGACCGTCTATCAGCTCTATATCATCGATGCGGATGGCCGGTTGGCGGGTACCATGTCGCTGCGTCAACTGATGGTGGCCAGACCCGGGGCCCAGGTCGACGACCTGATGATCAAGGATGTGATCAGTATCTCGGTCGATGAGGAGCAGGAAGAGGTCGCCCGGTTGATATCCCGTTATGACCTGCTGGCCATGCCGGTCACCGACCACGATGAGCGGCTGGTGGGCATCGTCACTCACGATGACGCCATGGACGTAGCCGAGTCCGAGGCCACCGAGGATTTCCACAAGGGGATGTCCATCGGTCAGCTCGAGGATGGCGTCAGCCGGGTGCCGATCTGGAGCCTTTATCGCAAGCGGGTAACCTGGCTGGTATTGCTGGTGTTTGCCAACCTCTTCTCCGGCGCCGGCATCGCCTACTTCGAGGACACCATCGCCGCCCAGGTGGCGCTGGTGTTCTTTCTGCCGTTGCTGATCGGTAGTGGCGGTAACGCGGGGGCCCAGGCCGCCACCCTGATGGTGCGGGGTATGGCTACCGGCGATGTCGGAGTCAAGGACTGGAGCAAGCTGCTCGGTCGAGAGCTATTGGTGGCGGGGGCGCTGGGGCTGACCATGGCGGTGGCGGTCGCCCCCATCGGGGTGATGCGCGGTGGTGAGGCGGTGGCCATGGTAGTCGCCATGAGCATGGTTACCATTGTGCTGTTCGGCAGCCTGCTGGGCATGTGCCTGCCCTTCGTGCTGGAGCGGTTCAAGGTGGACCCTGCCACTGCATCGGCGCCACTGGTAACCACCCTGATCGATGCCTGCGGCGTGGTGATCTATTTCACCATTGCCACGGCGATCCTGACAGGACTTTGAGCGCTGTCGGCCACGGACTATTCGTCATCGTTGTACCGCGTCCACAGTGAGCGAATCACGAAGATCAGGATGACTGTCAGCAGAATCGTGAAGGGTATGGCGATGAGCAGGACGGCTGGCTTGATCATCTCGGCGGCCATGGGGGCTCCGTTGGCAGCGGTGGACAGGGGGGAAGCATAGCCTCCCGGAGCGGCGGGGGCGTGTCAACCGTCGGTCGGGCGTGTATCCTCTTGAACGTTTCATCCCTGCGTCTGGCGGACGCCACTGCCGCTGCGCACGACTTCTCAGTCAGGAGACCGCCACATGGATTGGCTTCAGGTCGCCATACTCGCTCTCGTTCAGGGACTGACCGAATTCCTGCCGATTTCCAGCTCCGCCCACCTGGTTCTGGTACCGGTGCTGACCGAGTGGGAGGATCAGGGGCTGGCCTTCGATGTTGCCCTGCATATGGGCAGCCTCGCGGCGGTAGTGGTCTATTTCCGCCTGGATCTAGTGCGCATGGGCGATAGCGTGATGGACTACGTTCGCGGTCGTGGCCTCGATGCGGATGGGCGGCTTGCTGCTTGGGTGCTGCTGGCCACCTTCCCCGTCGGGCTCGCCGCCCTGCTCTTCAAGTCACCCATCGAGACCGTGATGCGTTCACCGCTGGTGATCGGCATGAGCCTGATCGGCTTCGGGCTCCTGCTGGGGTATGCTGACTGGAAACGGCGCTCCGGGAGAAGTGAGTACCAACTCACGCTTAAGGATGCGCTCCTGATAGGCGGGGCCCAGGCGTTGGCGCTGATACCGGGAACCTCGCGCTCGGGTATCACCATCACCGCGGCGCTGCTGTTGGGGATGAGCCGGGAGGGTGCGGCACGTTTCTCCTTCCTGATGTCGATTCCGGTGATCGTGCTGGCCGGTGGCCTTGAGATCAGCGAACTGATCCGGGACCCCGAGCCCATCGCGGTTTCTGCGCTGCTGGTGGGGGCGGTAATATCCGCTATCAGCGCCTATGTCTGCATTCACTATTTTCTGACATTCATCAAACGGATCGGTATGCAGCCCTTTGTGGTCTATCGAATCATTCTGGGCCTCTGGCTGCTATGGGTCTTCTGGTAGCCGCAAGGCGAAATCGTGCTGTTCTCGAGGAGAGCTTCATCATCATGCGTCGACTTCCCCGTCTTCTTGTCTCTGCGGTGCTGCTGTTGCTGGTGGTGGGCTGCTCCGAAAACGATCGTCCTCTGGAGTCACCGGTACTCCTCGAAGGCGCCATCTTCGGCTCCTTCTATCAGGTCACGATTGCCGGCTCACTGACCCAGGGAGACGCGCAGCGGCTCGAGGAGGGGCTGGTTGAGGTTCTTGAGGGCGTGGATGCCGCCATGTCGATCTACCGCGAGGACTCGGAGTTGATCGCCTTCAATCAGGCGCCGGTCGGTGAATGGCAGCCGCTCTCCAATGAACTGATCGAGGTGCTGGCGATCAGTCAATCGGTGGCCGAGGCGAGCAACGGAGCCTTTGACGTGACCATCGGCGGGCTGGTCAACCTGTGGAGCTTTGGCTCCGAGGCCCGCCCCCGGGAGGTTCCGGACGAAGAGACGCTGAACGAACGCCTCGCCGAAGTGGGTCCGGACAGCATCGAGATCGACGAGAATGGCCTGCAGGCACGGCGGCTGCGCGATGTCTTCGTCAATCTTGGCGGGGTGGCCAAGGGGCATGGCACCGACCGGGTTGCGGCTTACCTGGATGGAGAGGGCGTCGAACACTACCTGGTCAACCTTGGTGGTGACCTGATCGTGCGTGGCTATCGTGATACCGAGAGCCAGCCTTGGCGCATCGGTATCGAGGCGCCGCTGGTCGATCGCCAGGAAGCACAGCATATCCTGCCGCTGGAAGCGATTTCGGTGGCCTCCTCCGGGGACTACCGCAACTACTTCGAGGAGGAGGGCCGGCGCTACTCGCATACCCTCGATCCGCGCACCGGTCGGCCCATCGACCATCGCCTGGCGTCGGTCACTGTGGCGCATCCCTCCAATGCCTGGGCGGATGCCTGGGCGACCGCATTGATGGTGCTGGGCGAAAAGGAGGGCATGGTACTGGCCAGGGAACAGGATCTCAAGGTGTTGATGTTGATCCGCGAGGAAGGCGGCTGGGCCAGCGTTGCCACGGCTGCCTTTGCCGATCATTTCGGCCAGTTGCAGATGGATGAAATGGACATAGAGGTTCGCTAACGATTCACCCGGGCAGCGCCGGACGGTGTCATCCGTTAGACTGTAGCGATACGGAAAAAACCAAGGATAAGGAGTCAAGATGACCCTCGACGTGGTGATTCTGGCCGCCGGGCAAGGGACGCGAATGCGCTCGCAACGGCCTAAGGTACTGCACCGGCTGGCCGGCAAACCGATGGTGTGTCATGTCATCGATACCGCCCGGCGGCTCGAGGTCGATCACATGCACGTGGTGATTGGCCATGGCGCCGATCAGGTACGCCATGCACTCGGCGAATATCCCGTGCGCTTTGCCCTGCAGGCGGAACAGAAGGGAACCGGTCATGCGGTAGCCCAAACTCTTGATGCGCTCGGCCGGGGCAAGGTGCTGGTGCTGTATGGCGACGTTCCGCTGATTCGTCACGAGACCCTGTCGGCTTTGCTCGACCTGGTCAACGAGTCGCGCATGGGCCTGCTCACTGTGACCCTCGACGATCCCGGCGGCTATGGCCGTATCCTGCGCAACGACGACGGAGAGGTCGTGGCTATCGTCGAGCAGAAGGATGCCAACGAGCACGAGCTGTTGGTGCGTGAATGCAATACCGGAATCATGGCCATGACCGCCACACAGCTGAAGCGCTGGCTCCCCCGGCTCTCGGCCGATAACGCCCAGGGTGAATACTACCTGACCGACGTGATAGCCATGGCGGCGGCCGACGGTGTGGCGATCGCCACCGCACAGCCTGCCAACCCGCTGGAGGTCGAGGGGGTCAACAACCGCCTGCAGATGGCGCGGCTCGAGCGGGCGCACCAGGCTCGCATCGCCGAGCAACTGATGTTCCAGGGCGTGGCCCTGCTGGACCCGGCGCGGCTCGATGTGCGCGGCCGGTTGACCTGCGGCCACGATGTGGAAATCGACGTGGGCTGTGTCTTCGAGGGTGATGTCGAGCTTGGTGAAGGTGTGCGCATCGGCCCCCACTGCATGATTCGCGACAGCCATATCGGTGCTGAATCGGTGATCGAGGCCCATAGTGTCATCGACGGCGCCGTGATCGCCGGGCGCAACCGTATCGGACCCTTCGCTCGGCTGCGTCCCGGCTCGCGCCTGGCGGTGGGTGCCAAGGTGGGCAATTTCGTCGAGACCAAGAACGTCGAGGTGGGGGAGGGAAGCAAGATCAACCACTTGAGCTATGTGGGAGACGCCTGCCTGGGACGCGACGTCAACGTCGGCGCGGGCACCATCACCTGCAATTACGACGGTGCCAACAAGCATCGCACTGAGATCGGCGACGGGGCCTTCATCGGTTCCAATACCGCTCTTGTGGCGCCGGTCAGCGTTGGCCGTGGCGCCACCGTGGGCGCCGGGTCGACGATCAGCAAGGACGTGGCCGACAATGCACTGGCTGTCTCCCGAGGCCGCCAGATCGCCAAGGCAGACTGGCCGCGTCCCACCAAGGCAAAGGATTACTGAGGAAAGCGCGATGTGTGGAATCGTTGGTGCCGTTGCCCAGCGCAATGTGCAGAATATCCTGCTCGAGGGGCTGCGGCGCCTGGAGTATCGCGGCTATGACTCGGCCGGCATGGCAGTACTCGACTCGCAGGGGCTGCAGCGCTGCCGGGCGCTGGGCAAGGTAGCGGCACTTGAGCAGCGGCTTGGCTGCGAGCCGCTATCCGGTCACTGCGGCATCGCTCACACCCGCTGGGCCACCCACGGTAAGCCCAGCGAGGCCAATGCGCACCCCCACGCCTCGGGCGAGCGGCTCGCGGTGGTGCATAACGGCATCATCGAGAATCACGAGAGACTGCGTGACGAACTCAGGGAATCCGGCTATGTCTTCGAGTCACAGACTGATACCGAAGTGGTGGCCCACCTGCTGGAGCGTGAGTATCGTCGGGGCGATGGCCTGCTGGTATCGGTTCAGCGAGTACTGAAGCGGCTGGAGGGTGCCTATGCCCTGGCGGTGATGCATGCTGACGAGCCTGATGTCATCGTCGGGGCGCGCAAGGGCAGCCCCCTGGTAGTAGGGGTGGGGATCGACGAGGCCTTTCTGGGTTCGGACCCTCTGGCCTTGCTACAGGTCACCGATCGCTTCATCTACCTGCAGGAGGGCGATGTCGTTCGCCTATCCGATGGGGGTCGCATCGATGTCTTCGATGATCGTGGCCAGGCAGTCGATCATGAAATTCATACATTCGAATACGCCGACGGTGCCGCCAGCAAGGGCAACTACCGCCACTTCATGCAGAAAGAGATCTTCGAGCAGCCGGCGGTGATCGCCGCGGCACTGGAAGGCCGGTTGGGCGACAAGTCGGTACTGGTGGAGAGCTTCGGCCCCGGAGCCGAGGCGCTGTTCGAGCGTGTCCAGCAGATCCATATCGTGGCCTGTGGTACCAGCTATCATGCCGGGATGGTGGCGCGCTACTGGCTGGAGCGCTATGCCGGTATTCCGGTTCAGGTGGAGGTGGCTTCCGAGTATCGCTACCGGACGGTGGTCGTCCCCGAAGGCACCCTGTTCGTGACGCTGTCACAATCCGGCGAGACCGCCGACACCCTGGCTGCGCTGCGCTTCGCCCGCGAGCAGGATTACCTGGGAAGCCTGGCGATTTGCAACGTGCCGGGCAGTTCGCTGGTGCGGGAATCCGATCTGACCCTGATGACCCAGGCCGGTCCCGAGATTGGCGTGGCCTCGACCAAGGCGTTCACCACCCAGCTCACCGGCCTGATGCTGTTGACCCTGGCTCTGGGCAGGATCAAGGGGCTTTCCTCTGCTCTCCAGGAAGAACTGGTGGCCGGGCTGCGCAGCTTGCCCCGGCTGGTGTCGCAGGTGTTGAAACTGGATGACAAGATTGAGTCGCTGTCGACGGCCTTTGCCGAAAAGCACCATGCGCTCTTTCTTGGCCGGGGCGTGCATTTCCCCATTGCACTGGAAGGCGCACTGAAGCTCAAGGAGATCTCCTATATCCATGCCGAGGCCTATCCCGCCGGTGAGCTCAAGCACGGGCCCCTTGCCCTGGTGGATAGCGAAATGCCGGTTATCTCGGTGGCGCCCAACGACGAACTGCTCGACAAGTTGAAGTCCAATCTCCAGGAAGTGCGAGCCCGTGGCGGCGAACTGTTCGTCTTTGCCGACGAAGCGGTGGGGCTGGAAGAGGAAGAGGGCATACGCGTGCTCAGACTACCCCATGTGCATGATGCCCTGGCACCGATTCTCTATACCATTCCGCTGCAGCTGTTGAGCTATCACGTGGCGGTACTCAAGGGTACCGACGTGGATCAGCCGCGCAACCTGGCGAAGTCCGTTACCGTCGAATAGCCCCCTGACGGCGCCGAGCTCGACAGAGGACTCAGCGCCTCACCCAGCCTCGGGCAATCAGCGGCGCGAAGAGCAGGTGGTAGAGTCGTCTCGCGACACGATGATAGAAGGGCAGTATCAGCCAGTTGTGGTTGGCCCCAACCAGCAGGGCCATTGCTGCGGCCAGCAGGGTGGCGCCCAGCATGTCCTGGGGAAAGTGAACGCCGAGGAAGAGGCGTGCCCAGGCTACGGGCAGGGCCAGCAGCAGCAGGTATCGGCCGATGCGCCGGGTCTTACCGTGCAGCACCAGGCTGAAGGCCATGGTCAGCATGATCGTCAATTAATACGTCCGAAAAGCGCAAGGTTGAGATTCGTTTCCATGGGTTACCACTGAGCGTCGAATGTCGCCTTCGGTTGGATCTCCGGCAGGTGCGGGATGATTTCTTGCCTTGTACCATCTGTTGATAACTCTTGGCGGCAACCGCCTAATTCTCGCCTATTGACCACTTTTTACATGGCCGGTCAATGATCATTTTGGTCTGATTCTGGCTCGATGAGAAAGGCCGAGAAGCCCATTACACGTGTTTTCCACGGGGAATCCGCCTCTGATTTGCTTTTTCGTTCAGTTGTTCGAGCTGCGTCATTTCCCAACCGGGTAGCGTGGCGCTACTTGTGGATAAAACAGGGGAAAACTCTTTTTAACCTTGTCCTCGCGGCGGATAACCGTCGTTGCGCTTCATGGGCAGAGCCCTCATGCGCCTCTTGTTAATACCCATTTCCTTGCAGCCCAGAGGGCCTTCGTTGGAAAAGGCAGTCGCTGCTCTTGGGAGACGGTCTGGTATGTCGTGGCGCGCTATATTACGCCGTTGGGCGTGATCTTGGTGTTCATCAACAGCTTGCTGGGGTAACAGGTCCCCGAGCCCCGCTAGACGGGGCTTGAGCGAATTCCTTGGACGGTCGCCGACAGGCGGCCGTCGTCAATGCTTTTCGTCTTCGGCTAGATCGGCGATGTGCCGTTCCAACTGTTTGAATTCGTTGTGCAGTTCGATGCCGCGACGCGCCCTAAGGTTGCGCTGAGCGGCGGTACGTGAGCGTCTCTCGTGTTCGGCGACTTTCAAGCTCATGAAGATGTCGAGTAGCTCACTCTTGACCGAAGTTACGCGTTCGATCTTGCTCATGACCGACTCTCCCTCTACTTCTTTTTCGTATCGTCTTCCTTACCGCTGTCGGTATGCCGGCAGCCAGCACGATGGCACCCCGACATTTCTACTATACCTTACTTGACAGGATGATGACTAAGTGGGCCATTTCACGCAACGTGGCCGAAATTCCATATCGGCTTCGTGATGGGGCATACTGAGCCCTGCGATTGCCAACCAAGGAGTTCAGCGTGAGCCGCGCCCTGTTCGATGAAATGAGACGCCGCATGGAGCACTTTCGTCGCTCCGAGCAGAAGGTGGCGCGCTACGTTCTGCGCAATCCTGACGAAGTGATCCATATGCGCATCGTCGATCTGGCGACCGAGGCCAAGGTCAGCGAACCCACCGTGGTGCGGTTCTGCCGGGCGCTGGGCTGCAACGGCTTTCAAGACTTCAAGCTCAAGCTGGCACAGATGCTGGCTTCCGGCAGTCAGTTCGCCCAGTTCTCGATGAACGATGACGACTCGGTGGCCGAATTCTCCCAGAGCATTTTCGACTCCACCGTGGGCACCCTGCTGTCGGTGCGCGATCGGATGGACAACGAGGCCCTGAGCCGGGCCATCCAGGCGCTGGCCATGGCCAATCGGGTGGAGTTCTACGGTTTTGGAGCATCGGGGGCGGTGGCCTTCGATGCCCAGCACAAGTTCTTCCGTCTGCAGATTTCCACCGCCGCTTACGCCGACCCGCACATGCAGAACATGTCGGCGGTGACCCTCAAGGAGGGCGATGTGGTCGTGGCGATCTCCCAGACTGGCCGGACCCGGGCGCTGGTAGCCAGTGTGCGCCTGGCACGCGAGGCCGGTGCCACGGTGATTGGCCTGTGCCCCAGCGGCTCGCCGCTGGCCGAGGAGGTGACCCTGCCGCTGTATATCGACGTGCACGAGGATACCGAGATCTACACCCCGATGAGCTCGCGCATCGCCCATCTGGTGCTGGTCGACGTGCTGGCGGTAGGGGTAGCCAAGACCCGCGGCCCAAGGCTTGCCGAGCAGCTAAAGGCGGTGAAGAAGAGCCTGACGCCGCTAAGGTTTCCGGAGCAGGAAGGCAAGCCGTAGCCCAGCGTTGGGGATAACACTGCGGCCTCCGCCAAGGCGCCTGACGGCGCCAGTCGCGATGGAAACCAGCGCTCCAACAGCGATCCTCTCCACCAATGGTGCCACGCACTGTCGGAGGAAGCTTCAGCTCACGACTGGAGGCCGAAGGACTCCCGGCGGTGTTGCCGGTGCTTGACGTTAACCACTGACGTTGCCGCCTCCGCCAGCCACCTGCCGAGTCGTCTTCAGGATATGCTAAGCTGAGCGCTCATTTTTCGAGCGGCAGTACCCTTCCCATGGACGACGTCACGGCGATTCTCGATCAGTTGAACCCGGCCCAGCACGAGGCGGTCAGTGCTCCCCAGGGCAACATGCTGGTGCTGGCCGGGGCCGGCTCGGGCAAGACCCGGGTATTGGTGCATCGCATCGCCTGGCTGATGCAGGTCGAGGGCCTGTCGCCCTACGCCGTGCTCGCCGTGACCTTCACCAACAAGGCGGCCCGTGAGATGCGCACCCGCCTTGAGGCGCTACAGGGACTGTCGCTGCGCAACGTCTGGGTCGGTACCTTCCACTCCATTGCCCATCGGTTGCTGCGTACCCACTGGCAGGACGCCCGCCTGCCCCAGCACTTCCAGATCATCGACTCCGACGACCAGCTGCGCCTGGTCAAGCGCCTGCTCAAGGAGAATCACGTCGATGACGAGCGCTATCCGCCGCGCCAGGTGCAGTCATTCATTTCCGGCTGCAAGGAGGAGGGGCTGCGGCCGCACCAGGTGGATGCCCATGGCGATGCCTACCTGGCACAGATGGTGGATCTCTATGAGCGCTATCAGTTGACGTGCGAGCGCGGCGGGCTGGTCGACTTCGGCGAGCTGCTGCTGCGCAGCCTGGAGCTGCTGCGCGACAACCCGACGCTGCTGGCCCACTATCAGGAGCGCTTCGGCCATGTGCTGGTCGACGAGTTCCAGGACACCAATACCCTGCAGTACGCCTGGCTCAAGCTGCTCTCCGGCATGAAGACACCGATGACGGTGGTCGGCGACGACGACCAGTCCATCTACGGCTGGCGCGGTGCGCGGGTAGAGAATATCCGCCGCTTCGAGCAGGAGTTTCGCGATACCCGTACCGTGCGCCTGGAGCAGAACTACCGCTCCACCAGCGCCATACTTGAAGCCGCCAATGCCCTGATCAGCCACAATGCCGATCGCATGGGCAAGGAGCTGTGGACGGCTGGCAGCCGCGGCGAGCCGATCTCGCTCTATGCCGGCTTCAACGACCTGGATGAGGCGCGCTTCATCGTCGATACCATCAAGGAGAAGGTCGACGAGGGCTACCATCGCCGCGAGATCGCCATTCTCTACCGCTCCAACGCCCAGTCGCGGGTGCTGGAAGAGACCTTGATCCGCCAGGGGATGCCCTATCGCATCTACGGGGGCCATCGCTTCTACGAGCGCCTCGAGATCCGCAATGCCCTGGCCTACCTGCGTCTGCTGCTCAATCGCGATGACGACGCCTCGCTGGAGCGCATCATCAACGTGCCGGCCCGGGGCATCGGCACCCGCACCGTGGAGATTCTGCGCGAACGAGCCCGTCATGCCGACGTCGCGCTGTGGCAGGCCCTGCATGACGGGCTTGCCGACGCGTCGCTCAAGGGGCGCGCCGGCAACGCCATTCAGGTGTTCGCCGACCTCATCGAACGGTTGGACAACGAGACCGCCGGCATGTCCTTGCACGAGATCATCGCCCATGTGATCGAGCATTCGGGCCTGGTCGAGCACCACCGCAATGAGAAGGGCGAGAAGGGGCAGGCGCGGGTCGAAAACCTAGAGGAGCTGATCAATGCCGCCCGCGCCTTCACCCAGGGCGAGGTGCTCGAGCCGCCGGAGACGGGAGAGGGCGGCGTGGCACTGGAGGCCTTTCTCTCCGAGGCGGCGCTCAACGCCGGCGAGCATGCGGCCGACGAATTCGAGGATAGCGTGCAGCTGATGACGCTGCACTCCGCCAAGGGGCTGGAGTTCCCGGTGGTGTTCATCGCCGGGGTTGAGGAGGGTTTGTTTCCCCACAAGATGTCGTTGGAGGAGCCCGGGCGTCTCGAGGAGGAGCGCCGGCTCTGCTATGTGGGCCTGACCCGGGCCATGCGCAAGCTCTACCTGACCTATGCCGAGATCCGGCGCATGCACGGTAAGGAGACCTTTCAGCGGGCCTCGCGCTTTCTGCGCGAGATCCCCGACGAGTACATGGAAGAGGTACGTCTGCGCGGACAGATCTCCCGTCCGGTCACGGCGATGCGCCCGGCGGTTGGACTCTCACGCCAGACCTCGGTCAACGGCGGTGGCGATCTCCCCAGCCTCAGCCTGGGGCAGCGGGTCCAGCATCCGGTGTTCGGCGAAGGGGTGATCCTCAACGCCGAGGGCGACGGGGAGCGAGCCCGGGTCCAGGTCAGCTTCGAAGGTGATGGTGACAAGTGGCTGGTGTTGGGGTTTGCCAAGCTCACCCCGCTATAGGGAAACGCCGCGTTACGGCTACGCTACCTGGGTACGTTGACGTCTACGTCAAAAAGCGCGCTTGCTGCCTAATTTGTCCTTACGCATACTCTCAGGCGGACACATCGCGCAGCCATAAGACGCGAATCAGAATAATCACCCTTGGAGTCACGTACGCCATGCAACGTCGTTTTTTCCTCAAGAACAGTCTCAAGACCGTCGGCCTCGGTGCCGCCGGCCTCGTGACAGCCACTTTCGTATCCACGGCCAGCGCGCAGGAGACCATCACCTGGGACATGGTCACTTCCTGGCCGACCAACTTCCCCGCCCTGGGCACCGGTGCCAATGACTTTGCCGAACGCATCGAGACGCTCTCCAACGGCCGCATGCGTGTGCGCGTTCACGGCGCCGGTGAGCTGGTTCCGGCAATGGAAGTCTTCGATGCCGTCGCCGCCGGTACCGCTGAAATGGGCCACTCCGCTGCCTACTACTGGCGAGGCAAGGTCGCTGCGTCACAGTTCTTCACGGCGGTTCCCTTCGGCATGAACACCACCGAAACCAACGCCTGGCTCTACTATGGCGGCGGCCAGGAACTATGGGACGAAATCTACGCCAAGCACAACCTCAAGCCCTTCCCCGTGGGCAACACCGGTGCGCAGATGGCCGGCTGGTTCAAGGAGGAGATCAACTCGCTAGAGGACATGCAGGGGCTCAAGCTGCGCCTGCCTGGCCTGGCTGGTGAAGCCATGAATGGCATCGGCGTCACCACCGTCAACATGGCGGGCGGTGAGATATTTACCTCAATGCAGACCGGTGTACTTGACGCCGCCGACTGGGTCGGTCCCTACAACGACATGGCTTTCGGCCTGCACCAGGTCGCCGACTATTACTACACTTCACCGTGGAACGAGCCCACTGCGGTACTGGAGGGAACCGTCAATCTGGATGCCTGGAATGCACTGCCCGATGATCTCAAGGCGGTAGTGACCGAGGCGGCCCGAGCCTCCAACCTGGCGATGATCAGCGAGTTCGCCTATCGCAACGCCCAGGCTCTGGACACCCTGGTGGAAGAACACGGTGTCCAGCTGCGCACCTTCCCCGATGATGTCGTCGAGGCGCTCTACGAGTCTTCGCAGCAGGTCATTCAGAATCAGGTGGAGAACGATCCGGATTCCGCCAAGGTCTACGAGTCCTACCAGGCCTTCCAGAATCTGGTACGTCCGTTCCACGACGTGGGTGAATTTGACTACCTCCAGACCCGTGAGAACCTCAGGGACTGATCGCACAGGATAAAGAGAAGAGCGACAGGGGCGCCATATGGCGCCCCTGTCGCTTTTGGGGTGCTGCTCGGCTCAGCTAGCCTGGTGAACCGAGCGGATCCGCCCCTTATCATCGAGTGCCACCATCACGAAGCGAGCCTCGGTGACCTTGTGGAGTTCGTCCCCATCGCGCTCGTGGGGTTGGCGTATCCATACCTCCACGTCGATCTTGACCGAGCTATGGCCGATCTCGCGGACGGCGGTAAAGATATTGACGGTTGACCCCACTCGTACTGGGCACAGGAAGTCCATGGCTTCGATGGCCACGGTGGCAGTACGGCCATGGGCCTCCCGGCCGGCGGCCAGCTCGGCTGCCTGGTCCATGTGGCTGACCAGCCAGCCGCCGGGTATGTCGCCATAGAGATTGGTGTCCTGGCGAGAGGCCAATAACTTGAGCGTCAGCTGGCCTAGGGGGGCGGGCACATCGTCGAGGTCGGTCATGAGTATCGTCTTCTCGGCTTGTTGTTGTCGGTGGTCGGTACAGGTCGGAAAGCGATGAATAATATTGCGCTGCAGCGCGCCTGTGCGCCATCTTATACGGCAAGGTCCCCCTTGCTCCAGCCTTGCGACAACCTGTCGCCCAGGGCCACCCCTCTCACAACGAGGAAAAACCGATGCTGGATGCCTTTTCGGCGCTGGTCCGTGGTACTCGGCTGGCCTATGCACCGGGCATGCGTCGTTACGTCTTCGTGCCTATCGGCGTCAACATGCTGGTGTATGGCCTAATGCTTTACTACGTGGTCACCCATTTCGGCAGTTGGCTCGACGGTTGGATGGCGATGATTCCGGGCTGGCTCGAGTGGTTATCGTGGCTGATCTGGCCACTGTTCGTGTTCAGCCTGGTGTTGATTATCTTTTTCACTTTTACCTTGGTGGCTCACCTGATAGCCGCCCCCTTCTATGGCTTGCTGGCCGCCAAGGTGGAAGTGCTGGCCACCGGGCGGCCGCCGCTGGACGACAGGGGGTTGGCCAGGACTGCGGTGGATGCACTGGGGCGCGAACTGGTCAAGCTCGGCTACATCCTCCCCAGGATGGCGTTGCTGTTCGTGGTGAGCTGGATTCCCGCCATCAACCTGATCGCTCCACTGCTCTGGCTCCTGTTTTCCGCCTGGATCATGGCCATCACCTATCTCGACTATCCCATGGACAACAACAAGGTCAGTTTCGCCGACATGCGGCGTCGTCTGTCATCTCGGCGATGGCCGACGCTGAGTTACGGGGCTTGGGTTACGCTGATCACCTGGATCCCGCTGGCCAACCTCTTTCTGCTTCCCGGCGCCGTGGCCGGTGCGGTGCTGATGTGGGACAGTCACTATCGGGGCCTGCCAGCCTCCTGACCCTGATGTTTGCCGGGCAGGGGGCGATCGAAATCCATGCGCGGTTCAGAGTGCCAGCGATGGCAGTGCCGATGCAGGGGAATTGGTGTATCGGCACTGCCACTGAAGAAACTGGCTAGCCCTGCGGTGCCCTTAAATCAGGCAATCGAGGGTCAAGGCCACGGCGTCGAAGAGCCGTTCGAGCTCCACTTCCGTAGAGCCGAATGGTGGGCCGAACTGAAGGGTGTCGCCGCCGTAGCGCACATAGAAACCCGCTTGCCAGAGCGCCATGTGGGCATCGCGAGGCCGTACGGTGGGATCGCCGTCACGGGGAGCCAGCTGGATCGCCCCGGCCAGCCCGTGGTTGCGGATATCCACCACGTGGGGCCGTCCCTTGAGGGCGTGGAGCTTCTCCTCGAACACCGGGGCAATGGCGCGAACCTGGCCGGGGAAGTCCTCCCGCTCGAGCAGGTCGAGGGAGGCTAGGGCGGCGGCACAGGCCACAGGATGAGCGCTGTAGGTGTAGCCGTGGGTGAATTCGATGGCGTGCTCGGGACCGCCGGCGTGCATGAAGGTATCGAAGATCTCGCCGGAGGCGATCACCGCGCCCATGGGTACCGCACCGTTGGTGAGCTGCTTGGCAATATTCATCATGTCCGGCGTTACGCCGAAGGCCTCGGCACCGGTGGTCGCACCGCTGCGGCCGAAGGCGGTAATCACCTCGTCGAAGATCAGCAGGATGTCGTGAGCGCTACAGATCTCGCGTAGGCGATCGAGATAGCCCTTCGGCGGCACGATGACTCCGGCTGAGCCCGACATCGGCTCGACGATCACCGCGGCGATATTGGATGCATCGTGCAGGGCGATCTGGTCGAGCAGGGCATCGGCGAGCTCGGCGCCGCTGTCGGCTTGGCCACGGGTGAAGGCGAGATGTGGCTGCAGAGTGTGGGGCAGGTGCGCCACGTCGAGCAGTTGCCCGTAGTGCTTCCGGTTGCCGCCGATCCCGCCGAGGCTGGTACCGCCGACGTTGACGCCGTGATAGCCCTTGGCACGTCCGATCAGTCGGGTCTTCTCCGGGCGCCCCTTGAGCCGCCAGTAGGCTCTGGCCATTTTCACCGCGGTGTCGGCGGCATCGGAGCCTGAATTGGTGAAGAAGACGTGATCGAGGCCGGCAGGGGTCAAGCTCGCCAACTTCTCGGCGAGTTCGAAGGCCAGTGGGTGTGCGACTTGAAACCCCGGGGCGAAGTCCAGGCTACTCAACTGGCGGGCCACCGCCTGCTGGATCTCCAGCCGGTTATGCCCCGCGCCACTGGTCCATAGGCCCGACAGCGAGTCGAACAGTCGTCGACCGCGATCATCGATGAAGTAGCGGCCTTCGGCGCCGGTGATCATGCGCGGATTGGCATGAAAGTCGCGATTGGAGCTGAACGGCATCCACAGGTGCCGGTTGAGCCCCGGATATCCCGCTACCGCTTCGCGGCCGGCGGATGAGGTTGTGGCTTGCTGGGTATCGACCTCGTGCATGGTCCTGTCCTCTGCTGCTTGTCGGGCGTTGTTCACGCGCGTTATGCATACAGCATGGACTGGAATAAAAGTTTATAAAATCAAACAATACTATCCTTGACGTCAGAAAGGTGATACGTGACTGGCGGTGGCACCTAGCCTGTTTCAGCCGTTCAGCGTGGGCCAAAGGCTGAGGACGATGCCGGCGAACACCAGCAGGCCCGACCAGTGGTTGTTGAGGAATGCCTGGAAGCAGCGATCGCGATCCCGGGTACGAATCAGGGTCTGCTGATGCAGGAATGTGCTGCCCATGGCCGCCAGGCCCAGCCAGAAGAAGAGGCCCAGTCCCAGGTGCAGGCCGGCCCAGGCCAGCAGGGCAAGGGTGGCCACCTGCAGCAGGCCGATCATCAGCCGGTCGGCACGGCCGAATAGCACGGCGGTGGACTTGATACCGATACGCAAGTCGTCGTCGCGGTCGACCATGGCGTACTCGGTATCATAGGCCACGGTCCAGGCCACATTGGCGCAGAACAGCAGCCAGGCCTCCACCGGCACGTGGCCCAGCACGGCGCCGAAGGCCATGGGAATCGCCCACGAGAAGGCGGCACCGAGGAACACCTGGGGCAGGTGGGTGTAGCGCTTCATGAACGGGTAGATGAAGGCCAGTACAACCCCGACCAGTGACAGCATCACCGTAAACAGGTTGGTGAACAGCACCAGCACGAAGGCCGCCACGACCAGCATAAGGAACAGCGCCTGAGCCTCGCCCTCGCTGATGCGGCCGGTGGCCAGGGGCCGGTTCTTCGTGCGCTTGACGTGGCCATCGAAGTGACGGTCGGCGTAGTCGTTGACCACACAGCCGGCCGCCCGCATCAGATAGACGCCAGCGATGAAGATCAGCAGTACCTTACGTCCGGGAATGCCCTCGGCGGCCACCCACAGTGCCCAGAGGGTGGGCCACATCAGCAGCCAGGTTCCGATGGGCCTGTCCAGGCGCATCAGGTGCAGGAAGTCGGGTACGCGTGCCAGGCCGGTGGGATGCAGCAGGGATCGATCCATCGGAGCCTCCTCAATCGATGGTGCTCATCCTAACGTGAAGGCAGCGCCAGATCATCTGCCATTGCGTCGAGGAAGAACTCCTGCACCAGAACGGCAAAGCGGCCATGGCGGAATACCGAGCGACGGCCCCAGGGGCCTCTCTGGCTATGGAAAGGGGGGGGAGAGGCTGTTACCTCGATGGGGCTGCGCTCCAGGCCTGGCTGACGAAACAGCCAACTGCCCAGTGAGCGCTCCCCGAGTCGGTCAAGGCGTTGCCCCCGCAGTTGTGCAAGCGGCACCACCGAGCGCGCCACCACCCAGGGGCGTTCATCCAGGCAGAGTGCCACTTCGCGCAGCCAGGCGAGGCGACCGACGGGCAGACCAAGGACCCTGGCTTCGTCGGGGCGTGGCCGGCCGAGGCGCTGGTCGATCAGGCGCACACGGAAGGTCCTTTCACCCCCGGCCTCGATCAATCGGGCGGTAAGGGAATCCCGCGAGGCGACCCAGGCCCACCAGGCCGGGCTCATGGCCGGTTGGCCAGCCGCCAGCGGCCGCCAGCTTACGGTTCTCGGGGTCAAGCGAATGGGGTCGCGGTGCACCGCACGTCTCCGGGTCACCTTGCTCTCCAGGTCGATCGAGGGTCGCATAGTGTAACATGCGGTTCCGACTCGATTCCCTGGATTGGGTGGCATCAAACGCATGCCAGCCCTGCGATACGGCAAGGAGTTCCATGACCGCTCCCCTTATCATTATCGGTTCCGGCATGGCGGGCCTTGGCCTTGTCCGGCAGGTTCGCGCCCGGGATACGGCGCGTGCCATCACCCTGATCACCGCCGATCGTGGCGAGGACTACGCCAAGCCACTGCTCTCCACCGGCTTCGCCAAGCGCCTGCCGCCGGATAGGCTGGCCACCCGATCAGCGCTGGAAGTGGCCGACCAGTTGGGGGTAGTGATGCGTACCCATACCTGGGTGGAGGGCATCGACATGGAGGCCCGTGCGCTGCGTATCGGTGAAGAGCGCCTGCTTTGGAGCGAGCTGGTACTGGCCACCGGGGCGGCGCCGGCAGTGCCTTTCAAGGTTCCTGAAACAGTGGCCGAGCGCGTCTTCACGATCAACGATCTCGACGACTATCGTCGATTCCACGCTGCGTTGGAAGCATTGGGCCGCCGGGCCCGAGTGGCTATCATCGGCGCGGGTCTGGTGGGCTGCGAATTCGCCAATGACCTGATTGCCGGTGGGCATGAAATCACCCTGGTGGCGCCCGAGAGTACGCCGCTGCCGCGGCTGCTGCCCGAGCCGCTGGGACGTGCCTTGGGAGATGCCTTTGTCGACGCTGGCATGACGCTACAAATGGGGCGCAGCCTGAACGCGTTGAATAGCGTCGGCAGTGATATTGGCGTCACGCTCAGCGGTGGCAACCGGCTTGAGGCCGATCTGGTACTGGTGGCCACGGGGTTGAGGCCGCGAACGGAACTGGCCGCATTGGCAGCCATCGAGGCCGACGTGGCGGGTATTCGGGTGAATCGTCGATTGGCTACCTCGGCACCCGGAGTGTACGCCTTGGGGGACGTGGCTTGTGTCGATGGGATCAACGCCATGTACGTACAGCCGCTTCAGGCCAGCGCCAAGGCGCTGGCGCGCACATTGACTGGCGAGCCATCCGAAGTGGCTTATGGTGCCTGGCCTATTCTGGTCAAGACCCCGCTGCTGCCAGTCGTGGCACTGCCGCCGCCCCGGCCACCGGCGCGCTGGCGAATCGAAGGGAAAGGCCGCGACCTGGTGGCTTTTGCCGAGACACAAGACGAACGTTTGATTGGTTTTGCGTTGACAGGGAGCTGCGTGCGACGGAAAGTTGAGCTGGCGCGAGCGACACCGACATTGCTAGGCTAGGGGCGTCGGCGCCACTGTGGGTCGCCTGGCCAGCAGGCGACGACAGCGCCACCTCGCATGGCGATTTCCGGGGAGCAAGGGTTTCATACGTAGCATATCAAGGGCTTCACACTCGGAAGTTGCAGGCAGTTCATGCCTCATGAACTGATCGCGCGGATAACAACACACCGGCGCCCAGCGTCGGGACATAGCCAATACCAGGAGGGGCTTTATGCGCAAGCCAGAACTTGCTGCGGCAATTGCCGAGCGTGCGGAACTTTCGAAGGACAAGGCGAGCCAGGTACTCAATGTCATTCTCGACGAGATCACCGGTAGCGTGGCTCAGGGGCAGGATGTCTCACTGATCGGTTTCGGGACGTTCACCGTGCGCGAGCGAGCCGCCCGCACCGGCAAGAACCCGCAGACAGGCCAACCCTTGGCCATCCCGGCCAGCAAGACCGTGGCTTTCAAGCCCGGCAAGGGGCTAAAGGATGCTGTCGGCAAGGGCTGACGCCACGTTGAGGGTTTCCGTGGCGCGGCCTGCCGTTGTTGCAGGCCGCAATTCCCTCCTCTTCCTGTTCGAAGCGGGGTTGCCATGAAGCTGCGACTCATGCTGTGGCTGCTGGGTTTTCTACTCAAGCGTGCCCTGCGCCGCAAACCGCGTTTTCGCCAAGCCCTGACCGAGATGCGTAGCCTCGACTGGGGGATCGCCACCGAGACTCTCTCCATTGCCCGTCATTACCGCATGTCGCCGCGGGGCATAAAGACGGGGGCGGGTCTGCCCGTGGACCTCGACCTGGAGTTACGCTTCGAGGACGAGGCAACTGCCATCAAGGTGCTTCGCAAGCCGACCCAGAAGGCCTTTCTCGATGGCATGATGGCTGGCACCGTGCGCCTGGTCGGCGATTCCGGTGACCTTAACAAGCTGCAGAAGCTGTTGAAGCACTTGTAGGCCGCCGTTCAGCATCCTGACGCTTGACCGAGTCTCGCAGCTTTCTCGAAGGCATTCGTTTCTGCCTTACCCGTCAATGATCCATGGACAAGGTATCAAACCTGTCCATAACGCCCTGCCTGTTCGCCCAGCCAGCGCCGAATCAACGGCAGGCTGGCCTCGGGGTGGTTGGCGAGCAGCGCCTCGGCCAGTGGCGAGACCCGTTCCAGCAGGTCTGCGTCGCGTTCCAGGTCGGCGATCTTCATCTGGGCGAGCCCCGTCTGGCGGGTGCCCAGCACCTCGCCGGGGCCGCGCAGCTCCAGGTCCTTCTCGGCGATGCGAAAACCATCGGTGGTCTCACGCATGACGCCAAGTCGTTCTCGGGAGTTGGCCGAGAGCGGGCCGTGGTAGAGCAGTACGCAGAAGCTCTCCGTGGAGCCCCGCCCGACCCGGCCTCGCAGCTGGTGAAGCTGCGATAGCCCCAGTCGCTCTGGATTCTCGATGATCATCAGACTGGCGTTGGGCACATCGACCCCGACCTCGATCACCGTGGTGGCCACCAGTAGGTCGAGTTCGCCGGCCTTGAAGGCGTCCATGACTGCGGCTTTCTCCGTCGCTTTCATGCGCCCGTGGACCAGGCCGATGGCCAGTTCCGGCAGTGCCTCACCGAGCTCTGCGTGGGTCGCCTCGGCGGCCTGGCACTGCAGGGCTTCCGATTCTTCGATCAGGGTGCAGACCCAGTAGGCCTGTCGGCCCTCGGCGCAGGCATGGCGGATACGTGCCACCACGTCGGGGCGGCGATCGTCGGGAACCACAACCGTCTTGACCGGGGTGCGCCCCGGGGGGAGCTCGTCGATTACCGAAACGTCCAAGTCGGCATAGGCGCTCATTGCCAGGGTGCGGGGTATCGGCGTGGCGGTCATGACCAGTTGATGGGGAGTCAGGCCGCCGGCCTCGCCCTTTTCGCGCAGCGCGAGTCGCTGGTGCACGCCGAAGCGGTGCTGTTCGTCGACGATGGCCAGGCCCAGGCGCTGGAAATGCACGTCGCCCTGGAACAGGGCGTGAGTACCCACCACCATGCGGGCCCGGCCATCGAGGATGGCGGCCTTGGTATCCAGCCGTGCCTTGCCCTTGAGTTTGCCGGCCAGCCATGCCACTTCGATCCCGAGCGGCTCGAACCAGGCGCGAAAGGTACGGTAATGTTGTTCGGCCAGGATCTCTGTGGGTGCCATCATCGCCGCCTGGCAGTCGCCGGCGATGGCTGACAGCGACGCCATGGCCGCCACCACCGTCTTGCCCGAGCCGACGTCACCCTGGACCAGGCGCAGCATCGGCATCTCGAGGGCCAGATCGGCGCCGATCTCATCGAGCACGCGGCGCTGGGCACCGGTCAGCGAGAAGGGCAGTTGGGTGAGAAAGCGTGCTTGCAAGCTTCGCCCGCTGGGTAGCGTCGGGGCACCATCCTGCTGAATGCGCAGACGTACCGCGCGCAGGCTGAGTCGGTGAGCGAGCAGCTCCTCCAGGGCCAACCGTCGGCTGGCGGGATGCAGGCCGCTCGCCAGTTGATCGGGGTCGGCATCCGGTGGAGGCTGATGCAGTACCTTCAGGCAATGGTGCAGCTCGGGGAGACTGAAGCGCTGTCGCAGCGATTCGGGTAGCCAGTCGGGCAGCGCCTCGGGGGTGGCGTCGAGTTTTGCCAGCGCCTGCTCGATCAGCGCTCGCAGTCGAGTCTGGTGCAATCCCTCGGTAGTGGGGTAGATCGGCGTCAGGTGATCCTCCACGGGTGGGGCGTCATCGCTCAATAACCGATATTCGGGATGATAGATCTCGAGCCCGGTAGCACCGGCCCGAGCCTCACCGAAGCCGCGTATCCTCGCACCCGGATGGAACTGCTGCTGTTGGGCCGGTGAAAAATGGAAAAAGCGCAGGCTGAGGATGCCCGAGCCGTCGCGAAGCCGCACCAGCAGACTGCGACGCCGACCGCGCACCACTTCGCTTGCCATGACCTCCCCTTCTACCACGGCCTCATGCCCGGCACGCAGGGTGCCGATGGGCGTGATACGGGTACGGTCCTGATAGCGCAGCGGCAGGTGGAAGAGCAGGTCGGCCACGTATGCCACGCGCAGTCGGGCCAGCTTCAGCACCAGCGCCTCGCCAACGCCTTTGAGAGAGGTGACCGGCGAGTCGAGTCCGTTTGTGTCAGCGTTCATGCCGTCTCGGGGAGTGCCTCATGACACTGTGTAATGGCATTGGTCACGGCATCGATGGCGCGCGGTCGAGGGAAGCTGGCGCGCCAGGCGATGGCCACGGTGCGCGAGGGTGCCGGGGCGCTAAACGGTCGGCTGGTAAGCAGGCCGGTCTCGTAATGGACAGTACCGATGGCCGAGCGGGGCAGTACCGTGATGCCGAGCTTCGAGGCCACCATATGGCGGATGGTCTCCAGGGAGCCGCCTTCAGCTGTCAGGGTATTGTTCGGACTGTTGAGCTTGTGGCTGATCGCCGGACACGCCTCGAGTATCTGGTCGCGGAAGCAATGACCCTCACCGAGCAACAGCAAACGCTCGCTGAGAAGGTCCTCCTTGTCGATGTGCTCGCGCTGTGTCCAGGGATGGTCGGCGGGGATCAGCACCTCGAATTCCTCGTCGTAGAGCGGCTTGGCGACGACATCGGTTTCGTTGAAGGGCAGTGCGATGATGATGGCGTCGAGCTCGCCACTCCGCAGTTTGTGCCGCAGGCTGGCGGTGAAGCCCTCCTCGATATAGAGCGACATCTGCGGTGCGCTGCGGGCCAATTCTGGGACCAGGTGCGGAAACAGGTAGGGGCCGATGGTGTAGATGGCGCCGATGCGCAGAGGGCTCGCCAACTGGTCCTTGCCGGCATTGGCTAGCTCCTTGATCATTTTGCTCTGCTCCAGCACACGTTGGGCCTGCTCGACGATCCTCTCACCCATGGGCGTCACCTGGACGGTTGACTTGGATCGTTCGAAAAGCGCAACCTCCAGTTCTTCCTCAAGTTTCTTGACCGCCACCGACAGGGTCGGCTGGGAGACGAAGCAGCGCTCGGCGGCGCGGCCGAAGTGGCGCTCCTGGGCCAAGGTTACGATATAGCGAAGTTCTGTTAGAGTCATGGTTGGTGCCCGCTGGGCATCCTCTCGGACGATAGATGTATGGATTTCAATAGGGACTTTTTATCAGGGGGCGAGAGAAAGGTGAAGAAAACGACACTGATTCTAGGTTGTGGTGACATCGGCACGGTGCTGGGCGGCGAGCTGATCGCGGCCGGCCACCGGGTTATCGGTGCTCGACGTGGTGTATCGGCACTGGAGGGCAGCGGTATCGAGCCTCTGGCGCTGGACCTCAGCGACGAAGCCGCCCTTGCCAAGCTGCCCAACGCCGATTTCGTGGTCTACGTGCTCAGCGCCGACCGCTTCGAGGAGGCCGCCTATCGTGCCGCCTATCTCGATGGACTCCAGGCGGTGCTGCGTACCTACGAGCGGCGCGATAGCACACCGCAGCGAATTCTGTTCGTCTCCTCTACCAGCGTCTATAGCCAGAGGGAAGGCGAGCTGGTGGACGAAGACAGTCCTGCCGAGGCGCCCGGCTTCTCCGGCGTGATGATGCGCGAAGCGGAACAGGCTCTGAATGATAGCCCGATACCTGGCACGGCGGTGCGCTTTTCCGGTATCTATGGCCCGGGGCGTGACCGCCTCATCCGTCAGGTATTGGAAGGCCGCATCGCGCCGGCGTCCCCACCCATGTATTCCAATCGCATCCATCGCGACGACTGCGCCGGCGTGCTCAAGCACCTGATCGAGCTCAGCGTGGCAGGAAAGCCGCTGGAGAATCTCTACCTGGCCAGCGACTGCGCCCCGGACCCTCTGTATGAAGTGATGGCCTGGATGGCAGGAAAACTCAAGGTGGAATCCACCGAAGTGATCCAGGCGCCGCTGCGCAAGCGTGCTAGCAAGCGCTGCGACAATACCCGCCTGCTGGAGACAGGCTACAGGTTCCGTTATCCCAGCTACCGTGACGGCTACACTCAGGTCATGAAAGAAGGCGGCTTCCTGCCTGAGCCGGTCTAGATCGGTTCACTGGTCGCATACGGTATCAGAGCGCACCGTGATAGCCCGGGGTCAATACCTCGAAGCCATTGTTGGGCTGCTCTGGTGCTAATAACTGGCGAGCCAATCAATTGTGCGCTTCATCCTTGATATTCAACCCTGCGATACGGCCAGGGTGCGGTAACGTGCCCCGCGTTCATCGGTAAAGGACTGGATCAGCGCTACTTGACTATAGGGCCACGTGAGGTTGATGGAGGGAAGGTCTTGCAGCCGGTTCGTGATGGCGCGTCGCAGCAGGGTGACATGGTGAACGAATTTGTCGGGTCGGCCGGACCAACCGCAGGCCTCCAGGCCTTGCCAGAGCTCGCGATGCAGCTCTCCTAGCGCCGGGTCGGATGCCTGGCTCCCGATCCAGACGATACCGGGGCGCTTGAAGCAGCCCCAGCCGTCGAGGCGACATTTGCCCGGTATAATGGCAAGGCTTTGTACCCAATTGACGAGCGTTGTGGCCTGCGCCTCTTCCACTTCGCCGATAAATGCCAGCGTCAGGTGCAGGCTCTCGTCGGGCATGCGTCGCCCGCCGCAGCGGGCGTGGGCGATGTCGGCTAGCTCCCCGAGCTCCCTGCGCAGCTCGGGCGGTGGCACCAGGGCAATAAAAAGTCTCATAGTCCTGTTTCGGAAAGAGGTGGATTTGCGTTACGAGCGAGCACCGCCGGCGGCCAGGATATCGAGCGCAGTAGCAAATCCGCCCTTTCCTAGTCGCCGATGACCATAACGGCTTCCGCCTCGAACTGGGCGTCCTTGGGTAGCGCCTTCACGCCCACCGCGGCACGGGCCGGGTAGGGCTTATCGAAAAACTCTTCCATCACCTGGTTGACGATGGCGAAGTTGCTCAGGTCGACCAGGTAGAGGTTGATCTTGACGATCTCGCCCAGCGAGCCGGCGGCCTCTTCGCAGACGGCCTTGAGGTTGGTGAAGACCTGGCGGGCCTGGGCCTCGAAGTCGTCGGAGACCAGCTCCATGGTGGCCGGGTCGAGGGGGATCTGGCCGGAAAGGTAGACGGTATTGCCGGCCTTGATCGCCTGGGAGTAGGGCCCGATGGCGGCGGGTGCCTTGTCGGTGTTGATGACTGCCTTGTTGCTCATGGAGGGGTACCTTCTGTTCGTTGTGAATGAAAAGCGGGGGCAGTGAGCAGGTCGATGGGAGTTCAGTTGCCGACGCGGGTGATCTTGCCGACCTGCGAGAGGTTGCGGATACGCTTGATGATGCGGGCGAGGTGCACGCGGTCACGCACCGCCAGGGTCAGGTGGACGATGGATAGTCGCACGTCGCGCTCCTCGATGCCGATGCGCTCGATATTGGCATCGGCGTCAGTGACCAGGCTGGCCAGCTCGGCAACCAGGCCGCGGCGACTCTCTATCTCCAGGCGCAGCGCCACGGGGAAATCTTCATCGATCTCCGCGGACCACTCCAGGGCGAGCAGCTTGTCGGGGTCGCTCTTCAGCTCGGCGAGATTACGGCACTCGGTCCGATGCACCACGATACCCTTGCCCACCGATAGGTGACCGATCACCAGGTCGCCCGGCAACGGATGGCAGCAGCGGGCGAACTTGATCACCATGCCTTCGGCACCGCTGATCACGATGGGACCCTGGGGCTGAAGGCTACGCTGGCTGCCGTCGGTGCCCTCGCCGTGGAGGGTGTCGACCAGGTGCCTGGCGACCACATAGGCCAGGCGTGCTCCCAGTCCGATGGACTCCAGCAGGCTCTCCTCGTTCTTCAGCGATAGGGCTTCCAGTACTTGAGGCAGGACCGACTCCGGGAGCTCCTCCAGGCTGGTTTCGAATTCCCCCAAGGCCTTGTTGAGCAGGCGTCGGCCCAACTGCACGGCTTCGGTATGCTGTTGGTGCTTGAGCGCGTGACGAATCGCTGAGCGGGCCTTGGCGGTGATCACGAAATTGAGCCAGGCAAGATTGGGCTTGGCACCGGGGGCGGTGATGATTTCCAGTGTCTGGCCGCTCTCCAGGCGGGTGGAGAGCGGTGCCAGATGTCGGTCGATGCGACAGGCGATGCAGTTGTTGCCGATATCGGTGTGCACGGTGTAGGCGAAGTCGATCACCGTGGCGCCCTGGGGCAGTTCCATGATGTCGCCGCGTGGCGTGAAGACATAGATGTCGTCGGGAAACAGGTCGTTCTTGACGTGCTCGATGAACTCCAGCGAATCGCCGGCGTGGCGCTGCATTTCCAGCAGGCCCTTGACCCACTCCCGGGCACGGGCGTGGCTGCCCTCGGCGATGGGATGATCGGTCTGACCAGCCTTGTAGAGCCAATGGGCGGCGATGCCGTTATTGGCCATGGCTTCCATCTCGCGGGTGCGGATCTGCACCTCGATGGGCATTCCGCCGCTGCCGAACAGGGTGGTATGCAGGCTCTGGTAGCCGTTGGCCTTGGGAATGGCGATATAGTCCTTGAAGCGTCCCGGCACCGGCTTATAGAGGTTGTGCACCACACCAAGGATACGGTAGCAGCTGTCGACGTCTTCGGTGATGATGCGAAAGCCGAATACATCCATGATCTCGGCGAACGGCTTGCGCTGGTCGCGCATCTTCTTGTAGATCGACAGTAGGTGCTTCTGGCGGCCGATCACTGTGCCGGATAGCTGCTCGTCGTCGAGGCTCTGTTGCAGCGCGTGCTGGATCTGACGGATCGCCGAGCGACGGTGGCCTCGGGCGCTGGAGACGGCGCGTTTGATACGCTCGGCGCGCATCGGGTGCAGTGCCTGAAAGGAGAGGTCCTCGAGCTCGACGCGTATGGTATTGATGCCGAGCCGGCTGGCGATTCGGGCATAGATCTCGAGTGTCTCGCGGGCAATACGTCGCTTTTTCTCGGGGCGCAAGGCGCCCAGAGTGCGCATGTTGTGCAGGCGATCGGCGAGCTTGACGATAATGACGCGGATATCCCGCGACATCGCCAGCACCATTTTCTGGAAGTTCTCTGCCTGGGCGACCGCCTTGTCCTCGAAGGTGATCTGGGTCAGCTTTGAGACTCCATCGACCAACTCCGCCACCGGCTTTCCAAACTGCTCGGCAAGTGCCTCCTTGGAGACGCCGGTATCTTCGATTACATCGTGCAGCATGGCCGACATCAGGCTTTGATGGTCCATGTGCATGTTGGCGAGGATATTGGCCACTGCCAGCGGGTGGGTGACGTAGGGCTCGCCAGAACGCCGCCGCTGGCCGTCATGGGCCTGCTCAGCGTAGTAGAAGGCGCGCTTGACCTGCTGGATCTCGTCGGGAGGTAAATAGCCGCCGAGTCGGTCGGCCAGGTCGTCGATGGTGAACATTAGCGCGCCTTGAGTGCTTGCCTTACTCCTCGATGGCGATGCCCGGCTCGCCCTCATGGCGAATTCGAACCGGCGCCTCGATCGGCTCGTCCAGTACGCTCTTGTCGACCAGGCCAGCGGCGATCTCGCGCAGGGCCATCACGGTGGGCTTGTCATTTTCCCAGGGCAGCAGGGCGTCGCGGGAGCCGCGAGCGAGTTGACGAGCGCGCTGGGTGGAGATCATCACCAGCTTGAAGCGATTCTCGACGTTTTCCAGACAATCTTCGACGGTGACACGCGCCATGTAGGTATTCCCGAAAAAGCTGTGGATTTCCCGACCGTAGCCGGAAATTCGAAATGGAACAGGACAGACTAGATTACTCGACGCCCGGCATCCCTGACAAGCGCCCGCGCCTGGGGGTCAGGACAAGCGCCCGCGCCTGGGGGTCAGGACAAGCGCCCGCGGCTGGGGGTCAGGATAACAGCGCCGTCAGTAGGGGGCCGTGCTCCTTCTGCACTCGCTCGAGGCTCAAGCGCCGGCTGATCACTAGCGACTGCAGTTCGCGCAGGGCGGTGGTGAAGTCGTCGTTGACCACCAGGTAGTCGTATTCGTCGTAATGCGACATCTCGCTGACCGCATCGCGCATGCGCCGAGCGATGGTGGCGTGTTCGTCGGTGCCGCGGCTGGCCAGGCGGCGCTCCAACTCGTCGCGAGAAGGTGGCAGGATGAAGATCGAGACCGCGTCGTGCAATTGCTGGCGCACCTGGCGAGCGCCCTGCCAGTCGATCTCGAGGATCACGTCCTGTCCGGCATTGAGCATGGTTTCCACCGCGGGGCGCGATGAGCCGTAATAGTTGTCGAACACCTGGGCGTATTCGAAGAACTCGCCGCGCTCGATCATCGCCTCGAAGGCCGCCACGCCGATAAAGTGATAGTTCACTCCGTCCACCTCGCCGAGGCGTTGGCTCCGGGTGGTATGCGACACCGAGACCTGGATACCGTCGAGGCTTTCGATCAGCTCGCGCACCAGGGTGGTCTTGCCGGCGCCGGAGGGCGCGGAAACGATGAAGAGCGTACCTTGTGGCATGACGAAGCATCCGTATTGAGTGGCTGTGGCTGCAACCTACCTGACGCGAATTCGAGCCGACATGAGACACGCCGGCTCACTCACCCTATAGTCTGGATCTGAAAATAGGACATAATGATTTTTCATAATACGAACAATCGGTTGCTGGAAAATACAGCCGTTATTCGCGATTTTACACCCTAATGTACTGCTGAGATTGCAGGATGCTACCCAGGTCAGGCAAGAAGCTCGCTATAGAGAGAATTGGTGGCATTCTACTTAAGCGCTGCCGAAGTGGCTATCTGGTGAAGGGGCGTGCCGATTCGCCTGAAAGTTTTTTCCGCACTCAGCGAGATCTATCCTGGGGCATCTGTTCTGGTCAAGCCCCAATGGACATTTTTAGGCTCTTCGACGTTTCATGGGGTCTTGGCTGGCTGACTTTCCCGACGAATCCTAATCCAGGCATGACATCACCTTAGGCTTTCGGTACTGTCGGGCTAACAAATTAGCGCTTCCAGCGCTAAGTTCGCTTGGTGGAACGAAGTCATGTCTAGTGAACGTGACGCTGGCATTTGGATGTGGGTCAACCGTAGTGGCTGCACAACCGCATGGTGGTGGCACTCGAGCCTCCACCCGAGCCTCCGCCCTTCCAATGGCATTTTCGAAGAGCTTGCGTTGTCGAAGGATTCCGTCGAGGCGATTAAAGTATTTTTCCGCGCGGTCGATAGTACTGCTGGATTGATCTTCGTCAGGTCAAAACCCCTTCGATATCGTGTCGCTTCTCCCCGTGGACGATGCATGACGGCCCCGGAAACCATAAATGAAGAGAATGGATCTAGCCACGGTACTTGGCATGTTCGGCGCCATTGCGATGGTGGCCGCAGCGATGTCCCTGGGTGCCTCTCCGATGATCTTCCTCAACCCTATCAGTCTGCTGATTGTGGTGGGGGGAAGCCTCATGGTGGTGCTTTCCCAACTGCGCTTCTCCGAGTGCCGAATGGCCCTGTATGCCGCAAGCCGAGCGTTCAAGCATAGCCTCCCTGATACGGCTTCTACTATCGAGGAGGTGTTGGAGATTTCCAAGCTGGCTCGCAAGCGAGGTTTGCTGTCACTGGAGGATTTCGAGGCCAGTTCTCGCTATCTCAAGCAGGGGCTGCAGATGCTCGCCGATGGCTTCGCGCCCGAGGTGGTCAAGGACGTTCTCGACAAGGAGCGCCTGATGACTCTCGATCGCAATCAGGCCGGGGCCAGGGCTTTTACTCTGCTCAACGAAGTGGCCCCGGCCATGGGCATGATCGGGACCTTGATCGGGTTGGTGCAGATGCTCGCCAATATGGATGATCCTTCATCCATTGGTCCGGCCATGGCGGTTGCTCTCTTGACGACCCTGTATGGAGTGTTGATCGCCAATGTCATCGCCAAGCCTATTGCCGAGAAGCTCGATGCGCGCATGCATCAACAGGAGAAGCTGCAGGTTCTGTGGACGGATGCTTTGCTGGCTATTCAAGAGGGCAAGAATCCGCGTGTCGTCGAACAGATGCTGATAGCCTACCTGCCTGACGAGGTGCGCGATCGTCGCAAAGCCAAGGAAGCCAACCCAGACGAGCCAATGCCTGGGGAGGAGCCTAATGCCTAGACGAGGGCGCAAGCACGGACTGATACCGCCCTGGATGGTAACCTATGCTGATCTAATGTCGCTGCTGCTTTGCTTCTTCGTGCTGCTGCTCTCGTTTGCCGAGATCGACCTGATTCGTTTCAAGCAGCTGGCTGGCGAGATGAAGAAAGCGTTCGGGGTGCAGCGGCAGGTTCCGGCAGAGGCGATTCCCATGGGCACTAGCGCGGTTTTTGACCGCTTCTCACCGGCAGAGCCTGAACCGACTCTTCGCGATGAGGTTCGGCAAATCACTAGTCTTGAGCGCCCGCGCCATGATACTCACCGAGAGCAGGTGAGGGCTCGCGTTGAGCAGCGTGTTCGGGAAATTCATCTCAATATCGAGGATGCGTTGAGCTCCGCCATCGATGCAGGTGGTGTGCGAGTCGAGCGTGATGGCGCCAACGTATTGATTCGTATCGATGAGCAGGGCACTTTTCCCTCTGGTTCTGCCCAGGTGACCGGTGACTTTTCCGCTCTGTTGCATGAGCTCTCTGATATTTTGGTGTTTTCTCCTGGGAATATCGCCATCGATGGACATACCGATGATATTCCCATCCGCAGTTCCCGGTTTCGTAGTAACTGGGATCTCTCGGCGATGCGGTCGGCCACTGTGGCAAATATCCTGCTGGAAAACGAGGGCCTCGAACCGTCACGGTTGACGGTGATGGGACATGCCGACACCCAGCCACTGGCACCCAACGAGACTGAGCAGGCCAGAGCACGCAACCGCCGTGTGGAGATCACTCTGCAGCTTGGGGACGCGGTTGAGCGTGAGGTATTGGCTGCCATGTTTCCACTTTCGGAGGGTTAGCCTGCATATTGCACCAGTGTCGCGAGTTCGTCCTGCTGGGTGATCAGGCGGCCTTTACAGCCGCCTTTTTCATTCCTGGTGTAATTTTCGGGCTAGGAGCCTGTCGGGCTTGACCGATCGTCACGAGAGATTTGGATTTCGAGACAAGTTTATCGATCTGATGAGGCGAATAGCCCGCTATTTAACGAATCAGGCTCCTAGCTGGTGGGGCTGCGCCGACATGGCCGCTGTTGCAGGCTGCCGTCAGCCCCTGACGTCAAATTGCAGTACGCCGGTCACCTCCGAGAATGTCACGCGCATCTGCCAGTTGCCCGACATGGGGAGCGGGGCCACGGTGGCAAAGCTGTCACGACCGGTCTGTTCGGCGGTCACAGTGAGCGACATGTCATGGTCGGGCATGACAAAGGTAATTGGAACTTGCATAGGCTGCTGGGGCGGATTGCCATCGGGCCCGCGCAGTTGGAAGAACAGTTGCGCCTGCCGCTCGGCATCGATCACGACGCTGCCAGTCATGCTCCACCGGTGCACGGTACCGGAGAAACGCACCCCGCCGCGCTCTGCTCCCGGTTGGGTGGGTACCGGACCTTCGACCAGCAGTGTCGTTTCATCCCCCGCCATGAACGGCATGGCCAAGAGCACGGCCAACATCAGGAAGAAGGGGATGCCGACGGCCAGGGCGACCAAGCGGGCAGAGCGATCGGGTTTACTGTGGTTAGCAGGCATTGAGTCATTCCTCTATGGACATTCAGGGCCTGCCGATGAGCGGCAGGGCAAGGGTAAAGTAGGTGAAGCCATCCTGCGAGATGACGGTGATATCGCCGCCATGCGCCTTGACGATCGATCGGGTTATGGCGAGACCGAGGCCAGCGCCTTCGCCGTGGTGGCTGCGGATGTTGTCGGCGCGGTGGAAGCGTTCGAACAGTCGTGGCAGTTGGTCGGCGGGAATGGTTTCGCCGGGATTGCTGACGGTCAGTTGTGCCATGTTCTGGGTCGGGGTAATCGTGATCTCGATGGTGCCACCGGCGGGGGTGTGTCGTACTGCGTTGGAAACCAGGTTGGAGAGGGCGCGACGCAGCATCAAGCGGTCGCCAGTTACCTTGGCGTGCCCAGTTAGCTGGAGATCGACGCCTTTTTCTTCGGCGAGAGCCTCGTAGAATTCCAGTAATGCCCCGGCTTCCTGCTCCAGCATCACCGTCTCGGCCGGGTTCGGCAGCAGGCCGTGGTCAGCCTTGGCCAGGAACAGCATGTCAGCGATCATCCTGGCCAACCGTTCGAACTCTTCCAGGTTGGAGTGCAGCACCTCGCGGTATGCCTCGGCTGAGCGCGGACGCGACAGCGCCACCTGGGTTTCGGTCAACAGGTTGGAGACGGGGGTGCGCAGCTCATGTGCGATGTCGGCGGAGAAATCCCTGAGACGTTTAAAATCGGCTTCCAGGCGGTCGAGCATGCCGTTGAAGGCGCTGACAAGTGCCAGCATCTCGGGCGGGGCATCGCGCTCGGAGAGTCGTTCGCCGAGGCGGTCGGCGGAGAGCTGCCCGGCCGTGCGAGTGACGCGCCTTAGAGGTGACAAGCCGTTGTGCACGGCCAGCCAGCCAAGCAGCGCCGCGATGAGTGTCGCCATCGCAATGCCTGTCCACAGATGGCGGCGGATGACGCTGAGAAAATGAGCGTGGTGGCTGATATCAAGGCCAATCAATACGTTAAGATACAGCGGCTTGGGCAGAGGGAGCACCTTCTGCGCCTCGCGACCGATGAAGATGCGCCCTTCATGCTGCCAGCGGGGCTGGGGAGTGGCCACGTCGCCCTGTTTAACGGGTGCGAGCCGCTCGGCCTGAAAATCGTATAGCACCTGATCGTTTTCGTCACGGATAGAGAGGGCCAGGGTGTCATGACTGGTCAATATTGCGTCGAGCTGCATTAACAGAGCGTCGAAGGCCGCGGAGGTGTGCGCTTGCCCCAGTAGGTTGTCGATCATGGCCATCTTGGCACCCAACTCTTGGCTATCGATTTCATCGAAGTGGGTGCTTACCAGGCGTCCCAATACGAGCCCAAGCACCAGCAGCAGGCCAGCGGCAAGCAGGGCAAAACACAGGGCCAGACGGATGGTGAGGGAGAGAGGCTGCTGTCTCATTTGCCGGCCCGGGGCTCCAACACGTAGCCCATGCCTCGTACGGTGCGAATGAGCTTGAGGGGAAAGGGACCATCCACCTTGGCGCGAAGGCGCCTGACTGCAACATCGATCACGTTGGTATCGCTGTCGAAGTTCATGTCCCAGACCTGCGAGGCGATCAAGGAGCGGGGTAGAACCTCCCCTTGCCGCCGAATCAGCAATTCGAGCAGTGCGAACTCCTTGGCGGTCAGGTCAATGCGTTCACCAGCTCGGAAAACACGGCGCTTGAGCAGATCGAGCTCCAGGTCGGCGGCCCGGAACACCTCGGGCTCGCGTGCCTTCCCCCGTCTCAACAAGGAACGGATCCGAGCCAGCAGCTCGGAAAAGGCAAAAGGTTTCACCAGGTAGTCGTCTGCTCCAAGCTCCAGCCCCTGCACGCGATCGTCGATCTCGTCTCTAGCGGTAAGGAAAAGCACAGGCAGGTCCTGCCCGGATCGCCTGATCATCTTCAGAATGTTCCAGCCATCCATTCCCGGCAGCATGACATCGAGGACCAGTAGGTCGTAATCCTCATTTTGGGCCAGATGCAGGCCTTCCAATCCATCACGGACAAGATCGACGATAAAGCCGGCTTCCCGAAGGCCTTGGGACAGGTAGTCGCCTGTCTTGGGCTCATCTTCAACGATCAGTATCTTCACGACGCCTCCGTTCGCTTGCCTCGCATGAAGATGACAAATTTGTCATTTTGGGGTCACCTTTCTGACTGCTTCCCTTGGTTAATATGAGCGCTTGCGGGTTAAACAGGAGGAGGATGGCCGTGAGTCAGTCTATCACTTCTGCTATTGGTCATGGCATTCAGCTGGTTCGGAGGGAAGTCGATGGGCTCTCTATTAGCACGAAAGTTGGCTGTGCTGTCACTGAGTACAGGAATCTTGTTTTCATTCTCGGTGCTGGCGAAGCCCATCCTATCACTCAATGAAGCTGAGCATCTTGCAGGTATCGAAGACCCCACGACGCTGCGCTATCAAGAGCTGGCACAAGCACGCCGGGAGGCCGCCATTTCGGCAAGTCAGCTCCCTGACCCCATGCTGATTGTCGAAGTCATGGATGTTGCCCGCGATGGTTTTACGGTCGAAGACGACAGCATGACTCAGTTACGTCTGGGTATTCGTCAGACCTTCCCCAGGGGTGATAGTCGCCGCTTGGCAAGCGAGCGGGAATCGGCCATGGCACAGGCGGAAGAGGCGCGTAGCAGCAATGCAGAGCGCGCTGCCATGCGCGCCGTTCGCCGCGCTTATTTATCTCTTTATAACCAGCGCGCCGTACTTGAGGTGCTTAAGCAAAGCCAGCCATTGTTCGAGGATCTGCGTGAAATCACCGAGCGTGAATTCGCTTCCGGTGTCGCCGACCAGCAGGATCTCTTGCGTGCCGAGCTTGAACTTGACCGACTGCATGATCGCTTGCTGAGCACGCAGGCTCAGGAATCAGCGGCGTTGGCTCAGCTTTCTCGGTGGGTCGGCCTGGAAGCCGTGGCAAGACCCCTGCCGTCGAACTTTCCGGAGCTTGCCGAACCGACGGGCACGTTACTAGCCCACCCCCTGTTGGCGGCGGAGCAGGCGATTGTCGATGCCGGAGCCCATGGTATCGAGCTGTCGCGGCAGGGCTACAAGCCGCAATGGTCAGTCGAGCTCACCTATGGCACACCGACGGAAAGAGGCATGGGCATGCCTGACCGTATGTCGGCCATGGTCATGGTCGATCTGCCGCTCTTCACTCGCCAGCGCCAGGATCGTGACCTGTCGGCCAGCGTACACCAGCGCGAGGCGGCTCAATATGCGTGGCATGAGCAGGTACGGGACATGCAGCGTCAACTCGAAGAAACGCAGGCCAGGTGGCGACAGCTGACCGAGCGTGAACGCGGTTTCGTGGAGCGACTCATTCCCCAGGCCAAGGCGAATGCCGAGGCGGCCGAGCATGGCTACAGAAACCGAACGGTCGATTTTACTGCCTACGTACGCGCTCGACTCATTGAGTTGGACACGCAGATCGATGCGATAGGCATCGCCACGGAACGACGTCTTGAGCAGGTGGATCTGCTCTACCTGTTGGGAGAGGACGCATGAGAGTGCTGGTAGCAATTGCCATTCTGGGAGTGGGGGCCGCATTGGGCGGCGCTGCGGTGAATTACTGGCCGGATTCACATGCCCATGTTGCTGCGGCAGCTGAAACGGCGAGTGGCGAGCGAGACATTCTTTACTACCGGCATCCTCACAACCCCTCCGTCACGTCTCCCGAGCCACGCAAGGATGAGATGGGCATGGATTTCATCCCGATCTATGCGGGCGGTGGTGATGCTGCGGCTCCCGGCACGGTGAGCATCAGCCCGGTGGTGCAGCAGAACATGAACGTGCGCATCGGCTCGGTGGTGCGTGGCGATCTGGCCCGCCTGGTCGAAACGGTGGGCTTCGTCGATTACGACGAGTCGAGCCTGAGCCACGTACACCTGCGCACCCAAGGATGGATCGAAGACCTCACGGTTCGAACCACCGGTGAGCGGGTCGAGGAGGGGCAGCTGCTGTTCCGCCTCTACTCACCTGAACTCGTCAACGCGCAGGAAGAGCTGCTGCATATCGTGCGGCGTGGCGGCAGTGCCGCGCCGGCACGAGAGCGTCTGAGGGCGCTGGGTGTCAGTGCTGCCGAGATCGCCGAGGTCGAGAGGGCCGGCGAGCCGCGCCGGCTGGTGTCGATACGGGCACGGCAGGGCGGTGTCGTGGAGTCGCTGAATGTCCGTGAAGGCATGTATGTCACGCCGGGCACCGAGGTCATGACCATTGCCGATCTGTCACGGGTATGGGTGATGGCCGATCTGTTCGAGCATCAGGTCGATGCCGTGACACGAGACGATGCCGCTCACGTGAAATTGCCTTTCCGCCCCGGCGAACGTCTGGAGGGAAAGGTCGATTATATCTACCCGAGCTTGAACAGCCCGACCCGTACCGTGCGAGTGCGGTTGGCCTTCGACAATCCCGGCGAACGGCTGAAGCCGGGTATGTACGCGGATGTTCATCTGGCGTCGCGGCCTTTGCAAGGCGTGCTGCATCTGCCCGCCGAGGCGGTGATCCGCACCGGCAGACAGGATCGCGTGATCCTGGCGCTGGGAGAGGGGCGCTTCCAGGCTCGCGAGGTGCAGGTGGGTAGCCGCGCCAATGGTGACCTGGAAATCATCGATGGTCTGCAGGAAGGGGAGCGAGTCGTCCTCTCTGGTCACTTCCTGCTCGACTCCGAGGCGTCAGCCAGTGCCGAGCTTGGCCGCATGCTCGAGGCCGCGGAAGAGGAAGTGGGCGATGAGGTCTGGGCGGAGGGGCGTCTTCTCTCTATCGACCTAAAGGCACGAATGGTGAATGTCGATCATGAGCCAATACCCGTGTTGGGGTGGCCCGCCATGGTCATGGACTTCGCCGTGGCTGACGACCTTGAGCTTGATGGCTTGCGCGAAGACATGGCGATGCGCTTCCGCATGCACGAGCGTGAAGAGTTCGTGTACGAAATCACCGCTATCGAGCCGGCGGCTCACGACCACTGAGGAGAGGTTGCATGATCGAAAGGATCATTTCGTGGTCGTTGCACAATCGCCTGCTGGTGCTCTTGGTGACCGCCATCTTCGTCGTCTGGGGGCTGTTCACGGGCCGACAGATGCCACTGGACGCTATACCCGACCTCTCCGACGTTCAAGTGATCGTCCATACCAGTTTTCCTGGCCAGGCGCCTCAGGTCGTCGAAGATCAGGTCACCTACCCCTTGTCGACGGCCATGCTGGCGGTGCCCAAGGCGAGGGACGTGCGGGGTTTCTCCATGTTCGGGGATTCCTACGTCTACGTGCTGTTCGAGGACGGCACCGACCCCTACTGGGCCCGCTCCCGGGTATTGGAATATTTGAGCCAGGTGGCGCCGCGCATGCCGGAAGGCGCCCAACCTGCGCTGGGGCCCGATGCCACGGGGGTGGGCTGGGTCTACCAATATGCGCTGGTAGACCGCAGCGGGGAGCTCGACCTGGCGGACCTGCGCTCGCTGCAGGATTGGTTCCTCAAGTATGAGCTGCAGTCGGTGACAGGGGTTTCCGAGGTCGCAACCGTGGGCGGCATGGTCAAGCAGTACCAGGTGGTGCTGGACCCGAACCGTGCGCGTGCCTATGGCCTGACCCTGTCGGGCATTCGCATGGCCATTTCCGATGCAAACCGTGAGGCAGGTGGTTCCGTGATCGAGATGGGCGAAGCGGAATACATGGTTCGCTCGCGAGGTTATCTCACCGGCATTGAAGACCTGCGACTGGTGCCCGTTGGCCTGGGTGACGATGGCACCCCAGTGTTGCTAGAGGATGTCGCCGAGATTCGCATCGGACCCGCTGCCCGCCGCGGCATCGCGGAGCTGGATGGAGAGGGCGAGGTGGTGGGTGCCCTGGTGGTCATGCGTCATGGCGAGAATGCCCTTGCCACCATTGATCGCGTCAAGGCGCGCCTCGACGAGTTGCGCCCGAGCCTGCCCGAAGGGGTGGAGATCGTGGAAACCTATGATCGCTCGGTGCTGATCCAGGAGTCTGTCGACAACCTAACGATCAAGTTGTTGCAGGAATTCTTGATCATCGCGCTGGTTTGCGTGGTGTTCCTGCTCCACCTGCGCTCGGCGCTGGTCGCCATAATCGCCTTGCCCATTGGGATCCTGGCGGCGCTGATGATCATGCAGGCCAAGGGCATCAACGCCAATATCATGTCGCTCGGCGGCATCGCCGTGACGATCGGTGCCATGGTGGATGCTGCCATCGTCATGGTGGAGAACCTGCACAAGCGGCTGGAGAAAGCACCGCCGGGAGAAGATCGCTGGCATACCGTGGCCGAGGCGGCCAAGGAAACCGGACGGCCGATCTTCTTTGCGCTGATGATCATCGTGGTCAGCTTCCTGCCCCTGTTTACCCTGCAGGGCCAGGAAGGGCGCATGTTTTCACCGCTCGCCTTTACCGGCACCTACGCCATGGCGGCGGCGGCAGGTCTGGGCATCACCCTGGTACCTGTGCTGATGGGCTACCTGGTGCGTGGACGCATACGACCCGAGTCGGCTCACCCGCTCAGCCGCATGCTGATTGCCATCTATCGGCCGGGACTGAGCGCCTTGCTGCGCTATCCCTGGATCACCATTGCAGCTGCCGTGCTGCTCGCTGCCAGCGTGGCCTATCCGGCGAGCAAGCTTGGCAGCGAATTCATGCCCCAACTGGACGAAGGCGATCTCATGTACATGCCGTCGCTGGAGCCGGGGGTCTCCATCGGCAAGGTGCGTGAATTCATGCAGCAGACCAATCGCCTGATCATGTCCGTGCCGGAAGTGGAACGTGTCTTTGGCAAGGCAGGACGCGCCGATACTGCCACCGACCCGGCGCCCATCGGCATGCTGGAGACCGTCATTCGCTTCAAGCCCCGTGATCAGTGGCGTGAAGGCATGACCAAGACCGATATCATCCGCGAGCTCGATGAGGCGGTCAGCTTTCCTGGTGTGGCCAACGTCTGGGTGCCGCCGATCAAGACACGTATCGACATGCTGTCGACGGGTATCCGTTCGCCCGTTGGCATCAAGGTGGCTGGCTCCGACCTGGGGGAAATCGAGCGCATCGGGCGCGAGATCGAGCGAGTCCTGCAGGATGTGCCGGGCACGGCGTCAGCCTATGCCGACCGTACCGCTGCCGGTCGCTATATTGAAGTGGATATCGACCGGCGTGCCGCGGCACGGCATGGCGTCAACGTCAGCGATTTGCAGGCCGTGATCCAGACGGCTGTGGGGGGAATGAATGTCAGTGAAACGGTAGAAGGCCTCGAGCGCTACCCGATCAACCTGCGTTACCCCCAGGACTGGCGCGACTCTCTCGAGCGGCTGCGGGATCTGCCGGTGATCACTGCCGCCGGCGCCTACCTCCCCTTGCAGGCACTGGCGCAGGTGAATATCACCGATGGCCCAGCAATGATCCGTACGGAGAATGCGCGCCTCAACGGCTGGGTGGTGGTCGATATTCGCGGGAGGGATATCGGTTCTTACGTGGCCGAAGCGCGTGAGCGAGTCATGGAGGAGGTTGCATTGCCCGCCGGCTATTCCGTCACCTGGTCGGGTCAGTACGAATACATGGAGCGGGCCAAGGAGCGGCTGCAGTGGGTCGTGCCGGTGACTATCGTGCTTATCTTCCTGCTGCTCTACCTGTGCTTCCGCAACGGCCCGGAGACGCTGATGTTGATGGGCTCACTGCCGTTCGCCGCGGTCGGTGGCGTCTGGCTGCTTCACTGGCTGGCCTATGACGTTTCGGTGGCAGTGGCGGCAGGCTTCATCCTGCTGATTGGCCTGGCGGCTGAGTTTGCCGTGGTCATGCTGATGTATGTCAAAAGCGCGGTGGAGCAGCGTCAGCCCCGCACCCAGGGCGAGCTGCGTGAGGCAATCATCGAAGGCGCCGTAATGCGCGTAAGGCCCAAGGCCATGACCTCACTCACGGTGGTGCTGGGGCTGAGCCCGCTGCTGATGGATTCAGGTCCAGGATCGGAAGCGATGCAGCGCATCGCCACCCCAATGGTCGGTGGCATGATCACTGCCCCGCTGGTCTCGTTACTGCTCATTCCGGTTCTGTACTGGCTCTGGCAGCGTCGGCAACTTCCCGCGACAGTCTCGTCGGAGGCTGTACTGAGTAACACCAACCTCGAAGGAAACCAGTAAAATGAAACATATCGTACTTCAGATGGCCGTAGTGGCGAGCTTCCTCATCACCGGGCCGGCCCTGGCGAATAGCGATCATGGACATGGTAAGCATGCGAACCATGGTGCCACGGACACGCATCAAGAGATGCGCACAGCGGAAGGCGTCGGTACCGTGCAGTCGATAGCAGAGGATGGCAGCAGTGTGGTGTTGGCACACGAGCCAATTGCTGAATTGCGTTGGCCGGCGATGACCATGCAAATAGCCCTGGCCGATCCGGTGCTTGCCGACGGGCTTGAGGTGGACAGTGAAGTGAGCTTTGTACTTCGCCAGATCGGTGCCACCGACTATGAGATCAGCGCCATCGCGCCGGCAAATACCCCCTAAACCTGCCCCTCCTCAACGTCGTGGGTTACGTTGAGGAGGGGCACGGTCACCTAACACAGAGCCACTATTGAGGGAGGCGGGTCGGGTGACTCTGATACGAGGCTGCGTCCCTGTGGTGCATGGCCTCGAGCATTGAACTCAGTGGCTTATAGACTTTCATGGGCGGATGTGAGCTTTACTCGATATTCTGGATCTGTTCGCGCATCTGTTCGATCAGCACTTTCAACTCCACCGCGCAGCGGGTGGTGTTGGCGACCACGGACTTCGACGACAGGGTGTTGGCTTCGCGGTTGAGCTCCTGCATCAGGAAGTCCAGTCGGCGCCCCATGGGGCCCTTCTGCCCCAGTTGGCGCTCCACTTCGCTGACGTGTGTCGCCAGGCGGTCGAGTTCCTCATCGACGTCGGCCTTCTGGGCCAGCAGGACCAGCTCGGCCTCGAGGCGCTGGGGGTCGAGTTCCGCCTTGACCGAATCGAGGCGCTCCAGCAGCTGGGTACGCTGGCGCTCCAGTATCGTCGGCATCAGCCGGCGCACCTCGGCTACCTGCTCGCCCACGCCGACCAGTCGCTCGCGGATCAGGGCGGCGAGTTTCTCGCCCTCCCGGGCTCGTGACTCGATCAGTTCGTCGAGAGCCGCCTGAAATAGCGCGCTCGCCTCGGCCTTTATCGCGTCCAGGTCCATGCCCTGGGATTCGAGCACGCCGGGGTGGTCGAGCAGCGCCAGGGCATCCGGCATCGGCGCCTGGGGCAGGGCTTCACGCACTTCGCCGAGGGCGTCGGCAAGGGCGCTGAGGCGTGAGCGATTGACCGCCAGGGCTTCACTCACGCTGGTTGGATCGAAGCGCAGGTTGCACTCAACCTTGCCGCGGGCCAGCCGGGTGCGCAGCATTTCGCGGAAGGCGGGCTCCAGATCGCGCAGCGCCTCGGGCAGCCGGAAATGGGGCTCCAGGTAACGCTGATTCACCGAGCGCAGCTCCAGCTGCAGGCTGCCCCACTCGTCTTCTCGGCTCTGACGGGCAAAAGCGGTCATGCTGTGAACTCTGTTGCTGCTGTCAGCCATAGCGACTCCCCGATACAGCGAGCTGCGGCCTTTCGGCCACAGCGGGTGAAATGTCTGGCAAGGAGTGTACCCGATTCGGCGCGCTGACCGTGTAGAATGGCCGCTTTTCCGATGTCACTATCAACCCAAATATTGAGAGGTAACATGGCTTCTGACCCCAAGCGCTCCAGTGGACGACGGCCCGACCAGCCTCGCGAGATCCGGCTCACCCGTGACTACACGCGCCATGCCGAGGGTTCCGTGCTGGTGGAGTTCGGCGACACCAAGGTGCTGTGCAACGCCAGCGTGGAGGCCGGCGTACCGCGCTGGCTGCGCGGCAAGAGCCAGGGTTGGGTGACCGCGGAATACGGCATGCTGCCGCGTGCCACCCATACCCGCAGCGGGCGTGAGGCGGCGCGGGGCAAGCAGGGGGGGCGGACGCTGGAGATCCAGCGCCTGATCGGACGCTCGCTGCGCGCCTCGGTGAACCTCAAGAAGCTGGGCGAATTCACCATCACCGTGGACTGCGATGTCATTCAGGCCGACGGCGGTACCCGCACCGCCTCGATCACCGGTGGCTGTGTGGCGCTGATCGATGCGATCCGTTTCCTGCAGCGCGAGAAGAAGATCAAGGGCGACCCCTTCGAGCAGCTGGTCAGCTCGGTGTCGGTGGGTATCGTCAAGGGCGTGCCGGTGGTCGATCTGGACTACCCCGAAGATAGTGGCGCCGATACCGACATGAACGTGGTAATGGCCCAGAAAGGCGGGTTGATCGAAGTGCAGGGCACCGCCGAGGCGGGCACCTTCTCCCGCGCCGAGCTCGACGCCATGCTCGACCTGGCCGAGCAGGCCGGTGCCGATCTCTTCGCCCACCAGCAGGAAGCGCTGGGCATTCGACGCTGAGGTAAACCCTAGGTGAGGGGGGACTCTGATTTATGTAGCGAGCGATGAGAGGCTGGTCGCCGCCGGAGCGCAGCTCCCGGAATGTAGCCTGCTACATGAGGAGAGCGAGCACCGCCGGCGGCCAGGATGGCTAGGTTCGTTCCCGACGAACCAACGCACTTCCCACATCCATGTGGGTCGTCGAGCGCAGCAATAAATCAAAGTTTCCCCAAAGCATTGCGCCGGCCACATAGGCCGGCGCAATGCGTTCCGGGCAGGCCCGGCCGCGACGTAAGGGAAGCGTCAGAGCGCCAGGTCGTACTCGACAAACAACGGGGCGAACTCGCTGAAGGTGGCATCGTAGTCGACCCAGGCGTCGGTTACGTGGCGGCGCAGGTTGGGGCCGACGATCTGGTAGTCGATACGCCAGCCTTCCTGGCGCGAGCGCGGCTCGTCCTGGTCGAGCTTGGGCCACCAGGTGTATTCGCCGGCGTCGCGGTTGATCTCGCGGAAGGTATCGATGAAACCAGTGGGGCCGAACACCTGATCCATCCAGGCGCGCTCCTCGGGCTTGAAGCCTGGCGTGGTCTGGTTATCCGCCCAGTTTTCCAGGTCGATGGTCTTGTGGGCGATATGCCAGGTGCCGCAGATGATGTACTCGCGGCGCTTGCGAGCCATCTTCGACAGGTATTCCTGATACTGAGCCATGAAGGCCTGCTTGGCGGCATAGTCGCTGCCGTCGGGCATCAGGAAGCTGACGATGCTGAAGCGGTCGTAGTCGGCTTGCAGGAAGCGGGCTTCATGATCGCACTGGGGAAAGCCCAGCCCATACATGATCGCCTTGGGGATCTTGCGGCAGTAGATACCCACGCCGGAGAAGCCGTCCTGTTCGGCATCCAGGAAGTAGCCTTCATAGCCTTCCGGGTAGAGAATACTGTCGTCCAGCTCGAAGCTCTTGGCCTTGAGGTTCTGGACACAGATGACATCGGCATCCTGTTCGGCCAGCCAGTCGAGGAAACCTCGTCCGACGGCTTCTCGGATACCATTGACATTGATGGTGGCAATTTTCATACATGGTCCCTTTGACGTCGCGCGTGTATGATACCCGACGTTTCGACGTTTGGGTAAATGGCCCGCAGTGATAATCGTGATAGGGCGCAGATTTCCATGGATTTCGGGCCTGTAGAGAGTGAGGGAAGCGCCGTGTCGGCCAGCATGCAAGCCTACCAGCGACATTTTATCGAATTTGCCATTGAACAGGGCGTTCTGAAGTTCGGTGAATTCACGCTCAAGTCGGGCCGTGTCAGCCCCTATTTTTTCAATGCCGGCCTGTTTCGCAGCGGCCGCGCCCTCGCCCGCCTGGGTCGTTTCTATGCCAGTGCCATCGCGGCCAGCAAGTTGCCGGTGGACGTGCTTTTCGGTCCCGCATACAAGGGCATTCCCCTCGCCGCCACGACCGCGGTGGCTCTGGCCGATCATCATGACCGTGACCTGCCATTCGCCTTCAATCGTAAGGAGGCCAAGGATCACGGCGAAGGTGGTAATATCGTCGGTGCTGAGCTGACGGGGCGTATCCTGATCATCGATGATGTTATCACCGCAGGCACCGCCATTCGTGAAGTCATGACCCTGATCGATGCCGCTGGCGCTGAGGCGGTTGGGGTGGTGATCGCACTGGATCGCCAAGAGCGCGGTGGCGACGAAACTGAAGGAAAGAGTCGAAGCGCCATCCAGGAAGTCGAGGCACGTTACAGCATGCCGGTCATCAGCATCGTGACGCTGGACATGGTACTCGCCTATCTGGAAGAGCAGGGCGGCGAGGCATTCAGGCGTCACGCCAAGGCTATCCGCGGCTACCGTGCCCGCTATGGTGTCGCCGTCGATTAGTCGTTGTCGATGAGATATAGGGACGCGTATTTGCGTTGATCATTAAGGAGCCTTCGATGAAGACCCTCACTAGACAGTTTGCCCTTGCCACCTTTGCTGGTTTCCTACTGGCAACCACCGGGGCACACGCCGCTTCCGGCAGCCTGGACTTGAACCTGAGCCCGGATGCGGTGCAGTTCGAGGCCAACGGCGAGCTGACACAGGGTGTCGCTCTGGGGGGTGGCGTGCTTCACAGCGACTATCGTGACGATGCGACGATCTATCATGTCCAACTGCTGGGCGTACAGCGCAATCGCGACCGGGATATCGGCATCGGGGCTCGCTGGACCCAATACGATACCGATCATGGCAAGGGCGGCGGTTTGGGCCTGGGTGGTTACGGCTATGTCTTCCTGCCGCAGATGCCCGATATTTCGGTGGGGGGCTACGGCTTCTACACGCCCAGTGTGGTGACCAGCAGTGACCTGGACGACGGTTACGAGGTGGGTGTTCGTGCCCGTTACGCCTTCTCTCCCAGTGTGGATGGCTACGTGGGCCTGCGTCAGGCGGCAGCCGACTTCGACAATGGCCGCGGCTCCCGCACCCTGGACCGGGGAGCACAGGTGGGTGTGCGCCTGATCTTCTGACCCCGGCAACTTTCCTTGTATCGGCGGGCCCCTGCGGGGGCCCGCATGCGTTTCACCTGGCAGGCTGTCATGCTCGATGTCGTGCTATATGAACCTGAAATACCGCCCAATACCGGCAACCTGATTCGTCTGTGTGCCAATACCGGCTTTCGCTTGCATCTCATCGAGCCGCTGGGCTTCGTGCTTGACAACAAGCGCCTGCGGCGCGCCGGACTCGACTACCATGAGTGGGCCGCGGTCAAGGTTCACCGCGACTGGTCGGCCTTCCTCGACACGGTGGCACCCAAGCGGGTGTTCGCCGTTTCGACCCGGGGCCGCACTGGCTACCATCAGCCGGTCTACCGTGAGGGCGATGCACTGCTATTCGGTCCCGAGACCCGCGGCCTGCCACAGGCAATGCTCGATGCTCTGCCCGAGGCCCAGCGCCTGCGTATCCCCATGCTGCCCGACAGCCGCAGCCTCAATCTTTCCAACGCCTGTGCGGTGATCGTCTTCGAGGCCTGGCGTCAGCTGGGCTATCGGGGGGCGCTTGATATCACCGGCAAGGAGTGAATCATGTCGATCAAGCAGCGCCTGGCCAAGCTCAACCCCCGCCAGCAGGAAGCGGTGCGCTATATCGACGGCCCATGCCTGGTGCTGGCCGGCGCCGGTTCCGGCAAGACCAGCGTGATCACCACCAAGATTGCCTACCTGGTCCAGGAGTGCGGCATGAGCGCGCGGCGCATCGCCGCGGTGACCTTCACCAACAAGGCCGCCCGAGAGATGAAGGAGCGCGTGGGACAGATGCTCAAGGGCAAGGAGGGCCACGGCCTGACGGTCTCGACCTTCCACACCCTGGGGCTAAACATCATCCGCGGTGAACTCAAGGCGCTGGGCTACAAGCCGGGCTTCTCGCTGTTCGACCCCGAGGACGCCAAGGCGCTGCTGCGCGACCTGATGAACAAGGACGCCCAGGTCGACGCCGATCAGATCAACCAGGTCCAGCATCAGATTTCCGCGTGGAAGAACGACCTGATCCTGCCCGGCCAAGCGCTTTCCCATGCCGCCGACGAGAACGAGCAGTATGCCGCCAGGGTCTACGAAGCCTACGTGCGTCACCTCAAGGCGTATAACGCGGTGGACTTCGACGACCTGATCCTGCTGCCGGTGGTATTGCTGCGCGATAATCCCGAGGTGCTTGCTCGCTGGCGGCGCAAGATCCACTACATGTTGGTGGACGAGTATCAGGACACCAATGTCTCGCAGTACCTGCTGGTCAAGCTGCTGATGGAGGAGCGCAAGACCTTTACCGTGGTGGGTGACGACGACCAGTCGATCTACGCCTGGCGCGGCGCCCGACCGGAGAACCTGGTGACCCTGGGCGAGGACTTTCCGCGCCTCAACGTCATCAAGCTGGAGCAGAACTACCGCTCCACCGGTACCATCCTGCGGGCCGCCAACACCTTGATCGCCAACAATCCCCACGTCTACGAGAAGACCCTGTGGTCGGAGATGGGCGACGGGGCGGCGATTCGCGTGGTGGTCAATCGCCACGAGGAAGCCGAGTCCGAGCGGGTGGCCAGCGAGATACTCACCCGGCGTATCAAGGAGCGGGCGGAGTGGCGCGACTTCGCGGTGCTCTATCGGGGCAACTTCCAGGCGCGGCTGCTCGAGCTCAAGCTGCAGCACTACCAGATTCCCTACAAGCTCTCCGGCGGCACCTCCTTCTTCTCGCGCAACGAGATCAAGGACGCCATGGCTTATTTGCGCCTGCTGATCAATCCGGCCGACGACAACGCTTTCCTGCGTATCGTCAACGTGCCGCGCCGGGAGATCGGCCCCGGCACCCTGGAGAAGCTGGCCAACTATGCCACCCAGCGCGGTGCCTCGCTGTTCGCTGCCTGCCACGAGCTGGGCCTGGAGCAGCAGCTACCGGCCCGTGCGGTGGAGCGATTGGGGCGCTTCACCCACTTCATCGATGGGGTGCGCCGCCGAATGGATGGCGGGGATGCGATTCCCGCCATCCGCGGCATGCTGCACGAGATGGACTACGAGGCGTGGCTCTACCAGAACGCCAGCGCCCCGACCATCGCCGAGAAGCGCATGGGCAATGTCTGGATCCTCATCGACCAACTGGAGAAGTCGATGCGAACGGACCCTGAAGACATCACCCCGGAAGAGAGCACCGCCAGCGAGGAAACCGAGACAGACACGGTGGAAGCCGCCATCTCCCGGCTGGTACTGCGCGATATCCTCGAGCAGCAAGCCGAGGAGGATGACACCGACCGGGTCCAGCTGCTGACCATGCACGCCTCCAAGGGGCTGGAGTTTCCTCACGTCTACCTGATGGGGCTCGAGGAGGAGCTGCTGCCCCACCGTAATGCCATCGAGGCGGGTACCGTGGAGGAGGAGCGCCGCCTGGCCTATGTGGGTATCACCCGGGCGCGGCGCACCCTGACCCTGACCCTGGCCCGCCAGCGCAAGGCCTTCGGCGAGTTGATGGACTGTGCCCCCAGCCGGTTTCTCGACGAGCTGCCTGCGGAGGATCTGGACTGGGAAGGCCAGCCCGACCGGGAAGACCCGGAGAAGAAGCAGGCGCGGGGCAAGGACGCCATCGCCGGACTGCGCTCGCTGTTAGGCTGAGTTGAGTCGAGGGAAATGCAAACGGGGCGCCAGTGGCGCCCCGTTCATATCACTGCTTACTGCGACTCCTTGGATCAGCGAGTCGGCTCGACCAGATAGTCAGTGGCGGCACGGACCTCGTCATCGGAGAGGTTGGCTTGGCCTCCCTTGGGCGGCATGGCGCCGATGCCGTTGATGGCGTGGTCATAGAGGGTATCCATGCCCTGCTCCATGCGCTCGCCCCAATGACCTTCATTGCCGCGAATCGGCGCACCGGCGGCACCAGTCATGTGACATGCCATGCAGGCCTGGTTGTAGATGGCTTCGCCATCGATGCCGGCATGGGCGGGCTCCTCATCGGCAGGTGCCGCTTCTTCCGTAGCAGCTTCTTCAATGGCCTCGTCTTCAATCGCTTCTTCGGCTGCAACGGCTGCGGCTTCCTCTTCCACCGCACCCTCTTCGGTCACGGCTTCTTCGTCTGCTGCAGCATCCTCGGCAACGTCCGGTACATCCATCACCGGCTCGAGCAGGTAGGCCGTGGACGCGGCGACTTCCTCGTCGGAGAGGTTGGGGTTGCCGCCGCGGGCCGGCATGGCATTGAAGCCGTTGATGGAGTGGTCCAGCAGGGTATCCCAGCCCTTGTCGATGCGGTCGGCCCAGCCGTCCTCGTCGCCGCGGACCGGCGCCCCGGCCGCCCCGGTTTCGTGACAGGCCATGCACACGCGGTTGTAGATGGCACCACCATCGATACCGTTTGCGGGTGCGTCCGCTTCCGCTTCACGGGCGGCAGCGGTGCCGCAATCCTCACCCTGCAGGCAGAGGTTGCCGGCCGGCTTCAGGCGTTCGGCAATGGCGTCCCTGTCCACTTCGGCGTGGACGGACGAGGCGCCCGCGGTCAGGCCCAGGGTGGCCAGACACCCCATGATCAACTTGCTGGATTTCACTCTCACCACCTCCCGACGGTCCTGTAATCGTTATCAGCTCGTGGCGACGTTGGCACACGAAAGCCGTGGACACCATGAAACGCACAATGCAGCGTAGTATACCGATAACCCAAACCGCTGGAAAACGCTGTTGTCCATGTCTTTGGCATGTAGAGACGAGCCACCTTCCTACTGCGGCTGCCGCAGAGGGTCGCCCGGACGCTTAATCGGTACAGTTCTATGGCCGCTGGGGCCTGCGACAGGGTATCGTTGGAATCCTATCCTGATATGACTCGCTGACGACAGGGGCGCGCGTGTACGACTTCATTATCATCGGCGGCGGCATCCTCGGCCTTTCCACTGCCATGCAGCTGATCGAACGCTTTCCGGAGAAGAAGATCGCGTTGCTGGAAAAGGAGGAGGGGCCCGCCAAGCACCAGACCGGTCATAACAGCGGCGTGATCCACGCGGGTGTCTACTACGCCCCCGGCAGCCTCAAAGCGCGCTTCTGCCTGGAGGGTAACCTTGCCACTCGCGAATTCTGCGAGCGTCACGCCATCGACTACGCGATCTGCGGCAAGGTGCTGGTGGCGACCAATGCCCAGGAGATGCAGCGCATGGAAGCGCTGTGGGAGCGCACCGCGGCCAATGGGCTGGAGCGGGAGTGGCTCTCGGCCGAGGCGCTCAAGGAGCGCGAGCCTAATATCACTGGCATCGGCGGAATCTTCGTGCCTTCCAGCGGCATCGTCAACTACGCGCGAGTCGCCGAGGCGATGGCGGCCGAATTCGAACGCCACGGTGGCCAGATCCGCTATGGCCATGAGGTGACCGGCATTGCCGAGCGCACCGGCGAGGTGATCGTTACCACGGCGCAAGGGGAGTTCAACAGCCGCTATTTGGTGAGTTGCTCAGGTTTGATGGCCGATCGGGTCGTTCGCCTGCTGGGCCGCAACCCGGGCTTCACCATCTGCCCGTTTCGCGGGGAGTACTATCGGCTGCCCGACCGGCACAGCGGTATCGTCAACCATCTCATCTATCCCATCCCCGATCCCTCCATGCCCTTCCTGGGGGTACATCTCACCCGGATGATCGATGGCTCGGTGACGGTGGGGCCCAATGCGGTGCTGGCACTGAAGCGGGAAGGCTACCGCAAGGGCGATATCTCGCTGCCCGACATGGCGCGCATGTTCACCAATCCCGGGGTGCTCAGGGTGCTGGGCCGCAACCTCAAGCCGGGCCTGGTGGAGATGAAGAACTCCCTGTTCAAGAAGGGTTATCTCGCGGAGGTGCGCAAGTACTGCCCCAGCCTGACCCTGGACGACCTCGAGCCCTGGCCCGCCGGCGTGCGTGCCCAGGCCGTCTCGCAGGACGGCCGGCTTATCGACGACTTTCTGTTCGTGAACACCCGTCGTACCGTAAATGTCTGCAATGCCCCTTCGCCGGCAGCCACTTCTGCCATCCCCATCGGCCGCCATATCCTGGAAAAGGTCAGCGAGATGGTGGAGTCTACATAAGATTCACGCCGGTCCTGCTGTCGCCGAGAGCGATTTCGCAGGCTCGGCAACAGCACGAAGCGGGGCGTGGCAAGCCCTTCTGCCGATCGACGCCGGGGCGCGCACGGCTGGCAGCGCCGCCGTGCTCGAGTACCAGCTGGAAGTTGCGACGCATTTCGGCGAGGAAACTGTTGGGGTGCGTGAGCGGTACCGTAGCTTCCGGGGCGAAGATTAGTGGCGATGCAGGACGACCAGGCTGGACAGTCCAGGCGCTGACGGTTACGATGTTGCCGCTTCATAGCAAGCAAGCGCCCATAGCTCAGCTGGATAGAGTACTGCCCTCCGAAGGCAGGGGTCGTAGGTTCGAATCCTACTGGGCGCGCCAAGAATACGAGTAAAAACGGTTACTTAGCCCATCGTGGCGGTGGCCTTTTTTTGTTGTCTTCCAGTTTGAGGCGTCCTTGATGCCGTCGATGGCCTAGCGCACCCGCTGGGGCGCCGGCGAGTTCGGAGCCTTGGGCCCGGCCGCATTGTGGGGCTGCATCAATGAACGGTAGTCAAGCGGGGGTTCACTGTGCTTGCCGCCGGGGCTAGAAGTCAGTATCGATTGGGTTAAGGGGGCTTGTTCGGCCAAGCTAACCTGGGGTCGATCACTGAATTCGGCCAGCTTGGGTTTCCCCGGCTTCTTGAGGTGCCAAGATGCTATCGGCTTACCTCTAGCAGCCCCTGGGCTAAGCGCCACCGCGCATAATGCCAGACCCACGGAAGCAAGCAAGATTCGCACGCTAGTCGAATCCTGGGTGGTGACAGCCAAGAGCAAGGCTATCGTTCCAAGCGCTAGGGCAAAGATGAATTTCATAATACTTCCTGATTACACATATTAGTCAGCTATCACGCGGCACGGGATTATATCGATACTCCATTTTTGAGTCCGATATTTCATGGTAACAACACCTCTCTATTGGCAGAAAAATTTTCTAGCACATAAGATGTGTTGTTTATCAATGGCTTGACAGATCTATCAATCAGTCGAAATAGGCAGCAATTGCGTCCATGTAAGACAGTTGAATCCGCGCCCGTTCCCCCCAGCACTCCAAGGCTTCAGCATCTAATGAATTTGATTTAACTTGCTCGAATGAATTAGATTTAAGTTTCGTGGTTTTCATGGACATTACTCATTAAGATGGTTGATTGTCACGCCTTTAGCGCAGCGCAACGTCCTGTTCAGGCACTTCCTTTGCCACGCTCACCCTGAGGATGAACCTTATGGCGCTCACTCACTGTGCGCTGGCGAACGCAGCGTTTGGAATCGCCAGAAGCGCAGGTTGCGGCTGGGTGCTCAAAGCCCTTCGACATGGTGCATGCCAAAGGTTGAAAATTTTCAACGGTCGACAGCCGCCAACTCAGACTCCAGTTCTGTATCAGCCGCACAGGCAGGGCATCGCGGATTCCTGCTCATGCCTTGGGCGCCTTTCCGGTGGCGTGGCACAAGTCCACCTCGGTCGGCTACAGGGGCGGAAATTAATGCGATGTTTGCCTTATGCACATAGCAATTGTGTGTTCCTGCGCTAACGTACATAGCAAGTGTTTTGATTCCGGCGCGCGTGTGTGTGGTTGCCCCCGCGCTTGGTGAACTTGTCAGCTAGAGGAGTGTTGTCAACCATGGGTCCACAATCCGATCCGCGTCAGAATGCCATGCTGGCAGCCTTACCGATGGATGAATACAAGCGCCTGGAGCCTCTCCTCGAGCCGGTCGAGTTGAGGCTGGGGGCTTCGCTCGCCGAGTCGGGAGAGACGATGCGTTATGTCTATTTTCCGACGGATTCCATCGTATCGCTACTGTGCGTCATGGAAGATGGTGATTCGACAGAAATTGCCGTTGTCGGTACCGAGGGTGTCGTCGGCATCTCGCTGTTCATGGGCGGCGAAACCACACCGAGCCGTGCCATCGTGCAGAGTGCGGGCAGCGCCTATCGCCTCAAGGGGCCGCTGGTGAAGACCGAGTTCTATCGTGCGGGTCCTCTGCAGGACCTGCTGCTGCGTTACACCCAGGCACTGATCACCCAGATGGCGCAGACCGCGGTATGCAACCGGCATCACACCCTTGATCAGCAGCTGTGTCGCTGGCTGCTGCTGAGCCTGGATCGCTTGCCGACCAACGAACTGCTAATGACCCAGGAACTGATCGCCAACATGCTTGGCGTGCGTCGAGAGGGCGTCACCGAGTCAGCCGGTAAGCTGCAGAAGGCCGGCCTAATTTCCTACCATCGCGGGCGCATCACTATTCTGGACAGGCCCGGCCTGGAAGCGCGAGTCTGTGAGTGCTATGCGATCGTCAAGAAGGAGTACGATCGCCTGCTGTCCTATCGTCGCCCACCCCGGGATAAGGGGATCGATGCCTCTACTCCCCCCAGAGCATCATCGAAGTAGGATCACGATGACATCGGCTGGCGTGCCCTGGGTATGGTGATAACGTTTGAAGAGGGCTTCGGACAACGGGGGCACGATGTGCCGCCGCTCAGCCGCCGCCAGTAAGCCTTCTGGGCGCTCCAAGAATTCGAGGGCTCACGACAATTGTCGTGGGCCCTTTCTGCTATCTAGCGCATCCCTTCTGGCACCTGTCCCGGTAATTTAGCCCATTTACCTGTTTGGTTAACCCCCTCAGGTGGCGCTTCGGCACCGTAAACGCCATCAATGTCTCTCCAACGCTATGAAAATCCTGAGTATTGCCGTGGCCAATGGGCCGATTTGCACTAGTCATTGGTGTTGCCTCCTGCCGCTGGCCATATTCGTCCGTACAGCAGGTCGACCCAAACCCCGCGACGCAGGTCGCTTGAAGACGAAGGAGACAACAAGATGCAACTTCCATCGCTGATCGAGATTCCCAACGGGGGAAAGGTCGTGCCGACGTTCTCGGACGCCGAGATGCAAGGAAGGCTGGCGCGTCTCAGGAAGACAATGGCGGCGAACGGGATCGATGCCGTGGTGATGATGTCCTATCACAACATCAACTACTTCAGCGATTTCGTCTATTGCAAGTTTGGCCGTGACTATGGCCTTGTCGTCACTCAAGACCGATTCACGACTGTGACCGCCAATATCGACGGCGGTCAGCCCTGGCGGCGCAATCGCCTGGGCGACAATATCGTCTATACCGACTGGCAGAAGGACAACTTCTTCAAGGCAGTCAAGCAGCTCTGCGAGGGCCGTCGCCGGGTTGGCGTCGAGTTCGATCACCTGACGCTGCAGAATCAGCAGAAGCTGTTGACGGCACTGGGCGACGTGGAGCTGGTGGATATCGGCGTGCCGAGCATGCAGATGCGCATGATCAAGTCCCCGGAGGAGATCGCGCTGATTCGCCAGGGTGCGCGGATTGCCGACGTGGGTGGGGTAGCCGTGCGGGATGCCATTGCGGCCGGGGTGCCGGAATACGAAATCGCACTGGCGGGCCAGCGTGCCATGGTGCGTGAGATCGCCAAGACCTACCCCCACAGCGAGCTGATGGATACCTGGGTCTGGTTCCAGTCGGGTATCAACACCGACGGCGCCCACAACCCGGTGACCAGCCGTCGCGTCCTGCCCGGCGATATCCTGAGCCTGAACACCTTCCCGATGATCTCAGGCTACTACACCGCCCTGGAGAGGACCCTGTTCTGCGAGCACGCCTCCGACGAGCACCTGCGGCTGTGGGAGGCGAATTGCGAAGTTCACCGGCGGGGCCAGGAGCTGATCAAGCCTGGTGTACGCTGCTGCGATATTGCGCACGAACTCAACGATATCTTCGCCAAGCATGATCTGCTCAAGTACCGCACTTTCGGCTACGGGCACTCCTTCGGCACCTTGAGCCACTACTACGGTCGCGAAGCGGGCCTGGAGCTGCGCGAAGACATCGAGACGGTGCTCGAGCCCAACATGGTGGTCTCCATGGAGCCGATGATCATGGTTCCGGAAGGCAACCCAGGTGCCGGCGGCTATCGAGAGCACGACATCCTGGTGGTCAACGAGCACGGGGCCGAGAACATTACCGGCTTCCCGTACGGCCCGAACCACAACATCGTCAAGTAGGCGTTATCTGTCCGCGTGATCCAAGCACGGGATGAGGAGCAAGATTGGCAAGCCCGACGCGTAAGAAGTCGAGTACGTGGCGGGTTGCCACGCTCAACTCACGCTCCCGGTAGTAGAGGCCAATACTGACCGAGCCGAGGCTCGGCAGTTGCTTTGTCTCGATTGCTGTGGGCAGGTGGGGCGGTACAACCGATGAAGCCATCGCCGTCAGACCAAGGCCTTCCTCTACGGCCGACATTATTCCTAGCAGGCTGGGGGTGGTATAGGCGATGCGATATTGTCTACCGGCCCTCTCTAAGGAACTCTCCAGCATTGCCCGATAGATACAGCCCTGCGGGTAGGTGACCAGGGGGATCAGATCTAATTCAGCAAGATTTCCAGGGCTCATTACCCATGTCAGTTGGTCTAGGCGATAGTCTCGTTTATCCCTGTCTTCTTGGGCTCTTTCAGGTTCCATGACAAGGCAGATGTCATAGACGTGCTTTTGGTATTTTTGATAGATGCTCTTGCTAATATCACAGTCCACTTCGACCATGATGTCGGGATAGGTTCGTGACAGGTTACGCAATGCCTTTGGCAGAAAAGCTAGCTCGAAATCATTGGGTATCCCTAGGCGAACTCGCCCCGAGACATTGGCTCCTCCCAAGCGTGAAACGGTCGTATCATTAATCTCAAGGATTTGCCTGGCAGCGTGGTAAAGATATTCTCCATCCTCCGTCAGTTCTAGGCTCGTTCCTCTTACGAATATCTGGGTTTCGATCAGCGATTCCAGCTTTTTAATCTGTAGACTGATAGCCGGTTGAGAGCGGCCAAGGAGTTCCCCTGCACTGGTGAAGCCACCCAATTCTTTGATGGTGACGAAAGTGCGCAGCAAGTCTGTCGGTATATTCTTCATATCGTGGCACTATCATTGGAATTTATGGGAGGATTTGAGAAACAAATTGGCTGATTTTATAAGCATAAAATACCTTAGATTTACTAGGAAAGAAAACAAAATAGGAAGACCAATCCTTTCAATAAATAACAAGAGGGTGAGTGAATGAATTCCTGGGTATTGAGTACTTTCGCAGTGCTTACTTGCTACATGCTAGTCCATGCTGGGGCAGCCTATCTCCGAAGGGAGCTTAAAAACAAATCCATTAACAGCTCAATGAGGAGATAGTTATGGATGCCTACAAATTGTTCAACTGGGGGCTATTAATTCTGACCTTCGGCTTGCTGATCTACCTCGGCTATCTCTCGTCACGCTACATGAACAAGAGCGATGAAGGGGGCTTTCTGGTGGCGGGCCGCTCACTGGGGGCGTTCGTGGCGGCAGGTACCATAGTCGCCACCGGCTTCAGCGGCTGGGGCTTCATGGGATCTCCCGGCGTGACCTATCAGTTCGGCGCCATCGAAGTGCTGGGCAATTTCTTCTTCGCGCCGGCGATGATGATCGCTGTCCTTTACTTCGCACGCTTCCTGCAGCGCCGGGCCATCGAGATGGGTAGCAACACTATTCCCGAGTATATCGCACAGATCCATGGCAGCGGTGTCATGGGGCGGGTGCTGCAGGGTTTGGCCGCTTTTATCACTATTTTGCTGCTGATGGTCTTCCTGGTCAGTCAGATCAAGGCCGTCGGCCTGCTCGGTGCCAGCTGGCTGGGGATCGAGCTCAACCAGAGCGCCTTCTTGATGGTTTCGGTGATTATCGTCTACACCATGCTCGGCGGCCTGGCCGCTGTCGCCTGGACCGATACGGTCATGGTGTGCGGTATGGCCCTGGCAGCGATCATCATTCTAGTGCAGATCCTCACCTCGGTGGACCTGGGCACCTGGGAGGCTTCGCTGAACGCCATCGACCCGGAGCTACTTAACCCAACCACCGGGGCGCACTACGGCGACTCCATCGGCACCGTCTTCCTGGTGCTGCCCTATGCCTTCCTGTTTGCCGCTGTGCTGCCCTACATGGCTATTCGTTTCCTGGCCATGAAGCCCGACGTCAAGCTGCACAAGGTGGGGGTCTACGTAGCCATCCTCGGGGCGTTGCTGAGTCTGATTCCCATAGTAGGCCTGTACGTGCGCATGCACGTGCCGGACCTGGCCGACCCCGACATGGCCATGCCGGTCTACCTGGAGCAGTTCATGCACCCGGCCCTCCAGGGAGTGATCACGCTGTTCATCATCTTCGCCATGAAGTCCACCGCCAACTCACTGCTTCACACGGTGGCTTCGGCGACCTCCCATGACCTGCGCCTGTCGCTGTTCGGCTCGGTCTCCAGCGAGCGCCTGGCTCTGCTGATCAACCGTGCCGCGGTGGTGGTGCTTGGAGTAGTAGCCCTGATGATGATGCTCTACGCCCCGCCGTTCATGCTCTCCTGGCTGGGAATCCTCGGCTCCGGCACCCTGCTGGCCAGCATGATCGGCCCTGTGTTCATTTCCACCTTCTGGCAGGGCAGCGCCTGGGGGGCTCTCACCGCCATGCTGGCGGGCTTCTTCACCAGCGGCTACATGATGCTCTTCGCCGATGTGGGATGGCTGATCGGACCGCTGACCGGCTGTGTCGTTTCATCGACCTTCTACATTGTCATTTCCCTGATGACAGGAAGGCATAGCTATCGGCAGGCGACCTAGGGTAGCCACTATCTTGATGGAGGCCACGCCCGAAGGAATAATGGAGCGTGGCCTCTGTCTTTCGGGTGCAATCTCGCTTGAATTCAGGAATGTCACACTGCGTTACCAACTGCTTTGGTGGCAGTCCCCATGCATCGGAGAGGGTTGCGACAGCAGGCCGACAAGCCGGTGGCTCCCTTGGAGCGCATATTGGTTGCCCGCCGTGGTGAATGCGTTAGAGTCGTGAAATGAACGACATCAAAGGCTCTACCCACGCTGCAGGCCGAACCAACAAGAGTGCCGCCTTGATCGATATGGCATCAGGTGCGTCGCTCTCTGTCGGTTTCGTCCTGCTGCACCGCTTCACCCTGTTCCCCTTTGCGGCTTTTGTCGACTGCCTGCGCCTGGCGGCCGACGAGGGCGATCGCAGCCGCCAGCTGCGCTGTCACTGGACCTTCATGACCAGCGCCGGGCAGGAGGCTGTTTCCAGCTGCGGTGCCGCGGTCTCACCCTGCCGGACGTTCCGGGATCCCGATGAATTCGACTACATCGTGGTGATCGGCGGCGTCCAGGACCAGCAGGACCGGGTCGATACCACGGCGCTGGCCTACCTGCGCCAGGCGGCGGCTGCCCAGGTGCCGCTGGTCGGACTGTGTACCGGGGTCTTCGCCCTTATCCAGGCGGGGCTGATGAAGGAGCGGCGCTGCTGTGTCAGCTGGTATCACCATCACGACATGGTTCAGCGCTTTCCCACCATCGAGCCGGTGGCCGACCGGCTTTTTATCGATGATGGTGACCGCATCACCTGCGCGGGGGGCGCGGCGGCGGCGGACCTGGCTGCCTACCTGGTCGAGCGCCATCTGGGGAAAGCGTGGGCCATGAAGAGTCTGCATATCATGCAGCTCGATGAAGCGCGTAGCGGGGTTCATCCGCAGCCGCAGCCGGTGGTCTTCGGCAAGATCGAGGATCGCCTGGTGCGTCGCTCCATAGCTATGCTCGAACAGCATCTGGGTGAGGCGATCTCCATGGAAGTGCTCGCCGAGCGCGTCGGCACCTCGCGTCGAAATCTGGAGCGTCGCTTCCGCGAGGTGCTGGGCGTCGGCCCCCAGAAGTTCGCTCGAGACCTGCGTCTGCGCTACGGACTCTGGCTGCTGCACTACACTGGCAAGAGCATCACCGAGATCGGCGAGCGCTGCGGTTTCGCCGATACGCCGCACTTTTCCCGTCACTTCCGTAGCGCCTTCGGCATGACGCCATCACAGATGCGCAAGCGTGCCAGCGAGCCCGGCGGCGAAAAAGTCGACCCCTTTTTCCTGCATGTCGAGGGCCGCCCGGCGCTCTAGGCCGCCTTGTCCCTTCTCCCGCCTCACGCGGCGTCAAGCCAACGGCTTCAAGCGGTTACCAGCGCGGCGATCCGGCCATGGCTGCGCTCCGGATCGGCTTGCGCGTTCAGGGAGTCTGTCGCATTTATTCAATCTTTCTCTCCGTTGCAGGCCTTTAATCGCAGCATGAGCCGGATAGCCTTCGCGCTGATTATCTGCGCATAAGGATTTCAAATTTTTCATGTAGGCAGGTTGCCGATAGATTCGAAGACACACCCTGCTCAGTACCGATAACAACAGGAGTCAGTTATGAACCAGGTTGGCCTCACCGCATTCGATCCCCAGATCGCCGCCGCCATCGCCGACGAGGTTGAGCGCCAGGAAGCGCACGTCGAGCTGATCGCTTCCGAGAACTACGCCAGTCGTGCGGTGATGGAGGCCCAGGGCACCCAGCTGACCAACAAATACGCGGAGGGCTATCCGGGCAAGCGTTACTACGGTGGCTGCGAACACGTCGACGTGGTCGAGAAGCTCGCCATCGAGCGCGCCTGCGACCTCTTCGGTGCCGACTATGCCAACGTCCAGCCCCACTCCGGGGCCCAGGCCAATGCCGCGGCGTTCATGGCCCTGGTGAAGCCGGGCGATACGGTACTCGGCATGAGCCTGGCCCACGGCGGCCACCTGACCCACGGGGCGGCACCCAACTTCTCCGGCAAGCACTACCACGCCGTGCAGTACGGCCTGAACCCGGAGACCGGCGAGATCGACTACGAGGAGGTCGAACGCCTGGCTCGCAGCCACAAGCCGAAGATGATCATTGCCGGATTCTCGGCCTACGCCCGGGTAGTCGACTGGCGCCGCTTCCGTGCCATCGCCGACGAAGTGGGCGCCTGGCTGCTGGTGGACATGGCCCATGTGGCAGGGCTCGTGGCGGCCGGTCTCTACCCGAGCCCGCTGCCCCATGCCCACGTGGTGACGACCACCACTCACAAGACACTGCGTGGCCCGCGCGGTGGCCTGATCCTCTCCGCCCATGGCGATGCGGACCTCTACAAGAAGCTCAACGGCGCGGTCTTCCCGGGCCAGCAGGGCGGTCCGCTGATGCATGTGATCGCGGCCAAGGCGGTGGCGTTCAAGGAGGCCATGAACCAGGACTTCGTACGCTACCAGCAGCGGGTGATCGACAACGCCCGGGCCATGGCCGGAGTCTTCGTCGAGCGCAGCTATGACGTGGTCTCCGGCGGCACCGACGACCACCTGTTCCTGGTCTCGCTGATCAAGCAGGGCGTCACCGGCAAGGATGCCGACGCGGCGCTGGGCCGTGCCCATATCACGGCCAACAAGAACGCCGTGCCCAACGATCCCGAGAGCCCCTTCGTCACGTCGGGTTTGCGTATCGGCACCCCGGCGATCACCACGCGCGGTTTCAATGAGAGCGACAGCGTCAATCTGGCCAGCTGGATCTGCGACATCCTCGACGTGCTGGCCGAGCGCGGCAATACCGACGCCGTGGAAGCCGAGGTTCGCGAGAAGGTCGCCGAGCTCTGCGAGCGGCACCCGGTCTACGGTGCCGCCGCCCCGGCAGCGACGCACGACACCGCCACCGCCTGAACCCGTTTGGGTCGGTCCCGCCCAGCGGGGCCGGTCGAGGAGAGAGAGAGTATGCAACGCTATTCAGGATTCGGGCTGGCCAAGCACGCCCTTAGCCACCACGAGAACTGGGAGCGCCAGTGGCGCAACCCCACGCCGAAGAAGCAGTACGACGTGATCATCGTCGGTGGCGGCGGTCATGGCCTGGCCACCGCCTACTACCTGGCCAAGGAGCACGGTATCACCAACGTTGCCGTGGTCGAGAAGGGCTGGCTGGGTGGCGGCAACACCGCCCGCAACACCACCATCGTGCGTTCCAACTATCTGTGGGATGAGTCGGCGGCGCTCTACGAGCACGCGATGAAGTTGTGGGAAGGCCTCTCCCAGGACATCAACTACAACGTGATGTTCTCCCAGCGCGGCGTCATGAATCTGGGCCATACCCTGCAGGACATGCGTGACATCCAGCGCCGGGTCAATGCCAACCGGCTCAACGGTATCGACGGCGAGGTGCTCACCCCCGAGCAGATCCAGAAGATCGTGCCGATCATGGACTGCTCGAAGAAAGCCCGCTACCCGATCCTCGGCGCCTCCTGGCAGCCCCGAGCCGGCGTGGCACGCCACGATGCCGTGGCCTGGGGCTATGCCCGTGCCGCCGATGCGCTCGGCGTGGACCTGCTTCAGAACACCGAGGTCACCGGCTTCAAGATCCGCGACGGTCGCGTCTTTGGCGTGCATACCAACCGTGGCGATATCGAGGCCAAGACCGTTGGCTGCGTGGCGGCGGGCAACTCCGGCGTGCTGGCCAAGATGGCCGGTTTCCGGCTGCCGCTGGAGTCCCATCCGCTGCAGGCGCTGGTCTCCGAGCCGCTCAAGCCGGTGCTGGACACGGTGGTGATGTCCAACCACGTGCATGGCTATATCAGCCAGACCGACAAGGGCGACCTGGTGATCGGCGCCGGCATCGATGGCTACAACGGCTATGGTCAGCGCGGCAGTTTCCCCACGGTGGAGCACACCCTGCAGGCCATCGTCGAGATGTTCCCGATGTTCTCGCGGGTGCGCATGAACCGTCAGTGGGGCGGCATCGTCGACACCTGTCCCGATGCCTGTCCGATCCTGTCGAAGACGCCAGTCAAGGGCCTGTTCTTCAACTGCGGCTGGGGCACCGGCGGCTTCAAGGCCACCCCGGGCTCGGGTCACGTATTCGCCTGGACCCTGGCCAAGGGGCAGACGCATCCGCTCGCCGCTCCCTTCTCCATCGACCGTTTCCATACCGGGGCTCTTGTCGATGAGCACGGCGCCGCTGGCGTGGCGCATTGAGAGCTCAGTGAGGATAGGCGCTTCGAGATGAGCGCCGGGGACAAGGCGAAGCGAGGGTCTTTTGCCATGGATGGCAAAAGTAGCGCCCAGGGATGGGTTCACAGCGCCCTCGAGCAGGCTTGTCGCCGGAAGAGCTCATCGTATGCCGGATTGTGAAAGTCTCTCCAAGGGAGAATCACCATGTTTCATATCTACTGCCCCTACTGCGAGGAACTCCGTGAAGAAGAGGAGTTTCACCCCAAGGGCCAGGCCCATATCGCCCGTCCCACGGATCCGGATACCTGCAGCGACGAGGCGTGGGGCGACTACCTGTTCTTCCGCGACAATCCGCGCGGTATCCACCATGAGCTTTGGGTCCACGCCGTCGGCTGCCGCAAGTTCTTCAACATCACGCGCAACACCGTGAGCTACGAGATCCTCGAGACCTACAAGATCGGCGAGGAGCCCCGCTTCACCGCCGAGCATCCCGCAGGGAAGCCCACCGAACAAGCGGCCGCCGAGGCGGAAGCGGTTGCGCGTCAGGAAGGAGTCAAGGCATGAACCAGTCAGTGAAACAGCCAAATCGTCTCGGTGAAGGTGGGCGCATCGATCGTGCCCGCACGTTGAGCTTTACCTTCAACGGCAAGCGCTACACTGGGCATGCCGGCGACACCCTGGCCTCGGCCCTGTTGGCCAATGGCGTGGATATCGTCAACCGCAGCTTCAAGTACTCGCGCCCGCGCGGCATTGTTGCCGCCGGCCCTGAGGAGCCCAATGCGCTGGTTCAGCTGGGCAGCACCGAGGCGGCCCAGGTGCCCAATGTGCGGGCCACCCAGCAGGCGCTGTTCGACGGGCTCACCGCACAGAGCACCAACGGCTGGCCCAACGTTCAGCGCGATGTCATGGGCCTGGTGGGCAAGCTGGGCGGGCGTTTCATGCCCCCGGGCTTCTACTACAAGACCTTCATGGCCCCGGCCTCCATGTGGATGACCTATGAGAAGGTCATCCGCATGGGTGCGGGTCTCGGGCGCAGCCCCATGGTGCCGGACCCCGATGTCTACGATCATCTGAACCAGCACTGCGACCTGCTGGTGGTCGGCGCCGGCCCGGCCGGCCTGGCGGCTGCGCTCACCGCGGCGCGAAGCGGGGCCCGGGTGATCCTCTGCGACGAGCAGGAGGAGATGGGCGGCTCGCTGCTCGACAGCCGCGAGCGGCTGAATAACCAGCCTGCTGCCCAGTGGGCGGAGCAGGTGCTGGCCGAGCTCGCTGAGTGTGACAACGTCACCTTGCTGGCTCGCACAACCGCCAACGGCTACCACGATCACCACTTCGTGACGCTCCACGAGCGGCGCACCGAGCATCTCGGCGAGACCGCGCCGGTGGTCGATGGCTATTGTCCCTCCCGTTCGCGGATGCATCGCGTGCGCGCCGGCCAGGTGCTGCTGGCCACCGGCGCCCACGAGCGCCCGCTGGTCTACGCGGGCAACGACGTGCCGGGCAACCTGGTCGCCGGGGCCGTCTCCACCTATATCCGCCGCTATGGCGTGGTGCCGGGCACCAAGCTGGTGCTCTCCACCAGCAACGATCACGCCTATCGCGTCGCTCTGGACTGGCATGACCTTGGAAAAGCGTCCGGCCGCGAGGTGGTGGCCATCGTCGACGCGCGCCAGGCGCCGGACGGCGAGCTGGTGGAGCAGGCCCGCGCCCGCGGCATCCGCATCATCACAGGCAGTGCCGTGCTCGAGGCCAAGGGTGACAAACGCGTGAGCGGCGCCCGGGTGGCCACCATCGACGCCGAGGCGTTCAAGGTCACCGGCCAGGCCGAGACCCTGGCCTGCGACACTATCGCCAGCTCCGGCGGCTACAGTCCGGTGATCCACCTGGCCTCCCACACCGGCGCGCGGCCAACCTGGAGCGATGAGGTCCTGGGCTTCGTGCCCGGCCTGGTGAAGGGTGTGCACGCCGCCGGCAGTGCCCGTGGCATCCATGACCTGGCAGAAGGGCTGGCCGACGGCGTCGCCATGGCCGCACGTGCCCTCGAGGCGCTCGGCCGGACGGCCGGCAGCATCGAGCTGCCCCAGGTCGACGCCCTCCGCGAAGGTGCCGCCTGTGCGCTCTACCAGGTGCCTCATGAGAAGCAAACCCTGCGCGCGCCGAAGCAGTTCGTCGACCTGCAGAACGATGTCACCGCGGCGGCCATCGAGCTTGCCACCCGCGAGGGCTTCGAGTCCATCGAGCACGTCAAGCGCTACACCGCCATGGGATTCGGCACCGACCAGGGCAAGCTTGGCAACATCAACGGCATGGCCATTGCCGCCCGCTGCCTGAACAAGACGATCCCCGAGGTGGGTACCACGGTGTTCCGGCCCAACTACACGCCGGTGACCTTCGGCGCCATTGCCGGCCGCCACTGCCGAGAGCTGTTCGACCCCGAGCGCTACACCGCTCTGCACCAGTGGCACGTGGAGCAGGGCGCCGAGTTCGAGGACGTCGGCCAGTGGAAGCGTCCCTGGTACTTTCCACAAGTACGCGCCGAAGCCGCCAACGGCGAACGCGAGAGCATGGCGGAAGCGGTGGCTCGCGAGTGCCTGGCGGTGCGGGAAAAGGTCGGCATCCTCGACGCCTCGACCCTGGGCAAGATCGATATCCAGGGACCCGATGCCCGCGAGTTCCTCAACCGCATCTACACCAACAAATGGGCCAAGCTTGAGGTCGGACGCGCCCGCTACGGCCTGATGTGCCGGGACGATGGCATGCTGATGGACGACGGCACCACCAGCTGCCTGGGCGAGAATCACTTCCTGATGACCACCACCACCGGTGGCGCTGCCGGGGTCATGGAGTGGCTGGAGCTTTGGCACCAGACCGAGTGGCCGGAGCTTCAGGTGTATTTCACCTCGGTGACCGACCACTGGGCGACCATGACGGTGACCGGGCCCGAGGCGCGCAAGCTGCTGGCCGAGATCACCGACATCGATCTCGACCGTGAGCGATTCAAGTTCATGGACTGGCGCGAGGGCAAGGTCGCCGACGTGCCGGCACGGGTGTTCCGCATCTCCTTCACCGGCGAGCTCGCCTACGAGATCAACGTCCAGGCCAACTACGCCAGGCACGTCTGGAAGACGCTGTTCGAGCACGGCGACAAGTACGGCCTGACGCCCTATGGGACGGAGACGATGCATGTGTTGAGGGCGGAAAAGGGCTTTATCATCGTCGGCCAGGACAGCGACGGCTCGGTCACCCCCGAGGACCTGGGCATGCAGTGGGCCGTCGGCTACGACAAGCCGTACTCCTGGGTGGGCAAGCGCGCGCTGTCGCGCTCCGATACCCGCCGCACGGAGCGCAAGCAGCTGGTGGGCCTGAAGCCCAAGGACCCGAAGGTGGTTCTGGAAGAGGGCGCGCAGATCGTCTTCGATCCCGACCATGCCATCCCGATGCCTATGGTGGGCCACGTGACGTCGAGCTACTACAGCCCGACCCTCGAAAGCGGCTTCGCCCTGGCGGTGGTCAAGGGTGGCCATCGGCGAATGGGTGAAATCGTCTACCTGCCCTCGGCCGACGGCAAGACCCACGCCGCGGAAATCGTCGGACCGATCTTCTACGACTCCAAGGGAGAGCGCCAGCATGTCTGATCACACTTTGACCTGCGCCAACGTCTACGACGCACGCCCCGCGACCGAGGTCCCAGCGGAATCTCCGCTGGCCTGGTCCTATCAGAACACTGGCCGCCCGAGCGTCAGTGAGAAAAGCCGTGTGGTGCTGCGCGAGCGGGCCATGCTGGGCCACCTGATACTGCGCGGCGGTGCCATCGTGCTCGATGACGCCGTACGCCAGGTGCTCGGCCTCCAGCTACCGGGGCGTCCCAATGCGCTCAGCCATGACGAGAGCGGCGAGCGCTCGATCCAGTGGCTCTCGCCCGACGAGTGGCTCTTGATCGTGCCCGGCGGCGAGGAGTTTGAACTCGAGCAGCGTCTGCGCGATGCCCTGGGTGACGCCCGCGATACCGCTGTCAAAAACTATGCCATCGTCAACGTCGGTGGCGGCCAGACCCTGGTCGAGCTCGAGGGTGAGTGCGTCCGCGAGCTGCTGATGAAGTCGACGCCCTACGACGTCCACCCCGACGCCTTCCCGGTGGGCAAGGGCGTGACCACGGTGTTTGCCAAGAGCAACCTGATCCTGCGCCGACCGACGGAGGATCGCTGGGAGCTGGTACTGCGCCGCAGCTTCGCCGACTACCTCTATCGTTGGCTGCTGGACGCCGGCGCGGAGTACGCCATCGGCGTCGAGGCCTGAGATGCCGGGGCCGGTGCGACACCGGCCCCATTCGGAGAGACGGAATATGCAAGACAAGAACAATCGCTGGATCCTGACGGCCCAGTGCCCGAGTCGACTCGGTACGGTGGACGTGGTGACGCGGTTTCTCAAGGAGCAGCGCTGCTACATCACCGAGCAGCAGTCCTTCGACGATCACCTGAGCGATCACTTCTTTATCCGCACGGAATTCAGACCGTTAGCAGAGGGGTTTGGTGCAGAGGCGTTCCAGGCTGGTTTCGCCGAGCGTGCCGCCGAGTTCGAGATGACCTTCGAGCTGACCGCCCCGGGCACGCGAATGCCGGTGGTGATCATGGTCTCCAAGGCCGATCACTGCCTCAACGACCTGCTCTATCGCTATCGCACCGGCCAGTTGCCGATCGATATTCGCTCCATCGTCTCGAATCACCCCGACCTGGCGTCGCTGGCGGAGTGGCACGGGATTCCCTACCGCCACTTCCCGATCACGCCGGAAACCAAGCCCGAGCAGGAGGCGCAGGTGCGGGAGGAGATCGAGGCGAGCGGCGCGGAACTGGTGATCCTGGCCCGCTACATGCAGGTGCTCTCCAGCGAGATGTGCGGAAGGCTCTCCGGCCGGGCAATCAACATCCACCATTCGCTGCTGCCCGGCTTCAAGGGCGCGCGCCCTTACCACCAAGCCTACGAGAAGGGGGTGAAACTGGTCGGCGCCACCGCCCACTACATCAACGATAACCTGGACGAAGGGCCGATCATCACTCAGGGGGTGGAGCCGGTCGGCCACGCCGATTATCCGGAAGACCTGGTGGCCAAGGGGCGCGACATCGAGTGCCTGACCCTTGCTCGGGCGGTGGCCCTGCACGTGGAGCGGCGCGTCTTCCTGCATGCCAACCGCACCGTGGTCTTCGACCGGTAGCTGTCCCAGGGGGTATCAGATCAGCCAAGGCCACTCACGCACAGGTACTCGATGTGCACGCAATCCGGCCCATCCGCCCCCGCCATGCCCGGGGGCGGATGGGTTTCAGGCAGCCTGCGGAACCGGCTGCTCGGGTGCTTTGGCCTCATCCGCTTCGATGGTGAGCGGTGGCCGGAATCCCTTGAGCCGCAGGGCATTGGTGAGCACGCAGATGCTCGAGGCGGCCATGGCCACGGCGGCGAAGACCGGCGAGAGCAGGATGCCGAAGGCGGGATAGAGCACGCCGGCGGCCACCGGAATCAGCAGCGTGTTGTACGCAAAGGCCCAGAACAGGTTCTGCTTGATATTGCGGATGGTGGCACGGGACAGCGCAATGGCATTGGGCACGTTGCGCAGGTCGCCGGACATCAGCACCACCTCGGCGGACTCGATGGCGATATCGGTGCCGGTGCCGATGGCGATCCCCACGTTTGCCTGGGCCAGTGCTGGGGCGTCATTGATGCCGTCGCCGACGAAGGCCACCACGCCACCTTCGGCCTGCAGGCTTTTCACCGCATCCACCTTGCCGCCGGGCAGCACTTCGGCCACCACCTTGTCGATGCCGAGGCGGCGGGCGATGGCCTCGGCAGTGCGTCGATTGTCGCCGGTGATCATGGCCACCTGCAGGCCTGCGGCGTATAGGGCTTGAATGGCCGTCGGCGTGGAAGCCTTGATCGGATCGGCAACGGCAATGATCGCCGCCAGGCGGCCGTCGATGGCAGCATACAGCGGGCTCTTGCCCTCGTCGGCGAGCCGGTGAGCGGCACTGGCGAAGATCTCCACGTCCAGCCCCAGCTTGCGCATGTAGCGGTCAGCACCCACCTCGACACGGCGGCCATTGACCTCTGCTGCGACACCGTAGCCGGGGTCGGCCTCGAAATGTTGACCGGAATCGAGCACCATCCCGCGCGCCTTGGCCGCATTGACGATGGCCTCGGCGATGGGATGCTCCGACTGACGCTCCACGGAGGCCACCAGTTGCAGCACCTCGGCCTCATCGAAATCACCGGCCACCACCAGGTCGGTGAGCTCCGGCCGGCCCTTGGTCAGGGTCCCGGTCTTGTCCAGGGCGATGACCGTAGCATCACGCAGCGACTGCAGGGCTTCGCCTTTGCGAAACAGCACGCCCATTCTCGCGGCCTTGCCGGTTCCGACCATGATGGAGGTGGGAGTGGCCAGGCCCATGGCGCAGGGGCAGGCGATGATCAGCACTGCCACACCATTGACCAGGGCGAAGGTCAGCGCGGGACCCGGGCCGAAGATCAACCACACGGCGATGGTCGCCAGGGCCACCGCGATCACCGCCGGCACGAAGTAGTTGGTGACCTTGTCCACCAGGGCCTGGATGGGCAGCTTCGAGCCCTGGGCCTGCTCGACCATGTGCACGATCTGAGCCAGCAGGGTATCGGCACCGACCTTGGTGGCCCGGAAGGTGAAGCTGCCCACCTTGTTGATGGTGCCGCCTACCACCTCGGCACCGGCTTCCTTACGCACCGGCACGGGTTCGCCGGTGATCATGGACTCATCCACGAAAGAGCTGCCGTCGGTGACCTGGCCATCCACCGGGATCTTCTCGCCGGGCCGTACCAGCACCATGTCGTCTCGACGCACCTCCTCTATGGCGATCTCCATTTCCTCGCCATCACGGACAACCCGGGCCGTCTTGGCCTGAAGCTTCATCAGTGCCTTGATCGCCTCACTGGTCCGGCCCTTGGCAATGGCTTCGAAATAGCGGCCGACGAGTATCAGTGTGATGATCACCGCCGAGGCTTCGAAGTAGACGTTCACCGTGCCGGCCGGCAGTACCTGGGGCAGGAAAGTGGCGACGACCGAATAGCCCCAGGCGGCAGAGGTGCCCAGCATCACCAGGGAGTTCATGTCCGGGCCGCCGCGAATCAGCGCCGGCCAGCCCTTCTTGTAGAAGCGCAGGCCGGGGCCGAACTGCACCACCGAAGCCAGTACGAAGAAGAGAAAGTAGAGGTTTTGCTGGCCCACGTTCATCTGCAGCCAGTGATGCATCATGGGGATGAAGTGTGAGCCCATGTCCAGCACGAAAATGGGCAGGGTGAGCACGCCCGCCACTGTCACGGCACGCTTCAGCTCGCCGATCTCCTGGTCCTGTGCTTCGCGCTCACGGTCACTGCGATCCTGCGTATCACCCACCGCCTCGGCATCAAAACCTGCATCCTCAATGGCCTTGGCCAGGACGTCCGGGGTCGCGGTATCAGCGACGATGCGAACGGTTGCCGTCGATGTGACGAGGTTGACGTTGGCATCGAGTACACCGGGTACGCCGGCGAGCTTGCGCTCCACTCGACCAACGCAGGAGGCGCAGCTCATGCCTTTGACCGCCAGCTCGATGGTGTCGGTTATCGCAGGATAGCCGGCGGCACTGACCGCCCGGGCGACACCGGCGATATCCGCTTGGCTATTGGCAAAGCTCACCTGAGCCCGCCGGGTGGCCAGGTTGACGGAAACATCCTCGACGCCCGCTACGTCGAGTATGGCCTTCTCGACCCGGCCCACGCAGGAACCACAGTTCATGCCTTCGATGCCAAGGGAGTAGGAGACATGGGTGTCAGGAACGTTTTGGGTGGTCGACCCTGTCGGGCTGACTGGGTTGCGCTGCATGATCTGACTTCCTCTCATGTGCCGCAGTTGTTAGTGTGGCAACCATAAACCTTCCCACCGTTGTAAGGTCAAGGCATGATGTGAGCAACAATGGTGTAACGCCATAGTGCCGGCTTGATATAGAAAAGCGAGAGGTAGCGGATGAATATCGGAGAAGCGGCAAAAGCCTCAGGCATCTCGGGCAAGATGATTCGCTATTATGAGAGCATTGGCCTTATTCCCTCGGTTGGCAGGACCGAAGCCGGCTATCGAAGCTTCAGCGACAAGGACATTCATGCACTACGCTTTATCGCGCGGGCGCGAAGCCTTGGGTTTTCCGTGGAGCAGATGTCAAACCTGCTCGCCCTGTGGCGGGATGACAAACGCGCCAGTTCGGACGTGAAGGCCGTCGCTTACGCTCATATTGAAGAGTTGGACAGCAAGATCGGGAAGCTGATCGCCATGCGCCAGACCCTGCAGCACCTGGCCGAACATTGCCAGGGCGACCATCGCCCGAGCTGCCCGATACTCGGGGACCTGGCCGGAACGGCTGATCCAGGCGAGATCGCTTCCTCTTCGGCGCACCCGCCGCTGACGTGTTAAAGAGGTCCAGGCACGGAGACCAGAGTCATGGCGTTTTCAATAATCCTTGTTTTAGTGAATCCTCATGGTTATTTGAAGTGTCACTCAGGCTTGAAGTAAATCAAGACGCTATGCATTAAAGATGGGTAGAATCCCCTGTCGAGAACTAAAAAACGATACCGCTCTGGGCAGGGGGGAGAATGAACAAGACGATACATTGGTTGGCCGCTTGCGTTGCGGCACTGGCCATGATGGGTAGTGGTGCGGCACAAGCCAATTTCGACTCATCCACGACACAGGAAAATGGTGTGGATCCGGTCTTTTCCCAAGCCGGGTTCCTCCACTCACTCGATGCCTTGGCGATGCCGGCCGGCCTGGCGTCGGATGAGATCTGGGTGAACGTGGACCTGAAGAGCCGCCTGGTGACCGTCTATCGTGGCGAGTACGTGATGAAGCGAATCGAACACCTGGCCTATGGGGCAGGAGGTGCGGCTCCGCTGCGGGCAAAGGGGAGCTCCATGACACCGCTGGGCGAGTTCCGCGTGGACCGGATCAACCGCGCTTCCCGTTTCGAGCTCTTCTTTGGTATCGACTATCCCAATGCCGAGGTGGCCTCCGAAGCACTGCGGATCGGCAAGATAACGCCAGAGGAGTACCACTATATCGAGACCTACCGGGCACGCACTGGCAGGCCGCCGCACACCACTGCTCTCGGCGGCCTGATCGGCTTGCATGGCTTGGGCAGCGGCGATCCTGATGTGCACCGTAGCTTCGACTGGACCGAGGGATGCGTGGCCGTTGACAACTACCAGATTCGTGCACTGGACCCTTGGCTCAACATCGGTACCCGGGTCGTGATCCGGGGTTAGTTCGACTGAAGCAAGGAGGATCCGCAGCGCTCGCTGCGACGACCCATGTTAATTTACCGTTTCGTAAGTACCCTCATTCTGCCTGCTGCCATTCTGACCCTGACCGCCTGCGGCGGTGGTGGTGGTGGTGGTGGCACCAAGCCGACCAATGACAAGGGTACTCACGAACCCGAGTTGAATCCCAGTCTCCTGCCTCGTGACGAGGGCTCTGTCCTTGTCGGCGTTGCCGATACCGGCTTTCGCATTACTCATGAAACGCTGGCCCCTGCGCTCTACGCAACCGTCAACCTGGTGGACGGCAGCGATGACGTCAGTGGTGACGAGGACCACGGTACGGCAGTGGCGTCTTTGACCACCCTGGGCTCGAGTGAGCCACAGCTTTACCTCGCCAAGGTGAGCAGCCCTGACTTTCCGGGCCGGGCCACCGTCAGCGTGCTGGACTACAGCGTCGGTTACCTGGCTGACGAAGGTGCCCGGGTGATCAATCACAGTTGGGGCGGGCGCTACCATGCACCTGCCGAGTCCTCCTCTTATCTGGGCGTATCATCGCTGGATTCACTTCAGCGCATCGTGACCAGCAATGACGGCCTCGGCTCGATCTATGTTGTCTCGGCGGGGAACGATGGCGAGACACTGACGTCGTCCAACCCGATACATCAGTACGAGGACATCTATGCTCGGATGCTCATCGTGGGTGGCTCAACACTCAACGAGGATGGCGAAATCGTGCTCAAGGAGCAGAGCAATCACCCTGGGGCAGACGCCGACTGGCAGGCGCGCTTTCTGACGGCCCCGTGGGCAACAACCGCAGCCACCGCCAAGCATGATGCCAGTTACGCTACCTGGGGGGGGACGTCGATAGCGGCGCCACAGGTAGCCCAGTATGCCGCTGCCATGATCGAACTCTGGCCCCATCTGGATGCAGCCACGGTATCGAAGCGACTACTGGAGACGGCCGATCAAAGCTCGCCCCTTTATGGCGATACCAGCTGTGGAAGTGACGGCAGCGTGGACTGCGGCTTCTACTATCTGGGTCAGGGTGAAGCGGACATAGGGGTTGCACTGGAGCCGGATGGTTCACTGGCGCTGGCGGCAGGCACCTATATCGACGGTGACTCCCACTCGCCAGGCGAGAGTTTCGCACAGCTTTCCGCTGCCTATGGCGATAGTCTTGCTCAGAGTGGCGTACTGAAGGGCGTGGCAGCATTCGACGACCTTGGGCGGGACTATCGTATCGACCTGTCACAGCACAGCGGCTACCGCGAACAGCGCCGGAAGGTGTTGCGCACGAACCTGGAGCGTATTTCGGCTTCCTCACCGCAGCAGCGCCAGGAGATCGAAAGCAACATGGGTATGTTTCGGTTCACTTCGCGTGTCAACGGCCATGGTGAGACCCTATCGAGCCGCTTGGATGGCAGCCTGGGCAAGAGCGACTGGACGCTTTTCCAGTTCGGCGGCAACGAAGTGGACCCGCTGAGTGCGTACGGAGAGTCGGGGTTCATGCCGCTGCTTTCGTTCCAGGCTGGCTCCGAGTTGACCGGCCCCCTGGAAACCGTCATGGGACTGCGCACCGAATATCCTCTGATCGGTGGTCTGGATCTCGTGGCCAAGCACTGGTCTGGCGACGCGGTCAAGGGAAGGCGGCATCTGGGTGGGGCCTACCAGGCAGCGCGGACGGATTTCGGGCTGCGCATGAGCGCCTCGGATCGCTTCGGGATCACCGCTACCATGGGCTCCCTCGAGGAGTCGCATGGGCTACTTGGCGGTCAGGGAAGTGGCGCGCTTTCGCTGGGCGAGCGTAACCGCACCGCCTTCAGCGGTCTCGCCATCGATGCCAACCTGGGTGGGCAGTGGCAGGCGTTTGCCCACTATGAGCGTGGCCAGGGTGAGGTGCAGGGCAGTAGTGGCTTCATCCAGCACATCGACAAGATACGAACCGATGAGCTTGGCATGGGCGTGCAATGGTCAGGGTCGCGCCACAGCGCTGCGCTGGCATATCGTCAGCCGATGCGGATCAGCGACGCGACGGTGACGCTATCGGTGCCGGTGGGTCGCACACTGGATGGACGGGTGATACATGAAGAGCGCACGGCTGACCTGGCCCCCTCCGGGCGACAGCAGGATATCGAATTGGGTTACCGTTTCCAGGCAAGTAAGCGCGGTGTCCTGCAGCTCAACTTGAGCCACACGCTGGAGCCGGGGCATGATCGCGCCGCCCGCTCGGATAGCGCGGCAGTCATCAACTATCAGGTCGCTTTCTGAGCCGTTAGAAAGGTTACAGGCGCCGAATCTCGATAAGATGGCCGATGATCGGATAGCCGGCTTTCTTGGCTGCCTTTTCGGCTTCTAGCTGTGCCTCTAGCTTGGAAATGCTGCTGGAATGGTGTTCGAAGACGCTGTCCTGTTCGAGTGCCCTGGTGCGTACGGCGAGCCTGACCAAATGGCCGGTTTTGTAGGAGCTGGCCGATTGCCCCGGCGACTTCGCACCCCTGTCGGGCATGGGGCGCGGCCCCTTTTTTTCTTCTTTGGGATTTTGAAAGGCGCTGATTTGACGGCGCATGGATTCTTCGAATTCCTGTAGCTCTGTCTTCATTGGCTCTCTATTATATGTCGGTAAAGATGTGTCGTTAAAATAGTCAGGGTTAAGGGCGCGCTGAGTACGAGTTCCGATACGCGATTAGTGCCAGCCAAATCGTCAGGGAAAATCAGTCATGTGCGATTACCCCAGGTGCCAATTGAATTTTCTTGATAGCGGCTGCGCGCCCGTTACCATATCTTGAATCACCAGAATCTTGATGACCAAGGTTCTGGTGATTTCGTTCAGGACCCGTCGTTTCGCTGATTTTGCCTTGTCTGGACATCGCTCACCGACTTTTCAGACAGTGCCTGGTCTGCTGTGGCAAGTTACACCAGAACGAGCACCAATCTTTGAAGTTCGCTCGAAGAGCTCATCTATTCAATAACCCAGGTTATGAACGGAGTGCCTTGAGTGGCGAACAGGCCAGACCAATTCGTAAGTCTGCCGATGACTGGCCTTCAGGGGCTCGTTGCTCTTCTAGAGGATATCCAAACCTCGGTTCCCGAACAACCATGAAAGGAGGGAAGCTGGAGCATTTCGTGGTGGTGCCGGCATTTGCGGCGCCCCTGGTGTAGATGGAATTGGACAGTGAAGCCAGGGGGAGTCCTCAGCCGGAGTACGAGATGGCTGCCAAGACGTGACGTATGCGCCATGATGGGGGAAGTCAAACCGTCATGGAGTTTTCGATGCCATTACCGTTCGCTTTCCGCAGAGGGCTCTCGATGCTCGCCTGCCTGGCAGGGGCGTTTGCGCTCAGCGCGGTTCCCGCCCAAGCCGCCACCTGTCCCGCTCCAGGGCAGTGGCTCGAACCCGGGGGGCAGCAGTTGGCGCCGGATGCCCTCTTTGCCGAGCTGGCTGAGCGCGATGTGGTGCTGCTCGGTGAGCGGCACGACAATGCGGATCATCATCGCTGGCAGCTGCATACCCTGGCGGGCCTGCATTCTCTACGGCCCGATATGGTAATCGCCTTGGAGATGTTGCCAAGGGAGGCGCAGCCGGTACTCGATGCCTGGGTAGCGGGCGATCTCGGCGAGCAGGCATTCGTCGACGAGAGCCACTGGCACACTGCCTGGGGCTTCGATCCGGCGCTCTATTTTCCCATCCTGCACTTTGCCCGGCTTCATCGCGTGCCGCTCAAGGCGGTCAACGTGACCCCGGAGCTGCGTGGCCGGCTGGTCGAGGAGGGTTGGGAGGCGGTACCGGAAGCAGAGCGCCTTGGCATCACTGCACCGGTAGAGCCACTCGCAGCCTATCGCGAACGGCTGGCGGAGGTGTATGCGCAGCATCCGTCTCGTGGCGACGAGGAAGAGCTCGAGCGATTCATCCAGGCGCAGCTGGTATGGGATCGGGCCATGGCTTTTGGCCTGGCGGAAGTCGCAAAGAAGGCGGCCCTGGTCGTCGGCCTGATCGGCCAGGGGCATCTGCAATACGAGCATGGCGTGCCGCATCAGCTCATGGACCTGGGCGTCGACAGCCAGGCGACGCTGTTGCCCTGGTCAGTGAGCGGAGACGAGTGCCAGACACCGCAGGAAGGTTTGGCCCGTGCGGTCTTTGCCCTCGATGACAGCGGGTCTGAGGCAGTCTCCCCCATGCAGTTGGGCGTCTATGTCTCGTCGCATGAAGCGGGTGTCGAAATACACTCCATCCTTGAAGGCTCCGTGGCCGAACAGGCGGGGCTCGAGGCGGGTGACATCATCCTGCGAGCCGCGGGAGAGCCCCTGTCACGTCCTACCGACCTGTCCGGCCTGGTGCGCCAGCAGCGGCCGGGTACCCTGTTGCCACTGGACATTCGTCGTAATGGCGATGAGCGGGAGGTGCTGGCTCGCTTTCCAGCGCGGTCACATGATGAGTAAAGTAATGCCGGGTCGTATGTGGCTGGCCGGTGTGGTGACGACACTGCTGGTGGCCTTGTCACCGTCACTGCCGGTCCATGGCCTGGAACCGTCGCTGGATGGCGTGGCGCCGCTACTGGTACTCGGCAGCGACGATGAAGTTGCCATCTGGCTGGCTGAACAGGCTCTCGATGGGCCGCCTTCGGCCATGACAGTACGGGGCGAGGGGCGGATGTGGATGCTGCCGGAAAGCCGGGTCGCGGTCGTGAGCGCCTCTGAACCTGGCCAGCTGCAGCGGCTGGTGGCATTGCTGAAACATCATCAGCACCGTAGCTATCTGCTACAGGACGCCGAGGGGGATACCCTCGATGCCGGTGTATGGCCGCTGGACGAGGCGAGTCTACGCGTCGATTTCGCGCCCTCCCGCTGATGCCGAGCGGACGGGCAGCGCCATGCCGAATGCGCTATCGTATCGGGTGCGCCTTGCCCCTGGCCGGCGCCTGTTTCATTATCGGCATCGCCAATGCGATGTTGCGACCAGTCTTGGAGGAGTATCTTGGCCATTTCCCGTTTTGCCGATCTTCTGGAGGAGGCGAATCAGCAGCCGGAACCGCAGCGGCTGCTGTTCGTCTTCACCCGTGCCGAGCTGCCGGACAATGCCTCCGTCGAGCAGCGCCAACGCTTCGAGCAGGGGGAAGGCGGGGTCTTGACGCCGGCGTTGTGCGTCGACAAGTCGCCCGAGGAGCTCAGCGACATGGAGGCGTTGGTGGCGGAGTCGCGCAACACCGGTATCGAGTGGGATATCGTGTTCGTGGCGGCGCTCTCTGGTAACGGACAGCAGCCACCATCCAGCGCTGATACCGAACATCATCTTCAGCGGATGGTCGAATCGCTCAAGATGGGCAATATCGACAGCTTTCTGGCCCTCGACCGCCAGGGAGAGGCAGTGTCGTTTCAATAAGTTACTCGTCGTCCATAGGCGGAATTTATCACCGCCATGTCTTCATTCAATTTAGCCTATCGTGGTTCAGCGGTTATCATCTGTTTCGTATTCGGATCATCAACCACGACAAGGAGCACTACTGAATGTCCCTGATCAACAGCGAAGTCAAGCCGTTCAAAGCCACTGCCTTCCACAATGGCGAGTTCATTGACGTCACCGAAGAGAGCCTGAAGGGCAAGTGGAACATTTTCTTCTTCTATCCGGCCGACTTCACCTTCGTATGCCCCACCGAACTCGGTGACCTGGCGGACAACTACGAAGAATTCAAGAAGCTGGGTGTCGAGGTATATGGTGTTTCCACCGATACCCACTTTACCCACAAGGCGTGGCACGACAGCTCCGAGACGATCAACAAGATCCAGTACCCGATGCTGGCCGACCCGACCCTGACCATCTCACGCAACTTCGAGGTGCTGATCGAGGAAGCCGGTCTGGCCGAGCGTGGTACCTTCGTGATCGATCCGGAAGGCAAGATCCAGATCGTCGAGATCAATGCCGGCAACATCGGCCGAAATGCCGAAGAACTGCTGCGCAAAGTGAAGGCTGCCCAGTACGTGGCCGCCAACCCGAACGAAGTCTGCCCCGCCAAGTGGAAGGAAGGCGAAGAGACCCTGTCGCCTTCCCTGGACCTGGTCGGCAAGATCTAAGGAAACGCTGATTCATTGCTGCGCTCGATATCTTGGCCGCCGGCGGTGCTCGAAATCCTCACCTAGTACCGCATAGGCTTCGGTTTCTGTGCTCCGGCGGCGGCCAACCTCTCTTCGCTCGCTACATGAATCAACAATTCCCTGAGCAACATCGTGGCGAGGCCGTTCCCCGGTTTCGCCCGTCCTTAACCCGGGTGTGCCCCGCCCGGGCGATTCAAGACCAAGACCCTGGCCCGACGTGCGCTGGCCCCTGGCCTCGCAGGGCGTCGAGTCATGCCTGTTCCATGAGCCAGACACAAGGAATCCGCTGTCATGTTGGACGACACTCTGAAAAGCCAGTTGCAGTCGTACTTGCAAAAGGTCACTCAACCGTTCGAGATCGTCGCATCCCTCGATGACGGCGACAAATCTAGGGAATTGTTCAAGCTGCTGGAGCAGATCGCCGGCTTGAGCGACAAGATCACCCTGAGTAGCGATGGGCACGATGAGCGCGCCCCGTCGTTTGCACTGAACCGCCCCGGGGAGGATACCGGCCTGGTATTCGCCGGGATCCCCATGGGCCACGAGTTCACCTCGCTGGTACTCGCGTTGCTTCAGGTCGGCGGGCACCCGCCCAAGGTATCCGACGAGGTGATCGAGCAGATCAAGAGCCTCGACGACGAGCTGAACTTCGAAACCTATTACTCGCTCTCCTGCCAGAACTGCCCCGACGTGGTTCAGGCGCTCAATCTGATGGCGGTACTCAATCCGAACGTGCGTCATGTGGCCATCGACGGCGCGCTGTTCCAGGACGAGGTGGAGAAGCGTGAGGTGATGTCGGTACCGAACATTTACCTCAACGGCAAACCCTTCGATCAGGGGCGCATGAGCCTCGAACAGATCCTGGCCAAGGTCGATACCGGCGCCGCCAAGCGCGAGGCTGCCAAGCTCAATGAGAAGGAAGCCTACGAGGTACTGATGATCGGCGGCGGCCCGGCCGGTGCCGCAGCGGCCATCTATGCTGCTCGCAAGGGTATCCGTACGGGGGTTGCCACAGAGCGCTTCGGCGGTCAGGTTCTCGATACCATGGCCATCGAGAACTTCATCTCAGTTGCGCAGACCAATGGTCCCAAGCTGGCCGCTGCACTGGAAGAGCACGTCAAGCAGTACGATGTGGATATCATGCCACTGCAGCGTGCCGTCAAGCTGGTACCGGCCACTGAGCCCGGCGGTGAGCATGCGGTGCAGTTCGAATCGGGCGCCTCGCTCAAGAGCCGCTCCCTGATCCTGGCCACTGGTGCCCGCTGGCGTGAAATGGGCGTGCCTGGCGAAGACGAATACCGCAACAGGGGTGTGGCCTATTGCCCCCACTGCGATGGTCCGCTGTTCAAGGGCAAGCGCGTAGCGGTGATCGGGGGCGGCAACTCTGGCGTCGAGGCGGCCATCGACCTGGCAGGCCTGGTCGAGCATGTCACCCTGATCGAGTTCATGGACGAGTTGCGTGCCGATGCCGTGCTGCAGAAGAAGCTCGCCAGCCTGGCCAATGTGAAGGTGATCAAGGGAGCCAGGACCACCGAAGTCAAAGGTGACGGCCAGCGGGTCAACGGTCTCGTCTACGAGGAGCGGTCGAGCGGTGAGCTGCGCAGGCTCGACCTGGAAGGGGTTTTCGTACAGATCGGGCTGGTGCCCAACACCGAGTGGCTGACCGACTCGTCGATCGAGCTTTCCCCGCGGGGCGAGATCATCGTCGACGATCACGGCATGACCTCGGTGCCGGGTATCTTCGCTGCCGGCGATGTCACCACTGTACCCTACAAGCAGATCGTCATCGCCATGGGCGAAGGTTCCAAGGCAGCACTGGGTGCCTTCGACTACTTGATTCGCCTTTGATGGCTCGCCTTGCTGAGCCGATCGGCATGAGGTGACCTCAATCGCCCCGCAGGCCCAGTCTGCGGGGCGATTGCGTGTGCGGTTAGATAAATACATGCACGACCTTAGTGCAGTGTGGGGCGGTCAATGCCATGGCTGACCCTCGACGGGGCGAGTAACTGGTCATATTCACTGCCCTGGAAGCGTTGAATAAACGGTATGCCTGCAACGATGCGTTTGTGGAATGATCTTTGCTATGGTCTTTGCACATGCTTCAGGCATGGACCTCACATTCCTTTTACCAAGCGAGATCTCTTATATGTTGAACAACAAGAACAAGTGGCTACTGCTGACTTCCGCAGCGGCTTTGACACTGGGCGCGGCAGCTACGGCATCTGCCGATACACTTGAGAATACGCTTGAACGCGGTGCCGTTCAGTGCGGCGTGAGTGACGGCCTACCTGGCTTCTCCGCACCGGACGACCAGGGCGAGTGGCAGGGGCTTGACGTCGACGTCTGTCGTGCCGTGGCCGCTGCTGTCTTCGGTGACGCCGAGGCGGTGCGCTATATCTCGCTGAATGCCGTCGAGCGTTTTACTGCGCTGCAGTCCGGTGAAGTGGACGTACTCTCACGCAACACTACCTGGACTACCACCCGCGATACCACCCTGGGCCTGAATTTCGCCGGCGTGAACTTCTACGACGGTATCGGCTTCATGATCAATCGCGACCTGGGTGTCTCCAGCTCAATGGAGCTCGACGGTGCGGCGGTCTGTGTTCAGTCCGGCACCACCACCGAGCTGAACGTGGCCGACTACTTCCGTGCCAACGACATGCAGTTCGACCCCATTGTTTTCGATACCTCTGAGCAGACCGTGGGTGGCTATGAGGCCGGCCGCTGCGACGTGCTGACCTCCGACACCTCGCAGCTGGCGGCACTGCGCATCCAGCTCTCCGATCCCGACGGTTCGGTGATCCTGCCGGAAGTCATCTCCAAGGAGCCGCTGGGCCCAGTCGTGCGCCAGGGTGACGACCAGTGGTTCAATGTCGTCAAGTGGTCGCTGTTCGCCATGCTCAATGCCGAGGAAATGGGCATTACCAGCGACAACGTCGACGAGATGCTCGGCACCGAGGATCCGGATATCGCCCGCCTGCTGGGCGTGGATGGCAACTATGGCCAGGGCATGGGCCTGAGCGCCGATTGGGCCTATCACATCATCAGCCAGGTGGGTAACTACGGCGAAAGCTACGAGCGCAATGTGGGCATGGACTCCCCGCTGCAGATCGAGCGCGGCATCAACGCCCTGTGGACTCAGGGTGGCATTCAGTACGCACCGCCGATCCGCTGATCAAACCGTCCGGGGCGTCACCGCCTCGTGTCTTGTTATGCCCCGGCCTGGCTATCCCGGGCCGGGGCTTGATACCTGCTTGACGGATCCAGGCGGAGAGTCCCTTCATGTCCGTTCGACCCCAGGCCCATCCAGTGGGCCCAAAACCGCCTTTCTGGCGTGATCGCGCCAAGCGCGCATTGATCTTCCAGGTATTGCTGATTGCTGCAGTGGTCGCCTTCCTGCTTTATATCGTCGGCAATACCCAAGCCAACCTGGCCGCTCGTGGTATCACGACCGGCTTCGGTTTCCTGAACAATACGGCCGGCTTCGGCATCGTCCAGAGCCTGATCGATTACTCCTCCCAGAGCACGTATGGCCGCACCTTCGTGGTCGGGCTGCTCAATACCCTGCTGGTTTCGGCGCTAGGGGTGCTGGCGGCGACGATCATCGGTTTTACCGTGGGCATCGCCCGGCTTTCACCCAACTGGCTGATCGCCCGCCTGGCCAATGCCTATATCGAGATTTTCCGCAATATACCGCTGCTGCTACAGATTTTCTTCTGGTACTTCGCCGTGTTACGGACCTTGCCGAGTGCCCGCGACAGCTTGTCGCTGGGCGAAGTGCTCTTCCTCAACGTACGCGGACTCTACCTGCCCGAGCCGCTGTTCGAATCGGGCTTCGGACTGATTCCCCTGACCCTGGGTATAGCCGTGGCGGCCAGCATCGCCTTGGTGGTCTGGAACAAGCGTCGCCACGAGGCTACGGGCAGGCGTTTTCCCGCGGGCTGGATTTCGCTGGGGCTGATTCTTGGCCTGCCGCTGCTGGTACTCGTCGCCACCGGCGTACCGGTGACCTGGGATGTGCCGCAATTGACCGGCTTCAACTTCCGCGGTGGCATCACGATCATCCCCGAATTTCTGGCGCTGTGGCTGGCACTGTCAATTTATACCGCCTCGTTCATTGCCGAGATCGTTCGCTCGGGCATCCAGGCGATCTCCCATGGCCAGACCGAGGCCGCCCAGGCGCTAAGCCTGCCGCGCAATCTGGTATTGCGCCTGGTGGTGGTGCCCCAGGCCATGCGGGTCATCATTCCGCCGCTGACCAGTCAGTACCTCAACCTGATCAAGAATTCCTCGCTTGCCACCGCCATCGGCTATCCGGATCTGGTCTCGGTGTTCGCCGGGACCACGCTCAACCAGACGGGACAAGCGATCGAGGTGATAGCCATGACCATGGCGGTCTACCTGACCATCAGCTTGTTGGTGTCGATGTTCATGAACTGGTTCAACGCCCGCGTGGCGCTGGTGGAACGCTAGGAGAGCGCCATGACAATTCAAACAAAGATGATCGGGGAGCGCCCCGCACCCAAGAACACCGTTGGCCCGGTGGCCTGGCTGCGTGACAACCTTTTCAGCGGTCCGGTGAATACGATATTCACCCTGCTGGGGCTCTACCTGCTTTACATCCTGTTGACGCCGACGATTCAGTGGGCCTTCATCAATGCCGACTGGATCGGCACCAGCCGTGAAGACTGCTCCCGGGAGGGCGCCTGCTGGGTGTTCGTCAACGCCCGTCTCGGCCAGTTCATCTATGGGCTTTATCCGGGCAGTGAGATCTGGCGGGTCAATTTGACCTTCGCTGTCTTCGCCGGGCTGATCGCCTGGCTGGCGATACCGCGGCTGCCCTACAAGCGCTGGGTAGCACTGGTGACGCTGGTGGGCTTCCCGCTATTGGCCTACTTCCTGCTTTACGGTGGGCATTTCGGTCTGCGCGTGGTGGAGACCCACCGCTGGGGGGGGCTGATGCTGACCCTGGTGCTGGCGGTTGTGGGCATGGTGGGCGCCCTGCCCATCGGCATCATGCTGGCACTGGGCAGGCGCTCGCAGATGCCCATCGTCAAGAGCTTTTGTGTGGTGTTCATCGAGTTCTGGCGCGGCGTACCGCTGATCACGGTGCTGTTTATGGCCTCGGTGATGCTGCCGCTGTTCATGCCCACCGGGGTCAGCGTCGACCGTCTGATCCGCGCCTTCATCGGTATCACTCTGTTCCAGAGTGCTTACATGGCCGAGGTGATCCGGGGTGGCCTGCAGGCGATCCCACGGGGTCAGGAAGAGGCTGCGGCGGCTCTGGGTATGGGCTATTGGAAGCGCATGGGCCTGATCGTGCTGCCCCAGGCTTTGAAGATGATGATCCCGGGTATCGTCAATACCTTCATCTCGCTGTTCAAGGACACCACCCTGGTCATGATCATCGGGCTCTTTGACCTGCTGGGTATCGTCCAGGCGGCCCTGTCCGACTCCCGCTGGCTGGGCTTTGCCCTGGAGGGGTATGTCTTTGCCGCCTTCATGTTCTGGGTCTTCTGTTTCAGCATGTCGCGCTACAGCCAGTATCTCGAGCGGAAGCTTCACACCGGCCATAAAAGATAAGGAACGAAAACAATGAATGATCAGGCAACCCAGGCCGGCACCGAGACACCCATGGTCGAGATGCGCGGCGTCAATAAGTGGTACGGCGATTTTCACGTGCTCCGCGATATCGACTTCGAGGTAAAGCGTGGCGAGCGTATCGTCATCTGCGGCCCCTCGGGTTCGGGCAAATCGACGCTGATTCGCTGCATCAATCATCTGGAAGAGCATCAGCAGGGCGAGATTGTGGTCGGGGGTGTTCCGCTGACCCAGGATATCAAGCGTATCGAGCAGATCCGTCGCAGCGTGGGCATGGTGTTCCAGCACTTCAATCTCTTTCCCCACCTGACTGTGCTCGAGAACTGTTGTCTCGCACCCATGTGGGTGCAGAAGCAGCCGCGCCGCGAGGCCGAGGCGCTAGCCATGCGCTATCTCGAGCGGGTGCAGATCGCCGAGCAGGCACGCAAGTATCCGGGGCAGCTCTCGGGTGGCCAGCAGCAGCGGGTCGCCATTGCCCGCTCGCTATGCATGCATCCCGAAGTGATGCTGTTTGACGAGCCGACCTCTGCGCTCGACCCGGAAATGATCAAGGAGGTACTCGACGTCATGGTCGAGTTGGCCAACGAGGGTATGACCATGCTCTGTGTTACCCACGAAATGGGCTTCGCCAAGACCGTGGCCGACCGGGTAATCTTCATGGATCAGGGACAGATCATCGAGGAGAACGCGCCGGAGCCCTTCTTCAATAACCCCCAGTCCGAGCGTACCCAGCTGTTTCTCAGCCAGATACTCGGCCATTGAGTGATACCGTCTCGGCGCCTGCGGCGCGGGCCCTGCTGATCTGCTTCTCGGCAATGAGAGCCACTTCATGGGAGGACCCTGGCCTGGGGCTGTATCAACTGGCAGTACGTGGTGGCTTTAAAGGTGCTGCGGGGCGGGTGACCCGGGCGCTGCCTAACACGCTGGCTTCTGTCTCCAGGTGGCGTGCCTCGCTGGTCCAGGCGGCATCCTCGGCATGTACCGCAGGCCGACGCTCGAAGGAGCGCGTCATGACGTCGCCTGGCGCGAAGCCCGGCCGGCCGTTGAGATGATGGGGTAGCAGCCATAGCTCTGCGAGCAGGCGCAACGTCATGGCCCCCAGCAGCCAGAGTCCACTACCGAGTGCCAGGGCCGGCCAGGCCGTTACCCAGTCGGTTGACGCCAGCCCCGGGATGCGTGGCATCAACCAGAGTGCAGCGGTGGTCAACAGACCCAACTGGAGTAGCAGATGGCAGAAAATCAGCGTGCCGCGTGAGAGTGGACGTCGGGGAAACAGGAATTGTTGCATCGTGGGGTCCTTGCGTAGAGTGCACATCGCGGCACGATGAATCTCACCGGCCTCCATGCCCGGCTATGCAGAATGCTACCTCAGATGCTGGCCAGGTGCAGCCGTTGTTGACAGCTATCGTCACGCTCGGCTCACGGCAGCACGGTCAAACTGGCGGGAGCCAGCGGCTTGCGATCCCGGTGCCGGCTTAGCGGCCTGCCCTCCAGGCACGCCAGAAGTATCTGTAGCGGATCGCCATGGCTGACCAGAAGCACCGTTTCCCCGTCCAAAGCCTGCTCCAGCGACTCGATCACTTCCAGCATCCTGTCAGCCACGCTGGCCACGCTCTCTACCCCGTGCTCGATATGCTCCGCGTTGCGTGCGTCCAGCGTCCAGACCTGGGGGTATCGATCATCCCCCCGGCCTTCGAAGTCGCCGAAGTTCCTTTCCCTAAGGCGGGTCTCGCGCTGCAGCGGCAGCCCGAAATGGGTTGCCACCAGAGCGGCGGTCTCGGTGGTGCGCAGAAAGTCCGAATGGTAAATCCGCGTAGGTGTTGGCCAGCTCCAGTCGGCGAGCAGTGTGTCCAGTTGGGAGACACCCCAGGGGGAGAGACCGAAGGCCGTCAGGCCGCATTCAGGTGTGCTGACAATCAGCCCCGTGGCATTGGCCTGGCTATGGCCGTGCCGCATCAGGAGGTATTGGTTGCGCCGCGGTGCCGCGGCGTTGAGGAATCTGTTTGACATGCTGGCGTCATACTACCTAGATTAATCTGTAGTTTCGATAATGATCATCACGTACGGCAATATGTTCGATTTCGATCAACCAAATGAGCGACCTACAAGACCTCTTGCATCGGAAGGTCTCTCGAACGTCTCAATAACAACGCACGCAAAGTGAGTCACGCCATGAAAGCATACAGCATCACCAATAAGCACCCCCTGGCCACGCTTGCCCTCTCTTCTCTGCTGCCCCTGGCCATGCTCATGTCGGCCCAGGCACATGCCGACTGCCCGCGTGGCGACCTGGACGATCTCTACTGTGATGAAGAGGGCAACATGGTCGCCGACCGGCCAGTTGACGAGTCTCAGTTGGCCAATCCCGATACGCTGATCTTTGCCTATACCCCGGTGGAAGACCCGGCTATCTACTCCGATATCTGGCAGCCGTTCATCGATCATCTGGAAGAGGTGACCGAGCGCAACGTGCGATTCTTCGCCGTGCAGTCCAACTCCGCACAGGTCGAGGCCATGCGCAGCGGGCGGCTGCATATCGCCGGTTTCTCTACCGGACCGACGCCCTTTGCGGTGAACCTGGCCGGTGCGGTGCCGTTCGCCCTGATGGGCTCCGATGACGGCCAGTTCGGCTATACCCTGCAGGTCTATACCCACGTCGATTCCGGTATCGATGACATGGAGGACCTCAAGGGCAAGCGGGTGGCGCACACCTCCCCTACCTCCAACTCCGGCAACCTGGCACCCCGTGCGTTGTTCCCGGACCTTGGTATCGTGCCCGACGAGGATTACCAAGTGGTCTATTCTGGTAGCCATGACCAGTCGATGCTCGGCGTGGTGGCCCGCGACTATGACGCCGCCCCGGTGGCATCCGAGGTGGTCGAGCGGATGGCCGCCCGCGGCCTCTACGATGAGGAAGACGTCAAGATCATCTACGAGTCGGACCGTTTCCCGACCACCTCCTACAACTATGCCCACAACCTGCATCCCGACCTCGTCGAGAAGATCGAGGAAGCCTTCTTCTCCTTTGATTTCGTCGGCACTGCGTTGGGCGAGGAGTTTGAGGGCGTGGAAAAGTTCATCCCCATCAACTACGAGGAGCACTGGCAGGTGATCCGCACCATCCAGCAGGCCAACAACGTTCGCTATACCCGCGAAGACCTGGATCAGGAATAGCCAGACAGTCCTTCGGGTTTCCTGTTCGAGAAGGTGTGAGCCCCCGGCCGCTGCCCGGGGGCCGGTTTTCTGCATAGCGAGGTGGATGGATGCTGGAAATCTCCAAGCTGGTCAAGCGCTACGGCAATGACGAACCTGTGCTGCAAGAGCTGGATCTCGTGGTGAAGGGCAGCAGTGTGGTCTCCATCGTTGGCGCATCGGGGGCGGGAAAGAGCACCATGCTGCGCTGTATCAATCGACTGGTTGAGCCGACCTCGGGCTCGATCCGGCTAAACGGCAATGAACTGGTCAAGCTGAGAGGGGCAGCGCTCCGTCGGGCCCGGCGCAAGATCGGCATGGTCTTCCAGGGTTTCAACCTGATCGACCGCCTGACCGTGATGGAGAACGTGCTGGCGGGCCGGCTCGGCTACGTCAGCCTCTACCAGGCCATCTCGAGGCGTTACCCTCGGGAGGATATCGAACGTGCCTTCACGCTCATGGAGCGGGTAGGCATCGCCCACTACGCTAACAAGCGAGCCGACGAGCTTTCCGGTGGCGAACGTCAGCGGGTCGGCGTCGTGCGGGCGCTGATGCAGGAGCCCGAGATCCTGCTGGCTGATGAGCCGACGGCATCGCTCGACCCGCGGACCTCCGAGCAGATCATGAAGCTGCTGCAGAGCCTAGCAAGTGAGCTATCGTTGCCGGTGCTGATCAATATCCACAATGTCGCACAGGCCAAGACCTACACCGAGCGCATCGTCGGCCTGCGCCATGGCAAGATGATCTTTGACGGTGCGCCTAGCGATTTCAACAAAGATGCCCTGGACGCCATCTATGGCGGCATCGAGGCACACGACGAGGAGATCACCGAGCAGCCCGGCGCTAGCCCGAAACAGGGTGAAAAGGGGGTCTCCAATGACCAGATCTGACATCCCCGGCACGCACCCGGGGCCCAGGACCTGGCGCAAGCCGCCGTTCATCGCCAGCCCATTACTGCGCTACGGCCTGTGGCTGATGGTGGTGATCTATCTAATCTGGGCCTTTGCCACCCTGCCGTTCAACTGGGACCGTATCGCCGATGGGCTACCGCGGGCGGCACGTATCTTCGGCGGGGGTTTTCCACCGAGCTTCGAGCGCGGTGGCCTGCTGCTCACCGGGTTCAAGGAGAGTTTCCAGATTGCCATCCTGGCAACCCTGCTGGGTGTCATGCTGTCGATCCCCTTTGCGGTCATGGCGGCTAAGAACGTCGTACCCAAGCCCATCTACTATTTCGGGCGCTCGGTGATCATCGTGTCTCGCAGTTTCCACCCGGTGATCGTGGCCATTCTTTTCGTGGCGGCAGTGGGCTTTGGCCCGCTGGCCGGTATCCTGACTCTGACCGTCTACTCGATCGGTTTTGTCGGCAAGCTGTTGGCCGAGGAGATCGAAGAAATCGACTGGGGTCAGGTCGAGGCGATGAAGGCCACCGGAGCGGGCTATTTCTCAATCCTCGTCTACGCGGTCTTCCCTCAGATCCTGCCACGCCAGGTGGGTCTCTCGATGTATCAGCTCGACAGCAACCTGCGTGCCTCTGCGGTAGTGGGGATCGTTGGTGCTGGGGGAATCGGCGGTACCCTGATGAACGCCTTCGGGCGCTACGATTACGACTTCGCCTTCGCGATTCTGTTGATCATCATCGCGGTGATCCTGGTCAGTGAAGGCATCAGCGGCTGGGTGAGGAAAAAAATATGGTAGATCAAGCCTCCGCCCTCGCTGATCGTGTCTGGCAGCGCTATGAGCGCAAGGAGCGACTGATCCGCTACGCCGTCCTGCTGGTGACCATGATGGTGGTCTACTGGGCGGTTCGCGATATCGATATTTTCTGGCCCTGGGTGTGGGATGCACCAAACCAGATTTCGAGCCTGGGTGCGCGCATGTGGCCCCCGGACCCCCGCGGCCTGGGCAGTATCGTCAATGCGCTGATCGAGACGGTACATATCGCCACGCTGGCGACGATGCTGACGATTTTCATCGCCTTGCCGGTTTCCTACATCGCCGCCCAGAACACCACCCCCAACCGCGCCTGCCTATGGTTAGGGCGATTCATCCTGGTCTCCAGCCGTTCGGTGAATACCATCATCTGGGCTCTGCTGTTCGTAGCGATCTTCGGCCCCGGTGTGCTGGCGGGGATACTGGCGATCATGTTTCGTTCAATCGGTTTCATCGGCAAGCTGATGGGCGAGGCGATCGAGGAAATCGACCGGCGCCCGGTGGAGGCCATGGAGGCCACCGGTGCCTCCAAGCTCAAGGTGATTGCCTATGCCGTCGTGCCCCAGGTGATGCCGGCCTTCTTCGCCATTGTCATCCTGCGCTGGGACATCAACATCCGCGAGTCTACGGTGCTGGGGCTGGTGGGTGCTGGTGGCATCGGCGTGATCCTGCAGGGAGCGATCGACACCTTCGCCTGGCCCACCGTGGCGACCATCCTGATCGCCATCATTGTGCTGGTGCTGATCGGTGAAGCCATCACCAGCGTTCTGCGGCGCAAGGTCATCTAGGTGCTGCCCCTGATGGTTTGACCCGGGGGGGCCACCTTGCCATGTTGAAGAGGAGGGGAGCATGCCCCACGGTGGGCGCTCTCGTAAACTCGTATCAAGGAGAGGCTATGACAACGTATATCGTGGTGGCCGATGCAGCACGGGCTCGCGTCTTCACGCGTGACGCCCTCAAACTGGAGGAGAAGGAAAGCCTCGTGCATCCGGCAGGTAGGCTGCATGAGGGAGATCTGGTGACGGATGGTGGCGCCGATGTGCAGGAATCCAGAGGGCCCGGCTCACGCTCCTCTTATCGTGAAGGTGTCGCTTCCGAGCACGAAGACCAACTCTTTGCCAAGCAGGTGGCTGAGCGGATCTACCGGGCCCGAGTCGAGAATCTCATGGACAGGCTGATTCTCGTTGCTCCTCCCAAGTTTCTCGGTCTACTGCGTGATGAGTTGGATGCCCCCACTCGTAAGCTGATAATTCATACCCTTGCCAAGGACCTTAGTAAGTCTGGATTGGAGAACATTCAGCAAGCGGTCAGCGACATGCGCTGACGTCTCCCGTCTTCTTCCGTCAGCGAGAGCGCCTATGCATCTCAAGTCCATTCGTCAACCGCTCGCTGCTCGATGCCTTCATCGGCTGGGAGCCGGGTGTCTTCGGTTGTGACGCCCTGTACGCGACCTGGGAAGCCAATGCCCTATCGATGGCGGTTGCTGAGGTGACGGGGCAGACCGGTTTGCCGGTGTGATCGGGGGCTTCAAGCTGCGCCAGTGACGGGGAGCGTTCAGGGTACCGAAGGCAGATCGATCTCATCGCTTCGCTGAATCCCTTCCGTCATCTGGCGACACAGCCGCAGGAATTCGCGCATCCCGGTGGCAAGATACTTGTGGCGATGCCAGATAAAGGCGAACTGCCGGCTCAGGTCCAGATCCGGCGTGGGAATCGGCACCAGGCTGCCGCGGCGAAAGGCGTCACGCAGCGCCAGTTTCGAGATACAGCCGATCCCCAGTCCCGACTCCACCGCTCGCTTGATCCCCTCGGTATGTTCCAGCTCCAGCAGGATATTGAAGCGCCCGCGGCGGTGGCGGGTAGCCTGCTCCAGGGTGAGACGCGTGCCTGAGCCCTGCTCGCGCATGATCCAGTCGGCCCGCAGCAGCTTGTCCATGTCCACCTCACCGATATGAGCTAGTGGGTGACGCGGCGAGCAGAATACCGCCAGTTCATCCTCCACCCAGGGTTGCATCACCACGTCCTCATGCTGGCAATCGCCCTCGATCAGTCCCAGATCAAGTTCGTGATGCACGATGCGCTCGATAATGGCACTGGTATTGCGCACCTGGAGTCGTACCCGGCTGTCAGGATGGCGCTGCATGAAATCGCTGATCAACAGCGTGGCAAGATAGTTGCCGATCGTTAGCGTCGCCCCTACGTCCAGCGAACCGATACCTCGCTGGCCGCGCAGCAGTTCTTCGATTTCCTCGGCCCGGTCGAGCAGGGCCACCGCTTTGGGCAAGAGCTGGAAGCCCAATGCATTGAGTTTCAGGCGCTTGCCGATACGGTCGAGCAGTTGGCAATCGAATTGCCGCTCGAGTTCCGAGAGAGCGGTGCTGGCCGCCGACTGCGACAGCGAGAGTACCCGGGCGGCGTGGGACACGCTCTCGTGTTGCGCGACGGCAACGAACACTTCCAGTTGGCGTAGGGTATAGCGCATGACAGGGCTCCAGGCAGCAATATATCCATATTATAGATAAGCTTTATCCAAACTACCCATTTAACAGATATGAAGCGAACGCTTAGAATTACCATCATTGCTTTAACGGCGACGTTATTCGCCAATGGAATATCAAGGAGCCAGTCGTGAGCAAGTTTGCCCTGGAAGATGTCCTCAGCGTCCACCACTGGAACGACACCCTGTTCAGTTTCCGAACCACTCGTGAGCGCAGCCTTCGCTTCAAGAACGGTCAGTTCGTGATGATTGGCCTGGAAGTGAATGGCAAGCCGCTGATGCGTGCCTACTCCATCGCCAGCCCCAACTACGAGGATCACCTCGAATTCTTCAGCATCAAGGTGCCGGATGGCCCGCTGACATCGCGGCTGCAACATCTCAAGGTGGGCGATCAGATCATGGTCAGCCGCAAGCCGACCGGTACGCTGGTGACCGATGACCTGCTTCCGGGCCGCAATCTCTATCTGCTCTCCACCGGCACCGGCCTGGCGCCATTCATGAGCCTGATTCAGGACCCCGAGGCCTACGAGCGCTATGAGAAGATCGTGCTGGTGCACGGGGTGCGCAGCGTCAGTGAACTGGCCTATGCCGACTTCATCCAGAAGCAGCTGCCGGCCCACGAGTACCTGAGCGACGAGATAAGCGAGAAACTGGTCTACTACCCCACCGTGACTCGTGAGGAATTTCACACCATGGGGCGGTTAACCGATCATATCCGCAGCGGCAAGCTGGCCGAGGATACCGGTCTGCCCCAGTTGGACCCGAAGCAGGATCGCGCCATGATCTGTGGCAGCCCGGCCATGCTCGACGAGACCAGCGCTTTGCTCGACGACCTGGGGTTCAAGATCTCGCCACGCATGGGCGAGCCCGGTGACTACGTGATCGAGCGGGCCTTCGTCGAGAAGTAAATTCCGCCGCTGACGGAGAAACCACCTGTGCAGGCAGGTGGTTTTTTTCTGGTTCGGCGCATTTTGGCGTGAACCTGCTCTGCATAGGCTGCATTGCGGAAGGGGGCTCGACGACAGTGACGCAGGCGCTCCTTGTTGGAGCGCTGGTTCCCATCGCGACTGGCGCCGATAGGCGCCCGGCGGAGGCTGCCGCGCTGGCAATAACCGCGACCATCGGTAACGCCGCCGGGAGTCCTTCGGCCTCCAGTCGTGATCTGAAGATACTCCTACAGCGCGGCCATGACTTCCCTTGCCATTTCACGCCAAAGTGTGAAGATCTTTTTTTGGTTCGGCGCCGCCTATTTTCTCTTACTACACTGCATCCTTGCCGGTTTCGCCGGTGCGGATGCGAATCACCTGTTCCAGTGGCGTGATGAAGATCTTGCCGTCACCGATCTTGCTGAATGTGTAGGCGCGACCTGGGTCTATACGGCATCCTT